>JAQUAF010000070.1 GCA_028687435.1 Verrucomicrobiia bacterium | reverse complement strand
ACGCCAAACAGATTTCCATGCCCTCCCTCCACCTAAACTGATCACCTGCGCAGCCTCATGACCGGGGATCCCCTCACATCAGGTTAAAACCCACCCGAAAAACCCGACGGAGCTGCCATGCGCCCCCCTTCGCGCTTCTATATCATCATGAAACAAGCGGCCCAAAATGCCATTCACGTTTTATCTAGTCGCAAGCCTTGTCCTCTGGAGCGTTTTATTGGTTTTGACCAGCATGGCTTTATTGCTGTTGGCCTGCCTGCAATTCGCCAATATCCGCAGAAAAAGAAACGAATTCCACACCAAGGGCGCCTTCACCCAATTCCTGAAAGCGCATCATACCGGAAAACGCATCATAAAAATCGCCACCGGCCTGACCTTTGCGATTGTGATTTCCGCATTTTGCGCAGCCTCTTTTTTTGCCTGGAGAGGAACCCTTCATCTTCGCGAACAAATCGAACATTCCTCCCGTTTGACGGTGCGGACCGGAGGCAATTGCCATCGCGATTCAAAACGTGAAAAGACATTGTTTCAAACGGATGATCCAAAAGAAATTCTTTCGCTTACGAAATGCCTGGCCTTTGGATTGAGCGCGGGAGAACAGTGCATGTGTTGCGGCGACATGACCTTCGACTTGTTCGACAAGGACCACCTTCTATGCTCGTTCAGCCTTCATCATTACGAACGAATCCGGATCGAAGGAGCTCCCTTTGGCGACCGAAAATTAACCGCCTCATCCAAACGCAACTTGAATGACTGGCTGGAAAAGAGAAACATTTTAAGGAAATCACATAAAATCCAGTCTCAAGTGAACACCCCAACCGCTGATCGCTGAAAAAAGATCAATCCAATCGCACGGGGCTCCGCGGCTAAAAATTTTTGATCAACACTCATGCGCAACAATGGAAAATTATTTCCGAAAAATTATGGGAGGCAGTGAATGATTTTCTCGATCCTTTTTTGGCTTCTTGGGATTTTGGCAGGGTTGATAAATGCTGCAATTTTTAACCATCGGCTGTCCGCACATATCAGCCAAAATCCGTCCACCAAAGCGGAAATCAGAAAATTAACAATCGGCATCTTCTTGGGTTTCAGCATCCCCTGCCTATTGATGGGCCTGGTGCAATTTCTCGGCGGACATCATCATCCTTTTTTCATTTTTTCACGCAAATTCCAGGATCCAACGGTGCTGGCATCATGGACGATTCTGATCCTTCTGTGGGGGCTCATGCTCGGCTGGATATGGATTGGGAAAGGGGCAAAAATCATCGTAAAATACAGACAGGGATTCAACAACATCCCCGAAAGCGAATGCGCCGTCAAATCGCTCGTGACAGTTTGCGTGCTGGCAGGCGCCATTGCTCTAGGGTATGGTTCGGCTATGGATATTGGCACGAAAATGGAAAAATGCCTTCAACCTGCCGTCCCGGCAGGCGCCCAACCGCGATAACACAGAATCACACCCCTTCCTGTTCTGCAAAACTTCATCGCCGTTCAGAACAATTCAAGGCCAAACATCACGGGCCCTCATCTGATCGACTCCCAACCCCACCCCATTCAAAATCAACCATCCTATCCATCCTGTTCATCGATGTTCAACCAATCGCTTCAGGACTCAATAAACTACACCCCGAACCCCGTCGCCATGCCCCCTCCGTCATTCCCTCGAAAGCGGGAATCCAGTCGTATCAACCTCTTTCCCCATCGCACAAGAGTGAATTCCATGGGGCTTCCGTGGCAAAAAAAACGCCTGCGCCGAGCCTCAATCCTATTCCTCCCCTCAGCCCCTTTTTCCGGCATAGGAAAAAATGCGGACGCCATTGACCCCCTCCCCCCCCATCGGCTATCTTGCCCTGAAATCTTTCCCCCATGGACTGGCTCTCGTTTTTTCTAGCCCGCCTGGCATCCGGCGAACGTTTTCGAAAATCAACCGCCGCCGAACGACGATGGTACGGAGGATGCTTTGTTTTCATCCCCATTTTAATGTTTTCATTTGCCCATTTTAGCTTTCCTCTTTCCTCCAACGTCGGATCTGTGGGCATCTGGCTCTATATCATGGGGTTCGCATTAACTTTCATTCTTCTCGTATCCCTCTGGGCCAGATACGTCCCGGCAAAAATCTCAACCGCCCTCGGCATCATCCTATGGGGAATCGCCCTTTGGATGGCATTCACCCATAAATTATAAAAAACGCCGACGGTCGAAATGGCGGCATTTGACCAACCGTAACAACCCGCCCCCACCGTCATTCCCGTGAAAACGGGAATCCAGCCCGATCATGACCGTCCCCGAAACAATCATCCGCGACAACAATGACACGCCTTGACTCCCGCCTCACCGGATACCCTCGCCCAAATGTCCTGAACCGGCGTCGTTCTGCCACATCGTAGATCTCGTATCTCTGTCATCTCCGAGACTTACGACCTGTCAAGGGGATGTGTTGAACGACACTTACCTTGCAAAAAAACGGGAAGCAGGGTAGCAACCACGAATCTTTACCACATCACGAAATCAATTTCGCCTTTCGCCACCAGTTTGGAATCGAAGAGTACCGTTTGCGTAAAATCTGGCATTGAATGTTTCTCACTTTTCAACTTCTTTCCAGGAAATGCAGACTCAAGCGCTTCGATTGTGGTCTCTCTCGTAAACTGGCGAGCATCAGTTCTCACGTGAATGACAGCATTTCGTTTCAGAAGCGGCTTTGAATTTATAAAAACTTGACGCAACATTCTAATATAGTACTGTTTATTCTCAAACTTTCGTTTACAAGAATCAACGGCACTCCGAGGATTTTCTGCCCCCCCGAGCAACCATAGCCGCAGCCATTGATCATAAAAATAATTTGTCACACCGTAATACGGCGGAGAAGTTAGAAGAAGTTTCACTTTATTTTCCAGAAATCGATCCTTCCATCGAGTCAGAATGGGCTGACAGTCACCTAAATAAATATGTCCAAAACCAGAATCTAAGCAGCCCTTTGCATATCGCCATTCTATTTTTTTAAGCATGAATGCAACTGGATCACGCTCTGGCGGATCAAGATCTCGCGTTTTCCACCAGTTAATTGCATACTGAGGAGACAATGCTTTTGTCTGTCGCATTTGATTTGACAATGCACTTTCACGTTTTCCGTGCAGATCAATCATAAGCAACGCCATTGTTGTCCAGTCGGTTTTTGACCGCCTCCAATCAAGCAGACTACGTGCCGCCAAGAGAAATTCTTGAACCTTAGGACAATAACAATAATGAAAAAATTGAGGCAGTTCCTTTGCGGAAACCTGATAATTCCTAGCCTTCTTACCCAGCCAGCAGATTCGTTCTTCCACTTCTTTGTACCTAGCTGTTTGAAGTTTTGCTTTTCCGTAGACCCAGCCAACAGGGTTAATTTCAATACCTAGACCGACACGACCTTCGGATGAGGCGGCAAATAAAGATGTAGCACGACCAGCAAACGGATCAAACACGCAGTCACCACGCTTCGTGTATTCTTTCACTGCCGCAGTTGCAAAGCTTGTCGGAAACATAGCATAATATGGGCCAACACCCGCCCAACGACTCGCTGCTGTTCCATAACGAGATTGTTGTATTTCAATTGGCTTCATCGACGTACGAGTGCTTGAGCGAGTTGTCTGAGAACCTTCTGCCCTAAATGTAGGGGAATAGAGGCCTGTGCATGCGCGCTCACAATCGGAGCGAGCGCATTTGGAAAGCGAGAGGTTACAAGCTTATCGAGCAGCGCACAGATCGTACCGAACTGTGGATAAGGTGTTGGATCATCGCTTGCGAGCGAATCTTGTTCAGGCGTTAAAAAAGGGATGCTGGCTACAATTCTAGCGCCGCTCTTTGTCTTGTAGAAAACTTTCCGTCCAAAATACGTATCGGCACCATAACGTTTTGCACTGTCTGAAAAAATGACTCGCTCTTTAATATAGCCATCCGTTGGCAAGTAATATGATCCGTTCGGAAAGTATTGACCCCCATCCTCGCGCTTATCAAGCTCTTCAAAATGAGCCACGAAATTTCCAGTTTTTTCAATGCCAACAATAATCATGTCATTGTCGGTTTTTGCACGAACAACGGTGTTCAGGCGCTGAAGTTCACGACTTATCGCGGCACTCAACCATGCCGGGGGGCCAAATATTGCGAGGGGACCATCAAGAAAAAAGGCAATCGTGCCAAGACGATCAAGCCAGTTACGCTGTTCAAAGCAGCGCAACAAGTGAATCAAAAGTAAATGTTCCCAAATGCTCCTTACATACCCGAAAGCTTCCTCATTACTCCCGGAATCATCATTAAATCTTTCATGGATGCGTAGCGCATCAGTTGGAAATAGAGGTTTCCGTCGTTCACACGGACAAGTGCTGAGATTTGCTCCGATTGATACTTCGCAATTACAGCCCAAGTGTGTATAAGGACAGGTAATAGTGCCCGCTGGTTTAAATGCGAGAAGCGCCTGATAAGTAGCCAGTAATCGTGTATTATCTTCTTCGTCGACTATTGCATCATGAAACAGTTCAAACAGGGCTTCGCGGAACGAGTCTTTTGCCGATATGTGATCGCGCGTAATGACATTGCAACCTGGTAAGGCACTTGCGTCTGATGATGGATCTTCCGTACGGCGGAAATCGACTGGATCTACGGGTCTATTTACATCTAATCGTTCCACCTCGGCAAGATTCAATAGTACCGACGCCACTGAACAATAGCCAATCTTTGCACCAGGATAACCATTGCGAACTTCAACCTCAGTATGGCTGCCATCTATGGCCAACACAAGCGAGGGCAGCATCGAACAGGCTGCTGGTGGAGCCTTGGGCATCGCCTGTTGCGTTAGGGTGGACGTGTCAAGCACGCGAGATCGCCTGAGCAGTTGTTGAACTCGCTCAGATTCGACGATGCGTTTTAACGGCTGGTAATGGGCGTATTCCCCTTCGTATGGCATGATTCTCAGGCGGTTGTGATAGTGAAGCGATCAACTTGGATCGGAACGACATAGGGATTTGATAGTGTCTTCATCCGGATAAACCCACGGTCTTGCGCTCGCAGGATACTGTTCTCGAAATCAGCAAAGTCATAGAATTTTCGAAGCTCTCGAGTTTCATCCGTATTATTCAGGTGTCCGATGAACCAGTTTGCCGTGTTTCGAAGGATGTTTTTCTGAATAGAAGACACCTCTTGCGTCGCATACACGAGACCAATCCGATACTTTGCGCCTTCCTTCGCTGTGCGAACCCAAATGTCTCTCAAGTCATCTTCTTTTGATGGAGGCAGGATATTATGAGCTTCTTCGACATAGGTGAGAATCTGTGGGGGATGTTGACCTTGCCGAAACAGGTCTTTATTTCGGTCAAAAATCTTCTGAATCACGCGATCCGCTGCAGCCTTGTTGATCTCCGCGTCACCGCTCGACTGATCGACGATCACGAGACGCCCCTGCCGCAAGTGTTCATAAATGTCATCAGCATAATCAGATGTTGTGCTTGGCGTGTGTCGGTCTTTTACTCGGCCGATTTGTCGGGAGCCATTCGGATAGGCAAATAATTCAAGAATTTTCCGGAGATCATCGTCGGCCCATGACCCGCTGCTATGGCTTTGAACATAACTTGCGTCAAACTGGGCGAATCCTGAGTCTGTATCCTTGATAAAATCCCGTAGGATTGAACCGCACTGAGCAATTTCTCCCCATGTTGGCTGGCCCTTGCTCAACATCTCTGCGCAGTTCGTGTATTTTTGAGGATCTTCTCCTTTTTTGTTTCGCATCGCAGTCAATAGATCTTGGTTAAATAGACCGCGCGTTTGCGGTGAAAGGTTATTTGGCGGCGTGTAACCAGCCTTGAACAGTAAAGCTCGATAGAACAGCACGCGGCGATTAAAACGCGTGATTGCAGACCGATCCGTTGGTTCAGGTTGTTCAAACACGACATCGCGAAAGTTTGAAATAAACTTCGTTGTGTCATTCGCTAGAAAACCATCAATAATCTCCTTTCCTGTTTGCAGGTTTTGGTCGAGATAGAAATTTAATAGCATCAAATTTCGGCTTGGATCGCACGGATGTGTCGAGATGCCATAAGTTACCACGTCACTCTGAAGCGTTTGCTGTTGTGCCACTGGAGCAGATTTCCATATATTCTTAATGGCCTCTGGATTGTCGCCGTGTGTTGCCGCATCCTGGACATTCTCATTCGCGTATTCACCATTAGGATCAAAGACAAGCTGACCAATTCGCTGAGCATCGGCAGCAGCCCAGCGAAGTGCGAAGATTGCCTTTAGAATAATTTTAGTGGTATTGGATTTTCCGGTGCGTGTCATGCCAAACAAAGCCGTCTTTTGTCCCAGCAGGTCCGTTGGGGTGATGGATACGGGAACGCCGGCCACTTGTTGAAACCGCCGATTGGTTGATGCATAACGAACATGGCCGATATACACCATGGGAATTTGAGCTCCGGCAAAGATTGTCGGGTCACGGAAATTAACAATTCGAGCCAAAACTCCGGCGCGTGGCTTGAAGACTTTTAAGCCACGGTTTGGGTAATAGTTGCTGATGTCTGATCCAAAGCATAGTTGCCAATTAGGAGCAGCGTCATTTCCAGAGTCCGTCATGTAGAACGTCCCTATCACACGACATCGCACGCCAGCGTAGCTCAACAGATGATGGGTAGTCGCGTCCATCACAGAACGGTCATCCCAATTCACCCCCACTTCGCCACTCACACGCTGTGCGTTTTCAACACGAACTCGTTTGGCTTCTTCAGCATTTGGGAGATCGGCATGATCCATGACCCGCAGCAGAATTACTGATGCATCCTCGGCTCGCGCGTCGGGTGTCACTTCCGGGTTCACCCGGGAAGCGAGGAGAAAACACAACGCCGGAATTCCACCGACTTGTTGCCGATGAAAATCGTGAATTTGTAGAATGGCTTCATTGTAGCCGAGCGACACAACCTCTCCAACATAAGCGTTCGATTCGACCAGACCACGCAACGACTCGCTTGCATCATGAACTGGTTGTGACAGTGCTGGCTGTGGTAGTTGCGTCGCAATTTGAGAAATGACGTTTGGCATAGTTTTACTTCAGTTGTTGGAAATTCAAGCATGAGGGATATCCGGACAGTATAGCTGTTACAAGATAACTACGGTTCGAGATTGCTGATGCTGCGGTATGTTTATGTACATGGATTTGAATTCTAACCGATAGATTGGAATCCAAAAAATGTCAACCCAATTATCTACACCCAATTATCTTCACCTTTCATCCACTACCGCCACGCTCCACATCAAACGCCACCCCCAGCAACAACAATGAGGACATCCACCCGCAAACTCCTTTCGCCGCCGGGCAAGGGCGGGCCGGACCGGATGGGAAGCCGGGTGAGGTTGCCGTTGAAATCAGGGCTTGGGGCCATGTTCCCGCGTTTTGCCCCGGTTCATTCCCAAGACGCAAACCAGCCCCTGACGGGAACCTCCCGCCGCCCCATCCTGTCGCCTGCCTCCTCTGGCCCAACATAACCCCTCCACCCTGAGCCTTTTAAGCCGTCCCGTCAACCCGGAACTCTGCACCCATCCCGCATGGCCAACCTGCACCCCCCGCCCAACCAAACCGGGGTCAACTCTCAACTCTTAACATCCCCGCTCCTTCATCAAAGACCAAACCAAGACGCGGAACAACACAGCCCATTCGACACACCTTGAAATGGGCAAAAAAAACGGACATCCAAATAAAAATTGACCTCTAATCCGTTTGGGCGCCGGGACGAAAAGTAAAACACCACAACCTCCGAACCACGCGGGGAATGATGATCCGACAATCAGCTGAACGTCCAACCCATCAAAAGATAAACCAGTTCTGTTAAGAGTTGAGCGTTGACCCCCGTTTGGTCCGCCATCCCTTGTTGTTGGGCGAAACTTCAAATAGTTTTTGTTTTTTTCAAATTTTCCCTTGTCTGCGCATGCAAACATCCCATTGGACACTTGACGCAACTCAAAAATCAACCCCATCCCCACATGCTCTTTGCACAAACGCTCCAAAAAAAACAAATGGGGGTCAACTCTCAACACTTAACATCTGACTTCCCCAACAGGGGCTGACAGAGTCATGCCATGGCCCGACCCATCCGCATTGAATTTGAAGGGGCAATCTACCACATCACGGCCCGGGGGAATGAACGGCGCGCCATTTTTCACACGGAACTGGACCGCTCAATCTTCCTGACCACCCTGGCCGAGATGGTCGAACGATTTGCCGTAATCCTTTATGGATATTGCCTGATGGGCAATCATTACCATCTGATCCTCGAAACACCGCGAGGCAATCTCAGCCGCGCCTTGGGCTGGCTGCAAACAACCTACACCGTTCGATTCAACCGGCGGCACCATCGCAACGGCCATCTTTTTCAGGGCCGGTTCAAGGCGCATTTGGTGGAAGCGGACGAACATGCCCGGGCATTGGTGGAGTATGTCCATTTGAATCCGGTCCGCATGGAACTCGAACCCGGAGATCCCCTCCCCCCAGAACGGGAATCGAAACTGACGTTCTATCCTTGGAGCAGCCACCGGGCATATGCCGGACTGGATCGCGCGCCAAAGTGGTTGAATCTGAACTGGCTGAGTTACTTCGGACGAAACCGCCGGATCGGGCAACGCGAATATGTCCAACGCATGCATTCGCTTTTTGGAGACAAGCTGTCCAGGCCGTGGGACAACCTTCAACATGGATTGGTGCTGGGCGGTCCGGAAATATTGGAGCGGGTAGAGCATATCCTATCGGGCAAAAAGGGGATTGAGGAGACCGCATGGCTCGAAAGATGGGATAACGACGAGCGGCAAAAAGCACGACAAAACACGCTGCTGGCCAAAGAGCCGGACATGTCCTTAAAAATCTGGCTGCGAGTCCGCCTGGACGGGGAACGGGCCGTTGATGTGGGGCGTGAATTGGGACATCGCAGCCGTGGAGCCGCGGTGGGAATGATGATCCGCCGATTGGAGGAACGGACAAAAACAGATCAATCTCTCCGGCGAAAAATGGAGCGGTATCGGCGCATGTTAAGAGTTGAGAGTCATGGGTGACCCCGATCTGGCTCCCTCACAAGCAAAACCACGGCAACGCCGTCACTTTTTCATGCAATTGCATTGGACGCGGGCATCGGCAAATAATGAATCCGTGGGTTGCCGACCTCGGATGCTCATCCAAAAATGCCAGCAAATGCCGGGCATCCTGCAAGTCGGGATTTTCGCACCACTTCACCTCCACAGGAGTGAGCTTGTTTTCCCGCTCGATGATAAAATCCACCTCCGCGCCCCCTTTGGTGCGGAAGTAATGCAACCGTCCCGAGCCAAGATATTTCAGCCGTTTCCACAATTCGATGCCCACCCACTGTTCAAACACCGGCCCCGGATTCGCCAACACGGTGGCTTCCGTCAAGGGCAACTCTGCCGCCGCATGCCTCACCCCCAAATCAAAGAAAAAGAACCGGTCCGTCGACAACAGGTTCTTGCGGCTGCTGCGCGAAAAAGCAGGCAACCGAAACGCAATGAACATATCCTCCAACAACTGGTAATAGCTCTTCACCGTGGGCTGCGACACTCCGGCATCCTTGGAAATTTTCGCGTAATTAAGAATTTGTCCCGCCTCCACCGCCGCCAATTGCAAGAATCGTGAAAAAGCCGCCCAATCCTTGACCAGCGCCTCACGGCGCAGTTCCTCCGCCAGATACACGAGACAATAGGCATTCAACAAATCCGCCCGCCGCCCCGGCGCTGCCGTGGCAAGGCCGGGCAACTCGCCAAACGTCATTCTCTCCACCAAGTTCGTCGGCGGAAACAAAGGGGACTTTCCAGCCCCACCGCAACGCGGCAACGGCAACACCGATTTTGCCGCATAGGCCAGGCTTCCCGTTTCCGGCAAGGGACGCTCGGGCAAAATCAATGGATAGAGATGATGCAGCAGCGCGCGGCCCGGCAGCAAGTTGGCGCCAGTCGTCCTCAACTTCCGCGCCGAACTTCCGCAAATCACAAAACGCCAGCGATTCTTATCGTTGTCGTAAAGATGTTGCACGGCGTCAAAAATGGGAGGCACCGCCTGCGCCTCGTCGATCACCACAAACAATGGGGATTTCGACTTCGGCAGTCCGAGGCATTGCGGGATCAGTTGCCCCGGGTCTTTCAGATACACTCCCCGTTGCCTCGGGTCCGAGAAATCCAACCCTATGGCCGCCTTTGGAATCAGCTTCCGCAACAACGTGGATTTCCCCGTCTGCCGCGCCCCAAACATGATCTGCACATAGGGCGACGCCAGTTTCCTCAAAATCTCCGACTCAATCCATCGGCTAAACATACAATGCACTTTATAATCGGAAGGTGATTCCAAAGTCAACATTATTAACGGTCTTCTCAGAGCAAACGCATTAAAACGGGACCAGGCCCCTCGGCGACGAAATAAAGTGGCAGCGGCGTCATGCCTATAAACCGATCACCGTCCATTGGCAGTCCATGCAATGCAAGGGCATTCAAAATCAACCATCCTGTCCATCCTGTTCATCGATGTTCAACCATTCGCTTCAGGACTCAATAAACTGCCCCCCCGGACCCCGGCGCCATGCCCCCCCTCCGTCATTCCCGTGAAAACGGGAATCCAGCTCGATCATGACCGTCCCCGAAACAATCATCCGCGACAACAATGGCACGTCTTGACTCCCGCCTCGCCGGATACCCTCGCCCAGATGTCCCAAAAGACCTGAACCGGCGTCGTTCTGGTGTCTTGACAATCCTCAAACCATGTGACACATTGTTACACATGAAAACCATCACCATCCGCGATCTCCACCAAAAAACCGGGAAATGGGTCCGGTTAAGCGCGGAGCAAGGTGAAATTCACATCAGCGACCGGGGGCATCCCATCGCAAAAATCGTGCCCTGCTCAGCTCCCCGTCCCACGCCGTATTTTCGCCAGCGCAAACTCATCCCCGCGTTTCAACAGCTTGTCAAAACCAGGACTGAACGGGGCGGTTCGGATGGCACCCAAGTCATCTCCGATGACCGGAACGGGCGATGATCTACTTTGACACCAGCTATATTGTCCGCCTTTACTGGGCCGATCCGGGATGGATGACCGTGCGCGAACTGGCGGCCACCGACCATGTTGCCTGTTGCCTCCACGGACGCGTCGAAACCATCGCCGCCCTGCACCGGAAATACCGGGATGGCCATGCTTCGTCAAAAACCTTCCGCATCCTCATGGAACAATTCGAGGAGGATTGCAACCATGGAGGTTTTACCTGGCTGCCCTATTCGCCAGTTCTTGTCTCGCGCCTTGCCGCCCAATATCTGGCGGCGTCGCCAAAAATCTTTCTGCGCACAGGCGACGCCATTCACCTGGCCTGCGCGGCCTTGAACGGTTTTCAAGCCATTTATTCCAACGACGTTCATCTTCTCAAGGCCGCGCCCCATTTCGGCATCAAAGGTCTGGATGTCATCTGACCCGCCGTTATTCCGCCTCAATTTCTAACAGTCCAATAGTCTGCATGCCAGCCACCCCATCTGGATCAAGCCTTGGATGGATGCAGCCAAAGCAGCATGTTGACGGGTTTTTACGCGAGTTTTGAAAGCGCCATTGTGAGGGTGTCTGAAAAAATGCGATCCACGCCTTTTTTAAACGGATGCGGATGGCCGAATGGATGAAGGGAATCCTTCCCTCTGTCGCGGCCACACGTTGGGCGGTTGCTTGGAAGTGGCCGGATAAAATATCGGCTTCGCTGATCCGCTTGTTTGCAAAGAAACGATAAGCAGCCTTTGTCCTGGCCCAATCTGACAGGCCATAGGGATGCTCTTGCCGACTCCTTCCGAGAGACATTCGACCAAGGCCCTGAATCTCTTTTCCAGGCGGAGGTCCGCAAACTTGCATCCAGCGAGTTCCGAATCGATCCAAGAAGTGTTTTGTTCGTTCTGTCGTTTCATCTCTCCTCCATGTGTGAATTTGCAGATTGGACTTGCATCCTAATGTCATACTACATTAGGATGTCTGCATGAAACAACATTTATCTTTCATTGGACCAGTCTTGCCGGGCAGCGTTTCAACTGCAAGGAGCCGATGTGGAAAGCCCAACTGTGTCTGCAGGGCAAAACCACCGCGTTTACACGGTACCTATTACCGTTGGACCGGTTTCATCGGCGAAACAAGAACCACAAAAACTATCAGCAGGGAAATGGCAGTGGAGTGTCGACGGCGAATTCAAAACTTTCGTAAGCTCCAGCGACAGATCCAGAAATTGATCCGCGCATCCCTAGCCGACGCGCCTTGGACAATGACTGTTAGACGATCAAAGAAAGGAGGAAACCGATGAGAGTCTGAGCGAAAGATTTGTGGGTAATTGAAAGGCTTCGCCTGACGCTTACTCCATTCCCGCTGCAACCGGCTCTCCTTTTGGACGGATTGGCGGAAAAACATTAATCACAGGTGGGGGAGACAACTTAAAATTTGGAATAATTTCCTTACGCAAACCACGCAACATAGAAGCCAAATCTTTTGCAGCATCGAAGAGAACTGGGTTTAACGTTCCCCGATCCGCTAATGGGACTAAGCTTTGCTCCGATATCCTTCCACGGGAACGTCTGTCGCACACTCTGCCGATCGACGCTGCTAATGACTGCCTGCAGCAGCCTTGTCCTTGACCTCAAATCGTACCACCGCGGAAACATCGGAGGTAAAAGAACCCGGGATCCGCCAATCTGGATTAAGTCGTACCCCGAAACCATGTTGGCAAATCTTTTTAATGCAAGTTCAAAGCTCGGTATCTCCTCCAGCGGCAAGGCGGCCTTGGGTTCAAACGGCGTGTTCACAATCACATTTAATATCGAATGATAGTGTTGTGAGATGCGGCTCGCCACGAAGCTGATCGGAGACGGCGGTTCGGCGCGTGATTCCTCTTGCGCCCTTAGCGAAAACTGCAGCAACAAACCGACCAACAACGTCAGCCCAACGCCAGGAATCTTCATTGTCGTGATAAACGGGAACTGATTTGTCGGCATTTTTGATCTGGTTTGCCCCTCCTTTTTTTGAATTTTCTCCTCTCATCTCTCGCATGCGGACAAGCTCTAACTAAGCGCCATTCCGGACTGCCCCCTTTCTCGGGGCCATGCCCGCCCCGCCGGACAAAACAACCCGGGATTCGGCATGCCTGAACAGCAACACAGACTTCCACCGCATGACGACAATTTTATCTGGTGGTGTTGAAAGCCCTCCCCATCAAAACATGATTTTTGCCGACACCTTCCAGCCCGTTAATAAATTCGAACCTCCGCAACCTCCGCTTGAGGCTCGCCATGCGTCGCCAAAATCCGGATACGAAGACGATCCGTCTGACAATCCATCCGATGGATTCGCCGGCGAAAAAGATTTTCCCGCTCATCAGCAACCTTTTCCCATATCCCTTCATGTCGCGCGTAAATTTCATAAGCTTTGACACATTCTCTTCCCACAAATCGAACAGGATAGGTGCAGTTCAAACCAGTGTTGAAAGTCAAACGGATCTCGCGCACCCTTTCGGCCTTTTCCCAGCCCAACTCCAAGTCATGCGGAAATTCAAGAGCCGGATCGGAAATCCACACGTTGGGATGGATTTCGGGACGGGCAATGCCATTGACTACGTTTTGAGGTGAAAAAGGATATTGAATCGGATCGGTCCGGAAACAATACGTTCCAATATCCTCATGCCATAAAGCTTGGGCGGGCTCGGCGTACCCGGTATATTTGCCAATGGTCTCGTCTTGATTGCTCCCGCGCCCGCGCAGGCATCCCGGCACTTCCCGTTCGGAAACGCCAATTTCCACGGGATGTGTCGCCGTGAGGAACCATCCATGGACTCGTCTGGGATCCAATCCTTCAGCGTGAAGAGGAAATGAAGCCCACCCCTTGAAGCCGGCGTCCAAATCCACCCAAGCCTCGGCAAGAATCCGTTCCATGTGAAACAGGGTGTTCAAGGAATCCCCGCAAACGAACAACCGCACCGTGACCCGCGTCGATTTCGCTGACGAATTTGCCATCATCAAAATCAGTTGATCCAATACAGAACCCGACAACGGTATCGTCTGGGCCGCCTTCTCGCCCATCATCACTCGGTCCACACGGTTTGCATCCGTAATCCGCAGGGGCATTTGACTGGTGGCCAAAACATTTGCCCGGAGGGCCTTATCCTCAGGATCGCAATTTCGCAAGCCGGGGATGTAGCAATCGTTTTTGAGAAGTTCCTGTTGCAATTCTGAAATATGCGCCGGGTGAATATCCCGCGGACGGCAACCATAACGACGGCACAACGCAGCCGCCGTACCCACAACCTCTCCCATCACCCCGCAAGTCCATTCCACACGGGTTGATCCAAGCGCGCAATGCGTGACACTCACATCCCGTCCCGCAAAAAACAGATTGGCTATGTTTTTCGAATGCAAACACCGATATGGAATGCTGTAAGGATTGACAAACTTTTGAATCGCCGGACGATCTTTTGATGTAATGCCGCCTGCCGCATGAATATCGATGGGCCATCCCCCGTGGCAAACCTTGTCGGAAAAATCCGTTCCCTGTTCAATATCGTTTTGGGTAAGAAGGCAGTCTCCGACAAAACGGCGCGATTCCCGGCGGGCGGGATATTTCGGCAGATGTTCCACAAAACGGCGCGCATAAAAATCGGGATGTTCCTTCTTGAGATGGTCGAAATAACCAAACCAGATCCGGTAGAGAGCAGTCATGAGCGCCTGGTCATCAAACACATTTTCAACCGTGGCATATTCCAGCCACCAGGGAGAACCGGGCATGTCGTTGTGATGCTCACGGTCAAGGAAGGGATATTCATCGAATCGACGAGCCTCTTTCGGAGATGCAAAAGGCACATCAAAAGGCATGTCGCGAAGGCCATACATCAAGGTGGCTCCCATGATGCCGCCATCCGGCTTCTCCGGCGCGAGAGATTCTCCAAACTCCGCCCGCGCCTCACGCCCCATCCGATATTCAGCTCCCGCGCGAAAAGCCACATGACCATCGCCGCTGCAATCCGCGAAAAGCGGCGCGGCCAGACGGACCTCCTCCTTGGAGATGAGGTGCTGAACATCCACAGCCGAAATGTTAAATTCATCCCCCATGACCGGCTGGGTTGCCACGTGATGAAGATAAACATCCACGTTTTTTTCGGACGTCACCAGTTGCCATAAAATCTGGGACAGAACCCGGCAATTCCAAATCCTGTGCCGGTACCATTCGCTCCGGATTTCCCCCGCCAATCCGCTTTCATCGGCAAAACGATTATGTCCCATGGCCATGGCTCCCTCCGGCTTGACCATGAGATCCGCCGAGGCATTCCCTCCCAAAAACTCCTGTTTTTCCACCAGCGCAACCTTCAACCCCCGCCGCGCCGCAGCCAGCGCGGCGCAAACGCCGGCAATCCCCGCTCCAATAACCACCATGTCATAGTCTTTTTTCATATAACCATCCTGGTTGCCTGTCTTGAAAACACAAAAAAATCGTTCTTCCAATCACTCATCCGCGTTTAAAGCGACCATTTACCGTTAAATTGAGGCAAAAATAGCCGAAAGTTTTCAAAAAAATCCTCCCCCATTTTTCGGGCAATATCAGGATTGGGCACAGCGGGATCATTGGCCAACGCCATGATGGCCAGTTCGCGATTGCCTGTGAGACCAGCTTCAACAATCATTTCCTGATTGGGTATATGTTGCATGAGAGAGTGAAGAACAGCTTCGGGCACGGATCCAACCGCCAGAGGCTGAATGTCGTCGCCGGACAGGCATGCCAGCGTTTCAACAACAACACCACGCGGCAAATTGTCGATTTGACCGCAATTGGGAAGGTTGAGCGGCGTTATCAATGGCTCCCCGCTCCCCTCCAATGCCGCAATGGTTTTATCCGCATGCTCGTGGGAATGACGCAGATACAAGGGGAGATTGCCCTCCACCATATCCTCGCATTTGCGCCGAACAAGAACCCTCCCCTCCATGCGGGCAAAGGTATGCGCCTTTCCGTCAGGATCAAATCCCCATCGTTTCGCCTCGGAAAGCGGATTGAGGTAAAAAGGCAGAAATTCGGCAATATGAGAATCCCCGGCTGCGGGCAAATAGCCGGTCCGCGCCAATAAATCGAATTTCACCTTTTGGCTGGGGGCGGCGCCTCCGCTATGAACCAATTCTTCCGGCATGCCCAACGTTCCCGGCTTTTGAAAATGTTCGGGATCTTTTGCGTACTCCTTGAGAAGTTCCAATCCATCCTTTCCATTAAGAGTCAGCTTTAAAATCCAAATCAAATGGTTGATACCTGCCATACGAACTGAAAAAGCCTTTTGCCAATCCACACCAAAAAAATAGGCCAAGTGAAGAAGCAATCCTTGCAATTCATGACAGATGCCGATCGACCGCACTTGGCTAACCCGATTCAATACTCGAGTCAGCACGGTCATCGGATTGGAATAATTCATAAACCACGCATTGGGAGCAATGGCCTCAACCTTTCGAATAATATTCACCACCACCGGAATATTGCGCAACGCGCGGCTCCATCCGCCAGGCCCAACCGTATCCGCCACTGTCTGGAAAATCTGATATCGCAGAGGGATCTCCTTGTCCATCCGATCGGCCTCCTGCCCCCCCGTACTGATGGTCAAGCCGACGAAATCAGCGCCTTTGAGTGCGGAATCCAAGTCCGTTGTGGCCTCAATCTTGAGCCCTGCATTCACATCTGACGAAATTTTTTCACAAAGCGGGGCAATAACTCTCAACGGGTCCGGATTGACATCGTGAAGAACAACATGGAGCCCTTTATCATTTTGCAGGTTTTGAGCGTCAGCCTTTTCGAGAAAGTTCCTCTCCATCAACTCCTTACAGAAGGTCACTCCAACTATGAATCCATCAAAAATCATAACCAGCTCTTGTTGTTCGACTTATAACCGGACGGGCATGATCTTGATAGAACCCTCAAATCGCGTTTGCCATCACAAATTCACACCCTGACGGCTAACGCTCATCTCCTACCTTTCAAGTATGTAAAGCGGATCAAAATGGCCCCACCGTCGCGTATTATATGGCCCCTCAAAAAAATCGCCTTTAGCCATCGCCCCGATATGACCATCCAAGAAACAGACATTGGCCAATTTATTATGCCTGCAGTGAATGCAAGACGTGGCGCTGAGGGAAAAACCTGACCATATTTGCAAACCGCTGCTTGAGTCATAGGAATCCATTAAAAATGGAATATTCGAACAATTCCAACCGCCTCCCCATCGTTCGGGCTCTGATGAATAGGGATAATAAGAATATCTAATATAACTTGCATATCCCCGCCAAGCGGAAGCGATTTTCATCGATGGACAACCATGCACGTTCCCTTTAAGATACGTCTTATTAACAAGCACAACGCTCCACGGAACCACAGGGGGCTCAGTTGACGGGTTATTATGGTTTATCGGCAGAATATCATCGTTGTCCCCAACATACTGCATGGTCGCCAGATGACACTGCCTCAAATTGCTCATGCACTGGATCTGCTTGCCTCTTTCGCGCACAATTTTGAGACTTGGCATCAGCAGGGCCAGCAGCAGACAAAACAGTCCGCAAACAACAATCAGCTCAATGAGAGTAAAGGCATATCTCTCCCGGCAGTCGTTGTACGGCAAACGCATGCACCATCTTGGTTCCATTCTAATCATGGTTTTCCATTATCCCAACAAATTTTTTAATCGCTTTAATGGTTCCCGAGCTGTCGCTCCCGGCAAGGATCACCGCATCCCTCGCGAAACCGGTTGCGTCATACGCCATCGTATTGACGCTCTCCGCGATCTGCACAATTCCACGCCCCCTTCCCGGATGGCCGGCAGTCACCATCTCAGGCACCTTACAGTACACATAATGCCCGGCGGTTTGCAAATGCTTAACAATTCGGTTCGCCTCCGCATTGCCAATGAGGATCAAATTGGCCGCATCATCCACCACCTGATGTTGATACTTTTCCAATTCATATCCTTCCTCAACCAGCCGTCCTTGGATTGTCTTGATTTTGATCTCCTGATCCGCAACCAGCATTGCCTTTATTCCTTTGGCAGCCAAAATCCGGCTGATTTTTTCCGCCAATAGCCGTTCTTCCACCCCACACCCGGCGCCAATCACAATCTTGACCGACAAGCCAAATTTTGCATAAGACCTCAGCGCATCCTCGGTGGCATTTACCCAGGTCTCGCTATCCGCCGGACGAATCAACCACACCTTGCCATAGCATCCCGGCACCACAACATCAAATCCTTCCTTTGCAAAATCTGCAGTTCCTTTCACTCCATCAACATACTTCGGCTGGGCTTCCTCAAAGTTGGGTTTCAGATGGAAATTTCCATCCTCCCCTTTCACAATCAAGGGCCTCTCACCGCTGATGTCCACGACTTCATATTTTCCTTTCGGTAGCCCCTTGATCCGCAACCTTGCCTTTTGTTCCTCCCCGCTCAAATTGTTCAACCCAACCAGCCAATATCCCTTGCCCTCCATCAAGCCGGGCGACACCATGCGCCGATCTGCCTCGCCCTTAAGTTCCACTTCAACAGGTTTTTCAACCCCCGCCCTTGTCAGAATCCCTTCCACCAACCGGGCAAACCGCTCGTGACTTGGATGACTCTGAAAATAGGTCAGCCCCAAATATCCTCCAAAATAATAACATCGGCCGGACGGATCGGCAACCAATGCGGGGGAACCATCCTCGCCAGTCAATAAAACCACTCCTCCGTTTTTCGGCTTCAAGGTTGCGCCATAATGTCTGCCCTCCATCACCGTCTCCCCTTCCTTGAACTCCGGCGTAAAACGCGAATCCGCAATCTTCAAACCTTTTCTCTCAATGATTTTTCGATTTTCGATGCTTGCGCAGCACAATTCGCTCAAACCAAACCCCGGCGATTCCCGCTCAAATGCGAAGTCAACATCCCTCATCGACATAGCCTCGGGATAAAAAATGACCGTTCCGCCTTTTTTCACATATTCCTTGATTTTATTAGCAACCGCCGGATTGCCCACATTGGCTTGATATCCGACAATCAGAGCTTTGTATTTGAAAATGTGATCAATCAACCTTTCCTCCACACAATCGAATTTCAGATGCAAATGATCAAAAAGATCTCCCAAAACATAAAAATCCTCACCGGCATTATCCACCCATGTGACCCCCACCCTGGGAGTTTTTGAAAGTTTATTTTCCGGATCATAACCAATCATCCTGGAACTGGTTGAAACCAGAACCGCAACCTGCGACCGAATCTCCTTTGCCGGCAAAACCAACGAGGAATTGCGGATCATCCATTGATGAAACCTGGAAACTTTTAAGGTTTTTTCCGGAATGATGACATCGGCGGAACCGCCATCCTCAAATCGCAGTTTTTTTCCATGCATGAGTTTTCCCTTCGCTTTTTTCAAACGCCCATTATAATGCAAAAAGCGAAAATCTGACCCGTAGTGCGGATCGTAGATCTCCCAATGGATGGCCCTATTCCCGTTAAACACCATTTCCATCAACCAAGGATAAACATTCAGGCCCTTTTCATCGGCTCGCCAATGCCACGGCTTTGCTTTCTCCCTTATCCGATAGGCATCCTGCCCCAAGGAAATATCCGCCTCCATAACCTTGCCAAACTCCCGGCAACAAGCCCTCCCTAAACTAGCCATGGAGACATGGGCGCTATATTCCCGCGAAATATCCGTATATTGGGTCAGCATCCAGTTATCGTTGGCATGCGTCCAATAAGTTGAAGAACTTCCCACATCTCCATAGGTCTTCTGTCCCATCACCAGGCGGCTGGGATCCTCACGCTTTAGCGTTTCATAAACCTGCCGCGCCCAATCCAATGCCTCGCCACTCCGCCACTGTTGGAAATTGACAAAATTTCCAGACTGCTCTTTCCATTCGGGAAAAATAATACTTGAAAAATCCTTGTATTGGGCTCCCCATTCACTGTTCAACCGCTCAATGGACTGATATTTACCCTTCAAATAATTCCGGTATATAGTCAGATCTCCATCCCCCTGGGGAATCAACATCCCTTTGGACTGCTTCACCCGCCACCCCGGCTCCTCCCATGCGCTGTAACCTAAAATTCCAGGATTCTCCCGAAAAACGCGTCCCAATACCGTAAAAAATTGCCTGGAAAAAGTTTTATACAATGGTTGCGCATAATCGGGATAAACATCGCCATTAAAACCGCCCAAGGCCAGCTTGCCATCCCGAAAATGCGCCAGCGTTTCTGGAAAATGATCCTCCAAATAGGGCAGCCCTCCTTGGTTGTCCAACACATAAGGCATTGCCAATATCCCCCGTTCACAAGCCAACCGGGTATTGGCCAGCAAACCTCCAATTTCCCACGGTTCAATCTGGCGCTTGTCCCATCCATCCTTCAAATAAATCGGCAGGTTCATCAATTCACGAGTTGCATATCCCGCATTTCCCGCCATGGTCACATTGATCAGGGAATAATAGGCATAAATGTCCAAGACGCTTCCACGCCCTGTCAATTCTGAAAACGAATTCAGATAAGTCATAAAAAAAGGCTTGTCACGCCTGGCAATATGTCCACTTTGAATGGAAAACGTCAGCGGCCTGTCCCGTGGCATCTCCATTTTATATTTCTCTTTTAACGCCTTTTCCATGTTGATCGAATCGGGATCAATCGCCGTCTGGTTGCATTTGTATTGTTCCGCCATGCCGCCAGCCTCGTCCATGGAACACAAACAGGCTTCACCAACGAAAAAACCGTTGTAATTATGTATTTTAAACAATCCATAATAGATATCTTCAGTCAAAATAATTTCATTCACGCCTTTTTTGATAATATCTTTCACATCGAACACATACCAATGGTTGTAATCTGTTGTCGTATACACCTCCCATTCCCCGGAACGACTGCGGCATTGGTTGTTCATGATGAAATCAACATCGAACTTGAATGACCAAGCCTGTTTGTCTGCCTTATACTTGCGCAAATCCCGGCGCCATTGGCATGGATGCACAGGCATGCGGTAGGTACATCCCTGCAATATGGAACGATCTTCGTCCAGAACCATGCCGTTCAACTCGATCTTTATGGAACACGCCCCATGCTCAATATCCCTTTTGTCCACTCCTCGCGCTAATATCCACAAACAGGTCGCGTCACCCGTGTTTTTTACAATGATTTTCAACTGCGTTTTATCCTTGGGAAGAACAACATCCCGGATCATGTTCGTTTCGGAACGGACTTCAATCAAATTGATCTTTGTTTCCCCTCCATCCACTGTCCCGATCAAGAGCAATCCCGCCAACCAAACGCCAATGGTCCCTGTCTGTTGAATAAACATGAAATATCCTTTTTGTTTCCTGAAAATTTGAAAACCTTTAATGCCGCGCGCTCCCCATCATTCATTCCAAACCATCGGAACGATCCAGCGCCCAGACATCGTTATCCATGGACGGGAATCCGGCGGTTCCCCAGATCTCTTGAAACACAAATATCGGTTCAGTCTCATTCTTTTTCAATCAACATTATGATTCTCTGCAAACAGAATCGTCGCCGACGCATTTTGGGCTGTTGCTATTTTGACCGACCCCGTTCGACCGTCCGCATTTGAATCGCTGGAACAGTTGTCCATTAATTCCAAATTGGCCGCATAGCTTAATTTTCCAAAATGATTATTGGTCTTAATCCACGCGGCAACGCCTGAAACATCAGACGGACACGCAAAAATGCTGTTTGCGCCAAGCCACGGTTCCAACGGAGTCTTGACATATGGCGCAACAAGCATCGACCAGGTTGGCCTCGGCGAGGAAGTGCTGCTTCGCCACGGAGGAAGATTGTCATCATTGTCCTGCGCATATTCCAGACAGGAAATGCTTAGCTGCTTAAGATTATTCAAGCACTGAATCTGCCTGGCCATGCCCCGCGCTCTTTTCAAAGCCGGAAGCAGAAATGCCGCCAGCATGAAGATTACGCATAAAACAACCAACAATTCTGTCAACGTAAAAGCCCATCCATCCTTCGAAGTCAAAAAACGTTTGGGCCGCAGTTTTTCATTTATTTCATTTTTACATCCCAGTTCACTCAATTTTACAATCCCTTTTTCCAAATAATGGAAATTCTCTCCCGCTCTGCCGGCTGCCTTCCCTTCAAAAAACGGCACCAATATCCGCCGAGGCGGGTCCCCTCTCTGCTGACGTTGAATTTGATCGATCAACGCCCCGGACTTTTCATGATCCGAAGTAAACAGCCATGTGATGGGAAACGGGCTTTCCATGTCCACTTCCTGGCTTCGATGAAACGCCAGCTTCAGATTGGCGGGCACGGACACTTGCGTCTCGGTTATCGCCCGCAGCACTCCCGGCACAATGGAACTGGGATACACCATCAATCCCGCGGGTCGTTGCGGATTGTTCCAAATCGCAAGGAAACGATCCCTGCCGAAATTTTCATGCCAACACAGGGATTTTTCATCCTCCCCATCCTTCGCCATCGCTTGACACCACTCCTCCTGCGCGGTGAACCCCGCCGCGCATGCCATCTCCAAAAACAACCTGGGAAAACCCGCCCTCTCGCGGCGCCTGTCCGAATCGTTTTCCTCATTCAACGTCGCCAAGGTGATCAATCCCACGGATCGGCATCCCTGGGCCGCCAGCGCTTTCAATCCGCGCCGGATAAAATCCTCCATGTCGTAGGCAACGCCATTGGAAAACCACTCCAGGGTTTCAAGCGCCACGGGAACCGGTAATTTGGACAGCCAGTCAAATTCATTCCGTGTTCCACCGCGCGAAATGACCGCCTGAACCTCACGATTTCGACAGGCATCAACCAAACGGGGCCACGGATGGCGGCGTTCATCCTTTGAACGCGGATCTATCCATAATTGAACCCTCAAGTTTCGGCGATCCAACTCCTCCTTCAACACACGGTAATAGACGCCGGGATAAACCACTTCCCGACCAAGCCACGCTTCATCCGAATAATAAATTCCAACATCCCGAAGCGGTATCCCCTGTTCAGCAACATAAAATCCCCGCCGGGTATGACACTCCAGATGACCTTCCCTCACCGAAGCCTGCAACGCGCTGTAAACGGTGGGAGGATGAGTGCCCCACCTCATGGCCAATTCCCGCACTGACGGCAATTTCTGGCCGGGAACCAACTTCTCATCAATAATCAATTGGCGAATAAACCGTTGAATTTGCCGTGTGGGACTCAACTTTTCTACTCTCAATTGATCGATTGGCTCTTCTGTTTGCACTGTTAGTGAAACATTAACACACAAAACAGATTTGTCAATGGTGGCTCAATATTTTTGATCAGCTCTTCGTTCGCCCTCAGCCTTCAGTCCATCCTCCCCTTCATCCCAAATAGTGGATCCGGCGCCGGTTGGCTTCCAGCAGACGCTGGTTGTATTCATCCCCGCCATCCAGATTGGCGCTCATGAAAACCGGCGGTTGGATTCCCTTCCTGACCAGCCGGTCAACCACCTCGGCTGTCAGCGCGTTGACCAGCGCGCAACCTGTCACCGACGAAAGCGGCCCCACTTTTTGGGCAAATCCGGGGATCTCCACCGCCGCATCCCCGTATGGCGCGCCATTGTCGATCACCAAATCGCAAAGTTCGGACAGTTTTTTCCCGGAAGGATGGCGGCTGGCCACCCCGCCGGAATACGCGGAGGAGGTGATGCCGATGGTTTTCACCCTCATCTCCCGGGCCTGGAGCGCCATGTCGATCACCACGGCGTTGCGGCCCGAAACCGAGGCGATCAGCAGCACGTCGTTTTCCCTGATGGGAACCGACAGGAGCAATTCCCGTCCCAACCCCGGCACGCGCTCCAGCCTCGATGTGACCGTGATCGGACGGATGAAAAGGTTCATTCCGTGGGGATAAATGGGATTCATCAACATCAATCCCCCCGTCCGGTAAACCATCTCCTCGGTCAGGATGAACGAATGCGATGCCCCGAACGAATAAAGGCTGCGCTCCGAAACGATGGCCTCCACCATCATCCCGGCTGCGGCGTCCAACGCATTTTTCTGCGTCCTGGCCAGTTGACTCAATGTTTCGATCGCCTTGGAGAAATATTTTTCAGCGGACATGGTTTTTGGGCAGGTTGTTTAGGCTGCAGGCTGTTAGACTGTCAGGTTGAGATAGAATCGGCATCACTTCGACTCTTTTTTGAAAAAACAAACAATTGTTGTCGTGAAGGTTTGCCGCAAAAAGGCACAAAATTCACAAATAATTAACCCGGACTTGGCAACCATTTTATTTTGCGCCCTTTTGCGCCTTTTGTGGCTAAAAATTGTTTGTACTCCTTGGCGTCATGAGTGGAAAGCGGCTGCAGTTTTTAAGTAAACCGCTCTAATGTCTAACAGTCTAGCAGCCTTCAGCCTAAACAACCTGATTCAGTATCCCCGCTTTTCAAAAGCGGCTTTCATTTGATTGTTGAAATCCGGTCCTTCCTTCCGGTTGACGCTCATCCACACGCTGGGCGGAGTGCCGGCGGCGGCCATTTTTTCCATCAGCCGCCCCCAGATCATCCAGCCCGCCACATCCATCGCCACGCCCGAGACCGGCATCAGTTTCAAGGGAAACCCCGGGATTTCCACCGCGGCATCCCCGTACGGCGCGCCATTGTCGATCACCACATCCGCCACATCGCACAATTTTTTGCCCGACGGATGAAGCGCCTGGACATGCCGCGTGTACTCCATGGAGGTGAAGGCAATCACCTTGAGCCCCTTCTTCTGGCAGGCCAGCGTCAGTTCCACCGGCCCCTTGTTGCGGCCGGAAACGGAAGCCGTCACCATCACGTCGCCCGCGCGCAAATTGCCCGCGTTGACCGCCAGCCGGACCGTCTCGATTTCCCTGTCGAACAAACCGGCCCCGGCGTCGCCGCGCCGACCTTCGGGAACGGGCGTCTCGGGAATCTTCTGTTCCATGGCCAGGTTGAATTTGAACGGCTCCACGGCCATCAAACCGCCCGCCCGCCCGATGAAATCGCCCTGGATGCCATGGCCGATTTCCGAACAATAAATCGTTCCGCCGCGCGTCAGCGCCGCCGCAGCCAGGTCCGCGGCCCGTTCGATCGCGGGAAGCTGGGTTTTTTCCAAATGATCCAAAATGCCACGGATGGCTTTGAGATATTCAATGCTGATCATAATTCATTTCTTTCTATTTTGCATGGTGATGACAAGGCAATCCTCGTTGCGAAATTCGGTTTTTCAATTTTCAATTTTGAATTTTCTTTCCTCCAGCCATCGAATCGAAAAATCTTTTTCTCAGAGCCGCCGGATCGCCGGCATTCAATTCCAGCAACACCGCGAGGGCCAGCCCCATCACCGGCGGCAGCGAGCACACCTGGGGCCGGAGGTTTGGCGCAAAAGCGCGCACCAGGCCGCAGAGATGCTCCCAATAAATTTTCGAATGAGTCACCACGCTCCCGGTTCCCACCATCACATAATCCTCATGCGCGATCCCCAAGGTCTTCACCACATCCTGGATCGTCTCGCTGATGCAGCGGGCCGCCTCCTCCAGAATTGCCCGGGCCACGGCATCCCCCGCCTTCGCGTCCGCGTCCACCACCGCCGCGGCCGCCGCGATCTGCGACCGGTCCGGACGCCGTTCCACCAATTCGATCATGGACTCGATCGAATCCACCCCGAACGCCCTGGGGATTGACTGTTCCAGACTGGTTTTGCCCTCCGGATGCCAGGTGGATTTTGTCGCGGCCCGGATGGCCAGGGAACCGATATGAAAAGCGCTCCCGAAATCGCCGAGGGACGGCCCCATGCCGTCCAAACGGAGCGTCCGGTTGTCCTTTGTCCGCGCATAAACAAACGAGCCTGTCCCGGCCAGCACCACCATTCCATGATCCTGCCCGACCAGCGTCAACGGCCCCTTCACCTCGTCGAAAACCGAGAGTTCGATCTTCCGGATGATCCGGTTCAGGCAAAACCCGAGGGGCAACACCGAGCCCACGCAAGCCAGGTGCAGCGTATCGATGTCCCCCGGATATTTTGCGAGGACCTTTTCAATCGCCCTCAACATCGCCTCCGGACTCCGTCCGCTGACACCCGGAACCGAATAACTGTCGTGCGCCAACACCCGCCCGTCGCATCCAAGCAAAAGCGCCTCGCTCTTGGTCCCCCCGGAATCCAAGGCCAGAACACACGACCCGTTCGCCGCGCCTGATAAATCCTGTCTCATCTCAGACATGGGCCAACCTTCCACAAATTATGCGCAAATGCAAGGGATTGGCCGCAGCCACGACTGTCTCCTCGCCGAAACGCTCCGGCGAAGGCAAAAATGACCATGATCAGCAGGCGGGACGCCCGCCTTCGTCCGCAGGACTTCGGCGCGGCAGCCTCCGCTCGCCGCCTGGCGATGGCGTGCCAAGCCGCAGCCCGCCAGACGCCAGTCGGCGAGCGAAGGCTGGTGGAGCCTGGACGTATTCCGGCGCAAGGCCTGTTTGCCAGTTTTGAGCCGCTAAAATTTTGGACCGAAAATGCCGAAAACAACTAAAAAACGGAGATAATACGTCCTCTGCTCCTTTTCTCCGTGTGATATAAATATCTGGCAATCAATGCTCTTTCTGTGGACTCGGTTTTTTAAATTGCAAACCACCTATGGTTTGTTGGCACTGTGTACAGTCTCAATAGAAATGAGCTTAATCGAGTTACTGTATAATCATTGATATATGGTATTTCGTCTGTCATGGCAATATTTGTGAATGGCATCGACATTATCGTTCAGTTTCCGCCCGCGATACGCCAATCGTTTTTTCTGTTCGTCGGAATATTCCGGCCGCTCCTTGCCGGTCTCGACTTCTATGATTTCTTCAAGAATGCCGACCTTCTCCTGCAGATAATCGATCTGATCCTGCATTGTTCTCAAAATCTGCGTATTGTCGCCGTTTATATCTTTCATAACGGCATTCAGCCGTTTCAATGTGTCCGTCTGCTTCATAAGCCCTCCGTGGCAAATGTATAATATGCCATCGGAGGCTTCGGAAAACAAGCTCATGAAAAATATTAACTTAAAACAAGTTATTGGCTCTTACCATATTGGAAAGTTGCTCGAAAGGCAAATCTTCCTCTGATTTTCTGCAGGAATATTCGGTTTCATCATTTGCCCTGAGAATGCAATCAAACACATATCCCTGAATGGAAGAATCCGCCGAAAAGGAAATAATATTTTTTCCGCGATCAATTTTCTCGCAATGATAGCCATCTCCGTTTTCACAGGCATAAAATCCACCCAGCTCAAACCGAGTAATTTGCAAGTTGTCGTAATCTGCGGTATCACAAGCATTTTTCATGAAATGTTTGTTGTCCATATTTGTAAAGCTCCTTCCGGCAAAAACGGATGCTGGTATATTTCAAGACCGCAGACGCGCGGCAAGGCAAGGTACAATATATCACCATGGGTTGACTTTGTACAGCACTGAGACATCGAAATCCGCAAGATTTTGAACGGCAGCAAAAGAGAACTCAAAGAAGGCAAATCTCACGATATACCTCTGGGGGCAAGTATCGCATTATCACTTGGAATCAAACAGTCGATCAAGATCACTCAGGCTATTCACTACTTTTATTGCATTTTTCTCCGCTTTGGAGGTGAAGGATGGAACACTTCCGGCGAGTTCGGAAATCTCTTCCGCAAAAAGATTAAGAAGAGCGGGGTATTCTTCAACCAGCAAATCTTTTAAGCTCAACAACGCATCATCGTCGGCATTGTTGTAATATTGCGCAAGGTCAAGAGAAGCAGAAATATCATGTAATATTTCCTGCAATATTTTCAGTGTCGCACATTTTCGGTAAAGTGGCAGAAGCCAGCCGGATTCCGGGCGACAGCAAAGGTCATGAAGCCATTCTTCGAGCAGTCGAGTGACGGAATTATCAGCTCCCGCTTTCAAGTTCCTGTTCAATATTGTAAAATTGATCACGGATTTTAAATCAGGTATCTCTGTCCCCCGAGGCCGGAATCCGTAAGAATCTTCGTAATTCAAACTTTTCCCGCAAATTTGTGTGAGAGCCGCAGCGGTAAGCGTTTTATCCTTGATGGCGGTAACGGTTTTCTGCATGAAAGCATTGCGCGCACTTATTTTTTGCTGCATCAGATATTCCCGGACGATAGGACATTTTTGCAACAACGGCAATTCGACGGAAATATTTTCCGGAGAGTTCAATATTTCGTGAAGCAATTGCCGCATGGCATCGCCGCCAGTCAGAAACAAAATGATTTCTTCGGGAAGTTCCTCGTCCATGCCTATGCTTTTCTGTACAACGGCGGCAATTTTTTTCGGTAATTTATCGAACAAGGTAAAGCAATCGGCAATCTTTCGCAGACTCTTTTCGGGTTTGCTTTTGAACGAGTCGCTTTGGGTACGGAGTTGCCATGTTACCTGCAATGCGTTGCTCCACTCGATCCATCCTTGATCCGGGTGAAGCTTCTGAAGCGGCAACTGATCAATTTCTTCTGCGCTGAGCGGCTTTTCCGGTGTTGCGCCGAACAGCGTCATAAAGATTTTCAATTCCCTATGAGAACCGAATTTTTCATTAAAATACTCAGCTTCGGAATGCAATTCCCAGATCGGTGCGAAATCCTCCCGTGCACCGGATGAGGAAAACGGTTGATAGGGGGATTTGGGATAGTCAGCCACTTTCCGGAAGAACGTTTCAAGTCGTTCAAGATCGTCGTCAAGTTTCATCGGGAATGAGTCTAGACGCTTACCCCATTCTATAATTCTTTGCCGTGCGCGTTCGCAGCCGTCTAGAGTCGGGAATTTTCCGGCAATGGTTTGCAGCCGTTCCCATTCTGTCAGCAGTTCTGGAATTTCGTTCCACCGCAACTTGATCTTGCCGCTGTATTTGCGATGCAATTCCAGAAGTGACCGCATCAGGAGATAATCCGAAGCGGATAAGCCGCTTTCATTGTGATTGCGCTCAAGATTGCCCAGGTGGGCGGAAAATTTCTCGTTGTCAAAGGCGAGAATGCGGTCGAATTCTTTTTGAAACTCTTCTTCGCTTCCAATAAAGATTCCCTGACGATAGAGGACTTTTCGCAGAGAAGCCATCTCTGCCTGGACATTGTGGATGTAAGCATGATGCTTGTCCATATCCTGCCCCGAACAATTGTCGCACAGATAACAACTTTCCGGTTTTTCGGTTTCGCCGAAATAAATCTGCAGGAATTGGTTTCGACAGAATTGATTGGAGTTGCAGAAATCCCGCATCGATCCCAGAGCGTTTATCTTGCGTTGCTTGAGTTGCTCCTGCTCTCTTTCAAATTCTTGAATCACCGTGTTGCGGTTCCGCAAATCGAATTTGATTCCATCCAATTTGAAGCTGTTATTATCCCAGTCAAATCGAAAATCTCCGATATAGCCATTGCTTTTCAAAAAACTCAATCCGATCCACGCGTCCTTAAAATCATCACTTTCATCCCTCATGGAGACTTCAAACTCATTATTCCTTGTCCGGCAGAGTGAGTCAATCATTTTTCGATTGAAGTCCAGCGTTTTCTCAAAAGGGCGGTCAATAAACCACTGCCGGGTGTTATCGACATCTTCGGGGCGAAACGTCACCTCGGCAAGAACCGCCTGGTGAACTCCCTGGGAACAATACTTTTCCAGCAGCTCCGTTCTCCGGCAGATGCGTCCGAACCCTTGGACGAATTCCTCTAGGGAGCCTGGAAGATTGTTAAACAATACGCCCCAGATATCCGGTTTGTCGATTCCCATGCCGTAAGCTTTGGTGGCAATCATCACCTGCGCTTTGTTGTGCAAAAAGGCGAGATGATTTTCATTACGCTCCGCCGGAGTCAGTTCGGCATCATAAACGCGGATATCCAACCGAGGAAACTTCTTTTGCAGTTCCGTCTGAAGAGAATGAATATACCTTAACCTTTGAAGAAATAATGAATCGACCATTGATTCACTATATTGTCATGTTACGGCGATACTCAAACATTCACGGATAGGAGGTACAAGCTGCATTTTCGAGGGAGAGGCGGGATACGGTGGGAGC
>JAQUAF010000069.1 GCA_028687435.1 Verrucomicrobiia bacterium | reverse complement strand
GTCAAGCTGCGGCACGGAAGACGGCTCTGCGTTTTCCAAATTAAGGCCGCACTTCGAATCGAGTCTATGACAGCACTTCGGAAAAATCCTGCGGCACAGCTATGATGCCAATGTGGAAAATTACAGCTGTGGAAAAAGTTTGCGAGGGGGTGGCTTTTGACGGGTATCTGAAACAACTGTTTTGGAAAAAACGGGCGCGTCTCATTCGGCTTACCCGGGTGACGGAGCGCCGCAAACCTTGTTCCCGATGAAAACCAACTCTTTTCCGGATCTGGCCGCGCTGAAAAAGTCCACCGACTTGGTGGCGGTGGTGCAGGCGCGGGGTGTGAAGCTGGTCAAACGGGGGGCGGATTTTGTTGGATGCTGTCCATTCCACGAGGAAAAAGAGCCAAGTTTTCACGTTACGCCGTCCAAGAATCTCTTTCACTGTTTTGGCTGCGGTGCGGGCGGCAGCGTCATTGATTTTGTGATGCGCAAGGACGGGTTGACCAAACAGGAGGCGCTTGACTGGTTGTGCCGTCATAGTGGCGGGGCGGTGAGGCGGGCCGAGGCATCCGGGGTGAATGAAAGGGCGGCGGCGATGACGGAGAGCGCCCGCGCCGTGTTGCTCAAGCGCGTGGTGGCGTTTTACGCCAAGACGCTTTTGCAAGATCGTGACGGCTTTGACTATCTGAAGCAGCGCAAGCTGGATGATCCGACGATGTTGGAAGTTTTCCAGGTGGGCTACTGCAATGGCACGTTGAACAAAGCTTTGCCGGGCGGCGGGGAAATCGTCGAGCAGTTGAAGGCCATCGGCATCCTGAACCAACATGGGCGGGAATCTTTTCTTGGCCGGGTGGTGGTTCCCATCTTCGACACGGCGGGCAATGTCGTTGGCCTTTATGGAAGGCGGATCAATGATGAAAACCCGCGCCATCTCTATTTGAAGGGCGAGCATCGGGGGGTGTGGAACGGGGCGTGCGCCAAGACCAATCAAAGCTTGTTTGTGACCGAGGCAATCCTTGACGGCATGGCATTATGGCAGGCGGGTTTTAAGAATGTGATAGCGCTGTACGGGACGGAAGGTTTTACGCCGGATCATGAACGGCTGTTGCAGGACAATGGCGCGACGGAGGTTTTTCTTTGTCTGGATAATGACGAGCCTGGGCAGGCGGCAACGGAACGGTTAAAGGAAAAACTGTCCGCCTTGGTCAAGGCCGTCCATGTCATGGCTTGGCCGGATGGAGTGAAAGACGCGGCGGAGTTTTTCCTTGGCCGTTCTGCCGCTGACTTTGAAATGCTGGTCAAAGCCGCGAACCCAAAGGAGGACTTGTCCGCCGTAGTCAGGGAGACAGGGACGGAGGCGGAAATCGCCATGACACCGGAAGGCTTCACGGTCGTTTACGGTGTGCGACGGTATGAGTTGTTTGCCGTCGAGAAACCTTCTCCCGCCCGATTGAAAGCCACGATTAAAGCGATGGTCGACGGCCGCTTTCATGTGGACAGCGTGGACTTTTACCTTAGCCGATCCCGCCGCGCTTTCATTGTGGAGGCGGCGCGGTTGTTCCGCGAGGTTCCCGAGGTGGTGGAAATGGATGTCAACCGGCTCATTGTGCAGTTGGAAAGCTATGTGGAAAAGCGGCTGGTGGAGAGTGCGCCACGGATAACACTGGTGAGCGAGGGAGACAAGGCGGAGGCGCAGCGGTTAGGGAAAAGTCCGGATTTGGCGCGTGAAATCCTTCGTGACGTGGGAAAGCTTGGGGTGGTGGGCGAGCAGTCCAACGCGCTCATGGGGTATCTGGCGATGACTTCGCGCAAAATGGAAGATCCGCTGGCGTTGTTGATCCTTTCCAGCAGCGGGGCGGGCAAGAGTCATCTGCAAGACACGATCCTTTCTCTCTGTCCGGAGGAAGACCTGGTCAAGGTGACGTCGCTTTCCGACCGGGCGTTGTTCTACAAGGGGGAGGACTCGCTCAAGCACAAGGTTTTGGCGTTGGAGGAGGAAGCCGGGGCGATGGGCGCGGATTATGCGATCCGCAATTTGATTTCATCGAAAAAGCTGGTGATTGAAACCACGATCAAGAACCCGTTGACCGGAAAGATGGAAACACAGGTGAACCGTGTCAACGGGCCGACGGCGGTTTTCAAGACGACGACCAATCCGGAAACCAACGCCGAGACGCGGAGCCGTTTTTTCATGACCAGCGTGGACGAGTCGGCGGAGCAAACACGGGCGATTTTGGCGGCGCAGAGGCAAAGCCACACGCTGGATGGGCTGTTGCGAAAGACGCAGGCGGCGGCGATCCAGTCGCGGCACCATGCCTTGCAGCGGCTGTTGAAGCCGCTGCATGTGGTGAATCCTTTCGAGCCATTGCTGACCTACGGAGACGACCGGCTCTTGATTCGCCGCGACAATCCGAAATACCTGCACCTTATTTTAGCCGTCACCTTCCTGCACCAGATGCAACGACCGGTGAAAAACCATCCCGAGCTTGGCGACCCCTCGACTGGGCTCGGGACAAGCTACATCGAGGCCACCCTTGATGACATTGCCATTGCCAACGATCTGGCGTTGCAGTTGTTGGGGCAATCCCTGGATGATCTTTCCTCGCCGAGCCGCCGTTTGTTGGGGCAGATAGCGGGGCATGTGCGGGAGCATCAGCGGCCTTTCAGCCGCCGGGAGTTGCGGGAGGTGTTCAAGTGGAGCGACACGCGGTTGCGCGTGCATCTGGCGGAGTTGGTGCGATTGGAATACGTGTTGCCGGTGGGTGGAGCGCCGGGCAAGGCGTTTGAGTATCAATTGGCGGTCGAACCCGGCGAATTGGAGGCTGGGCGGCTTTTTGTGCCGGGGTTGAAATCGGTGGAGCAGGTGCGGAAGGAAGCGCATCAGGCGTATGGAAAAGTCAATGGGAAACCCAACCCCGCCGCTGTTTTCGGGGGGGTAGCCGCCCAAAACGGGGGGGTAGCCGCCACCCCGCCGCCGCGAAACGGCGGGGTTCCTGGGGACGGTTTTGCCTCTGAAAAACGGTTTTGCGGGAGCCACCCCGCCGCTTTTTGGCAGGTGCATATAAGAGGAAAAAAAGCGAATGGCTCGCGCATACCCATAAAGAATGAGGGGTGCCGATGATCTTTGCCGAATCTTTTGAAGTTCCCCGCCGCAACTTTCTGGAAGCGATGCGGGTGCGTTCATGTTCCGCGGGCACGTTGCGCAGTCGCAATCAGTCACTGGACACCTTTTTTCGTTTTCTGATCAGTCGTGGCGTGGCGGACGTGAGGGAAGTCAATCGGGAGACGGTGCGGGAGTATCAGCTTTGGTTGGCGGCGCAACCGTGGACAACCTACACGGCGCATACCAAATTGATAGCGTTGAGGCGGTTCTTTGAGCATCTGGAAAAAAGCGACGCCATCCTGGTTAATCCGTGCGAGGGGATGATCCTGCCCAAACTGGAAAAGCGTTTGCCTCGCAATGTGCTGACGCCTGCCGAGGCCCGCAAGGTGTTGGACGCGCCCGACACGCAGACGCGGCGGGGCATTCGGGACAAGGCGATATTGGAGTTGTTTTATTCCACCGGCATCCGGTTGGAGGAAATGGCGGGGCTGACCATTCATGACGTGGACTGGCGCAACGGTTTTTTGCGGGTGAACAAGGGCAAGTTTGCCAAAGACCGTGTGACGCCCATGGGACGGAAAGCCGCCGACTATGTGCGGGAATATTTGCAGGCGGTGCGGGCGGTGTGGGCCCGGCAACGCAAAGACGAGCGGGCGTTGTGGCTTTCGTCGATTGAGCCGCATGGGCCGCTGAAAAAAGAGGCCATTGCCCTTTACGTGCGCCAGTACGGCCAGGCGGCGGGCATTGGCAAGCGCGTGTCGCCGCATGTGTGGCGGCACACCTGCGCCACGCATTTGGTGGCGGGCGGATCCAATCTGGTTTATGTCCAGCGCCTGCTTGGGCATCGTTCGTTGGGCACCACGCAGATTTATACGCGGGTGGCCGCGCCGGAAGTGAAACGGACTTTCCTCCGCTCCCATCCGCGTTCCCGCGTCAAAGGCGAAAAACAGGCGGCGATTGAACCGCAAAGCATCAAGGGCGTCTGCGCATGAATGATCAGGCGAAAAACTTCGGCCTGCCCACCGTGATCCAAGAACCGGACTTTCTCACGTTGCTCTTTGAGCGGTATGTCCAGCACACGGAGCTATTGAGTTTTTCGGAGCGGACCATCCGGACACAACGCTCCTATCTGCGGTTGCTGGCGGCGTTTCTCGTGGAAAAAGACGTGGTGGAAATCCAGACTGTGACCACGACGACACTCATGGACTTTCAGCGCTGGCTCTATTATCGGCCGACGTGGCGCGGGGGCGTGCGGGTTGCCGCCTCGATGAACCGGACGCTTTCGGTGGTGAAAAGTTTTTTTCACTTCCTCAAACAGGAAGGTTATTTGGCCCGCGATCCCAGCGAAGATCTCGAATTTGCCAGGGAGCCGCAGCGGTTGCCCCGCAACATCCTCACGCCCCAGGAAGCCCGCAAGATCATTGAAGCTCCCGACACGTCCACCCATTTGGGCTACCGTGACCGGACAATCTTGGAGGTGCTTTACGCCACCGGCATCCGCAAGCTGGAACTCATGAACCTGACCCCGGAGGACGTGAACCTTGAGGAAGAACTTTTGCGGATCAATGGCGGCAAAGGGGCCAAGGATCGGGTTGCGCCGCTGTCGCGGGTGGCCTGTTCGTTTCTTGAAAGCTATATCAAGGGAGTGCGTCCGGAACTGTTGCGGGAAAAACAAAGTTCGCATCTTTTTGTTTCGTTGCGGGGCCAGGCCATCAGCAAGAACGCCCTGGGGGAGATCGTGGAGAAGTACGCCCGGCGTGCCGGTGTCAAAAAACATGTGACCTGCCATCTGTGGCGGCACTCGTGCGCCACGCATTTACTGAAGAACAACGCCAACCTGCGGCATGTCCAGGAAATCCTTGGCCACCGCTCGCTTGCCACGACCGAGCGTTATCTGTCCCTGACCATCACCGACTTGAAAGAGGCTCATAGGAAGTGTCATCCGAGAGAAAAGGGGATTGCTTCCCGGGAGTGAAAACGGCATCATCTCCCGCGTGATCGAACTGGCGGAAAAACGCATGGAGAGCTTTTTCCTTAGCCGACAAGGCATCCGGCTAAAGGACGAGTTGCGTGTGGTCGCATGGTCGGAGCTAAAACCGCATATAGACGTTTTTGAAGGTACTGGAGAAGTGCGGACTGGGCTTATTTGCCGCAATAATCCGATTAATCTTTCGGATTTATTTGGTCTCCGTGGCGAGGTTGAAAAGTCTATGAAAAATGGTGGAATGAGTATAGAGGGTTTAATGAAAATGATAAAAGCCATCGAAGATAAAATTAGCTTAATTGAAGCAAAATTATTAGACCAATGTTTAAGTGAATCGACGAGAAACGCACTTCTTCTTCAAAAGCAAAAATTGCTTGGAGTGTTGGCTAGATTGACACAAATGCTTAATAGGATGTGTGGCGGGCTTCTTGGATTTTTAGGGTTGTTTGGCCTTGCCTTCGATGTTGGCGATGCTGCGGGCCAAGCAGCTGCTCCGACGATGGATGACATTTGGAGTCAACGGAATGCGGCTGTTGAGAATACGGCAGGAATGTGAAGGGTTATTTTTTGATTTTGGATCACATGAAAAGAGTATTATCCGTTTCAGAGGCAGAGCATAAGTGGCTTTCTTGTTATTTGGAAAAAGCATGGGCAATGCGATGCAATAAGATTGTCTTTGGTGAGCCGATTGGTTTTTTTTCATCCGATGCTCAGAAGAAGATGTCGAGCGTGGATCCGATTGAAATCCGCAATGTGACTGGCAATGGGGATTCGATGGATGGTGATAAGTTGGGAGATTTGCTTGGGGAAGATGATGCTGCTCTTGGATCATTTGAAAAAGAATTTTATGAGGTTTTTCCTTGGCGGAAGCAGACGCATTGCTTGATTCGCGATGAAAAAATCGCCGTGTGGTTCCAAATCGGGAATGAATGGCGTGTACAGGATTATTTTGATTTGGAGACGTATCCGGTGTGCGTCAACGCTATCGCAAATATTTGGTTGATATTCTCAACAGAGACTGATGCTGATTCAAATCGAATAATGATTTGTGTGCCTTTACAAAATGGAAAATCTTTATTTCTTGATGTTGACATTTGTCTTGAAAAAAATTATTGTTACTCAATTACTATAAACAACGGCGAGGTTAGGAATACTTCATCTGAAAAGTCGCAAGCTTAAATGTGGCAACCAATAGCATGGCGCATGCCACCTATTTTGAAAACTTGGCACAAAGAATGGCTTCTCATTACTTACGGTCCCGACGAAGCGGGAACAGCTTTTTCTTATCCCCCTTTGTTCGACATGGTGGAACTATGGCGGGACAAGTCATCCGAACGCTTTTCATCCCGCCGAAGCGCGCGAAGGCGGACAACACCCGGGCCTTCGTCGTGTCGTGTTTCGGCGAGGCGAGAGTTGACTTCGGCCACGCAGGCGGGCCACCCACATCCGATGCTGTCCTCGTCAACCTCGGGCGACGGTTGGCATGCCCTCTGCCGGTTGTCCCCCTGCGAAGCGAGTGAGAAACGCGACCCTCTTGGCTCTATGAAGTGATTTCATGCCGTAAAGAGCCTGATGGTGTCAACGGATTTCAGATTGATTCTGGATGCGTTTAAAGGCAGAATCAAGGTTGTGTTGAGCGAATCATCATGTGCAGTAGGGCAGGTTGAAAGGGTTTTCCCGTCGGAAGGTGATTTGCATCAAAAAAAGGGGATTACCTCTGAAAAACGGGCATTGACCAGCGCCAACCGGGTGGACAATGGAACCACGACATGGGCCATCGCCAATCAGTTCGATGCCGCCAATCGTCTGACGAGTCAGCAGCAGGGGAGTTATTCGGTGGGATTTTCTTACAACCGCAATTCGGAGGTGAAGGAAATCGCTTATCCCTCCAGCCTGAACGTGAAATATCAGCACGACGCATTGAATGCCGTGAGCGAAATCCAGCAGGGAACCAGCACGACCGTGGCGAGTTATCAGCGGGATGAGGCGGGACGCCTGACCAAGAGGACGCAAGCCAATGGTGTTGAAACTCTTTATCAGCAGAACGCGGCGGGGTATGTCACCAACATGCTCGTGCGTTCCACGAGCGGGGCGACAAATATTTTGTCGAACACGTCTTACGGTTTTGACAGCGTCGGAAACCGGCTGTGGACAAAAAGGAAAAATGGACGCGGCGAGGTTTATCAATATAACGCAAATTACGAGGTGATCGGCGTCAAATACAACGTGGATAATCCAACGGATGGCTATGCGGCGGCGACCAATCCCAGCCGGACGGTGATTTATAATCTGGACTCGGTGGGGAATCGAACCAGCGTGACCGATAATGGTACCAACACGCTCTACACGATCAACAATCTCAACCAGTACACGGCGGTTGGATCGAAAAATCTTTCCTACGACGGGAAGGGAAACCTCACCGGCGACGGCACATGGACGTTCTCCTATGACCATGACAACAATCTGGTTGGGGCCAGCAAAACCGGCACCACGGCCACCTATCAGAGGGATGCTTTGGGCCGGAGAATCAGCAAGACCGTCAATGGCGTGACCACCACCTACATTTATGCGGGAGACAACCTTATTGAGGAACGAAACGCCGATGGCACGGTAAAGGCCCAGTACATTTATGAGGCGGGCATTGATCGCCCCGTGAAAGCAATCATCGGCGGTGTGGATTATTATTTTTCGCAGGATATTTTGGGGAATGTGATTGCCCTGACCGATGCTTCGGGTGCATTGGTGGAACAATATTGGTACGATATTTATGGGAAACCGACGATCAAGGATGGGAGCTATCAGACGTTGACCACCGCCAAGACGCCTTTTCTGTTTGCGGGGAGGGAATATGACGGCGAGACCGGACTTTATCATTATAGGGCAAGGGCATACTCGCCGGATTTGGGGAGGTTTTTGCAGAGTGATCCGATTGATTTTGAGGGAGGTGATAGCAACTTGTATCGGTACTGCGGCAATAACCCGGTCAACTGGAGAGATCCGTCAGGCTTGGGGTGGTGGAGTGATTTCATGGATTGGTTGCGTTCCGTAGCGGGTTATGTGGTTCCTGGTGGAGAAATTTCTGCGGCGGCTGAGGGGGCACCTGACGCTGCACATGCAGTAGCGTTAGTTGCAGCACGAAGAGCGCTTGAGGCCTGTTTGCGCAGACAAGCAGCGGATCCGTGCGTCGATTGCTCAAAAGAAGAAGAGGAATTACTTCGCCTGCAAAATTGGTCCCCTGGTTCATCCAATCCTGCTAATACCAGTACTAATTCTAATGCTAGCAGCAAGGGTAAAACTAAATGAAAAGAGGGCTATGTAATTTTAGGAAACTCGTGATTGTGTTTCAAATGGTACTGGTCGGTTGTTTTTTGCTCGGTGGATGCATGAAAAAAAACGGGGATGTCAAAAATCTGAAAAATGGGGATGTTTTTCGGGTGATATGGAAGAAAGGGGATTATCTTGATTTCGTCGTTGATAAAGCAGGCAATGCGAGCTTCTTGATATACACAAACGACTTTAATACGTTTGGATGTAACATCAGTGGAGATACAAATAGCTACACAACTTCTTTTATTGAAAATGGTGTTCGATTTGATGTGTATGATTTTAATGGGGATGGCATTCCAGATATGCGCAAGTCGCAAAATGGGAGGAAAACTGAAGTGTTTATTGATATAGAAATATATGAAGCGCAGAGGACAAATGGTGCATGGCTTGTAGGTGGAAAGGTGGTCAAGTTTGATGGAAAGAAATGGAGTTGGGTGAACAATCCGTAGCAACTCACCTGCGTCAAATATTAATCGTTGCGAAAGTTCTTGCATAAAATGTGGCAACCAATAGCATGGCGCATGCCGCCTATTTTGAAAACTTGGCGCCAAGAATGGCTTCTCATTACTTGCGATCCCGACGAAAAAACAAGATAAGGCAGGGATTTTTGCGCATTGTTTGTTCAAAATGGTATTGGGTGGTGCCTGCCTTATCTTGTGCCGAAAACCCTCTTAGAGAAAACAAAATGAAATCTGGAATCAAATTGAGAGGAAAAGAATCAGCCTGTTTGGCGGCCGTCCCCACGGGGAGGCGGCGGGCCAGGGGGATGCTGGTGACATTCGAGGGGTCGGATGGCGCGGGCAAGTCCACCCAGATCCGGCGGTTGCAGGCGCGTCTGGAAAAGCTGGGGCGGCGGGTGATGGTGACCCGGGAACCGGGGGGCACTGCCTTGGGCGAGCGGGTGCGGCATTTGTTGAAGTTTGATCCGGCCGGGCGGGACATGCGCGACGAGACGGAATTGCTTCTGTTTTCCGCGAGCCGCGCGCAGTTGGTGAGGGAAAAGATTCTGCCGGCGCTTGCCCGGGGTGAGGTGGTTTTATGCGACCGGTTTGTGGATTCAACCACGGTGTATCAGGGATTTGCGCGGGGATTGGACGCCGGTTTTGTGGAGCGGTTGAACCGGTTTGTCACCGCCGGACGCCTGCCTGATCTGACGGTGGTTCTTGATCTGGATGCGGCGGCGGGTTTGGCGCGGGCCAAGGCCCGGACAAAAAAGACGGATCGCATGGAGGCGCAACGCCGGTCGTTTTACGAGAAGGTGAGACGGGGATTCAAACGGCTGGCAAAGGCCGAACCGCGGCGGATCAAGGTGGTGTCCGCCACCGGGACGGAGGAGGAAGTTGGGGCAAGGGTGTGGAAACTGGCGGCGAAAAAGATGGGGATCGTTGGAATTTCATGACACGAGGGATGGGGAATTCAACCTATGCACTGGATTCCCGCATTCGCGGGAATGACGGGGGCCAAATGATGAAAACGGCTTGATTTGGGAGAGGCGTCCGGGGCAACATGATCGCATGGAAGCCCAATACCAGACAGACGGCAAGGTCCTCACGGTTTCATTGAAGGGACGGTTGGACTCTTTTTCGTGGGAAGGGCTTTTGAACGGACTTTTTGCGCAGTTGGAGAAAAAACCGGAGAAGGTGGTTTTTGATCTGGCGGAGTTGGAGTATATGTGCAGCGCGGGGTTGCGCATTTTTCTGCTGGTGGATCGCAAGCTGAGGGAAAGCGGCGGCAAGATAACGATTTGCCGTCCGCAGGGTTCCGTTCGCGAAACGCTGGAAATCAACCAGTTTACGGTTCTTTTTCCCGTGTTGGATTTTCTGGAAAAGTAGGCTCAGAGTTTGCGCGCGACGATGCGCGATCCCTCGATTTTGACAATGGCGATTTCGCAATCGCGTTCGATGAAACCGGATTCCGCTTGGACGTCCACGCGTTTGCCGTTGATCAGGGCGGTGCCCGAGGGGCGCAACGGGGTGATGGTTTTGCCGGTTTGATTCAGAAAATGATCGACCGAATCGGCGGATTTGCTGTCGGCGAGATTCTGGCCGGTGACCACCATGGCGCCCATGCGGGAACGGGGCAGGATGTAGAGCCACAGGGCCAGGCCGATGCCGCTGGCAATCAGCAGGCCGACAAAGGCAAACGATCCCGCCGCGATGCCGAATTTGACGGTGGTAATGATGACGGCCGTCAGCAGGCAAAGTCCGCCCAGGATGCCCATGACCGCTCCGGGCAGGAACATTTCCAGACAGAAAAGGATGATGCCGACGACGGATAGGAAAATGATCAGGGACATGGGTTACTCCGAGGTTTTTTCCACGATGATTTGAGCGCCGCGGACCTCCCGTATGATCACGGGTTGATTGGGACCGACAAAATCTCCGGCGGTGATCACGTCCAGCACTTGATTTCCCACGCGGGCTGTGCCGCTGGGGCGCAACATGGAAAGGGTGACGCCTTTTTGCCCCACCAATTCGAGATGGGTTTCGGCGGTCGCATAGCCGTCCTTTTTATCCAGGCTGGCGTGCAACATGAGTTTTCCGGCTGGTCCTTTCCCCTGGGGCAGGTATCGGGCCAGAATGGCGATGACGATCCCTGCTCCGATGATGCTGCTGGCCAGTTTGAGAAGGGGAACCTGGATTTTGGGGAGGAAGAGAGGCAGGGAAACGCCGGAGATGCCAGGGGCGGCAGGGACTTTATCCACCATGGCCCAAAGAATCGCCACCAGGATGGCCACGATTCCGAGGAAACCCGGCAAAACGTGCCCCGGCAGAACGAACACTTCCACGCCGATGAGAATGAGGCCGATGGCGAAGAGCAGGATTTCCTCGAAACCGGAAAGGCCTGCGATGTAGTGGCCGAAGAAAAAAAGCGCCAGGGCGCAGACGCCGATGATGCCGGGGAGGCTGACCCCCGGTGTTTTGAATTCCAGATAGATGCCCGCCATGCCGATCAACAAAAGCACCGGAGCGGCAAGGGTGATCCATCGGGCCGCTTTTTCAGCGCCGGTGGATTGAATCTGGCGGATTTGATCTTCCTTGTAGCCGTATTGGTCACAGAGTTCCTTGAAACTGTTGGCGATGCCTTGGGCCAGCAAAGGTTTCGGGGGGGCGCCATACCTGGCGGTGGCCTCCGTGTCGGTCAGGGTGAGGATGTCGCCTTTTTTGACGATTTCCTTGCCGTCGATCTTGAGACCTTCGGTTTCCCGCACCATGGCGTCGACCAGTTCGGGATTGTGTCCGTTGCGTTGCGCGGCGGCTCTCATGCGGGCCGCAATGCCGGAAGAGATTTTTTTCTGGATGGTGTTGGGAAGGGCCTGGGGTTCGCCGGAACTGGGATTGAGCATGATGGGGGCCGCCGCGCCAATGACGCTGGATGGCGCCATATGGATGTGTTTGGTTGCCACGGCGATGAATGCGCCCGCCGAATAGGCTTTTTTATTCACGTAGGTGATGGTTTCCCCCTTGAAGCTTTCGATGAGGGTGACGATTTCCTCCATGCAATCGACCCGGCCCCCGTTGGTGCTCATGTCGATGATGATGGCCTGGGCATTGTTGTCGTTGGCCTCCTTGATGCCGCGGCGGATGACAAAGACGATGGAGGGTTCGATGTCGTCACGGATGGGGATGACATAAACCGGACGTTTTGGATCGGGTGATGGCTTTTCCCGCGATGCAGGCGGTGTGGAAGAGAGAGCTGAAAAACCAAAACAAGCGAGCAGCGCAACCAATGGCCATTTCATATGGGCAAAGCTAGCATGCCCTTGAAAACTGGGCAACGTGATTTCTCGCGGGTTTAATTGTGCACGCACTGCGTGCACAATTCGCCGTTCAAGCTTGCATAAACCTTAAACCTCCACCGCGTCCTGGCGCGGCTCAGTTAATGCTGATTTCGTGGCGAATGCCGTATTTTTCGATCCGTTTGCGCAGGGTGGCGCGGGTCATGCCGAGGAGTTTGGCGGCCTGCACCCTGTTGCCGTGGGTGAGGCTCAGGGCCCGGGTGATGAGAAAACGTTCCGCTGCGGCCATGAGGTTGAAGCGTTTGTCGGCTGTTGCCGCATCGAACAGATGGTTCAATGCCTCGTCCAGCGAGCCGTTTGAGGGAGGGATGTTTTGGGATGGGGGGATGGATTGTTTCTTTTGCCGGGGAGGGGTGGAGGCGGATTCGAAAACAACATCGGTTTCGATGAGGGTGGTGGAATTGGAAAGCACCGCCGCCCGTTGGATGAGATTTTCCAGTTCGCGGACGTTGCCGGGCCAGTTGTGGGAGCACAGCCGTTCCAGCGCGCCGGAGGACAGTTGTTTGGCGGGGGCGCCCTGTTTGCGCGCAATGCGGTTGAGGAAATACTCCGCCAGGAGGGGGATGTCCTCCCTGCGCTCCCTCAAGGGCGGCAGGTGGATGCGAACCACGTTCAGCCGGTAATAGAGATCTTCCCGGAAGGTTTTGGCGGCGGTCATTTCCTCCATTTTTCGGTTGGTGGCGGCGATGAAACGGATATCGACCCGGATGGGCTGGTTGGACCCGACGCGGGTGATTTCGCCGTCTTGCAGAACACGCAAGAGTTTGGCTTGCAGGGCGAGGGGCATGTCGCCGATTTCGTCGAGAAAAACGGCCCCCCGGTCGCACTGCTGGAATTTGCCGATCCGATGTTCCATGGCGCCGGTGAAGGCGCCTTTTTCATGGCCGAAAAGTTCGCTTTCCAGCAGGTTTTCCGGAATGGCGGCGCAATTGATGGCCAGGAACGGTTTGCCGGCCCGGGGACTGTGCTGGACGATGGCCCTCGCCACCAATTCCTTGCCGCAACCGGTTTCGCCTGTGATCATCACCGGCGCATCGCTGGCGGAGACCTGGCCGATGCGTTTGTAAACCTCCTGCATGGCGGCGGACTTGCCGATGATGCCCTGGTCGTATTCCTCCTTTTGCAGCAGGGGCTGGTAGGAAACCTTCTCGGTCATGTCCCGTGAAGCCTTCAGTGCGGACAGCAGGAGCGAACGCATGGTTTGGACATCGAAGGGTTTGATGACGTAATCGAAGGCGCCCTCCTTCATGGCATCGATGGCGGTCCGGGTGGTGCCGTAGGCGGTCATCATGATGACCGGCAGGTGCGGATGGTTGCGGCGGATGCGTTTCAACGCCTCAAGTCCATTCAGGCCGCCCATGCGGATATCCATCACCACCACGGCGGGAGGGGCGCGGGAGATGATTTTCAGGCCCTCCTCCGCGCTGGATGCGAAGGAAAGATCGCAATCCAGTGAACGGAAATTGCGCTCAAAGGAGTAATGCAGGTCTTCCTCGTCGTCGATGATCAGGATGCATGGCATGCCGGGTGGATATTGGCACAGAGCCGGACCGCCGCAACTGAAAAACGCGCCTCTTGCCTGCCAAGGTGTCAGACCCGTTCCGGTTCTGGTTTGGAGATCAGCGGTGGGACACCGCTGCCACTTTATTTCGTCCTGGAGAATCTTCCGCGAACCCAGAGTCTTTCTGGTTCTTGCGTTTTTCGACTGTTTCCTTATAAATGCGAATCATGAGTGAAAGCTATCTTCAAAATCTTTTTGCGGAACGGATTGGCGGCGCCCAGTACGGCAAGGGCACGGCCATCTATAAATTCGAAAAAATCAAGCGCGCCAAGCGGGCGGCCATGGCGGCGCGTCCGGATCTGAAATTGATTGACATGGGGGTGGGGGAGCCGGATGAAATGGCTTTTCCCGAGGTGGTGAAGAAATTGGGGGAGGAAGCGGCCATGCCATCCAACCGCGGCTACGCCGACAATGGCGACGAGGTTTTGAAGGCTGCCGCCGCGCGTTACATGGACCGGGTTTTTGGCGTGAAGGGGATCGATGCCGAAACCCAGGTGATGCATTCCATCGGAAGCAAGGCGGCGCTTTCGATCCTGCCTGCGTGTTTCATCAATCCCGGCGACGTGGTGTTGATGACCACCCCGGGTTATCCGGTCTTTGGCACTCATTCCAAATACTATGGAGGCGAGGTGTTCAACCTGCCTTTGACGGCGGCGAATGATTTCCTTCCCGATCTGGATTCGGTTCCCGCCGACAAGCTCAAGCGGGCGAAGGTGCTGGTGCTTAACTATCCCAACAATCCCACGGGCGCCAGCGCGACCCGCGAATTTTTCGGCCGCGTGGTGGAATTTGCCAAAAGGAACCGGTTGGCGGTGATTTCCGACGCCGCCTATGCCTCGTTGATTTACGAGGGACAGCCGCTGAGTTTTCTGGCAACGCCGGGCGCCATGGAGGTGGGGGTCGAACTGCATTCCTGCAGCAAATCCTTCAACATGACCGGATGGCGCATCGGTTTTGCGGCCGGCAATCCGTTGTTGGTGCGCGCCTATGGGGATGTGAAGGATAACAGCGATTCCGGCCAGTTCCTCGCCATCCAGCATGCGGCGGCGCATTGTTACGATCATCCGGAGATCACCGCGAAGATTGCCGCGAAGTATTCCCGGCGCATGGATTTGCTGGTCGCCTGCCTAAACCGGTGCGGTTTCGAGGCGCGCAAGCCCAAGGGATCGTTTTTCCTGTATGTCCGCGCGCCCAAACGCGCAGGCGCCACGGCGTTCAAGAACGCCGAGGATGCCGGCCAGTGGTTGATCACCGAGAAGCTGATTTCCACGGTGCCGTGGGACGACGCGGGCGCTTATCTCCGGTTTTCCGTGACGTTTTCCGCGAATGGCGTGGAGGCGGAGAAACAGGTGATCCAGGAGATCGAGAGACGCTTGGCTGACGCGAAATTTGATTTTGAATCTTGAACCACAGCCATCCCATAATTTCGTGAAACGGCCAATTTTTCATTTTTGTTCAGAGGAGAAGGAAGCAAAATGCCAAAAGCTGAGATTAAGAATCCGGAGATTGCTTCACCCCCTGTTGCCCTGGGTTCGCAATGACATTTTAGGAGGTCATTGCGAGGTTTGGGAAAAAGGGACCGAAGCAATCTCTGAAAAATTATGGGATGGCTCTGATCTTGAACCTTGAATCCAAAGGACTTCCAGTCTTGGCTGCAAGGCTGGCTGCGGGCGCGCAACAGGGGCGTTGGAGGGGGGTTTTTGTCACCGGCTCGGACACCGGGGTGGGCAAGACCGTGGTGACCTGCGCGTTGTTGCGCGAGTTGTCCGGGCGGATTCCCGTGGCGGGGTTGAAACCGATCGCTTGCGGGGGAAGGGAGGATGCGGAGGCGTTTGCCGGCAGTCAGGCGATGAAGTTTTCGGTGGCGACAATCAATCCGGTTCATCTGCCCAAACCGATGTCGCCTCTGGCGCAAAAACGTCCGGGATGGAGTGAGATGATGGCCCGGATCAGACGTTCCTTGCGAAAATACGATGAGGCGGGAGTCCGGTTGACGTTGGTGGAGGGCGCGGGCGGCTGGCTTTGTCCCATTGACGAACGGCATGCGATGCGTGAACTGGCTTTGGCGTTGAAGCTGCCGGTATTGGTTGTGGCGGCGAACCGTCTTGGATCGCTTAACCATGTGTTGTTGACCCTTGAGTCCTTAAAGGGGACGGGGCTGGCGTGCGTGGGGGTGGTGATGAATTGTTTTGACGACTGGCCGGACCTTTCCAAGGAAAGCAATGCCGCATGGGTGGCGCGGCTCGGCCGGTTGCCGGTATATATCTGCGGAAAGAATGGCGCGAACTGAGCGGGACTCAGGTTGGGGTGTGTGCTCGACGAAAGATGATTTTTGTGCTTTATTATTGTGGAGCGTATTGGAAAATGCGCCGTGGAGGATATTTTGCCATGCACACAAAAAATTGGATCGCGTCCGGGCTGGTTTTTGTTTTGACCTGTTCATTTTTTTCGCTTGCGGCGTCCGATATCGGGCTTCCGAAAGGGGCCTTGAAAAAAGCCAAGGTGATCAGCGTGAACGGCGAGGTGACCATCCGGGAAGACGCCGAAGCGGAACCGGAAGCTGCGGAGGTGGGGGCGGTGGTTAAAAGCAAACGCATTTTGCACAGCGCAAAAAAATCGTGCGCAGAACTGGAGTTTGTGGACATGTCCATTGCCCGGATTGGCGCCAACACCGTTTTTACGTTTGACCGGGAAAGCCGGACTCTGCGATTGAAACAGGGAACAGCTCTCATCCAGGTGTATGATCCGAAAGGGGGGTGCAAAGTGGTGACTCCGGCGGCCACGGCGGCGGTGCTGGGCACCACGGTTGTCGTGGACGTCAAGCCCCGGGTTAATGAGGGGTTTTACCTGATGGAAACGGCCAAGCCTGCCGGGTTGCAACTTTTTTCCGCCGGTGGCGGGGCCAGATCCACGGTTTTGAAACCGGGGGAATGTGCCACCACCCGTCCGGGGCAGGGAGGCTTTTTTGTGAAGCCTTTTGATGTCCCCCAATTGTGGAACAGCCATGAGTGCGGCAGGGCCATGGGACCTTTGCGCAATGGGGTGGATGTGACTGTTGTGGGCGGTGGAGCGGGAGGCAAGAGCGAAGACAAGGAGGAAGAGAAGAAAGACGCTTTGGGCGACAAGAAGGATGGGGACAAACAAGTGGGCAAGGACGCGGCCACCCAGGCCGCGCAACAGTCGGCGCAAGCGGCGGCTCAAGGGGCAGCGCAGGCCGCCAAGACCGCCGCCCAAGCGGCCGGCCGTCCGCCAACGACTCCCGCTGGCGGCGGTTGCGGTGGTTGCACGCCTCCACCTTGCCCGCCTTGTTCACCCCCCCCCTGTGGGCCTTGCAAGTGATGCCCATGGAAGGAGCCCCCTGACATGATCCGCCTGGATGGCCTGACCAAGCGCTTTGGCAGTCTTGTGGCGGTGGATGCCCTGACCCTTGATATTCCGGCGGGGCAGTTATTTGCGTTTTTGGGACCGAATGCCGCTGGCAAAACCACCACCATCAAAATGATGGCGGGGTTGCTCAAGCCAACCGCGGGGAGGGTGCGGATTGGAACGCATGATGTTCATCAATCTCCGGTTGAGGCCAAACGGTTGCTGGCCTACATTCCCGACTGTCCCTTCCTTTATGACAAGCTTACGGCCAACGAAATGCTGATGGTGGTTGGCGAGCTTTTTGGCATGGCATCCCCTGAATTGGAGCGTCAGCGGGATCATTGGTTTGAATATTTCGACCTCAATGATTACCGCCATGAATTGCTGGAGAATCTTTCGCATGGAACGCGGCAGCGGGTGGTGTTCGCCACGGCGTTTGTCCATTCACCCAGGGTGATTGTGGTGGATGAGCCGATGGTGGGGTTGGATCCCAGACATGGACGGCTGGTCAAGGATGCCTTGAGGAATTTTGCCGGAAGAGGGGGGACGGTTTTTTTGTCCACGCATGTGTTGAGTGTGGCCGAGGAATTGGCAGACCGGATTGGGATCATCAATCATGGACGGCTGGCGGCCTGTGGTTCGCTGGCTGAACTCAGGAAATTGGGCAAAGATGAGGAACTGGAAAAGGCATTTCTTGCCATCACTGAAGAACCGGCCTCCGCTGTTGCCGCAGGAAAAGCTCCTATTTGATTCGCACAGCGAGAATGGTCAGGTCGTCGGTGAGGGATTTTTCGCGGGTCCAATCCTTGACTTCCGCCAGCAACTGGCTGATGACCTCATTGGCGGAATTTGCCGACATTTGTTTCAATGCGGGAAGCATCCGTTCGGCGCCAAAAAAACGGCCTTCCGGCGAAGCGGCTTCCACGAGTCCGTCGGTGTAGAAAAGAATGGTTGTGCCCTGTTCCAGCCGGGTGGTGGTTTCGCTGAAACGTCCGTCCATGACGATTCCCAGGGGGATGTCGTCCGAGGGAAGACAAACCACCTGCTGTTCCGGCTTGAGCAGAAAAACTGGATGGTGTCCGGCGCCGGACATTTGGATTCGCCGGGCGGGAAGATCGACGATCAGGTAAGTGGCGGTCAGGAAGCGGCCTTCGCTAAAGTCGCGGGAGAGGGCGATGTTCATCTTGCGCAACACCTCGCCCGGCGCGGCGCCTTCGCGGGCGAAGGCATGCAGATAGGCCCTGGCGGTGGCCATGAGGATCGCGGCTGAAACGCCTTTGCCCGAGACGTCCGCGATCATGACGCCCCAACGTCCGTCGCCCAGGTCGAAGATGTCGTAAAAATCGCCGCCGAGATGACTGGCGGGTTTGATGATGGCGGCCGCCTCGATCTGATCGTGGGTGGGCAGTTGCCGTGGCAGAAGGTTTGCCTGGACATGGGCTGCCAGGCGCATTTCCTCATGCAGGCGTTCGGCGCGGATTTCCCCCTCCACATGACGGGCATTGCGGATGGCGCCGCCCGCCAGCGATGCCAGGGCCAGGAGGATGCGTTTTTTTACCGCGACCTGGAAGAAACGTTTGGATGGATTGGCGATGGCCATGCAGCCAAGGGTGCCACCTTCGTAGGTCAGGGGAACCATGGCCAGACTGGTGAGGAATTTGGGAAGAAGGACGGTGTGCAGATTTTCGAGATTTTCGAGAAAACGGGGTTTTGCGTCCTGTAAAATTTCATCCAGCAGTTTTCGTCCGTCTGGAAAGCAGAGGCTGTTGATCCAGTCGGGAGGCAATCCCCAGCCTATGGGGGCGATGGGAGCGTTTTCCGGTTCCGGTTTGACGAGGACGACGCCCACGCCGGAGCCGACCACTCCCACGGCGATTTCCAGAAGACGGGCGAGCGCTCTGTCCAGGATCAGTCCTTCGGCAAAAACCCGTCCGACGAGGGTCAGGCGTTCAAGATCGTTTTGAACCTCCTGATCAATTTTTTTTGCGATTTCCATCTGGTGGGCAAATCCCAGCGCAGCCAGCAGCCGGTCGAAACCTGTTTCATCCAGCATGGGCGCCGCGCTAGTCCGGACCAAAGCCAGTCCGCCGATGACTTTTGAGCCAAAGGCGATGGGATGGATGAGGATGGTGTCGTTGTCCTGATGGCTGGAGAGATCCAGAAGGTTTTCCTCGGTGAGGGACAAATCCACTTCATGGGATGGAGGGATGAATTGCCGGGCTTCTTCTGATTTGGAGGCGAGTTCCTCCAAGAGCCGCGTTTTCATGGTTTCCAGCAATTTCATGGAAGCCCGCCGGAAAGCGACGGCAACTTCGGATTGACCGATGAAATACAGCGCGGACGCATCGACATCCAATTTTTCCAGGAGCCCGGGCAGGACTTCCTCCATGCTGTGTCCCCGGGCTACTGCTTCGTAAACCCTGCGTTCATTCATGAGCGGGGAGATGGCTCAAAGGAGGCGCAGACCTTTGTGAATTCCTCCGGCAATTCATCAAAGGTGGTTTGATAAGCGGCTTCCTCCATGCGGCACAGCTTCCATGAGGACGGGTCGAATTGGGGGACCAGCGAATCGCCGCTGGATCCCATGTGATGGGAGCGGGCCATGATGTCGGCGATATGGATGATGGCCGCCAGGTCTTCGTGTCGTGAGGCGAAGGCGGGATGATGATGGTAGAAAATGGCCGAGGTGTAATTTTGGGGGAGTTTCCATTTGGCTGCAAGCCAGCGTCCAACCTGGGCGTGTGAAACGCCCAGCACGGTTCGTTCAGCTTCAATGATAAACGTATTGTTTTGCTGGGCGTAGGTCAGGGCTTGCTGCCAGGATTCGGATGCGTACTCGTCAAGAATGACCTTGCCGACATCGTGAATCAATCCGGCGATGAAAGCTTCCTCGATTTCGGCCCACCCCATTTTTAATGCCAGTTGCCGGGCCGCAGTGGCAACCCCGAGGGAATGCCTCCAGAAGTCCCGCCTGTCAAATCCGGGGCGGCCGGTTCCTGGAAAACTTTCAAAGACGGATGCCGAAAGAGCGATGGATCGAATGGCTGAAAACCCAAGAACCACAATGGCGTGTTCCAGAGTGGTGATATCCTTGCTGCCGTAGAAAGGCGAATTGGCGATTCTTAGAACCTTGACCATCAGGGAGGGGTCCCGGGACAAAATCTGTTCGAGGTCATTGGCGGAGGAAAGCGGATTTTGGACAAGAGAAAGCAGCTTTGTTACAACAGAGGGAAGGGTGGGCAAATCGTGGATTTGCTCAACAACACGTTTAAGTGTGGCAATGTTGGGTTCCATAACAGTCAGGGCATTCAAACCCGTCCCGAGAAACCGGGATGAGCGAACAGCATGACACTTGCCCAACGAAAGGAGAAAAGCAACACTACTCCACGACTTTACGATGAGGATTTCCGTTTTGTAACTGTTGTGGGTTGGCGGGGGAGAATGAATCTGATGGTTTTTCGACCTGAACGGCCAACCGGATGATTTTTCCCCGTCGAGATCCAGCCCTTTTGGAAAAGTGGATCAATTTTCTTACCGCCCGTTTGATGCGATTGCGAAAAGTTGACATAAGAAGCGTCAAAATGACATGTACAGCCTATCCAGATTGAGAGTGGTGTCAACGAAAAACCCTCCCTTGACCAAGGGCCAAGGGAGGGTCAGACGGGACGTTTGAGGGGTTATTTAACTGCCATGAACAGAAAGCCCATTACTCCCAAGGCGAGGAGCATCGCCGCAGAAGCGAGGATGACATCCACGATTGAGGCGCCAGTGCCTTCGATCACTCTTACGGCTTGAGTGCCGGTATTGGTGGTCGAGGAGGATGAGTCTGAGGACAGTTTTGGCGCTGAAGCCAGTTTTACAGTTGCGCTCCCCGAAGTCGGGTCGGGGGGGGCTTGCATTTTGACTGTGGGAGCCACAGTGGGAGCGCCGGGGGCCGGAGGGGCCGACGCCTTCACTGTAGCAGGGATTGCTGGTGATGGCGGAGCCTTTACAGTCGCGGGAGCGCCGGGAGCCGGAGGGGCTTTCACTGTTGAGGGAGTCCCGGCCGGCGGCGCCGCCTTCATTTTAACTGTTGGAGCGGCTGTGTCCTGAGGCGCGGTTTTTGCCGGAGGCGGTGGCGGCGCGGGGGCTTTAACCGTGGCAGGCGCTCCACCGGCAGCAGGTGGGGGTGGCGGAGATGGCTTCTTTCCAGCCATGGGAGGGGCTGGCGGCGCCTTGCCTGGCATGGGTTGCAGAGGAACCGTATTTTGGGAAGGCCCCCTTGTTGCGCCAAGTTTGGGCAGTGGCGGAGGAGGAATCTGGGTGGTCGGTGTTTTGCCAGCGATTGCAGATGAAGGGGCCATCGGCGGCGGTGGTGTTTTTGCCGGACCTGAAGCCGCTGCCGGCGCTGAAGGAGGGGGAGCCGGCGGTCTGGGAGGAGCAGGCGGTCTGGGAGGAGCAGGAGGAACTGCCGCCGAAGGTTTAATGGATGTTGATGCAGGTGCTGCAGCTGTTGATGGCGGAGCCGGAGGAGCCGGCGGCTTGGGCGCCATTCCGGGAGAAGGAGGAGCAACCGGCTTGGGAGCGCTGCTTGAAACCGGGGACGGAGGTGCTGGGGGAGTTGGCGCCCTGGCAGGGAGAGGGGGCGGAGTTTGCGGAACCGGAGGTTTTGGCGCGGCACTCGGTGCGGGAACCGGCATTGGCGGAGCCGGCGGCTTGGGCGCCGCAGATGGAACAGGCGCTGGTGTGAGAGGCTTGGGAGCTCCAGTAGCGGGCGGAGGGGGGAGCGTCGGCGGAGCCGGAGGTTTCGGCGCGGCGACAGGCATGGGCGGTTTGGGCGCGGCTGCAACAGGCGCCGGGGGAGGGACCGCTGCGACAGGTTTGGGCGCCGAAGGAACCGGCGCTGGAACTGGAGGAGCCGGGGGCTTCGGGGCTGCCGAAGGAACTGGAGGAGGAGTGGGTGGCTTGAGCGGTGGCGGAGCGACGGGCGCCGCTGCTGCCGGGCCTGACGCAGGGGGGGTAATTGTTGTAGATGATGCCGGTACTGTCGGCGCTTTTGGGGGGCTGCTGAGATTCACCCCGGGCCGGGCGCCCATTCTCATGAATGTAGGGGGAAGTTGGATTCGGACTGTCTCCTTCCTTTCCCCGGGCTTTGACGAAACCACTTTGCCTGTCGGGGGTGTTGGAGGCGGGGGAGCTGCCGGGGAGGGATTGGGGGCGGCTGGTGGTGTGGAAGGGGGTGGGGGAGGAGGAGTGTCTGCCATAAAAAATCCTTTTACCAATTTTGAAGCGTTTAAAAGCTCAAGTGTCAAATCTAAAATTCATCGCGCTAAGTCTCTGATGCAGAATATGATCAATAGATTTTGAATAGAAGCTTGTATGAAGTGTGGTTGATTTGATAGCATGAGTTTTCATGTTTGAAAAGTTATTCAATAGTTTTTTCCTGATTGCCGGGCCTTGTGTGATTGAATCCCGGACATTAACCCTGCAAATGGCCCGAAAATTGGCAAAATGGACAAGGGAAAGGAGGATTCCTTTTATTTTCAAGGCGTCTTTCGATAAAGCGAACCGTTCATCCATTCATTCTTTTCGCGGGCTTGGCATGGAAAAAGGGTTGTCAATTCTGAAGGAAGTGAAGGACTCCGTGGGGGTGCCTGTATTGACTGATGTGCATACACCAACGGAGGTGGAACGGGTTGCCGAGGCGGTTGATGTTTTGCAGATACCGGCGTTTTTATGTCGTCAGACTGACCTGTTGATGGCTGCAGCAACCACCGGGCGGTGGGTAAATGTCAAGAAAGGACAATTTATGGCGCCGGAGGATATGGTTCAGGTGACTGGAAAATTGAAACATGGAGGTGCAGGAAGACGAATTTTGCTGACCGAACGGGGAACGACCTTTGGCTATCACAACCTGGTGGTTGATTTTCGGGGTATTTTGGTGATGCGCCGGATGGGATATCCGGTTGTTTTTGATGCCACGCACAGTGTGCAATGTCCTGGGGGAGCGGGGGATCATTCCAGCGGACAACCCGAGTTTGTGCCACTGTTGGCGAAAGCGGCTGTTGCGGCGGGGAGTGATGGATTGTTCATTGAAACCCATCCGTGTCCGGGCAAGGCGCTTTCTGATGGATCAAACATGGTTCCAATGGGAAAATTGCCTCATTTGTTGGATGAGGTGTTGCGAATTCGTCGTGCCGTGGTAGGGTGAGGAGGAATCATGAGAGTGCGTTTTTGTGTTGTTTTGCTGTCCATGGGGTTGGTGCTGACATGGATGGGGGCGATGGGACAGAGTTCCCCTGCGCCTGGGCAGATGTCGAAATTCACCATTCCTGAACGGGATCGCAGTGGTGTTTTGCTTTGGCAGATGAGTGGCGAAAAAGGGGTGATTCGTCCCGACGGAAAGCTGGAGGTGGATCAATTGGTGGTGAGCACCTACCGGCAGGCCAAGCTGGATTGGACGCTGACGACGGAAAAATGCATTTTCAACCGTGAAAATCGGGAAGTGATTGGCGAAGCGCCGGTCCGGATTGTCAGTGACAAAATGGAAATCACCGGAGTTGGGTTTCACTGGGTGGGCGCCGAGGGGCGTTTCATCATTCGCAACAAGATCAAACTGGTCATAGCTGGAGGGCTTAGCAAGATATGAAAAAAAGTCTTCATGGTTGGGGGTGGGGCCTGAATTTGGTCTTTGCCGCACTGTTGTTTGCGGCAGGAACCGAAGTGGAAAATCTCTTCTCAACACCGCCCGGGCCTTCGGGTAAAAAGCCGGTTTCTGTCATTGAGGCGGATTATGGAAGTTTTGATTACGGGGCAAAAAGCAATCGGCACGCAATTTTTGAGGGAAATGTCCATGTCCTGGATCCCCAGATGGAAATGAACTGCCGGAAGATGCTGGTTTTTTTTGCTTCGGAAAAAAACGAAGTTATCCGGGTGGAGGCATTTGGTTCGGTGCATATCGTTCAGCAGGGAAAAGAGGCTTTCAGCGAAAAGGCGGTTTACACGCGCGAGAGCGGGATCATTGTATTGACGGAAGGCAGGCCCAAGATGAAGGATGACAAGGGCAATTGGATTGAGGGGCGTTCCATCATTTATGACACGACCAATCGGATGATGAAGGTTGAAAAACCGACGATTATTTTTAACAGTTCCTCAGGCGGGGGGGGAGGGTTGATGTCTCCTTCGGCCAAGTGATGAAATCATGAATTTGATGAAAACCGCGAACCTCCGCAAAGGGTATAAGGGGCGGGAGGTGGTGAGAGGAGTGAATATCGAGGTGCAGCGGGGGGAGATTGTCGGCTTGCTTGGGCCCAACGGTGCGGGCAAGACGACGACCTTTTACATGATTGTCGGCCTGGTGCGTCCGGATGACGGCACGGTGCTTTTTGAAAATGTCGATGTGACTCACCGCCCCATGTTTGAGCGGGCTCGCTTGGGAATGGGGTATCTGGCCCAGGAACCGTCGGTTTTCCAGAAAATGTCGGTGGCGGACAACATCATGGCCATTCTTGAGTTCATGCCCTTGTCTCGCAAGGAGCGGGATCAGAGGTTGCGCGAACTGTTGGAGGAATTGGATCTGACCCCCCTGGCCCGAAACAAGGCCTACACCTTGAGCGGTGGCGAAAAGAGGCGCTTGGAGATCACTCGCGCCTTGGTGACCAATCCCACTTTTATCATGCTGGACGAACCGTTCAGCGGCATTGATCCGCTGGCTGTTCATCAGGTGCAGGAAATTGTCCTGCAGTTGCAGTCGCGGGGCATCGGCATTCTCATCACCGATCATAATGTGCGTGAGACCCTGTCCATTGTTCACCATGCCTATCTGATTTGCGAGGGCGAAGTGTTGAGGCAGGGGACCAAGGATTTTTTGATTAACGACCCGGTAAGCCGGGATTTGTATCTGGGACCGCGTTTTTCCATGTAAAAAGTGAACCAAAACAACCGATGAAAGGCGGTTTGCGCGATTTTTTGGCGAGTCCGTGTTGACATGTGCGGGGTTTCTCTTCAAAACTCGCGCTCCTTTATTGCGTATGAACACACAAAACATGAATGTCCACGTTACGGGTCGCCACTTTGTGGTGACGGATCCGATCAGGGATTATGCCTTGAAGAAGCTCGAACATATCGGCCTCAGTTTTCCCCGGGTCATTGATGCCCATGTGATTTTGGAGGTGCAAAAGCACCGCCATATTTGCGAGGTGGTTTTGGCCTGCGCCAATCACATCCACATCGAGGCGAGCGAGGAATCCGAGGATATGTACGCCTCCATCGACCTGTGCGTGGACAAACTGGCCCGCCAGATGCGGAAGTACAAGACCAAGATCCAGCGTCATCATCGTGAACGCAAGCACAAGCCCGTTCATGTGGAGGAACACGTTCTTTCGCCGGAGGGCATGGACGAGCACGAGGAGGCCGAGCCCAAGATGGTCCACAAGGAAAGTTACCTGGTCAAGCCGCTCTATCCGGATGAGGCCGTGCTGCAGATGGAGTTGTCTCCGCGCCAGTTTCTGATCTTCATGAATCCCGCCACGGAGCAGATCAATGTGATGTATCGCCGGAAAAACGGCGAATACGGTTTGGTCGAGCCCAATGTGCCGAAAAAAGGCTGAGGCGGTTTGGTGTCCGGTCTTTCGGGCGGCAGAAACCATGCGTTTCTGCCGCCCGTTGTTTTGGAGATGATCTCATGAGCGAGCATATTCTGGTTGACGGCTACAGTCTTATTCATCAGTGGGATGAATTGCGAACAGCCAGGGGCAGGGGGGCGGCGGCCGGACGCGACGCCCTGATTTCCGCGCTGACCCGTTTTCATGACAGTCATGGCGGCGGCCTCACGGTGGTCTTCGACGGCCAATCGGTTCCCAAGGGGGGCGCGGCCATCAAAACCGGGATCCAGATTGTTTACTCCCGCGCCGGCGAAAGCGCGGACGCGGTGATCGAGCGCATGGTGGGGCAGTCGCCCCGTCCGGCGGATTTCCTGGTGGCAACGGATGACATGGCCGAACAGCGGGTGGTGGAGGGGTTCGGCGCGCACACGATTTCCGCCGCTGGTTTCCGCCGGATGGTGGAGGATGATTCAAAAGACCTGGGCCGGGAAATCAAGGACTTGTCCCGCCGGAATCAGGGGTTTTCCCGCCGCCGGTAGCGCTGCCACAGATGGCGGAATGAACCGGCGAAAGCGCCGGGTTTTTCGGCGATGGTTCGCTCAATGTCCTGGACTGTCCACCATCGGAGCTCGGAGATTTCGCTTTCCGGGAAGCAAAAGGGGCCCTCGCTTTTTCCCTCGTAGAGGCGGACAAACTCCCAGCCCAGTTCCTCGCAGGCGGGAAGGCGGAAAATCTCGCTCAAGGCTGGCGACACGCCCGTTTCCTCCCGGCATTCGCGGGGGGCGGCTTCCTCGCAGGTTTCCCCGGCGTCGAGATGCCCCGCAGCGGAAGAGTCCCAAAGCCCCGGCGCCGTGTCTTTCGACAGGGATCGTTTTTGCAGCAGGAGTTCGCCCCGGTGGTTCCAAAGGAATACATGGACGGCCCGGTGACGCAATCCGCGGCGGTGAACCTCCGCGCGCTTTTCCCTGCCCACCACGCTGTCCTTTTCATCGACCACGTCGAACCATTCCCCGCGTCCGGGATCGGACAGCGCGGCCTCCACCCAAAGGGCGGGAGGGATTTGCTCGGGACGTTTGTTTGCGTCAAGGGCCGGGGGCAGGTTGTCGCGGAAAATGGTTCCCAGTTTCTTGCGGCGTTGCTGCCATGCCTGCCGCAGGATCTGGCGGTAATGTTTTTCCATGCCCGCTTCCGTAAAGGGTTGGGGATGGCGGCGTTTCATGACAACCAACGCCGAATCCACCTGGGGCGGCGGCCAGAAAACGCCGGGTGGAAGTTTGTGGGCGATTCGCGTTTCGTAAAACGGCTGGATGAGAAGGGTCAAAAGTCCGTAATCCCGGTTCCCCGGAGGCGCCACAATCCGCCGGGCCACCTCCTTTTGTACGGTGAACGCCATTTGTTGGGGGCGCAGATCCGCTTCCGCCAGCAGCACAATCAACGGCGACGCGATGGAGTAGGGGAGGTTTCCGATGACCGCTGTTTCGGGATGCGAGAACAGATCCCGGCGGGCGGGCAGTTCCTCCATGGCATCCCCCTCGACGATTTGGATTTGGGGATGGCGTTGGCGCAGGAAACCCGCAAGACGGGAATCTTTTTCAAACAAAACCGGATGGATTCCCAATGCCAGGATTTGCCCGGTCAATGCGCCGAGGCCGGGGCCGATTTCAATGACCGGTTGACCGGGTTTCAACTCCGCGTATTCCACAATGCGGCGGGCCAGATTCTGGTCGTGCAGAAAGTTCTGGCCCAATTGCCGGCTGGGGCGCAGATCGAGTTCCCGGAGATGGGCGCGAATCTCAGTCAGCGTCATGCGGTGACGAGCGATTTGTACAGGACCTTGGAATTGCGTCCGCTTTGCTCGTATTTTCCACGCCGTTCCTTGGGCAGGTCGTCCACGTTCCCTTCGATGAAACCGCCCTTTTGCTGGAAGTAGGCGAAGGTTTGGGTCGAAAGCAGGAAAAGTTCGCGGCATCCTTTTTCACGGGCGGTCTTCTCGACAAAATTCATCAGCTTTCGTCCGATTCCCTCGTTTTCATGATCTGAACTTACATAGAGACAGGCCAGTTCCCCTTTTTTGTCGTTGGGGAAAAGGTGCAGCGCCACGCACCCCACCGGATTGCGGTCGAGTTCGAACACATAATAATCGTCCAGTTGCCGCTCGATGTCGTTGCGGGTGCGCTTGACCAGTTCCTCGCTCCGGACGGAATTTTTGATGAGGTTGAGAATGGTGCGGATATCCTTCTTCCGCGCCTGGCGGATGGCTTGGTATTCGTTGGTGTGAATCAGGGTGCCAATGCCTTCCTTGGAAAAAACTTCCGCGAGCAACCCCTCCTCGACCCGGCCGTTGATGATGTGCACCCGTTCGGTTCCCTCGTGAACCGCCTTGATGGCGTGTTCCAGTTTGGAAACGGTTGCCGGCACCAGGTCGTCCCGGTTTTTGCGCAACAATTCCTCGGCCTCGGTGACGGTGAGTTGCGGCACCAGTTTGCCCGATTTCTGGATGCCATCATGGGGGGTGATGAACAGCAGTTTCACCGTGCGAATGGCTGCGGTGATGGCCAACGCCACCGCGTCCGAGTTGAGGCGGTAGGTGCGTCCGTTGCCGTCAAAACCCAATGGCGGAACCACGGGAATGATGTCCTTGTCCAGCAGGGTTTGCAGCAGATCGGTGTCCACCCGTTCCACATGGCCGGTGAATTGCTGGTCCACGCCGCCCAGGATGCCCGCCGGATGGGCGAGGATGGCGTTGGTGGAGGCGGCGCGCAGATCGTTGGCCGACAATCCCTCGATGATTTCGTGGGTCAGCCGGTTGGCGGCGGTGAGGGCGAATTTCAGCGTCTGTGCGTCGGTGACGCCGGTGCCGTCGTCATTGGAAACCGGCTGGCCTGTCTCGGCGGCCAGTTGCCGGATCTGATGGCTGGCGCCGTGCACGATCAGCACCTGAATATTCAGGCTGCGCAAGACCGCGATGTCCAGCACCAGGTTGGGAAAGTTATCGTCTTCCACCATTTGTCCGTCGATGGCGATCACAAACACCCGCTCGCGAAAACGGGGCACATAATGGAGAATTTCTCGCAGTTCGGTAAACTTGATCATTTTGGGGACAGATTCAGGATTCGAAATTCAAGATTCAAGTTTAAATTCACGTTTTGCAGCCCAATTTTGTGTTTGGAATTTCATGTTTGCTGGAAAAAGCGGTGCGGGAGCCCCGCCTGCGTGGCCATAGCCACTATGGCGTGGCTTGATTTAACAAGCCTTGACCCGCCGCCGTTTTTTGTCTCATAAAGGGTTCAGGCAGGAGGTTATGAAAACAAAAACCATTCTTTTGGGTGTTGCCGGTTCCATTGCCGCTTACAAGGCGGCGGAGATTGCCAGCCAACTGGTGAAGCGCGGCTTTGTGGTTCATGTGGTGATGACGGCCAGCGCCGCAAAGCTGGTGACGCCAATCACGTTTCAAACCCTGACCCGTCGTCCGGTTGTGACAGGGCTTTTTCAGGAGGAGGCGGAAATGAGTCCTGCGCATATCAGCCTGGCCGATGCCGCGGACTTGTTGCTGATCGCCCCGGCCACAGCCAATATCATCGCCAAATTGGCGCATGGATTGGCGGACGACGCCCTGTCCACAGTGGCGCTGGCCACGCGGGCCCCCGTGCTGGTGGCGCCCGCCATGAATGGCAAGATGTGGGAACACCCGGCCACGCGCGAAAACGTGGCGATCCTGAAAAAACGGGGAGTTCATTTCATTGGCCCCGAAAAAGGCAGGCTGGCCTGCGGTTACGAAGGCGTGGGGCGGTTGTGGAATCCCGACGGGATTGTCGAGCGGGCGGCGAAGTTGGCGGCATAAGGTGTTTAGACTGAAGGCGGTCGCTGTTGGCGTCGAGCATCGAGCGTTAAACGTCGAGCCGTCGCGCTCCGGCGCAGCTTAATTTATCCCGCTTGCCCTGGGGCCTTTCCATTGCTAGCTTTGCGCCCGCATGCTGGCCATTTCATCGGTTTTAATTGTTGACGACGAGGAGCCGACGCGCAGGACCCTGAAGGACGTCTTCAAGTCCGCAGGGGTGGGGCATATTGGCGAGGCCGCCACGGCGGAGGATGCCATGGAATTGCTGGCGTTGGAACCGTATTCCCTGATTGTTTGCGATTATTTTTTGCCTGCCATGAACGGCCTGGTTTTTGTCGGCAAGCTTCGGTTGAAGAAGGACTGGACCCCTGTGTTGCTCATCTCCGGCGTTCCCGACAAGGCGGAGATCGTGCAGGCCGCCGCCAAATTGAAGGCGGAGTTTCTGGCCAAACCCTTTACCATCTCCCAGCTCATGTCCGTGATTGAGCGTTTGGAGTGATGGTTTTCGCTTGTTCTGCCGCCTTGGTTTGCTTTAGCCTGCACATCCGCAGAAAGTCTCTCCCTTCCCGGACGGGTGCCAGAGTGGTTGATCGGGCACGCCTGGAGAGCGTGTTTACCGCAAGGTAACGTGGGTTCGAATCCCACCCCGTCCGCCACTCGACTCGGCTTGCGCCTCGTGTAACGGCAACAAATAACTGTCCGAATTTCAACAAATAACTGTCCAAAATGTGTGTAAACACCGCGTCGGTGGCCATGCACGGGAGGGACGGAATGGCGCACCGACTGCGGGGGATTGAGCGTCA
>JAQUAF010000068.1 GCA_028687435.1 Verrucomicrobiia bacterium | reverse complement strand
CTCCCTGCCAACTGGCTCGCAGAAAAAAAATAAGCAGACCAAGTCCTAACGTAATGACCACATTCATGCCCCCAATCTAATCCCCAAAAGGGGCAGCTTGCTAGATGCTCACCGCTTGACGCTTACGGTGTTACGAGCTTTTTTGACATCGTAGAATTGGCCGAATTGATCTCGTAGGTGTGCCGTACCAAATTGCCATCGACTCCGATTGCCAAATTGTGGTCATACACTTTTGAGGTCTTTGCCACACAGACACTGTCAATCCGCCGTCGCCGAGGCTTTGGCGTGACAGGTTGGAGAATGGTGGAATGGGAGGTTGTGTTTAAATTTGGGATGAGATGCGTGTTAATTTGGAAAACAGGCGTTCCAGATTGGCGTCATAACTTTTTTGATGCAAGTCGTTGCGGTTGAGGGAATGGAGACGTATTTTTGTGCGATGGCAATTTGGAGCATCCCGCACGCAAGGCTTTTCCGTCGTCCGGGACTTTGAGGGGGGCAAGGGCAAGCTGGCATGTAAAAAACCAGTTGTCCTTAGGCTCCAGAGGGTTTATGCTAATGTCAACCCTTTCAAGCCTATGACCTATTTTGGAAAAATTTCGCATGGAACAGTCCTTTTGCCAAGCGATGCCGCCTTGCCAGATGGTATGGAGGTGGAAGTACAGCCGGTGGAGAAAATAAGCAAGCCGTCCCTTGGGGAACGTTTGAAATCTTTCATTGGAATGGCGGATGATTTGCCTTCTGATTTGGCTCAGAATCTTGATCATTATCTTCACCAGCAAGATAAAAAATGAAGCCTGTCTTTGCGGATGCCTTTTACTATGTGGCACTCCTTAATAAAGCGGATATCTATCACCAAAAGGCGGTAAACCTCAGCCAGTTGAGCAGGGAGAGATTGATGGCCAAGGCATGGGCGCCATGGTCTGAACGGTTGCCAAAAATGATTTTACGGAAGATGACTGAAAAGGGGGCAGTCCGGAATGGCGCTTAGATAAGCCGTCAACAGATATTGCGATTCATTGTTCCACTTGCATCTGGAAAGAACCCCGCCTTAATCCTCCCCTTGTCAAGGGGAGGTGTCGAAATGGCTCCCCCTTGTTCAAGGGGGAGTTAGAGGGGGTTGGGCCGGATGCTGACATCGCGTTTCTTCAAAAAGTTCCTCAATCAAACGCCATTCAGGTCTGTCCGCCTAGGATGCGTCATCCTGTAAACTTTATTTTTTGACGCATCCTTATTGAGCCGGTTCGGCGGCGAGGGGTTGTTCGTCGGCTTTGGGTTCGGGGGGCTGTTCGGATTTTGCGACCGGGTTGAAGGCGGGCGGGGTCTCGTTTTCGGAGGGGCTGGTTTCCTGGGGGGCGTCGGATTTTTTATCCGGCTTTTTGGATGCGCCCTTGGAGAGGCCGGTGAATTTCACGGACACCACCTTGGAGACGCCCCGTTCCTCCATGGTGACGCCGTAGATGGCGTCGGCGATGGAGATGGTGCGTTTGCTGTGGGTGATGATGACGAACTGGGAGTGTTTGAGGAATCGTTTCAGCATGCCGGTGAAGCGGTCGATGTTCGATTCGTCGAGGGGGGCGTCCAATTCGTCGAGGACGCAGAAGGGGCTGGGTTTGACCATGTAGATGGCAAAGAGCAGGGCCACGGCGGTGAGGGTCTGTTCGCCGCCTGAGAGGAGGGTGATGGTCTGGGGTTTTTTGCCTGGGGGGCGGGCCATGATTTCCACGCCGGCCTCCAGGGGGTCCTCGCCTTCGATGAGGTTGAGGTCGGCCACGCCGCCGCCGAAGAGTTCGATGAAGGTCTGCTGGAAGTTTGTGCGGATGGTGTTGAAGGTGTCCGCAAACATCTGGCGGGAGGTTTCGTTGATCTTTTGAAGGATCTGCAGGAGTTGTTCCTTGGAGGTGACAAGGTCGTTGTATTCCCGTTCGAGGAAAGTGTGGCGTTGTTCCAATTCGTCGTATTCCTGCACGGCGTCGAGGTTGACGGGGCCGATGCCCTGGAGTTTGTCGCGCAGTTCGGTGATGCGGAGGGCCACCTGGTCCCAATCGGCGAAGTTGAGGCGGTCGATGACCGGCGCGGCTGGAGGGGGTTCGGGAGCGGCTTCGGAGGACGGGTCTTGTTCCTGATTTTCGCCGGCGGCGGCGGGTTTTTCCTCCGGGGCAGGTTGTTGGGCCGGTTCGGGGACGGCGCCTTCGAAGGGGAGAAGGGCGACCATGGCGAGGTCGGTGTCGTGTTCGCGCCGGATGCGGTCGGAGAGGTGGTTGAGGTCGCCGCGATGTTCGGCCACCTGCACTTCGCAATGGGTGAGTTTTCTCTGGAAGTCCTCGATCCGGTTGCGCTGGACGCGGACGGATTCGGCGGCTTTTTCGATTTCGCGGTCGAGGTGTTGTTTTTCGGCGACGATGGCGGCGATTTTGCCGTCGAAGGTGGCGGCTTCCTGTTGCAGGGAATTGATCTGCTGGCCGGATTGGGCGATTTCGCCTTCCCACTGGACGATGCGTTGTTTGCCGGCGCGGGCGTCGGTTTCGCGGGTATCGATGGTTTGCTGGAGTTGTTGGAGTTGCCGTTCGATGGAAGAGGCCTGGACCTGATGGCCGCGGATTTGTTCCTCGTTGGTGGCACGCGCGATGCGGAGGTTGTTGACGGCTTCGTTGCGGGTGTCGCGTTCGGCGGCGAAGGCGGCGGCTTGGTCGCGGGCGGATGCGCAGGCGGCCTGGGCTTCGGTTTGCTTGACGCCGGCATCGGCCAGTTCCTGCCGGATTTTTTGCTGCGAGGTTTCGTTTTCGACCTTTTGTTTTTCCAGTTCGTCGATTTCCCAGGAGATGGTGGAGAGGCGGTTGTCGAGGTCGCGCAGGTTGCCCTGCATGGCGCCGAGGAGGGTGTCTTTCTTGGTGAGGTCCGTTTCCTGGAGCCGCAATTCGGATTGCTGGGCGCCGAGGTTTTGGCGGATGGCGGAGAGTCTGGCTTCCCATTCGCCTTTCTGCGCGTTGAGTTGCTGGAGACTGGATTCGTAACGGCTGATCTCGCCGGCAAGGGCGGCGATTTCGTTGCGGCGTCCGATGAGCTGCACGGTGGTGACCTTGCGGGAGCCGGAGGTGACAATGCCGCGGCTGTCGATGACGTCGCCCTTGAGGGTGACGTAGGTGAGGGAGGGGTTGTCGCTGCGGAGGCGCAGGGCGGTGTCGATATCGGCGACGATGACGGTATCGGCCAGCAGCCGGGAGACGAGGTGGGTGACGGATTCGTGCGCCTTGACGACGCTATGCGCCCAGGTGATGGTGCCTTCGATGGGAGCGGTGGGGACGGGGATGGAGGGGACGTTGTGACAATCGCCGTTGTTGATGGCGAGGGTGGCCAAGCCCCAATCCTGGGTATGGAGGCGGTGAACGAGCTGGATGGCGGCGTCGGTCTGGGTGACGATGATGGCTTGCAGAGACTGTCCCAAGGCCGCCTCGATGGAGGTGGAGAAGCGGGGTTCGACCTCGATCATGTTGGCGAGGGCGCCGATGGCGTGTTCGGGGCCGGGCTTGGGATTTTCGGGGGTGGCGGGTTCCCTGAGCCATTTGAGGAGGGCCTGGTTACCCTCGGAATATCCCTCGTAGGATTCCTGCAACTGGCGGAGGAGTTCCTGGCGGGTGCGTTTTTCGGAGAGGATTTTTTCCTCCTCGCCGATTTTGGCCGCGAGCGTCTGGCATTGGAGATTGGCCTCGTTGAGGGCGGTTTCCCCGCCGGTGACGGCTGTGCGGCTGGCCTCGAAATTGAGCTTGAAGGATTGGATTTCGGTTTGCAGGGAGTCGAGGCGTTGTTGCAGCTTGAATCGTTCCTCGCCGATGCCGTTTTTCTCGACGGTCAATTTTTGGTGGCGGGTGTCGATCTCCTGCCGTTGCCGTTCGAGGGCTGAAACCTGGTTGCGCAGATTGGCCAGGACGCCCTCGAGGTTGAGGAGGGCGTTTTGCAGGTTTTGGATGACGGCTTCGTGTTCCCTGGCGATGCGGTCGGCTTCGCGGTATTGTTGCTGGGCTTGTTCCAGGTCCTGGGTTTGCCGTTCCAGCTGTTGCTGGGAAGTCTGGAGGGTGGTCCGCGTGGTTTCGAGTTGCCGGGTCAACTCCGTCCATTGGGCGCGTGTTTCGCGGGCCTCGTTTTCGGCGGTCTGGATGGCGGCTTCGGTTTCGCGGATGCGGTCGGTGTTGGTTTTGATGTGGATCTGGAGCCGTTCCGCTTCGTTGCGCAGATGGTTTTGTTGATGGACGGTTTCCTGGCGGCGTTGTTCGGTTTCGCCTGCCTGGCGGCGGAATTCGTTCAGGTCGGTTTCGCCTTTTTCGATGGCGAACCGCGCCTCGTCGAGCTGTTGGGAAAAGGCCAGAACATCGGCTTCGATGGTTTTGATGGCGCCCTGGATTTTTTCGTATTCATGCCGGGCGAGTTGGACATCGAGGTGTTTCAATTCGGCGATCAGGGCCTGGTAGCGGCGGGCTTTGCTGGCCTGGCGCTGGAGGGAGCCGATCTGGCGTTTGACTTCGCGGATGATATCCGAGACCCGGAGAAGGTTGGCCTCGGTATATTCCAGTTTCCGCATGGCCTCCTTCTTTTGTTGTTTGAACTTGGTGATGCCGGCGGCTTCCTCGAAGATCAAGCGCCGTTCCTGGGCCGAGGCGGAGAGGATGCGGGCGATCTTGCCCTGCTCCATGATGGAGTAGGAGGAGCGGCCGATGCCTGTGTCCATGAAGAGGGACTGGACATCCTTGAGGCGGCAGGCGGATTTGTTGATGAAGTACTCGGAGGAACCATCGCGGAAGACCCGCCGGGTGACCGTGACCTCGTCGAAATTGGCATCCACCCCGGCCAGGTGACCGGTGTGCAAGACATCCTTGCAATCGGCAAAAGTCAGGTGGACTTCGGCCATGGCGGTGGGTTTGCGCTTGTCGGAGCCGTTGAAAATGACCCCGGCCATTTCATCGCTGCGGAGGGCTTTGGCGGACTGTTCCCCCAACACCCATCGGATGGAATCGCAAACATTGGATTTGCCGCAACCGTTGGGTCCCACGATGGCGGTGATGCCAGGAAGAAATTCAACATTGGTTTTGTCCGCAAAACTTTTGAAACCCAGGATTTGGATGTTTTTGAGGTACATGATGAGTAACAGAGAAAAAACGTATTTTATGGAAGGAATCAAGAAAAATCACAAAGTGTTGTGGTTTTACTTTAGACCAACCACAATTGGTTGTGGTTGAAGTCAAGTGGAAAAAGGTGTAAAGAAGGGGTTTTTGACATGACACACCCCATCGGTTGGAGGGTTTGCTCCGGTCAATCTTCAGGACAATCGGGATGCGCCGGCGGCGCAATGACATCTCAAGAGGCGGCCGGTTTGGCGGGGGCCTTTTTCTTGAGCTTCTCGGCTTCCTTCTTGCGTTTCAGATAAGCGATGCGGCGTTTGCGTTTGATTACTTTGTTGGACTGCGTACCCATGGGCTATTAGTTGCCGCAAAGAGGGGGGGGAAGGCAAGCATGGATTCGCGTTGGACGATTTTTTATTTTAGAGCATGAGGGCGCGTCAAACAATGGTGCCCATGATGGCTGCCAGGGCGCGGGGGATGCCGGCGGCCACAAAAAGGGCTTGAGGCAGGCGTCTTCGCCAAAGACAACGGGCAAAACATTTCACGGAATACTTGAGCCGGGTGGTGGGTTTGATGTCATCTTTCATGGGTCACCTCACTGGGTGGATGACAGAGCAGGATGCGTGCCAGTGCCGCCGGACGTTTTTTCAGGGAAGACGGGTGTTTCGGACGGGTTGGACTGGAAAAAAATTCCCTGCGGGAGTCAGTTTTTTCTGTCTTTTCGCAGGATGGCTTCGACTCTGGCCACATCTTCCGGCGTATCCACTCCGATGGCTTGGCAGGGGGTGGGGATCACTCCGATGCGGGCGCCGTTTTCCAGCGCCCGCAACTGTTCCAGTTGTTCGGCTTTTTCAAGAAAAGACTGGGGCCATTTGACGTACTGAAAAAGGAAGGAGCGGCGGAATGCGTAGATGCCGATATGGCGGTGGATTCGCCCTGTTTTGACGATGGAGGGATATGGCGACCGTTGATGGGGGATGGGAGCCCGTGAAAAATAGAGGGCTTCATTCCGGCGGTTGACCACGACCTTGACGGCGTTGGGGTTGAGGTATTCCTCGTCGCTGGAGATGGGGTGGCAGAGTGTGGCCATTTCCAGCCGGGGTTTCCGTTTCATGAGGCGGATCAACTGGCGCACGGTTTTGGGTTCCAAGAGGGGCTCATCGCCCTGGACATTGACGATCAAGGGGGCTCGAAAACGGCGCGCCACTTCGGCCACGCGGTCGGTTCCGCTGGGATGATCGGCGCGGGTGAGGACCACCTTTCCGCCAAAAGCTTTCACGTGATTCAGAATGCGCGGGTCGTCGGTGCCCACCACGACTTCGGAGTTTTCGCCTATTTTGAGACACCGGCGGTAAACCCGTTCGATCAGCGAGGCGCCGGCGATGAGCGTGAGAGGTTTGCCGGGGAAACGGCTGGATGCGTACCGGGCCGGGATGACAATGAGACAGGAAGGGGGCATTTTATTTTACAAGGCCGCACGTCTGTTTGAGCATGGTCAGTTGTTCCTTGGCGCCTTGGGAAAATTCGGAAGGCTTGTATTGGAAAAAGATGAAGAACGTTGCGTAGAGGCAAAGGAAGATGATCAGCCACCAGATGAATCGTAAAACCTTCATAAGCGCATTTCGCCAGTTGGTTGCGCGGGTGTCAATCTTTTGGTGAGATGACAAACAATTGTGGCGCGAATCGAAAATTATCTTTTGACATTATTAAATTCTAAAATGTTTGTTTTCTTGACGAGGTTTATGCTTGGGGCTAGAAAAGGGGCTGTCATTATGAACATGGAGACTGTCTGTTATCTCATTCATTAAACCGAAAGGAACCTCATGAAAGTGCGTGTCGTTACGTTTGCATTGTGTGTATTGGCTGCCGCTGTTTACGCGGATGATCTGCGGTTGATTTCCTGGAATTTGCGGGATGCGAATCCCCATTCCAAGGCGAAGTTTGTCGCGGACACTGCCAGAGAGCAGAAAGCTGACATTGTCGCGTTTCAAGCCGTCAATGTCACTCCCTACAATCTGATCCTCGACCTGACCGAAGCGTTTGGCAAGGGATGGGATTATCGGGTGACCAAGTCGGCTGTTGGCCCCAAGCAACTGGCCATCTTTTGGAACACCAAGACGGTGAAACTCAAGACCACCAAGGTGCCCAATGCCGGCGCCTATGAAGAGACGGCGATTCAAGTCAATGAAAAGGTCAATCTGCCGGCGCAGGTGGCTTATTTTCAAAAAGGAATGTACGATTTCTTCCTTTTGAACGTGGATCTGATCCGCGGCTGGGAAGGCAATGAAATCAAGCTTCAGCAGGTGAAGGTTCTCAGCCAGTGGGTGAGCACCAAGAAGAAAGCGCTGAGCGGCACCGAAAATGACTTTGTCGTGGCCGGTTCCTTCCACTTCAGCTTCCCTGGCGAGAAGGTGGATGACACGCTGATGAACAATCCGGCTTCCGAGATTTTGTCGGGCCAGAATCTCCTGATCTATACCATGAAGGAAGTCTGGGTGAAGGATCCCACGGTCTTCTCCTATGTGGGCAGCTGGGTGGATGATTACCGCCTGTTGGACGGTTTTGCATTGAGCAAGCCGGCCTATCGCCACTACGTGAAGGGCAGTTCCCAGGTTTTGCGTGTGGACAAGAAGTTCAAGGATCTGGACAGCTACGAGGATGATGTGTCCAGCCATCTGCCGGTGATCATCAAGTTCAAGACGAACTTTGAAGATTAATCGGTTGTCCGATTGAAGTTTGGGCGCGGACTCGCAAGGGTCCGCGCCCTTTCTGTTTTTGCCTGGCCAAAGCGGTGCGGGAGCCCCGCCCTCCATTGTCTGCACGGTAAAAAATGGAGGGCGGGGCTCCCGCACCGCCTATGATAGAGATATGATTCATTGATTCCTTAGGTTGACGCGTATGCGCATCCGCGGGAATGACGGAAGGGGAGTATGCCCATTTCACCATCGTCATTCCCGCTTCACCATCGTCATTCCCGCGAAAGCGGGAATCCAGTTGTCTTTGTGTCGTGCGCTTGTCTCGCCGAAGCGCTTGGGCGAAGGCGGATATAATTTAAAAAGTCAATAAAAGAGAAAATTTTGTCATTTCAACGGAAGAAAAGATGAGGATTTGTGTTAAATTAGAGTAAAATTAAACCCACTCTTTCCCATGACTTCACGACAACGTTTGCTGACGGTTTTGAAAGGCCAGATTCCAGACTGTGTTCCGGTGGCGCCGGATTTTTCCAACATGATTCCGGCCCGGCTGACGGGCAAGCCATTCTGGGATCTTTATCTCTACAACGATCCGCCCATTTGGGATGCCTATATTGATTGTGCCAAGCGGTTCAACATCGATTCGCTGATGGATGGATATTTTCCCTATCGGGCCATGCCTGAGGAGGATCAAACCCCATGGGAACCGTTCATTGTTTGCCGGGACGCGGAGAAAATCATCACCCAGGATTCTTATTGCGAAAATGGGCGGCGGATCTGGCAAAAGCATGTGACGGTTTATTACGCGGACAATCCTCCCAGCGGACGGATTCCGCCAGAAAAAATCGGGTTGCCGTCCATTCCGTCCAAGTGGGCGCCGGTGGAAGGCCGCAAGCCGGTGGATGTTGGCGTTGCCGGATTAAAGCGGGTCAAGGAACTGATGGGCGACCAGGGGTTGGTGGGAGCATGGGGAGGGATTGCGAGTTCCGCCTTTGGGAACAGCGAGGGGGTTTACGAGTATTATGATCATCCCGAGAAACACGAGCAATGGGCGCAGGAGCGGTTGGAACGGGCCGAGCGGTATTTTACCGGATTGATGGCGGCGGAGGTGAAGCCGGATTTCCTGTGCGTGGGCGGTTCCGGCACGCTGGTTTTCAACACGGTGGAGATGATCCGGAAAATTTCGCTGCCGGCGGTGTTCCGGGTGATTGAACTGGCCACGGCGGCCGGCATTCCCACCCATATCCATTCCTGCGGCCCGGAAAAGGAACTGGTCAAAATCATGGCGGAGGAAAGCAGTCTGACCGTGATTGATCCCCTGGAGATTCCGCCGATGGGCGACTGCAACCTGGCGGAACTCAAGCGGTTGCATGGCCGGAAGATCACGCTCAAGGGCAATCTGCACACCACGGAGGTGATGCTCAAGGGGACTGCGGACGATGTGCGCCGCGCCAGCCGCCAGGCCATTGACGACGCGGCGGAGGGGGGGCGGTTTATTCTTTCCACCGGCGACCAGTGCGGACGCGACACTCCCGACGAAAACATTCTCGCCATGGTTGAGACCGCCCGGACATACGGCCGCTATGCCGGCGCCTGACGATGGGGTGGCGGCCGTGGCGTTGCTTGGGCGAAGGATTGGTCCGGTCAAAAGTTTGATGATGTTGAATTTCTGAAGTTGAAAGAAATTTGGTTTTTTTGGCTTGCTTTTAATGGAAACCGGAGACTCCTTTGCCTTGGAAGGTTGCTTTCATATGAAAAATTCCCGCATCCGGCAGTTCTCCGGCAATGGAAGGTTGAGATTGGCTGTTTTTCAGGCTGATGTGTCCGCCAGGAAAGGACAGCGGCTTTGCGGCGGGTTGACGCCCGGGTTGCAGGCTTGAAGACCCGCAGAGGGACGCCCGCGTTTCCAGGTTAAATCCAGCGTCTTTTTTCAGGTTTTAATGCGTTTTGTTCCGGGGATTTTTGAAGTTGTGGGGGCGCGGATTTGTTGTGATGATCCAGCGAGGCTTTGTCTCAGACCAACCCGCCTTCATCCGACTGCGGCGAGGCAGGCAAGGCAAAGCCTCGCAATTCAAAAGTAAAAATGATCTGGCGCCATGGCGGTTCAAAATTTTGATTTTTTAACATCATATTTTGGTTTTCAAGGAATCCAGAGGGGGTTTTTATGAAAAACGTTTTTGGCATGACTCCGTTGATGAGCGCGGCCTTGTGCGGGGACGAGGAGGGCGCGCGGTTTCAGATCGGGCGGGGGGAGGGGGTGGACGAGAGGGACGATGCGCATGGGATGACGGCGTTGATGATGGCGGCGCAAAAGGGGCATCTGGCCGTGGTGCGGTTGTTGCTGGAGAAGGGGGCGGACGCCGGGGCTGCGGACGCGGATGGGACGAACGTGTTGATGTGGGCGGTTCCGTCGGGCAACGCGGCGGTGGTGGAGTGTCTGCTGGCGGCCGGCGCGGATCCCGCCGCGCGGAACGCAAGGGGGTTGAATCCGGCGATGATGGCGGCCATGCTGGGGTTCAAGGACATCGTGCAGTTATTGAAAACCCCGCCCTCCCGCATCTCATGAAAACGCATGAATTACAGTTTCCGCTGGAATGCCATTTTCGCGTCATCGCCGAATGCCGGGAGGGGATGCGGACGGAGATCGAGGCGGTTTTGAGGCGGCTGGGGATTGAGGCGCCGGTGGAAAGGGGGAATGTGTCGGGGAAAGGGCGGTATGCCGGTTTCAACTTCAGCGCGGCGGTGGAATCGCGCGAAGCCATGCAACGAATCGACCGGGAACTGCGGGCAATCCAAGGGGTGAGGATGGTTCTTTAGGAGCCGCGCAAAAATTAATTCACATTCTGGCAAAGGCGCTCCTCGACCATGCTCGGAACAAGCCGTGCAGTCAGATGCCATCCCCCTTCGTCCCGCGATGCGGGACTTCGGGGCGACAGGGGCGTGAGGAAGGAGAATATCCCTCGTGGATCTTCAACCTTTGCGGACGTCCGTTGTTGTCTGATGGAAAGCCGGTCTTGATCTTTTTGGTGGAAGAGGCCAGATTCATTGGGACATGAACATAAGAAAGCATTTTTGGCAGCGCGCATCCATCGGTGGAATTTTGCTGGCGGGTTTGGTTCTGGCGATTTCCGTTTTGGGGATTGAGATCAGCGCCAGCAAACCGCAGGGCGGAACCACCAATGCGCAGCCTTACCAGTCGTCCAAGTCGCAGCCATCCCTGTTGTCCGCGCCGTTCAAATGGCTTTTTGGAGAGGGGCGCAGCGATGCGATGACGCGCGTGAAGGCGCCGCCCAATTTCAAGGTGCAGTTGCTCATGGAACCCAAGGTGTTCACGGAGACCAATGCGTATCTTCGCGCCAAAATGGTGGCGACCAACCAGGGGAAGGACCGGTTTTTGCTGGAGTTTCCGACGGCGCAGCATTTCGATTTTGTCATCATCAACCAAGCCGGCAATGAGGTGTTCCGCTGGTCGGCTGACAAGGAGTTTGAGTCCAGGGTGTCCACCACCCTGGTCAACAAGAACGAGAAAATCTCCTATTCGCAGGACATTTTCAGCGGCACCAACAAAGTGGTCAATCTGGCGCCGGGCGAATACAAGGTTCGCGGGGAGATCACCGCGAAGACTCCGTTCATGGTGGAGACGACTTTTCGGATTCAACCCTGACCTTTGGCTGCGCCGGGACGGGATGGAGTTCCCTGGAGGTGATGCCTTTGCCCACCGTGACTTTTTCGGGCGTGATGCCTTTGTTGATGAGATCCTTCAACTCCTGACCGCCGATGCTTTGAGGCGTGGGGACCTGCTTTTCGCCGGCGGAAGTTGAGGGGATGCGGGGGGCCTTGGAGGAATCGATGCTGGGTTGTTTTCCGCCCAGGGAAACCTCCTGCTTTTGGACGGGGTCCTTGTCCGCAAAATGAGTGATCTTTTTGCCCTCAAAATCCTTTAATTCCAGGTTTTTCTTGTAAAGGTCGGGTTTGTCCGATTTCCATTCGGTCATGGGCAGGGCTTTCAAATTGCCGGAAAAAGTCGGAAGATCCACGTCCTTGAACTGTACGCTGCCGCCCTTGAACTCGCGGTTGTAACCGTCGAAATTTTTCCCCTCGAATTTCTTGGTGTAATCAATCTTGGGCAGTTGTGACGAGTCGCCCCGGACCACCTGGCCGTTTGCGTGGGAAGCAAAGCTTGCCGCCAGGACAAGGCAGGCCAGGACAATGTTTGGAAGGGATGAAATTGTATGATTGGCTTTCGCGTCCCCGTTGTTGTCATTGCGAGTCCGCCATGCGGACGAAGCAATCTCGTGGAGGGAATTGCTCCCGCCTCGCCGACCCGCGCTGCGCCGCGGCTTCTCGCAATGACAAAGAGGGGGGGGCATGGTTTCGGTTGCGCCGGGTTAAGAATCTTGAATCAAATGGCCATCGCGTGTCCCACCAGCCAGTTCTCCATGATCCAGCGGGCCAGGAGGCCGATGACGATGGCCGAGCCCGCGCTGGCGAAAGTGCCGATGATGATGTAGTCGGCCCGTTTGCGCTGGTCGGGACGCGAGACATCGCCGATGCGAAGGACCGATTTGGCGATGATGAAGGCGCCGATGACCAGATACTGGTCGGCCAGGACGCAACTCAGGGCGATCAAACGTTCAAGATTGCCGATCCACAGGCCGGAGCGCGACAGCCCGGTCAACGGGGATGCGGCATCCTCTCCATTGACCTTGGCCACCTCGCCCATCCAGGGTTTCAGGAACAGGCCGAGGCCGAAGGTGATGGGACGAAAAACCGACAGATAGGCGCAGAGGATGAGTTGAATGTCCAAGGGGATGTATTCCGCCAAAGGCATGGAGATGATATTATAATGGCGGACCATCCAGTAGGCGCAAAACCACAGAACCGCCAGGTGGCCGGCCTGATCCAAGAGGTACCATCGAAGCGGGTTGCCTGGGAGCCGCGCCTTGACGGAATCGAAAACCAGATGGGTGATGAAGACCACGATGGCGACTTCCATCCCCCCCCGTTTCTGCCAGCAAAACAGCCAGGTCAGGCATCCCACGATGGCGGCATGGGGAATCAGCCACAGGATGGTATGCGCCTTGCGGTAGGACATTCGCTCGGTCTGAAACACGAAGTCGCCGAGCAGATGCGCCAGAAAAAGCGGCAAAAAGACCTCCATCATGGTCCGGGGATCAAACAAGAGACTGTTGCTCAATGGCACAATCATCGAAATAAGCCAGATTTATCCATCGGGATCAATGATAAAAACAGGGCGGCAGGTTCAACGGTTCAGGGTTCACGGTTCAAGGGCAAGGCGCGAACAATTCACCCCGCAAAACATCAGGAACTGGAATTCATGCGGGACCGTGATTCCTGTATGGGGGACGAAGGCCATGTCGTGCGTTGCCTTGCAACTCCTTCTCTTGCAGAAGGTTGCGGATAAAAAAACTTTTAAAAAGTTGTGGACAAAGCGGCAAACCTTCGATAGTCTCGCCGTCCACATTTGTTTTATCCATGAGCAAAATCCAGTTTTTCATTTTCAGTTTGGTGGCTGCTGTGCTGTTTGCATTGATCAGCCTGAACATTTGGGCCTCCCAAGACAACAGGAAGCTGGAAGCGCGCATCCAAGGGTATCAGAATGAGTTGAATGCCGGACGTCAAGCCGAGCAGGTTTTGAAACAGATTGCCCAGCGGATAGCCCAGGTTGCCCTCCAGGATGCCGCCATGAGGGAAATGATGGTGGTGCATGATTTCAAGGCTACCGTGGTGGTGGATGGCAAATCCAGGAACGTTCCATGAGCACGCTCGAAAGAGTCATTAATATGAATTCCGAACAAAAGTTTTCCCCTTTTTGGCCGCTGACGATGGTTTTTCTTGCCTTGGTTGTGGGGTATTCCATCCAGTTGTCGGGTTTTCTTGATCAGCGCAAAAAACTGCAGATGACTGAAACGGGTCTGAAACAGGCGATGCCGCAGGTGCAGATATTGAACGGCAAATTGAGGGCGGTGAGCCTGGATTTGGTCAAACTGGCGCCAAACAATCCCAATGCCAGGCAGATTGTGGCCGAATTTGGCATTCAATTCACGCCCCCAAAGAAATGAATTGAGAGATGGGATGAACCGGCGTTTTTTGGGGATGAAACAACATTTGGAAAAGGATCGGGAAAAGGTTTTGGATTTTGGTATAAAAAAAGTTTTAAAAAAAGCTTGCGTGATTTTTGATTTTTGATATAACCACAAAAAATTTTGCGTTTTGGAGTTGGGGGATCCACTGGCTGGATCTGGACTCCGGACGGAAAACCAAGGAGAAGCGCAGTAAAACCAAGGAGATATGAAAATGAATAAAGCGAATGCGATGAAGTTCAGCCTGATGTTGGTCATGATTGGGCTGGTCATGAGTTGGGCGGTTCCGGCGAGCGCGGCCACCTATGCAGTGGACCAAGCGCCAAGTGGAAACCAAAGTGTCACCAATTTGACATACTACAGCGGTGGTGCGGCGCCCAGCCCGGGCGGTAGCGCTACGGATGTGTTTATTATTGGCGCGGACGTAGCCAGCGCGGTTCAGAATTTTGTGACCAATGACATGGCTGGTGTCTGGACAAACAATGTCATTGTCTCGACCAACATGATTCGAGCTGCTTATCTCCAAGGCAACACCCTCGCTTTGGTTTCGGGATTAACCAATGCCAATGCGGCTGGATTGTTGACCATTTCCAACAGCATCGTACTGGCTGGCACGAACTCGTGGGTGGCGGCGGGGGCCGGCACCAAGACGGTTTTTGGAGGCGCGGCTGTCACCAATAATTTTGCGTTGAACCTGATCTCCGCCAATGCGGCTGCCACGAATATCGTGATGAGCGAAATCACGGGTTCCGGCGCTGTTTATGTTGGCGGCCTGGGTGTGGTGGGTCTCTACTCTAATTCCTACACCGGCAACACCTACATTACCAATTCCAGCACGGTTCAATTGCTTGGCAGCACGGCTTTTGGCGCCGGCACTGTTTATGTGACCAATACCAACGCGAAGTTTGATTTTGGTTCCGCTGGCAGCGCATTGACGATCACCAACAACATTGTCAATCAAAACTCGGCTGGCAAAACACTGACTGTTTCCAATGGCAACAATAATGCCACTTTGAGCGGGGTGATTTCCGGTCAAGGGGCGGTTGCCGCAATCAACCATGGTGGAACAGGCGTTCTGATTCTCTCCGGTGCCAATACCTATACGGGTGGCACGCTTGCTTCAAACGCCCTTGTAAGGGTTTCCAATAGCAATGGCTTGGGAACCGGGAATGTGATTATCAGCGAAAACGGCGCGCTCCAGTTTAGCGGTGGAGTGACGATTACGAATGCGGTTACAGCGGCCAATAACGGTACGACTGTTGCAGCTCTGAGGAACATTGACAGCACGAACACCTTGTCGGGATCGTTTACCATCACTGAAACCCAGGCGAATATCCAGGCTGACGCGGGGCGGTTGATTATCAGCGGCAACATCGCCAATGGCGGAAATGCCCTGTATATCACCAACAATGGAACAGCCTCGGGTTCAGGCGATGTGGTGATCAGCGGTTTGATCAGTGGCGCGGGCGATCTGACGGTGGCTGGCTTGACCAATGGCGTGACCTATCTGAGCAATACCAATACCTATACGGGCGCCACAATGATCAATGCCGGCGGTATCGTGAATGTGCAGGCGACCGGCGCGTTGGGTACCGGCGCTGTTACGAATAGCGCTGGAAGCGCCTTGCAACTCCAAGGCGGTATTTCGGTTACAAATGCGTCTCTCACTTTCAATGGTACCGGTGTTTCTACAACGGGTGTCATCCGCAACATCAGCGGCACGAATACCGTCTCGTGCGCGGTTGTCAACGGAACCACGGGTTCCTATGTGGGTTCTGATTCAGGTCTGTTGTTGGTTACCGGCAACCTGACCAGTGGCGGCGCAAACCGGAATCTGGGTGTGACCGGAGCTGGCGACACCATGTTTGCCGGGACGATTACTGCGGGCACGGGTGGCATCATCAAGAATGGCACCGGCACGTTGTACCTGACCAACAACAACACGATTGGCGGCATCGCGCTTGATGTGGGTTCCATCACGGCCGGCAGCCATGCGAATGCGCTTGGCACAGGTTTTGTGACCGTGAGCACCAACACCACGTTGAACTTGAAGAGCGACAGCGCGATTGCGTTTGTGGCGGGCGTCAGCAACACGTTTGCCTCGGCCAACGCGACCATCACCTCCGCCCGGGTTACCTCGGGCGCGGCAGTGACCAATACGATTGGCAATATGTATATTGCCGCTGCCAATGCCACAAATACGGTATCGCTTGGCGATTCCTACACCACGAGCGGCACTCAGGGATTGGCCATCGATACGGCAACAGTAAGTGCCAGCGGCACGGCGCTTTTGGCTGATAAAGGCAGCGGCGCCAGCAGTGGCGCCTTGATCCTCAGTACTCTCGCCGGTGGCGCAAACGAGTTTGCCGTGGGTGGCACGGCCGATGTTTGTGTGACCAATCTGACGGGGAACGGTTCCATCACCAAGGTGGGAACTGGCACGTTGCACTTCCAAGGTGATGATGCAGCCTCTCCTTACGCTGGCAGTATCACCAACAGCGCGGGCACAATCACTCTCGACGCGGCGGGTGTAGTGTTGGGTTCGGGCGCTGGCACGTTCGTCAACCTGTCCGGCGCGACCTTGGCCGGCTTGGGCACGAACAATTTCGCGAACATCGTGAACTTCGGGACCATTCGTCCTGGCACGGATTCGACCTGTGGCACACTGACGATTGTGGGCGGCAACTACACCGGCACCAACGCCACGTTGACCTGCCGGTTTAACTCGAATGCGAGCTACGACAAGGTGTTGATTGGCACGGCCAATGGGACCGCTTATCTGGGCGGCACCACGTTCAACCCAATCTTCAACTACGCCCCGACGGCTGGAACGGTTTACACCAATGTGTTCCTGCTGTCCGGCGCGGGTGGAGCCGAAAATATCACCGCCGGGTTCTCGGCGATCGCCAATCCGACCCCGACGTTGAAACTGGTCCCGACCTATGTGTCTGCGGTTGTCGGTCAGACGAACGAAGTTTTCTTCACGGTTGCGCGCGACCTGAACAACAGCGCGATGGGCTTGAATTCGACCCAGCAGGGCGTGGCCAATTCGTTGTCCAGCGCTCCCGCCTCGGCTGACATGACCACGGTTCTCGATGCGATCGGCGCATTGACAACCGCCGATCAGGTCAAGGCCGCGTATGACCAATTGACCCCGGCCAGTGTTGCGCAATTGGGGGCAAATTCCATCCAAGCCGCAACGGTTCAGTTCGGCAATCTGTCGGGACGCATGCAGAATCTGCGCCTCGCCAGCAGCGGGTTCAGCGGATTTGCCGAAGCCGGACAGGCCGCGTGGAATTACGATGGCCAGTTGGTTGCCGATGTGGGCACCAGCAGGGGCACCGTCAAGGGCGGCAAAAGGCTCGTGACCAAGTCAGCTCCGACCACCCGTGATACGCCTTGGGGCTTCTTTGCCAACGGCCAGGCGATCTTCGGAAGCCAGGACGACAAGACTGATGCGATTGGCTATAATTACACCCAGGCCGGAATGACAATGGGTGTTGACTACCGGCTTGCTGACGAAGCGGCTCTCGGCTTGAGCGTGGGTTATGGCAATGTGGCCACGCACATGAAACAGAGCGCGGGCAATGCGAATGCCGACAGCGTGTCGGTCGGGCCCTATGGCATGTACAAGTGGGGCAACTTCTATGCCAATACGGCGATGACCTATTCGCATAGCTTCTACGACATGCAACGCAATATCAATATTGCCGGTCTGGCTCCTCGCACCGCGAAGGGCACTCCCGGCGGCGATCAACTCAGCGGTTTCGTTGGAACCGGTTATGACATCAAGCTTGATGACTTCCTGACCGGACCTCTGGCGACCTTCCAAGCCAGCCGCCTGTGGATCGACAGCTACAACGAAGATGGCGCGGGCGCCTTGAACCTCGCGGTTGACAAGCAGAATGTCACCTCGCTCCAGAGCGGCCTCGGATGGCGCATGCAGTACAACTGGAAGCTCAAGGACATCACGCTCACGCCCAATGCGTTTGCGACATGGCAGCATGAGTTTGACCAGAACAAGCGCGACATCACTTCCTCAATCGGCGGTGGATCCAGCTTTGCGACCAGCACGGCTTCTCCCAAACGCGATTTTGCGAACGTGGGTTGCGGCATCGGAGCTCAGATTACCGACACCATTTCGGTTAACCTGAACTACGGCACCCAGGTTGGCGACAGCAGCTACAGTGAACACACTGTCAGCGGCGGCGTCCGGGTGTTGTTTTAATCCATCGCCCGGCGATGGATTAACCCTGAGCTTGTCGAAGGGTTAACTCCTTAAAAAACCAAAGAGTATTCGCGGAGGCCCTTGGATCGAGAGATCCAAGGGCCTCTTGCCGTATGGAGGGTGACATCGGCGGTGGCGGGCGCCCCCGCCCTATGTCTGCGCGGTAAAAAAAGGAGGGCGGGGCTCCCGCACCGCCGCGCTGACGGATTTTGGCGCGGATCCTTTTTGAGGTGGAAAAGAGGTGATGGGTCGCTTAAAAAAGAGGAAAGGACGTTTGAGATGAAAAACATAAATTTCAAGTGGATGGCGTTGCTGGTATTGATGCTGGGATTGGCGGGATGCGCCTCGACCGACAAGGATAAGGATCGCTATTGCGATCGGGAAAACCGGGTAACCGGCCTGAATGTTCAATGTCATGAATCTTGACGAATGCATCGCCCGGCATGTGCGGCGGATCCCCCGGTCGGGGATTCGCGATTTTTTTGATGTGGTGCAAAACGTGCCGGATGTCATTTCCCTGGGCATTGGGGAGCCGGATTTTGTGACCCCATGGCATATTCGGGAAGCTTCGATCTACGCGTTGGAAAAGGGGCGGACGGGATACACTTCGAATCTGGGATTGCTTCATTTGCGCAAGGCCATTGCCGCCTATTTGGAGAGGGTTTTCAATTTGTCCTATGATCCGGAAAAAGAGATTATCATCACGGTGGGGGTGTCGGAGGCCATGGACGTGGCGTTGCGCGCCATTTTGAATCCGGGCGATGAGATGCTTTATCATGAGCCTTGTTATGTTTCATACCATCCGACGGTGGCCCTGACCCATGGCGTGGCGGTGGGGGTGCCGTGCCGCGCGGATTGCGATTTTGTGCCGCAAGTTTCCGATCTGCTGGCCAGGATCACACCCAAGACCCGCGGTTTGATGCTGAACTTTCCGACCAATCCGACCGGGGCGGCGATGGGGGGGGCGCAGCTTGAAGCCCTGGCGCGGGTGGCGGCGGAGAAGGATTTGATTGTTTTGAGCGATGAGATTTACGCGGAGCTGACCTACGAGGGAAAACACCAGTCGATCGCGACGCTGCCCGGCATGCGCGAGAGAACGATATTCTTTCATGGTTTTTCCAAGGCATGGTCCATGACGGGGTTCCGGCTGGGGTATGCCTGCGCCCCGGCGCCCATCATCGAAGCGATGATGCGGGTGCATCAGTATTCGATGCTTTGCGCGCCCATCCTGAGCCAGGAGGCGGCCATCGAGGCGTTGCAGCATGGCGATCGGGACGTGGAACAGATGCGCGACGAGTACCGGTTGCGGCGCAATTACCTGGTCAGCCAGTTCAAGGCCATGGGATTGGATTGTCATTTGCCAAGGGGTGCTTTTTACGCCTTTCCATCCATCCGTTCCACCGGCCGGACCAGCCGGGATTTTGCCTTGGGGTTGCTGCGCGATCAAAAGGTGGCCGTGGTGCCTGGAGACGCATTTGGCGCCAGCGGGGAGGGGCATGTGCGTTGTTGTTATGCCGCCGGGATGCCGGCCTTGGAGAAGGCTGCGGAGCGGATCAAGTGTTTTTTGAAAGCGTAATTCCTGCACATAGGTGTTAGGTTAAGAAGTCATTGCGAGGTTTGGGAAGAAGGGACCGAAGCAATCTCGCCTCTGGGATTGCTTCGTCGCCCACTAAGCCGTGGTTCCTCGCAATGACATTGTGGGCAAACTCTTAACCTGATACGCATGGGCTCCTGCACCGCCGTTTTTATGGTGAAAAAATCGTGAACGGATTGAAAAAATACCGGGGTTGGCTGGTTTTGGGGGCGGTTTTGCTGGCGGCGGGGTATGGGTTGCACTTTTACTGTTGCGCCACCAGTGTCCTGCCCCGGCTGACCCTGCGTTTCACCAGTGCGGATGCCTTTGGGAATCTTGAATGGGCTGGGGGGATTTTGCAGCAGGGCTGGCTGAATCCCAACCCCCACTATCCGTATCACGCCTGGATGAGGAGGATCATGTCTTTTGAAGACTGGGTGTCCTGGTGGGGAAATCCGGCCGTGTTTTTGAGGTCCCCTCTTTATGCCTACCTGTTGGCCGGGGCGCTTAAAATAAGCGGCAATCTCATCTGGCTGCATTTTCTTCAGTCATTGATGGGAGGGGCGTTGTGTGTGTTGATGGGGGTTTGGGCCGGCACGGTTTTTGAGAGCCGCCGGACGGGGTGGCTTGCTTTTGGGATCGCCGCCTGTTACGGGCCCTTTTATTGCCACAGCTGGCCGCTTTTGCGTGATCCGTTGGTTTGGAATCTGATGACGGGTTCCATGATTCTTTTGGTTGTTTGGTGGAGAAGATTGGAAAAGGAGGCCCCATCTCCCTGGCTGTCGATGGGGACAGGCATGGTGTTGGGAGCGGGATTGCTGGCGCATGAGGGTTTCGGCCTGATGATCTCCATGGTTTTGGTTCTGGGCCTGGCCAGAAAGAGGCCGGTGTCATTCCGGATGCCATGGGTCTGGCTTGTTTTGGGGGTTGCCGTGGCGGTTTTGCCCCTTGTTGTCCGAAACATCCGGGTGGGCGCCCCATTCCTGTCGAGTTCCAACCGGTTTGCCGAAGGTTTTGTGGTGGGAAATGCCGCCTCCGCGAGTCCCAATCATTCGATCATCAATCGCGAGACATCCGGCATTTACCGCCAGACTGACGGGAAAACCTGGTCTGTTGTCCGGGCCACCTTCGCCACCTACGGACAACATCCCGAAAGATGGTTGTGGCTTCAGGGGCGGAAGCTTCTTTCGTTGTTTGATCCCTTTGAATCCCCCGACAATTTGAATTTGTATTTCATGAAAGAGATTTCGCCCATGGTTCGATGGGGGATTCCCCATTGGTGGATTTTCATTCCCGGCCTGGGAGGGTTGCTGTTGGGATGTTGGAGGAAGGATTCCCGGGTGCTGTGGTTTGGGCTCCTGCTCTTTTGCCTTTCCGCAAGCTTCGCGCTGGCGCCCATTGTTTCCCGCTTTCGCCAGACCTTCATGATTGTCTGGATTCCCCTGGCCGCAAACCTTTTTGTCACGGCATGGGAATGGATGATCCAGGGGAAGTGGCGCCAGGTTTTGCTGACGGGGCTTTTCCTTGCTGGCGGATGGGGGTTGTGTCTGGGGCCGCTGTCCCTTCAGCCCCGGCGGGATTATTACCGTCCAAATGAGTACCGGATGGCATCGCAGATTTGCGAGGAACAGGGGCGGACGGGGGAGGCGCAGGCGTTTCTTGACCTTCTCCAGAGGCGGATTCAGGCCGCCGAACGGTGACGGAGGGGGCATCCCATTTGAGGAGAAAAGCCTTGTCCGATTTTTGGTTTTGTTTGAGGATGAACGGAATGGATTCGATAAAAACCAATTTGGTGATTGTCCTGACCGGATTGGCGCTGGCGTGGGCCGTTCCGGCGCTGGCAGCGGGGCGTGTGTGGAAGGGCGCCGCCAACGAAACGGTGTCGGGGGGCACGTGGACCGGCGGAACTCCTCCCGTGGGCGGGTCGGCGGCGGATCAGATCACCCTGAATCCGGCGGCTGCCGCGACCTTGATGGATGATTTGGCGGGCACGTGGACGAATCGTTGTGTGACCACGGTTGATGCGACATTCAATCCGACCCTGGCGGGTATGGGCGGAGGCGCGGCCTTGGGATTGGTTGGGGGAATCACGAATGTTGTGAATCGGACTTTGACCATTGACGCGAGTCTGCCTGTCATCCTGTTGGGCGACAATGCATGGAATAACGCGGGCACAATAATCGTGGCCTGCACGGTGAGCAATTCGACCCATCTCCTCACGATTGACGGCGGGGGAACCACGATCATCCGTGGAAACATGAGTGGGACCGGCGCCGTGACCATTGAAAGCGGCACGGTCAACATTCAATCTTCCACGGCATTGGGTTCGGGCGCCGTGACGGTGAACGAGGCGGCCCTGCAACTGCAAGGCGGCATCAATGCGGGCAACGCGTTGACGTTGGCCACTGACAGTTCGGTGTTGCAAAACGTGAGCGGCGCCAACACATGGTCGGGGGCGGTGACGCAGACCGCGTTTTCGACCATTACCAATTCAACCGGCGCCTTGTTTTTGACCGGCGGTTGGGATAATGGCGGAAACGCCCTGGCGATTGACGGGGGCGGGGACACCATAATCGCCTCTGTTCTGGCCGGGGGCGGATCCCTGACCAAGAATGGAACGGGGATCCTTTATCTCACCAATTCCGCGGCCAACGCCCTGAGCGGAAACATCATTCTTAACGGCAATTCGGTTTTGGCGGGAGACGGCGTGTCTGGCGGCGCGATTGTGGCGGCAGGCAACGCCAAGGCATTGGGAACAGGTTCCATTTCGTTGAATGGCGGCATGCTTTCCCTGTCCGATGGGCTGAATTTTGGCAATCACCTTGTTGTGGATGCCGACAGTTCCATCCTGTCGGTGAACAGGACGGCGGGGGCGGGTGTGACCAACACGCTGGGCAACATTACAGCGGTTGCGGCAGGAACGACTCTTTCGATCGGACTGGGGGATGGCAATACGACCATTGGCACAAGCGGTTTGACCATTGGCACGGTGACCATGGGCGGCAATGCGTTTACGATCGATGCGCACACTGGCGCCGGCGCGGGCGGCGGCGCGTTGACGGTTGGCGGCATCACCACCGGCGGCGGCGCATTGACGATCACCAACACGGCCACGGTTGTGATTGGCGCGACCGATGCCGCCGCGGCCACCCTGAAGAAGTACGGGACCGGAATCTTGCAGCTTTCCGGAAACAGCTCCCACACCGGCGCCACCACGATTTATGGAGGCGCCTTGGATTTGAATGGCAGGACCATGAATTCCAGCGATGTCATCATCTCAAGCGTGGCTGGAGGCGGATCGGGCACTTTGCTTGCCGGGGCCGCCGGTTCTTCAATCAAGAGCCTGACCATGAACGCGGGAACACTTAATGTCGCCACTGCGGCGGGCGCGCCGGCCACATTGACCATTGCAGGTGATTTGGGCGGCGCGGATGGAACTGTTTCGATTGTCATCAGGGGCACGGCCGCGGCGGGAACGGATTACAGCCAGATTGTCTTGGGCGGTGTGGCCGCCTTGTCGAATCTCACCCTCGTGCCGGTCGCCGGTTATGCGCCGTCGGTGGGGGACTCGATTACGGTGGTGGATGCCACCGGTGGGGGAACCTGCGCCACCACCTTTGCCTCGGTTCAGAATTCCAGCCCGACGATCAAGTGGAACCAGAGCGTGTCGGGAAACAAGCTGATTTTGACCATGGCGCGCGATCTGGCCAATCCCGCGCTGGATTTGAACGCGACGCAGCGGGGGGTGGCCAATTCATTGGCCAGCGCGCCCCTGACGGGCGACATGAACAAGGTGCTTGATGCGATTGGCGCCCTGACAACCGCGGACCAGGTCAGGGCCGTGTATGATCAGCTGACTCCAGCCAGCATGGCGCAATTGGCGGTTAATTCCATTCATGCCATGTCGGTTCAATTTGGGAATCTGTCGGCGCACATGACCAATCTGCGTCTTGCCAACAGCGGTTTCAATGGCCATGCCGGCGGCGGCCAGGCGGAGTGGAATTATGATGGCCAACTGGTTGCCGACGCGGGTGAAAGCAAGGCCGCCAGAAAATCGGCGGCCGGGACCGATCCGGCCATCCGCGACACCCCTTGGGGTTTCTTTGCCAACGGCCAGGCGATCTTCGGAAGCCAGGACGACAAGGTGGATGTCATGGGTTACAACTTCACCCAGGCCGGCATGACAATGGGTGTTGACTATCGCCTGGCGGATGAGGCGGCCCTTGGCTTGAGCGTGGGCTATGGCAATGTGGCCACGCATATCAAACAGAGCGCGGGCAACGCCAATACCGACAGTATTTCAGCCGGACCCTATGGCCTGTGCAAGTGGGGCGATTTTCATGTCAACGCGGCCATGGCTTATACCCGCAACTTTTATCAGACGGAACGCAATATCCACATTCCCGGAATGGAGCTCCGCACTGCGAAGGGAACCCCTGGCGGCGATCAACTCAGCGGATTTGTGGGAACCGGTTACGACATGAGATTCGATGATTTTCTGGCCGGTCCTGTGGCAACCTTTCAAGCCAGCAAGGTGTGGATCGACAGCTACACGGAAGACGGCGCCGGCGCTTTGAATCTCGCGATTGACAGACAGGATGTGACTTCGTTGCAGAGCGGCCTTGGCTGGCGGATGCAGTACAACTGGAGGATCAAGGACATCACGCTCACGCCCAGTGCGTTTGCGAGCTGGCAGCATGAGTTTGATCAGAACAAGCGCGACATCACCTCCTCGATTGGGGGGGGAAGCAGCTTTGCGATGAGCACGACGGATCCCCAGCGCGATTTTGCGAACGTGGGGTGCGGGATCGGGGTCCAGGTCAATGAAACCATCTCGGTCAACCTGAGCTACGGCACCCAGGTTGGCGACAGCAGCTACAGCGAGCACACGGTCAACGGCGGGGTGAGGGTGTTGTTTTAATCCATCGGCTCGGCGATGGATTAAAACCCTGAGCTTGTCGAAGGGTTGATTCTGATAAGACTGTTAGACTGAAGGCTGAAGACTGAAGAAATATCGTGTTTGAGGAGGTCCTTGGGTTGGAAGATCCAAGGGCCTCTTGCTGTTTATGGACGTCGAAAGCGGCGGTGCGGGAGCCCCGCCCTCCTTCAAAAATAGGAGGGCGGCGCTCCTGTGCCGCTTGTTACTGAAAGGATAAATGCGCGAGGGAATATTCGCAGCCGCAGTATTTCTGGCGGTAAAAGTTTTCCCCGCGAACGAGCGCGGTCATGCGTTCCTGACGTCCATCCCGCCGCCAGTTGCAGTCCCAAAAGACAAGGCCGGGATGGAGGGCTGCGGCCCGGTGTCCGGCCGCATTGACCTGGGCGAGATCCTTCCACCGCGAAATGCCGAGGCTGGTGGCGAAAACCTGGAATTCCCTCCGGACGGCGCAGGCGGCGGCGGTTGACAGCCGGAGGTCGAAGCAGATGTCGCATCGCGCGGAACGTTCGGGGAGGTTTTCCATGCCAGCCGTGGCGGTCCGCCATCGGTCGTGGTCGTAATCGGCGTCGACAAAGGGGACGCCGGTTTTTTGGCAGAAGCGGACGACTTCGATCTTGCGCCTTTCGTATTCCTCTTGGGGATGAATGTTGGGATTGTAAAAAAAGGCGGTGACCGGGCGCGCCGAGGCGTGGAGATCCTCAAGAATGGCGCAGCAACAGGGCGCGCAGCAAACGTGCAGCAGCACGGGCTGGTTTGAATCATCGGGAGTCATGGCCGGGTTGAGAGGTTGAATTTTGTATAAAACTCGCGAAAAATATTGAGGCAACAAGCGGTGCAGGAGCCCCGCCCTCCATGATTCACGCGAAATTTATGGAGGGCGGGGCTCCTGCACCGCCGATTTTATGGCGGAAAAGTTTCAAATGGTTGCATGAGGAACGGGTTTGGAGATCAAAACCATTTTTTCAACCACAGGGACAGGTTCATGAGGTTCCAGATCTGGAAACTGTTTTCAGCCGTTCCCGCCCGGTGCGAGGAGAGCAGGCCTTCCAGGGACGCGCGATGCCAGTCGCGCGGAGGCAGGGCGGTCATGATGTTTTTCTCCGCGAAATCGAGGATGGCGGGGGTGAGCATGTTGCCGCTGCCGCCGCAAAACCCCACTTTTTTCCGGTAGATGAGTTCGTGGGGAATCAAGGGCTCGACCGCCCGCTTGAGGACCGCCTTGCCCACGCCATTCACGATCTTGTAACGCGAGGGAATGCGCATGGCCAGTTCGACCAGCCGCGTGTCGAGAAACGGCGCGCGCCCCTCCACCGAACAGGCCATGGTCATCTTGTCGAGACGCATGAGCAACAGTTCGCCCAGACGTTGGTGGCATTCCCACGAAATCATGTTCTTGAGGAAATCCTCCGGCTGTTCATCCGGCCGGCCGGGCAGGGGATGGATTTCGGCCTGTGGATACAGCCGCTTGAGCATGGAAAAGGAGGGATTTTTCCCCTCGTAAGCCTCAAGGCTCAGGCTGGCGGTGCGCCAAGGCAGCTCCTTTGGCCAGGGTTTCAGGAGGGCTTTTTCCTGATCGTAAAAGGCCAGCGCCGCGCTCACGAAGGCCGGTTCGCCGGCGCAGGCTCGTTGGAGATGGGTCCATTGCCTCGACGAGAGCGCCCATCGGGCCATGCCGGCCACCCCCTCCCGCAGCCAGCCTGGCATTTGTTGGAACCGCCGCCAGTAAAGCGTGTGCCGGCGCAGGTAGTTGCGGTAAATCTCGTAGCCGGCAAAGATTTCGTCGCTGCCCTCGCCGACTTGGATGACGATCGTGCCATGGTCACGCGCCAGCTTGGAAACGTAGTAGAGGGGGAAACAAACGGGATCGCTCAGGGGTTCGTCCTGACGCCAGGCCAGATGATCCGCAAAATCGAAAAAGTGACGGTCGGAGATCAGGATCTCGCGGTGGTTGGTTTTGAACAGTCCGGCGATTTTGCGGGCGTATTGGATTTCGTTGTAGGGCGCCTGGGCCTGGTCCTCGAATCCCACGGAGAAAGTGTCCACCGGACGGTTCATCTCCCGGCTCATGAGCGCCACATTGGCGCTGGAATCGACGCCGCCGCTCAGGAACACCCCGAAAGGCACATCGGACATGAGCCGCCGCCGCACGGCGGTTTGCAGCTCTTCCCGGATTTGTCCGGCATAGTCGTCAAAGGAGCCGGCCGGGGAATCGGTTTTGCCCCATGGACGCCAGTATTCGGTAAAAATCCATTTTCCCCGCTGCGGGATCAACAAATGGGTGGCGGGCGGGAGCTTGTGAATGCCCTCGAAAAGGGTCAGGGGAGCGGGCGCGACTGCCAGGGTCAGGTAGTGCCAGAGGGCTTCCTCGCAGATTTTTCGTTGCGCGGCGGGATGGGCGAGGATGGCCTTGATTTCCGAAGCAAAAACCAGACAGCCGCCGCAAATGGAAAAATAGAGCGGTTTTTTGCCCATCCGGTCGCGCGCCAGCCAGAGCCGGCGCTCGCGGCTGTCCCAGAGGCCAAAGGCAAACATGCCGTCGATTTTATCAATGGCCCGGGTCCCCCATTGTTCATAGGCGTGAAGGATGGTTTCCGTGTCCGAGTGGGAATGGAAACGGTGTCCCAAACCGGTCAATTCATCCCGGAGGGATGCGTAGTTGTAGATTTCGCCGTTGAAAGTCAGCCGGATCGATCCGTCCTCGTTGGTCATGGGCTGGCTGGCGGCGTTCGAAAGGTCGATGATGCTGAGGCGGCGATGCCCGAGGGCCGCGGAAAGATCGGGGGCGATCCAGTTTCCGGCGGCGTCCGGTCCGCGATGGGTCATGGTGTCGCGCAGGCGCGTCAAGAGCGCCTCGTCGAAGGGGGACGATGGGGAGGAATCGCCGGATAATCGTAAAATGCCAACAATGCCGCACATGGGGTATGTGTTGCCCATACCAGATTGAGCGCCCGCATGCCATCCGAAATGAGGATTCAAGAAATGAAATGGCTGGCGATGGCGGTGCAGGAGCCCCGCCATCCTATGGTCTGCGCGGTAAAAAGGAGGGCGGGGCTCCCGCACCGCCGTATGTTCCGCAAAATCGGGATGCCGTAATGGAAAAAATGATTTTACCGCCATTTTGAGGATTGACCAACGCTTTTGGTTCGTCTCAAGTGTTTCCAAATTGAAACAACAGGTGACACCATGCTCAACCGTTTTATGCCCAAAGAAGAGGACTTTTTCGCGCTGCTGGAGCAGGCTTCCACCCTGGTCATCCAGGGGTCCGAACAACTGCAGCAGCTTCTCGAAGATTACACCGATCTGCCCACCAAGTTGCATGCGTTGGAAAACCAGGAGCATGCCTGTGATCGCATCACCCATATGACGATGGACCGCCTGAACAAGGCGTTTATCACGCCTTTCGATCGCGAGGACATCCATCAGTTGGTGAGCGCCATCGACGATATCATGGACACCATCGAGGCGGCCGCGCAACGAATGGAGATGGTGCGTCTCAAGAAACCGACCGAGCCGATCAAGAAACTGAGCCAGATCATCCACCGCCAATGTCTTTGCGTTCATCAGGCGGTGCAGGGGTTGCGGGATATCCGCAATTTTAACAGCATTCAGGATCAATGCGTGGAAATCCACCGGCTGGAGAACGAGTCGGATATCCTGATGAAGCAGGCGATCGGGCATCTTTTCGACGTCGAAAAGGATCCCATCGAATTGATGAAGATGAAGGAGATTTACGAAAATCTCGAGGTGGTCACGGATCGTTGCGAAGCCGTGGCCAGCACGATCCAGGGAGTCGTGGTCAAAATGTGCTGACATGTCCCACCTCGAACTCCAATGGCTGGTGCCGTTGATCCTTCTGGCGCTGGTTTTCGATTTCATGAACGGGTTTCATGACTCGGCCAACTCCATTGCCACCGTGGTGGCGACGCGGGTTTTGTCCCCCCAATTTGCGGTGATATGGGCGGCCTGCTTCAATCTCCTGGGACCTTTGCTTTTTGAGCAACACGTGGCGCACACGGTGGGCAGCGGGATCATCGACATTGGGATTGTCACCCCCCGGCTGGTGGCGTCGGCTTTGATTGGCGCCATCGTTTGGAATATTTTCACGTGGTATTACGGGATTCCCAGCAGTTCCTCCCACGCCTTGATCGGCGGTCTGGTTGGCGGGGGGGTATATGAGGGCGGGTTGAACGCCATGGTCTGGAAGGGCATTCTGAAAACCGTGGCTTTCATTTTTCTGTCCCCCATCATCGGCATGGTGTTGGGATCGCTGACTTTTCTGGCGATTGCCTGGATTTTTCGACGGAAGACTCCTTACCGGGTGGATTCCATTTTTCGAAAAATGCAGCTGGTTTCCTCCTCCCTGTACAGCATAGGCCACGGCACCAACGACGCGCAGAAGACCATGGGGATTATTTTCATGTTGCTGGTCACGGGCGGGGTGGTGGCCAAGGGCGATCCGATTCCCAACTGGGTGATACTGGTTTGTTCGGGCGCCATCGCGCTGGGCACGGCTTTTGGCGGCTGGCGGATTGTCAAGACCATGGGCATCCATATCACCCGGCTGAATCCCTGCGGCGGCTTCAGCGCCGAGGTGGCGGGCGCTGTCACTCTTTTTGGGGCATCGACTTTTGGCATCCCGGTCAGCACCACGCACACGATCACCGGGGCCATTGTGGGGGTGGGATCGGCCAACCGTTATTCGGCGGTCCGCTGGCGGCTGGCGAGACAGATTGTCTGGGCCTGGATCCTGACCATTCCCGCAGCCGCTGCGGTGGCCATGCTCACGGAACTGGCGGTGGATTTATTCCGCCGGTAAGCTGCCCTGAATAAGTGGAGCGCTGACCCCATGGAACGTGGCAAGCCTCCCTCCTTGGAATCATCGTTCTTGCGTCATGCATCGAGCATGGAGCGTCGAGCCCTCCCGCCCTGGGCGGGACTTAATTGATCGGGCTTGCCGGCGATGAAAAAGATGCCGCAGATCAGGCACAGGGTGAGCATGACGCCATAGAACAACAGGGAAATGGCCACCGATTGGGAGTCCGGCACGCCTTGCAGGGAAAAAAAGAACGAAAAGCCGCTTTCCCGAACACCCAGTCCGCCCAGGGAAATGGGAACGGACGCGACGGCGTTGATGATGGGGCAGTAAACCAGATAGTGGGGGAAGGATGCCAGTTTGACTTGGAGGGCCAATCCCACACACCACGCGCACACCACCACCAGCAGATGCACCCCCAGCGACATGAACAGGGCGATGCACAAGGCCACGGGATGTTTTTCGTAAATGAGCCAGGATTCCTGGAGTTGGGCCAGCAGTTTTTTGCCGGGCATCAATGTCCAGAGACGTTCCCATCCGGGAAGCCGGGTCAGGCGATGACGCTGTGTGAAAAGCGCAAGAAAGGCCACAAGGCCGATCAAACCGCCGACGACAAACAGGGCGATGGCCTTGGTTTGAGGATGAGCCAGCAGCATTTGCAGGTTGAAAAGGATGGCGATGGTGGCCAGAAGGAAAAGCCCCAGCATGCCGATCAGGCGATCCACCGCGATGCTGAGAACCGCATGAGCCTTGCGATCCGGCGCCGCCTGGGTCACATACCAGGCCCTGTAAACATCGCCTCCTGTTGCGCCGGGCAGGAAGGCGTTGAAAAACATGCCCGTGGCTGTGAGCCAGGCTGCCTGATGAAACCCGAGATGAATATTCTGCACTTTTAACAACAGTTTCCAGCGGAAGATCCCAAGGGTCAGCGTCACCGCCAGACAGAACAATCCCAGCAAAAGAAGCCATGGATTGGCGTGGCAGATGTTCTTCCAAAGTTCCTGCAGCTTGGTCGGACCCAGCTTGTGAGCCATCCACGCGATCAGGCTCGCGGTGATCAACAGTTTGAGCAAAGTGAAAAGGCGCTGTTTCATCAGGATGCCCGACTCTAAAGAGCCTCTTCCGGCTTTTCAATCCGAACCAATGGACCTCCCCAACCCCTCCTTGTCAAGCTGAGGATTGCCCGCAGATTATTCTGGACACCATTTTTCTGTTCACGTAATCTGGCCGCATGCATTCCATTAACGGACGAATATTTTCCGAGGAGATTCT
>JAQUAF010000067.1 GCA_028687435.1 Verrucomicrobiia bacterium | reverse complement strand
CGTGGACAGGTTTTCACTGGCGCTCTTGCCGGTGCGAACTCGCCTGTCTTGATGGGGTGGGGTTTTACGTTCACGGTTCCCCTCTATCCCCGGACGCTTTTGAAAGGGGGGGATTCGGAACCGCAGAAGATATTGCCGCCGATTTGACTTTTTGAGATTACCGATTATACTATCTGCGTAATGCATGGTAACGCGCTTCAGTTTACAATTCATCATCAAGAACCTGTTTCACTGCAAATCGAGCGGTTTTTGCGGCGGCAAATTAGAACAGGAAAATTGCCTCCGAGAACACAACTGCCCTCGACGCAGGAATTGACACGCCGATGGCATGTGAACTGCACTACCATCCAAAAAGTGATGATTCGGTTGACCGCTGAGGGTTTGCTTGTCCGTCGCCCCAATTGTGGGACTTTTGTGAAGGCGGGGGAGGATAAAGCGACGATTGGGATCTTGATTGGCGCCAACCTGTTGGATGAAGACGCGGCTTTTTACCGGACGCTGGTCCAGATGATCAAAACGGAACTCGGCCAGCAAAACTATCGTTCGCGGGTGTACGACCGTGTTTATGCCCGGGATCCCAAGGAAGCGGAGACTGTGGAGGATTATCAATATCTACTCTGGGATATTCAAAATCAGGCGTATAAAGGCCTGATTGGGTTGGGAATCTATTCCACCCTTCTTTCCCGCGAACTTTCACTGAGCAATTTGCCGCGGGCTTTATTTGGCTCTACGACCGGGGATGGACTGGTTGATATTGATCTTTACGGTTTCGTGCAATCGGCGGTTGAATATCTGGCGGGGCAGGGCTGCCGGCGGATCATCTATCTGCGTTCCCACCATATTGTGCCCCAGTTTAATGCGGATCTGGATGGTTTTCTGGACGCGGTTCAGCGCATGAAGGTTCCCAACAAGCAGGTGATGGAAATTGCCGGACTCAACACCTCCAGAAACCAATCCGCACAACTGGGCTATCAGCAAACAATGAAAATGCTTGGTTCGTTGTCCCTTACGGAATCCACGCCGGTGGGCCTGATTGTCGCGGATGACATCATCATGAAAGGTGTTGACATGGCCTTGAAAGAGAGGAAGACACGAGTCCCCCAACAACTCGTGGTGGCGTGCATGACCAATGAAGGCATTCAACATCCCTACCACAACCCGGTTGCGCGGTTTGAGGTTCCGTTGCAGGAAGTTTCCAGGAAAATAGTAGAAACGGTGGTTAATCATGGCGGCGCGCCCCAATCCATGGCGACAATTATGTTTAAAGCCAATCACAGTGATCGAAAAGAACAAGACCGAGGAGCTTTTGCGCCAATGGTTTACCGGGCGTTCACGCTGATCGAATTATTAGTCGTTATATGTCTAATCTCGATGTTGTGTTCGTTGATTTTTCCCGCTTTGAGGACCGCGCGTGAACACGGACGCCAGGTTGTATGCATGAGCAATCTCCATCAGATTTCCATTGCGATGCTGGAGTATTTATCTGAAAATAACGAGATTTTTCCTGCGACGGTGGTTTGGGGAGATTGGGATGACATGTGTTGGATTGGGTTGGTGCGCCCCTACTGGAATACAAGTGTCAAGGCAAGCAATGCATATCTCACCGGGTATTCAGTCGATAAGGTTTTGCGTTGCCCCAGCGATAACCGTTCCCGCTTGATCTACGCATACGATAGTTCGTATGGACTGAATGTCTGGATCAATTCTAAAACTCTCTTCAGTATGTCAAAACCCGCGGAAGTTCTTATGTTTGGCGATTACGGTACAACAAGCAGTATTAATTATTCATGGAATCCAGCGCGGCTTATGAATGGTGCGACCTATACGACAGCGTCCCCACGACATTATCCAACTTTTAATGCATGTTTTTGCGATGGTCATATTATGGTAATTCCTTATTCGGTCGTTGATTTGGGGCTTGGCCAGCCAAAAACTCCGCCATGGTTGCCCCAATAACAAGGAAATTATAAGGCGGGATCTTTTAAATCGTGAAAAGGTTCCAATATTAAAAAGAGGTTCTTGCGAAAAAGTTGCCTTTCAAAATCTTCGCAACCGGTGGTGTTTTTTGAAAGGCGCCAACCACTGCGCATTGGATCTGCTTGACATCTTTTGGGTTTTTGCAAGAACCTCAAAAGTAAATTTCGCTCACCAAATACAAAAACATGAAATCTCAAATTTTCACAAACTGGTTGGGTGTTTTTATTTTGATATTATTGAACCATACATCGTTTTCCCAGGTCCTTCCAAAATCATCCATTCTTTATGAGGCGGAGGACAATCATATCAAAACCCATGATTTTGTAATTGAAGAATCCTTGCATGCCAGCGCGGGTAAATTTATCGCGCAAAAAAATCCAGAAATTAAAAACGACAGCGAAATATTTAGGGCAGAGTTTCCAGAGGGCGATTATACGGTATGGGTTTATTCCACAGGTCTTGGTCTTGAAATACGCGGACCATTGCTGGGATCAAAAAAAATCCGTGCCTCCTCAATGGAATGGGGGTGGCACAAAGTGGGCGTATTTTCAGAAAAACAAATGGGAAGCTCCTTTTCCATAGTTGCCGTTCCAAGAGGGGAAAATTCAGCCAAAGTTGGGCTTGATTGTGTTATTTTAACGGAGGATGTCAACTTTGTGCCCCAAGGGGTCTATACAGGATATTCTCCCGATGCCGCAAATATGATCCTGAGTTCGCAACCGAATAAGAGTCAAAGCGAAACATCGACCGTTGACATCCATGTTTTTCCTGGGAAAAAGATATATAAAATCAGCAAGTATTTGGCTTCTGCCAACGCCCACGGGGCGCCCCGGCATCTTGTTGACAGCCCGGAATGGGATGCCACGATGAAAGCCTGTTTTTCGAACAACATGCTATGTCTCATTGCGAGCCCAAGACGCACGCCGGATGAGAGCGGTTTATGGTGGGATTTTAAAGCAATGGATGAATTCGTCAAGAGGGCAAAACAACGCTGGCATGTTGACGAATTGCTTGTGATTCCCGCGTGGTGGCTGACGGAGAAGGTTACGGGAGCAAAGAGAGACGAAAAGATGGGGGAATATACCAACGAAGACCTTGACAAGGGCGAACAACTGCTTATGCAGTTAATTAATAGATATGGTTGTCCAGGTCCGCTTTATATCAGATATTGGGTGCTTGAAGATGAATGGCCCGGGGTGGCGTACTGGAAGAATCATGCAGATCAGTTTGCCGAATACTATGCTCATCTTTTACGAAAGGTAAAAAAGATAAATCCAGATATCAAGGTTGGTGGGCCGGTTGATTGTTGGCCGCAAGATGCTTTTATCGCGAACCTTCTTGAGCACTGCCCGGAACTTGATTTTATTGCCTGGAATATGTTTACAACTGGGCGGGCGGAAACGCCCCTGAAAAAACTTTTTCATGGCGCGAAACATTATAAAAGTTATATTAATTCGAGCCGACAGCTTTCTGAGCGAATTTTAAATAAAAAACTTCCAGTTATTGTCACTTCATATGGTCCCAATTTTCATGCTTGGGATCCCAATGATCCCAAACTTGCCCAACCGATCATCGGAGTGTGGAATGCTCTTGTGCTTTCGTATATGGCGGAGGAGGAATGCTTTAGTGGAATGTATTATGATGTGCGCGCAGCCAATTCCGGCGGCCTTTTTGGACCCGCTGATCCTTATGCTGTAAGCAGTAAAATGCTGCCCGGGGACATTGATAAAAATCTCATTAATGTGCGACCTTCGGCAAGAGTCATGTCTTTTTTTAAAAAAAATATCAGCGGTCGGGATTTTAATGAGGTGAGCGTGACGGGAGACGGACACGAATTTAATGCAATTTCCGCAGGCAATGAAAATGAGGTGTCGATAGTGCTCGTCAATTATTCTGAACGGAGGAGAAATGTCAGTCTGGCTGTTGAATCTTACGAAAGGACGGCTTACTCCGGTTTTCAGCTTCCCGATGAATGTCTTTATTGTGATGAACAAAAAATTTTCGAAGGTTGCGGATTGCTTTTCACGGGAAAAGGATCGGCGACCCTGACCATGGCTGCGTATAGTACATGGTGTCTGAAACTAAGATATAAAAAATAATTTATTGTTGCAGTGAACTCTTGCGTAAATTAGACGGCATGGACGGGAATACTTGCGAGTGAAGCAAAGATTTTTATGAGTAAATCTAATTTAAATGCGGTATTGGTTAAGAATGGCAAAAGCGACCACGTTGTGGTCGTTGACAAGCTGGCTCCGCCAGCGGTGAATTTTGCCGCCAGGGAACTGGTGGGATATTTCATGAAGATGTCCGGTGCCATGCTGCCGATAAGTGATGGCAACGACTGCCTGTCCAGGAAACAAATCCAAATAAAAGCGCATCCCCAAAAGATGGCCAACAACTGCCGCGATCAATTCACGATCAAATGGGAGGGCGAAAATTTGGTTTTGGAAGGAAGCAATCCGCGTTCCGCGCTGTTTGCCGTTTATGCGCTCCTGGAAATATTGGGGTGCCGTTGGTTTTATCCTGGAGAAAGCGAGGAGATCATCCCCCGAAAAAAGCGCATAACCCTGGGAAAAATCAATCTTCGGGAGCAAGCTTCCATGGAATACCGGGGCATGGCCCCGTATCCGCAGGGGACGAAGGATGTCCCCATGCTGCAAAAAATGATCGATTGGATGGCGAAAAACAGGATGAATCTATGCATGTTTTCCCTTGCGCATGGCGATGCCGGATGGGATGACGTCAAAAGCGAGCTGCTGCCCGAACTGAAGAAAAGGGATTTCATCCTGAATGTGGGGGCGCATTGTTTGATGAAGTTTGCCCAGCCGGAAAAATGGTTTTCCGAAAAGCCCGAATGGTTTGCCCTGAAAAAAGAAAGGGTAAATGACGATATTTGTCATAGCCGGAAAGAGATTATTGACATTGTTTCCGACAATATCGTTGATTTTTTAAACAGCCATCCCGAAATCGACATCCTTTCTTTATGGCCCACGGATGGGATAACGGGCCTGTGTGAATGCGAAAAATGCTCCGCTTTTTCGGCGACCGATCTTTTGTTGAAAACCACAAAGCAAATCAAACAAAATGTTGTCCGCCATAAACCAAAAATTAAAATCGAGTTTTTAGCTTATTATATTTATAGCAAGCCGCCCAGCAAAGCACAGCCTGATGCTGATCTGATCATCAACTATGCGCCGCGAGGGCACTCTTATGAATACGCTTTTGATTCGCCCACCAATCCCTACTGCAACAGGTTGAAGGGGTATATCAAAAGTTGTCAAAAGAATGGGGCGTCCATCTGTGTTTTTGAGTATTATGCCGACAATGTCCTGCAAAAATTGATGGTTGCCCCCATGGCCAGGAGGATTTTTGAGGACATTCGCCACTTTAAAGCGATGGGGGTGGGGGGGATGCTGCCGATATGCGTGTCGATCTATTGCTGGTGGATGAATTGCTTCAATTTGCGGATGATGGCCAAGGCGGCATGGAATGCCAGCGCGGATGTGGAGGAAATATTGGCGGATTATCTCAAAAAATACTATGGCGTTGCCGGTGCGGAAATGAGGCGCTATTTTTTGACCTTGGAAAAAATAGTGCCGGCGGCAATCTGGCGTTATGACGAGAGTCATCTGCCCGCGTTGCGGGAAGTGGAGTCCCGTCTGCGGGTGGTTTTGAAGCGAATTGAATCGCGGGTGATTTTGAAAAGGGTCGGGAGAGCGCTGGTTTATCTTCAGGCATTGGAACAGCGGCTCTTGTTGCGACAGCGGGAAATCGGCCTGGTGGCCGGCCGGCTTGATGATGAAAAATCAATGGATTTATATCGAAGAAAATATATCGATTTCATCGAAAAGCACCGGCGGATTTCCGGGGTTTTTGATCCGTATGTGCTTTCCCATCACACGGATGGGTGGGATTTGGGGGTGCGATGCGAGATAATTCCCGACAAGAGTGAAGAGGGTTGCCACTTTGAAATGAAAACAAGCGACAAATTTAAATTGTAAGGAGCAAGCTGCATGAAGATTATTGATGTCCATTGTCATGTGGGGAAGGGGATTCACAAGGAATTATCCGCCCAAAAACTGCTGAAAATCATGGATGACCATGGTGTTGATCGGGCGGGCATCTGTCCGGTGGATGAAGAAATAGCGGTGCGCAACAAAGAGGGCAATTTATTTCTTCTGGACCTGGCGCGAAAATGGCCGGATCGCTTTATGGGGTTTGCCGTGGCAAATCCATGGTATGGGAAGCAAGCGATTGAGGAGCTAAGGCGCGCCATTAACGAAGGGCTGCGCGGGTTGAAAATTAATTCCGCATTACAAGGGTTTTTTTTAAATGATCCGCTTGTTTATCCCTTGATCGAAGAGGCCCAGAGATTAAGAATACCCGTTTACTGCCATACCGGCACTCCGGTGGGGGCGTTGCCCTCCCAATTGGCGGATTTAGCGTCGCTATTTCCCCAAGTCGTTTTCATCATGGGCCACGCTGGTTATACCGATTTCTGGTACGACGTGATCCCCTCCGCAAAGAAAGCCCCAAATATTCTCATTGAGCTTTCCCATTTCAACAATGTGCCCACCATCAGAAAGGCCATGTCGGAACTGGGGTGCGAGCGGTTTTTGTTCGGATCCGATTCTCCGGTCAGTTCGATTGCCGTCGAATTGGATAAAATAAGGCTTTTGAAGTTGAGCCAAAATGATGAAGAGCGAGTGTTGTTTGGAAACATGAATGGAGCACTAGGATGATTATCGATGCGCATACTCATTTGTTTAACCGATACGGCCATCTGCGGGGCCTTAACGCAAAACAGTTTGTTGGCGTTCTGGACAAACATGATATAAACATGGCTGGTCTTTTCACTTTGACGGGTTTTTTGGAGGAACCGGCAAAATACAACAATGATCTGGCCGCGGCCGTGAAGGAATTTCCGGACCGGCTTTACGCTTTTTGCACCGTAAATCCGAGAGACGGAGAAAAAGCGTTGAGGGAATTGCGACGGTGTCGTTTTGATCTGGCGTTGCCTGGAATCAAACTCCATCCCTGGCTGCAGGCGTTTTCCGTCACGGATCCGATGATGTTTCCCATACTTGAGGAAAGCATCAAGCTAAACATGCCGATTATTTTTCATGATGGCAGCGTTCCCTTTTCCACGCCATCGCAAATTGGTTTGCTGGCCGATTTGTATCCCGAAGCGAAGCTCATCCTCGGGCATGCCGGCCTGAAGGATTTTTTCCGGGAAGCGATTCTTGTGGCGCAACGGCATAAGAACGTTTTTCTCTGTCCGAGCGGGGTCCCGGTTTTGGGGATTAAACTCATGACGGAAAAGGCGGGGGCCGACAGGATGATGTTTGGATCGGATCTTCCCTTTGGCGGAGAGGAGCTGTTGGTCCATAAGTTAAATACTTTGCGGGGGCTGGAGATCACGGACGCGGAGAGGTCGATGATCCTTGGGGGCACCATATGTAAAATGCTCAATCTGAAACCAACCTAAATATTCATTTTAAGAAAGGACACAAAGAAAATGACAAAGACTCGTTTGGCAGATAACCCTGAGACGCAAAAAGCAGCGCCAAAGGAAAAGAATTTTACCAACGTTTTGAAAGCGTTTGCGCGGGAGCATGGAGCGGACCTGATCGGAGTGGCGCCGATCGAGCGCTTTGCGGAGGCGCCGGCGGAGCATCATCCGGCCGCCGTTTTTCCCGAGGCCAAATCCGTTCTGATGCTGGGACGGCGTATTCTCAGGGGGGCTTTGAGGGGCATGGAGGAAGGAACTAATCTTTATGATTACAGCTCTTACGGCTATACCTGGCTGGAGAGGGATTTTATTCCTCTGCTGGTATATCGAGTGACGCAGTTCATTGAGGATAGGGGCTGGGAGGCGGCGCCTCTTTATCCCTATCCGGTGGAGGTGACACCTGAAGGCATACCCGTAGCTTCCGACAGGCCAGCTCCCAATGTCACGGTGGATTTCAATCTGGCGGCGGTGGCGGCTGGGCTGGGTGAGATCGGTTATGCGGGTGTCTTTTTGTCACCGGAATACGGGCCCAGGCAACGCCTTGGCATGATTGTGACTGATGCCGAACTGGAACCCGATCCGTTGTTTGCCGGCAAGATCTGTGGCCGATGCAATCAATGTGTCAATGATTGTCCGTTGGGAGCCATGTCTGGTGAGACAACTGTCCGCATTGCCGGCCGGAGCTTTGCCGTGGCTAAAATGGATTATGACATGTGCGGGCGTTGCAAGAACGGCGCCCAGCCCAACACCTTCCATCCCGAAGGTCATGCGGACCGTCTGGGAGCCATCTGCATGAGATCGTGCGTCCATCAGTTGGAAAAAGATGGCAAGACCGGTGGTTCTTTCAAACAACCTTTCCGTAAACGCACTTCGTGGAAGAGGGATTGTTTTGGCAAGATTGTGGTGCAGGGAGAACCGTTGCCGCGAGTCGGTTGCTTTAATGCCGGACAGCCGGTGGACGGGGGGGGGAAGAGATGAAAAAAACGACAGCCGGAGGACTTACCTCGGCACAAATAAAGGAGTGGGCCGCTGCATACGGTCTGGACGGTTGCGCCATCGGGCCGATGAGCCGATGGGAGGGCGCGCCGAGACAAATGGATCCCCGCCACGTATTCCCGGAAGCCAAGTCGTTTATCGTGGTTATCGGGCGCATTCCCCGTGGCGTTTATCGCGGTATTGAAGAAGGTACTCACTGGCCCAATTACACTTTTTATGGTTATAACCGTCTTAACACACTGTTCATACAGGAAGCCCTCTATAACCTGGCTTGCCGCATCGAGGATGCCGGATATGAGGCGGCGCCGCATTATGCCGGCGGTCCGGAAATACAGCCGACCAATCCGCAACTGCGTCGGGAAGCTCCGGCGCCCAGTGTCATCGCCCAGTTCCGCATTGCCGGAGTAGCCTCCGGTTTGGGACAGTTTGGTCATTCCAAGGTCTTCCTGACCAAGCGGTTTGGCCCCAGGCAACGATTGGCCATGATACTGACCGATGCGGAGTTGGAATACGATCCCATCCAGGATAAAGATCTTTGCGATGAATGCATGCTCTGCCATGCCAAATGTCCCGGAGCGGTTCCCGGAAAAGAGAAGAAGATCCATATAAACATAGAAGGACATGACATTTGCTGGGGCGATGTGCATATGGGCAAATGCACCCTGACCCATCACGGTCTGAATAAAGAGATCGATCCGTTTGTGCACAAAGATTTTCCTGGTTTGGACATCAAGGTACGTGAAGCCGATGGAGTCAGCCAGGAAGAAGCCTATCGTCTGACCCACGTGTTGGCGGCCGGGAGATTCCGAAAAACAAAGCAGTTTCCGAAGGAGAGAGCGATGGGGTTTGCGGGAGCCGTCGGCTCGACGATCGATTATCGTGCGCTATGTGGAGCCAGGGGCTGCATCAGAGCCTGCCTGATCCATATGGAGGAGAAGGGCAAGATTGAAAATCTTTTTCATAATAAATTTCGCAAGCGACCGATGTGGAAGCTTCCTGGGCCATTGAAAATGGCTCCCAGGCCGGAGGATCAGGTAGATTGATTGCGAAGAAAATATGACTTCAAAATAAAAAAAACCTGCGAAAAGCGCAGGGTTCCAGTGGAAGGACGTGATCCCGCCTGGCAGCAGCACTCTGGACAGGAACGCGGGCGGGGCGTTTTGTCATGCGGCCCGGCCGGCGGCGGCGCCGCTGGCCCATGCCCATTGCAGGTTGTAGCCGCCGAGCCAGCCGGTGATGTCGAGCGCTTCGCCGGCAAAGAACAAGCCGGGAATTTCGCGGGCTTCCATGGTGCGGGAGGACAGGGCCCGGGTGTCCACGCCGCCACGGGTCACTTCCGCCTTTTCGAATCCTTCATCCCCGGAGGGATGAAGGGTCCAGGAATGAATGCGGCGGGCAAGGGTTTCGAGTTCATTGTGGCGGAAGAGGTTCATGGGGCGCGCCAGGTTTTGTTGACGGCACCAGACCCTGGCGAAACGGCGGGGCAGGAATTCCCCGAGGACGGAACCGGGTTCCTCTGCGCCGCCGGCGCGCGCCAGCAACCGCGGAAGGACGGGGCCGTCGGGGTGAAGATCGAGAATGAGGGGGTCTCCCGGATTCCAGTAAGAGGAGATTTGGAGGATGGCCGGACCGCTGATGCTGCGATGGGTGAGCAACGCTTGATCTTTAAAAATTGTTTTGCCGCAACGCGCCGCGACGGGGAAGGAGATGCCGCTCAGCGCGCCGAAGATGTCGCGGTCCTCTTTGGCCCACCGCAGGGGAACCAGGGCGGGTTGGGGCGCGAGAACCTTCAGCCCAAACTGCAGGGCGATGCGGTGGCCAAGATCGGTTGCTCCAATTTTTGGATGGGAAAGTCCGCCGGTGGCCACAACCAGGGATGGGGCGCAAAGAACGCCGCGATTGGTTTCGATGGTGAAAACCGTGTTGCGGCGGATTTCCAGACATTTGCAGTTGAGGAGAAAACTGACGCCTGCGGCAAGGCAGTCCTGGTGGAGGAAATCCACGATGTCCCGTGCGCCGGTGTTGCAAAAAAATTGTCCCGGTTGTTTTTCGTGATAGCCGATTCCGCGCTGGTCCAACAGGGCCAGGAAATCCCCGGGAGTGAAGCGCGACAAGGCGGAGCGGCAGAAGTCGGGGTTGGAAGACAGATAGTTTTCCGCGCTGGCGCCCGCATGGGTGAAGTTGCATCGCCCTCCGCCTGAAATGGCGATTTTTTTGCCAACTTGCGGGTTGTGATCCAGAACCAGCGTCCGGCGTCCCCGAAGTCCCGCCTCCCTGGCGCACATCAGACCTGATGCGCCTCCGCCAAGGATGATGACGTCGTGGCGGGCCGGGGATGTTTGCATGGAAAAAACAGCCCGGCTTCCTTACAGCCCCGCTTTTTTGAAGGTGTAATCCACGCAGCGGTAGTGGGGGGAGTCGTCGAAGAGGCGGTTGATTTCCCGCTGGTTGAAAAGTTCGGGGATGCGGGGGTGGCGCAACAGGTGTTCCTTGAAGCCGTCGGCGCCGGTGTCGCGCCAGGCGGCCATGGCGCATTGCTGGACCAGTTCGTAGGCTTCCTTGCGGGGGAGGCCTTTTTCGGTGAGGGCCAGCAGGACCTGCTGGGAATGGTAGAGTCCCTTGGATCGCGCCAGGTTGCGCTGCATGTTTTCCGGATACACCTTGAGCCGGTCCACGAGCCTGGTCAGCAGCGAGAGCATGTAGTCGAGCAGGATGCAGGAATCCGGCAGGGTGACCCGTTCCACGCTGGAGTGGGAGATGTCCCGTTCGTGCCAGAGAGCGACGTTTTCCAGGGTGGCCACCAGATTGCCGCGGATGACGCGGGCCAGGCCGCAAAGCCGTTCGCCGGTGATGGGGTTGCGTTTGTGGGGCATGGCGCTGGAGCCTTTCTGTCCGGCGCTGAAGTATTCCTCGGCTTCCAGCACTTCGGTGCGTTGCAGGTGCCTGAATTCCGTGGCCCATCGTTCGATGGAGGCGGCAGTGATGGCCAGGGCGGACATGAAATCGGCGTGGATGTCGCGTTGCACGATCTGGGTGGAAACCGGCGCGGCGCGGAGATCCAACTGGCGGCAGACATAAGCTTCCACGCGCGGATCCAGATGGGCGTGGGTGCCGACCGCGCCGGAGATTTTGCCGACGGATGCGATTTCGCGGGCGGTTTTGAGCCGGTCGAGCGCGCGTCCGAATTCGTCGTACATGAGGGCCATTTTGAGTCCGAAGGTGATGGGTTCGGCGTGCACGCCGTGGCTGCGGCCCATCATGGGGGTGCGCTTGAATTCGCGTGCGCGCCGGGCGATGGCTTGGCGGAGATCTTTCACGTCCCGGATGAGGATATCGGCGCTTTGGCGCATCTGGACGGCGAGGGTGGAGTCGAGCAGGTCGCTGGAGGTGAGGCCTTGGTGGATGTGACGGGCGGGAATTTTGCCCACGTATTCGGCCACGTTTTCGAGAAAGGCGATCACGTCGTGGTTGGTGCGTTCCTCGATTTCGCGGCAGCGTTTGACCGAGAACGAGGCCCGTTTGCGGATGACGGCCAAGTCGCGGGCGGGGATTTCCCCGAGGAGCTTGTGGCGTCCCTCGCAGGCGAGGATTTCGATCTTCAGCCAGATGGAGAGTTTGTTTTCCTCCTCCCAAATGGCCGCCATTTCCGGTCGTGAGTAGCGCGCAATCATGGCCGCCAATTTAGCCCGCGCCCGCCGCAAGCCAAGCGCGAAATGGAATGATTCAGGATCACAGCCATCCCATAATTTCGTGAAACGGCCAATTTTTCATTTTTGTTCAGAGGAGAAGGAAGCAAAATGCCAAAAGCTGAGATTAAGAATCCGGAGATTGTGGTTCGACTCCGCTCACCACCCTGAGCGACAAGTCGAAGGGCTTCACCCCCTGTTGCTCCCGCCGTGGCGGGATTCGCAATGACATTTTAGGAGGTCATTGCGAGGTTTGGGAAAAAGGGACCGAAGCAATCTCTGAAAAATTATGGGATGGCTCTGATTCAAGATTCAAGATTGAATTGGCAGACTTCGCCGGTTAGAACTTATAACGCCTCGCATGCGGGCCTGCGACAGGCGGCGGTGAAAATAAAAGCCGGCTTTTTGATTGTTGAACCTCAAACCTTGCCCCTTAACCTTGCCGGATTTTACCAAAGGAATGCATCTCAATCTTGACGATGCCGCGACAGCGGCGGCGGAACGTCTGGGGTTGGAGTCTTTCGATGCGCGGGAGTGGGGGGCAAGCCTGCGATTTTGCGTGCCTGAAAAGATGGTGGAGCGTTTTTTTGACAGGGTGAAGCCGCATCTGGCGCCCTGCCTTCTCGCGGGGTCCGGCGATTTTCATCATCTGACGGCTCTTTGGTTGCGGCGGATTGAGGGGGATTTTACGCTTTTTTCCTTCGATAATCATCCCGATTGGGATGTTCGTCCGCCGCGCTGGTCCTGCGGGGGGTGGATCAATCGGGCGATGGAAAATGGTTGTTTGAAGAAGGCGGTGGTCTGGGGGTGCGGAAATTTTGAACTGGCTTTTCCGGGACGGATCTGGGCGAGCGGGGAGGCCCGGGCCGGGGGGCGTTTGGAAATCCGGCCATGGAATGAGAGATTGAGCGCGAGGGACCGCGTCCGGTATCGCGGATTGGATCGTTCCACATGGCGGGGGGAATTCGAGAGGGAGGTGGAGTTCCTTCGTTGCCGGCGGGTTTATGCGACCGTTGATCTGGATTGTCTTGCCGGGGAATGGGCTGCGTGCAATTGGGAAAACGGGTTGTTCGATCCGGATGATCTGGTGTGGGCGTTGGGATTGTTGAGGGCGCGGACGGAATTTGCGGGAGGGGATGTGTGCGGAGCTTTTTCCCCGCCCCGGCATGCCCGGTGGGGGCAACGGCTGGCGGCGGCATTTGATCATCCGCGTCTGGAACCGCCAACAGCGGCAAAGCTGGAACAGACCAGTTGTGTGGTGGAGAAAATCTGGCAGGCCCTGATTGGGGGATGAAGCGCCCGGACCGTGGGTGATTGGGCAAAAGCCTCAGTATTCGGTCTTCAGTCTGAACATTTGACCTCAGCTCATCGCCACCAGGGACAGGCCGGCGCTGATGAAGAGGGTGCCGATCCAGAGTTGCAGGGTCATCTTTTCATGGAGAAAAAAATTCGCGCCGATGACCAGCAGGATGGGGCTCAGCCCTTCGAAAGGATACAGGTAGCTGAGGTCGAAGTGGCGCATGAGACCCAGCCAGAGAAAGAACCAGAGGGTCATGGCCGCGATGCCGGCCAGAAAAATTTTTGCGAAAAGACTCCGATCCATCGTGGTATGGTGGGTCATGTTCATGGAGTGCTTCAGCCATAGCTGCCCGGCGACCAGGCAGATTTGAGAGAAGAGGATCAGGCCCAGAAATTTGCCGTTCACAGCCGTTCCTCCATGTTCAGGAGCGGACGGGCTATGATCCAGATGCCGATCAGGACCAGGGCAATGCCGCTCCAGCGCAAAAGGCTGACGTGTTCATTCAGGAAAAAAGCGCAGGCCAGGGGGACGAACACATGTTCGATATTTACCAGGTTGTAGGCGATGTTGAGGGGGATGTAACGCAGGACGTGGAGCCAGCAGACAAAGCTGGCAATGTAGAAGACGATGCCCACCCAGACCTGCCACGTGCCGAGACTGGTGATGCCCAGCCATTCCAGACATCCGATGCTGGAGGCGGTTTCATTGGCGCCCGCTTTCAGGCATACCTCGGAAATGGTGACAAAAAGGGCCGACAGCACGATTTGGAGATAGGGATGCGCCCATTTTTTGCCGCGAAAGGGTTGGGGGGGAGTGTTCAAGGGAGACGCACCCTATCACAGCGTTCTTCATTCCGGCGAGAGGGAATTGGAGGCGGCGGTGTGTGCGATGGAGACTGGTAAAAAATCTTCCATCAACCACAGCGTTTGCATTCGTATCTTGACATGCATCGAGCCATCTCTCTTTAAAAGGGGGGTGTATGGAGCCGACATCATGTCACAGCGCGGGCGCAATTGGATTTTGCTTCTCCTGACCGCCGGTCTGGCGTTGAGTTTTTCCCTTGCCCAGGATGATTGCAATGATGTCTGGCCGCATGCGTTGCATGGACGCATTTTGTGGGAAACCGGGCGCGCGCCGCTTTTCAGCGATTATGCCACCGTTTCAACGGAGAATGTTGCAACCCGCGACAATCCTGCGATGGAGTTGTTGCTTTACGGTTTGCATTCGCTTTTTGGATATTCCGGTTTTCTGATCTACAAGGCGTTTTTCATCCTGACGGCCTGCCTTTTTGCGGCGTTGTGGTTGCGCGGGGAGAAATTGGGGATGCCTGCGGTGTCGCTTGCGATTATGGGGATGCTGTTTGTGGCCGAGGAACGTTTTTTCCCCCGCGCGGATCTGGCGAATTTTGCTTTTGCGGCCATTTTTTTGTGTGTTTTGCGAAAATATGAATTGCGAGGAGGGCGGGGTGTCTGGTTTCTGCCCTTTCTGCTGGGAATCTGGATTCAATGCCATGCCTTTGCCTCGGTGGGCATTTTTTTGGTGGCTGGATTCTGGTTGGTGGAGCAAATCCGGCGCTGGCAGGGAGCGCAACCTTCCGGTCCGGGCCTGGGGCGGGTTCTGGCGGCTTGTGGAATTGTGGCAGCGGTTCTGGAATGGAACGACCCGAAATTGCTCAAACCGTTTGAATGTTTTTTTGGCGGGGCGCAGGCATGGCGGCTGACGCAGACGGTTGAAAGCGCGCCGATATTTGGCGCGGCGCCGGATTTTTATGATCCGATGTTGATTTGGAAATTTCTGATACCCCTGATCCTGATCGCGTTTTTTTTCCCCTGGAAGCGTCCGGGCGCCTGGTGGAGTCTGCTTTTGGTGGTGGTGTTTGCCGCCGCCGCAACGGCGAAGTTCCGCCGTTTGCTGGCCATCCACGCATTGGTATCGGTTCCCGTGGCGGCGATTTTTGTTGTCAATGCCTGGAAGTCGGGCAGGGAAGGAAAACCCGCGAATGATTTTTTGGCTGGGGGCCTGGCGGCGTTTTTTGCCGCCTGCATGATGGCGCTGCTTTGGTCGGGGGCGTATTATAAATGGCAGAATGACCTCCGGCTTTGCCGTCCGGTGGTGTCTCCGGTCCTGAGGATTGTTCATGGCGTGGATTTTATCCGCGCGCATGAGATTCCCGGGAATGTGTATGCGAATTACAGCCAGGGGGGATACGCCGCCTTTTGCCTTTATCCTTTCAACCGGGTCCATATTCACAGCCTCTGTTTTTGGTATTCGGCCCGTCATCTGGATGAGAATGACCGGCTTTGGAGCGGGCGGATGGATGTGCGGGAATTTGCGCGGAAACATGATCTTGCGGTGTTTTTGCTGCGTCATGTGGAGAATCGGGATGGCGCCATTTATGATCAATTGCGGACGCTGCGCGATTGGCCCCTTGTTTATCTGGATGAGACGACGGCAGTCTGTGTCCGCCGGGAGATCGCGGAAAAAAAGGGCCTTGAGCCGGTCAATGTATCCCGAATCACCGTGGACAGGACTTCCGTTCTGTGTTCCCACGGATATTTTTGGCATGGGAATTTTTTGATGCGCCATCAAGCGTGGGACCAGGCCCGGATTTTTTACGAGCGGGCGGCGGAAGCCGGGGTTGCCGTTCCCCATGTCTGGAACAATCTTGGGGTGATTGCTTCGCGCCAGGGACGCTTCCGGGAGGCCGCGGGATGTTTCATGTTGTCCCTGGATTATGGAGGGAATAATGAAGCCCGGGATAATCTCCGCCGGTTGTTGGCGCGTTTTCCCGATGCGACCGATCCGGTGTTTAGCCGCGCCAGAAAACGTCTCGAATAGAGCCATGTGAGTTCCGGGACGGGGTTCATATTAGGCGTTTACCGCAAGCTTTTGCATCCCGGCATTGATGGCGTGTGATTTTTGCGGCTTGTAATTGGAGGACACTTCAAGGCAAGATGCTCAAAATCTTTTTATGGACAAATTTGAAAGTTTTTCTGAAACGCAATCCAAGACAAGTGAAACGAAAAGTGGATTTTCTTTTGAAGCGGCTTTTGGGCGGGTGATGGTGACATCCGAGGTTCCATCGGAATCAATGTCTCTTTGGAAGGCGGGGTTGGCGGAGAACTGTTATGATCATCGGTACTATGAGTTGGTTCATCAGACTTTGGGGGATCAGTTCGAGCATTATTATTTGCATTTGAAGGATCACGAAGGGGTGACCAAAGCCATCCAGCCTTTTTTTCTGGTGATTCAGGACATGACGGCCGGGCTGCCTTCCCAGATCAGGAGATTTGTGGAAAAGGTGCGCCGGGCGTCGCCGGGCTTCCTTCGGGTGCGGATGTTGATGGTGGGATGTTCGGCGGGAGAGGGGCATCTGGTTTCGCCGGAGATTTCAAATGCCGCGTGGGTTTCCCAGTCATTGCACGAGGTGTTGCCGCAGGTGGCCGGGAAATTCAGGGCGTCCCTGATTGTGTTGAAGGATTTTCCCGCCGTGTATCGCGAGGTGTTGAAGCCTTTTTCGCAGAATGGATACGCCCGCGTGCCCAGCATGCCGGCCGCAAAACTGGATCTGAATTACGGGAGTTTCGAGGAGTACATGTCGCGTTCCCTCAGTCATGCCATGCGCAAGAATTTGCGGCGAAAGTTCCGGGCTGCGGCCTGTCTGCCGGAAATCGTGATGGAAAATGTGAGGGACCTGACTCCCTATATCGATGAGATTTATCCGCTTTACCTCCAGGTGATCGAACGGGCGCAGATCAAATTTGAGGAGGCGACGCCGGAATACTTTTGCCGCCTTGGACAGACCATGCCGGACCGGATGCGCTTTTTCATCTGGCGTCAACAGGGCAGGATCGTCGCTTTCAGCGTTTGCCTGGCGCATGACGGCGTATTGAGGGATCAGTATGTGGGATTGGATTACTCGGTGGCTTTTGACGCCCATCTTTATTTTGTGACATGGCGGGACATGGTGAAGTGGGCCATCGAGAACCGGTTCAATGCCTATTACACCGGACCGATGAATTACGATCCGAAGCTTCATCTTCGTTTGAATCTGGTTCCGCTTGATCTGTATGCGCGGCACACGTCGGATTGGATCAATCCGGTTTTTCGCCGCATATTGGGCTATTTGCAGCCGGCGCGCCACGATCCCATCATCCGGCGCTTTCCCAATTTTCACGAGCTTTCAGGAAGTTGAGGGCGTCACGACGCGCAATCCGTTGGGAATGACACGGAAAGCGGCGGGCAGACAGCCGACAAATTCGCCGTCCAGTTGGACGGGAACATCCCCTGTGGCTGTGGCGGTAAATGCGGGAGTCTGACGATATTGCAAGCCTTTTGGGAGACGATCCGGTCCCAGCAGGGTCAGCCGCAGAAAACGTTCCAAGCCCCGCCAGCCGCCGGAGTCAAAGGTGCAGAGATCCAGGAGTTGATCGTCCAGCCTGGCTTTGGCAAAGACGGGAAAAGGGCCGCCGTAGTAATTGCCATTGCCGGCCAGGGCGAAGGCGCAATTCCATGAGGGGCCATTTTTGATCCCGATGCGAATGGGAGGGGCGGGTCTCGGAATGACTTTGAGGGCGGTGAGAAGATAGCTGGAGGGGCCCCAGCGCTGTTTTTCCTTCCAAGTGACTTCACGCACGATTTGTGCGTCCAATCCAATGCCCGCCATCTGGGCAAAGTGACGTTTTTGAGGGACTCCGTTGAATTGAAAGCGGGCCAGGCCGATGTCAATGGCTCGGGTGGCGCCGGTTTGGATGACCTGCCAGGCGTCGCGAAGTTTCAGGGGAAGCCCCAATTGCCGGGCCACCACATTCATGGTGCCTATTGGAAGGATGCCAAGAGCCGCGGATGTGCCGGCCAGGCCGTTGAGCACTTCGTTGACTGTGCCGTCTCCACCCGCGGCCACCACGACAGATACGCCTTTTTTTGCCGCCTGCGCCGCTTTTTGGGTGGCGTCGCCCGGGTGGGATGTGAGCGAGATGGATGTGTTGCCAGTCATCCGGCAAAGCCTGTCGATCTGTTTTTCCGCCCGCCGGCTTTTGGCAAAGGGGTTCAGGATGATGATGATTTTGGCGGGCATGAACAACGAGATTCAAGATTCAAGATTCAAGATTCAAGATTTTATTGGATGTGTGACTGACTGAAGATGCCAGGATTTAAGGCAGCCAGGAGAAAGGATGATTGCTTCCCCTAGTCAATCGGGTAGGGTTGGAACGAGATGAGCATGGAAAAAAAAATCACCTTGGGACATTCGCCTGACGCGGATGACGCTTTCATGTTTTATGGTTTGGCGCAAGGAGCGGTGTCCACGCCCGGTTTTGTATTCGAACATATTCTTCAGGATATCCAGACTCTCAATGAGCGTGTGCGGCGGGAGGAACTGGATGTGTCAGCCATTTCGTTCCATGCCTATCCTTATGTGGCTGAGAAGTACGCTTTATTGGGATGCGGCGCCAGCATGGGGGATGGCTATGGTCCCGTGTTGGTGTCGAAACGGCCATTGAAAACGCCGGATTTGTCCGGCTTGCGAGTGGCGATTCCGGGAAAACTCACTTCAGCTTATCTGGCGCTGCAATTGTTTTTGAATGACGAGTTGAATGGGGGACAGCCTGAATGGGTGGAAACGCCGTTTGATCGCATTTTGGAGGATGTGGCGGATGGCCGGGTGGATGCCGGTCTGGTGATTCACGAAGGACAGTTGACTTATGGGGCGCAGGGGTTCCATCGGGTGGTGGATTTGGGAGAATGGTGGTGTGGCAGGACTGGCCTGCCCCTGCCTTTGGGGGGAAATGTCATTCGCAAAAAATTGCCCGCGGATGACCGGCGAAAAATTGCGGGATTTCTTTCCACAAGCATTTCCCATGGATTGGAGCATATCGACGGGATCGTTCCGAAGCTGAGCCGGTATGCCCGGGGGTTGAATGAATCCCAGACCAAACGATTTGTCAGCATGTATGTGAATGATTATACCGTGGATTTGGGCGGGAACGGCAAACGGGCAGTCAGGGAATTTCTTGGAAGAGGGGTGTCGTTGGGGGTGGTGCCGGCATTTGGTGAATTGGAATGGGTTTGACCGGAGGAATGGATTCGAGAAAGACAAGATGTTATTTTATTAAAGATTGACATTTTTAAACAATTACTGCTTGATCAACACACCTTTTTCACAACAATGGCGCGGTTGTTGAAACGAGAAGGATGCAAAAATTCCAGATGGATTTTGCATTTTTGAGGAATTTTAACGAACGAAATGAAAGTATTTGAGAATTTCAATGTTTGGAATGGAGAAGACTGCCAACAGTCTTTCGGACTTCAGTCCGAACAACCTTAAAGATGAGCGAAGAGAATTCAGGCATATTGGTTGGTGAAGATGAAAATTCGGTGGTGATTCGGATTCAGGGGCGGGGTACATATCTGAACAGTCATCTATTGAAGGAGTATTTGACGTATTGTCTTGGTCAAAGTTGCCGGGACATTCAGTTGGACATGGTGAATTGCACCTACATGGACAGTACTTTTTTGGGGATGCTCGCCAGTGTGGGGTCAAAGAATCTTGCCCATTCGTTGCCTCCCATCAAAGTGATGAATCCCACCGATCGGATTCGCGGGATGCTGGAAAATCTGGGCATTACTCATTTGTTTGAAGTGGTCAAGGGCATGGCGGTGGAGGCGGATTTGAAGCCGTTGCCGTCGCAGGAACCGGACAAGGCGGACAAATCCCGCGAGATGCTGGAGGCCCATGAAGCTTTGGTTGCGGTGTCCAAGGGGAATGAGGCGAAGTTCAAGGATGTCATTGCATTATTGAAGGAAAAGGTTCGAAAATTGGATGACAAGTGAATGTCCTCGATTTTCTGCTGATCTTGCTGACGGCGTTTTTTGCCCATTTGTGGTGGAAACAGAGGCGGCGGGCGGCCATGATGAGGCATGGGCGGCAGCATTTGATCCAAGAACGACAGCGGGTTTTGACGTTTGTCCATTCGCTGGGTGATGCTTTTACGGAAAACCTGAAAATCGAGGAGATTCTCAAGGTGATTGTGAGTTGTTCGGTGCGCACGGCCGAGGCGAGTTCGGGGGCGGTTTTTTTGCTGGATGAGAAGACGAACGAACTGGAGACGATGGTGGTCGAAGGGCCTTTTCCGCCTTTGCATGTGCCGGATGCTGTTTTGCCTCCGGATCGGAGCAGCGGAGACTTGGAAAAAGCGCTAAAGGGGCGGCGTGTCCGTCTGGGAGAGGGAATCATTGGCGGGGTTGCCAAGGATCGCAGACCGTTGCTGGTCCGGCATTCGGAGGACGATCCCCGGATACCGGTTTTTGATGACGAAGCGTTGCGTGTTCGGACTTTTCTGGCGGCGCCATTGATTTTTCGAAACCGGTTGCTGGGGGTGCTGGCCATGGTCAACACCCTGGATGAGAAGCCGTTCAACGAGTCGGATTTGTCGTTGGTGACATCCCTGGCCAATCAGGGGGCGTTCGCGATTTACAACGGAAATCTTTATCAGATGCTGGCGGAGAAGGAGCGCATGGATCGCGACCTGGCCATTTCGCGGGAGATTCAGCAGTTGCTGATGCCAAAAAAATTTCCGTGGATTGAGGGCATGGAGGTGGCGGCCTTCACCGATCCGGCGCTGCAGGTGGGGGGCGATTATTATGGGTTTGTGCAGGTGGATGCGGATCATTGGGGGTTTTCGATCGCGGATGTTTCAGGCAAGGGAGTGTCCGGCGCTTTGATCATGGCCATGTGCCGCAGCGCACTGCGAACGATGGCGATGGGGCGGCTGTCTCCGGCGCAGGTGCTCAAGGAGGTCAACCGCAGCATTTTTCCCGACATGCGGGAGGAGATGTTCATTTCATTGGTTTACGGGGTTTTGAACACCAAAACCCGGCAGTTTGATTTTTGCCGCGCCGGACATGAGCCCGTGCTGGTTTTCCGGGAGGGCGGCAAAAAAGTGGAGCGATTGGTTCCCCGCGGCATGGCCCTGGGCATTGACAACGGAAGGGTTTTTGATAACGTGCTCGAGGAAAAACGGATCGTTCTCAAGCCGGGTGATGCGGTTTTGCTTTATACCGATGGCATCACCGAGGCGTTGGATGAGGCGGAGCGGGAGTTTGGCTTGGACCGGCTGATCGAAGCCGCGCGTTCGAGCATGGGACGGCCCGCATTGGAAATGGTGTCCGAAATCAAGGCGCAATTGGGGCGTTTTACGGGACACCATCCGCAGGACGATGACATGACGCTGGTGATCATCCGGGCATGATTGATGTCCGGCTTGCCGGCGGATGGATTGTTGGGAAGAGACGGTGATTATCGAATGAAAAAGAAGCAACATGAGGAGAACGGCGGGATGATGGCGGGAGAAACTCCGGCAGATGGAGGAATTGCCGCGGAGACGGGCGGCAATGGAGCGGCGCTCAAATCCGCTGCGGAGATCGCGCTGGAACGGGCGGCCACGGCTTCCGAAAAAGGGACGGGGGCAGGGGAAATGGCGGTTGGCAGGAAGGAGATGGATGAATTAAGGGCGAAGGCAGCCAAGGCGCAGGAAAATTGGGACCGCTTTGTCCGGGCAACGGCGGATTTGGATAATTATCGCAAGCGGGTGGCCCGCGAACGTCAGGATTTGTTGCAGACGGCCAACGAAAAACTGTTGCGTGATTTGTTGCCGGCCTTGGATCACTTTGAAATGGGGTTGCAGACGGTCGCGGGCCAGACGGGGTCTTTGGAATCGTTGAGGGAAGGCATGCAGATTGTGTTTGGCCAATTTCAACAGTTTTTGAAAAGCAATGGAGTCGAGGAGATCGAGGCTGTAGGCAAGGCTTTTGACCCGGCCCTGCATGAGGCGGTCGCTTATCAGGAGGCCGTCGCGCCCGAGGGGCAGGTCGTTCAACAGACGCGCAAGGGATACCGGATGAACAGCAGGATTTTGCGGGCGGCGACCGTGGTGGTGTCCAAAGGCATGCCCGCGCCGGCGGCGGAATCTCCTGTGGAACAACCCGCGGAAACACCTGTTCCCTGAGCAAACCCGCCATTTTTATGTCCAAGCCGGAATATTACGAGTTGCTGGGGGTTTCGCGCCAGGCTTCCGCTGATGAGATCAAGAAGGCTTATCGGAAAATGGCCTTGAAATACCACCCTGATCGCAATCAAGGGGACAAGGCGGCGGAGGAAAAATTCAAGCAGATTTCCGAGGCTTACGATGTGCTTTCGGATCCCGACAAACGCGCGGCTTACGACCGTTTTGGACATGCCGCATTCGGGCCGGGCTCGCGCGGCGGCGGGCCGGGAGGCGCTTTTCATGATCCCTTCGATCTTTTCCGCCAGGTTTTCGGCGGCGGCGGCGGCATCTTTGACGATCTTTTTGGCGGTGTCGGACATGAGGCGGGCCAGTCGGGAAACGACTTGCGTTACGATTTGCAGATCACGTTTGAGGAGGCTGCTTTTGGTTGCGAGAAGGAGATTTCCCTGCGGCGGAATGAAACATGTGTCGAATGCAATGGCGGCGGCGCGGCGCCCGGGGCAAAACAATCCCGTTGCAATCAATGCGGGGGCAGGGGGCAGGTGACGATGCAAAGGGGCTTCTTTGTCCTGAGCCAGACCTGTCCCCGGTGCCATGGGGCAGGTCAGGTTATCGAGAAACCCTGCGCCAAGTGTCACGGCAACGGGTTGACGGAAAAAGTGGCCAAGGTGCGGATACGCGTTCCGGGAGGGGTGGAGGACGGCATGCGTCTGCGTTCGGCCAACAACGGGGAAAGCGGGGTGAGAGGAGGACCGCCGGGCGATTTGTATGTGGTCTTGCATGTGCAGGAGCATGAATTGTTTCGCCGGGATGGGGAGGATGTTTACTGCGAAGTCCCCATTTCCTTCCCGACCGCGGCGTTGGGGGGGGAATTGGAAGTCCCGACCTTGGAGGGATCGGCGCGGATTCGGATTCCGCCGGGCACCCAGAGCGGCATGTTGTTCCGCTTGCGCGGCAAGGGCGCCAGGCAGTTGGATGGCGGCGCCCATGGAGACCAGTTGGTGCGGGTTCTCATTGAGGTGCCGTCAAAATTGAACGCGGAACAGCGAAGCAAACTCGAGGATTTTGCCAAAGCTTGCAACGAGGACGTTCTGCCCATGACCAAGTCTTTTTTTGAAAGAGCCAAACGCCTGTTTCAGGCGAGAAAAGGCTGAAGGCGTGCGGTGTCTCAGACGTTCCAATCGGGGCGGAATATTTCATCCCATTTCCAAAGGGTCAGCCAGGCCCACAGCCGTTCGCCGTGATCCTGTTGTCCCTGTTGATGTTCCTTCCATAATTGCCGCAAAGCCTGCCGTTGAAAGGCGGATTCAAGTCCGGATGTCCATGCGCCCTCGATGCTTTCTTCCATGATGGGTTTCCATTGTTTCCGCATCCAGTTTCCGATGGGCATGCTGAAGCCTTTTTTGGGACGGTCAAAAAGCGATGACGGCAGTTGTTTCGGATAAAGCTGTTTGAGCAGAGTTTTTCCGCCGCCCCAAAGGTTCCATCTGGCGGCCACGGGCAAGGCTGCGGCCTGTTCGGCCAATGAATGGTCGAGAAACGGACATCGGCATTCCAACGAGCAGGCCATGCTGGCCGTGTCCACTTTGCGGAGAATATCGTCGGTGAGATAAGTTTCGACATCCAGTGCCTGCCAGAGGGTTGGAGGCGCAAGATGGGGCAGCGAAGCCAGCTTTTCACTGAAAAACCGGATGGAACGATCAAGGGACGGGGGATTTTTCAGAAATTGACGGCGATTGGCGGACGGCCAGCAGGTCATGAGTTCACGGAATCCCTCGTCAGACGGAATTTGCAAAAGCCGGTCAAGGGCCGAACGGGGCCACTCCAGCTTCCGGCGTTTGGGATTGAAAATTTGTTCGAATCCAAACAAAGCCCGGCTGACGCCCAGCCAGGGGACGCGCAATCCCAAGCGGCGCATGAAATCCGCGAGGCCTAAATGGTGGTAGCGTTTATAGCCGGCGAAAAGTTCGTCTCCGCCGTCTCCGGAAAGAGCCACCGTGACCTGCTGGCGTGTGAATGCCGCGACCGCATGTGTGGGCAGCAGGGATTGGTCCGCGAAAGGTTCGCCCATTGTGGTCAAAAGCGAAGGCAGGGCTTCCATGGAGTCCGGTTCGACTGTCAATTCGTGATGATCTGTTCCCAGCCGCCGGGCGATCTCGCGCGCAAAAGGGGATTCATCGAAGCGCGAATCGCTGAAGCCGATGCAAAAGGTTTTTACGCGGCTCCCCGCTTGGGTCATGGCCGCCACGGTCACGCTGGAATCCACGCCGCCGCTGAGAAACGCGCCCAGCGGCACATCGGAAACGAGTCGCAGCCGCACGCTTTCCTCGAATTGCTGGCGGAAAGCGGCGGTCTGTTCCTCCATCGGGCCGGTTGAGGGGGAGGGAGTCCAAACCAGCCGCCAGTAACGGCGGACTTCCGAGGGACAGCCGTTTTTGACGGCAAGAGTGGATGCGGCTTGCAGCCGGTGGACGTTCCGCCAGGCGGTCAAGGGGCTGGGAACATAACGGAGGGCCAGATAGGCGTCGATGGCTTCGATGCTGGCTTCGCGAGGACAGCCGGCCAGGTCAAGCAGGGGGGGGATTTCCGAGGAAAAGAAAAATCCCGCCGGGGTTTCGGTGTAAACCAGGGGTTTTTTCCCGAAACGATCGCGCGCGAGGAGCAGGGAGTTTTGCCGTCCGTCGTACAGGGCGAAGGCGAACATGCCGTGCAGACGCTTGACGCAATCGGCCTGTTCCTCTTCGTAAAGGTGCAGGATGGTTTCGGTGTCGCTGCGGGTTTGGAACCGGTGTCCTTTGCGGATCAGGTCCGTCCGCAGATCCTGGAAGTTGTAGATTTCGCCATTGAACACCAGCCGGAGGCTGCCGTTCTCGTTGGCCATGGGCTGGCTGCCCGATTCGAGATCGATGATGGACAGCCGGCGGAATCCCAGCCCCACTTGTGCGTTGCTCCAGACGCCGCGGTGGTCGGGCCCCCGATGCCGGAGCGCGTCCACCGTCCGGTCAAAAAGATCCGGCGCCGGTGTGTCCTTGCCTTTGGCGAAGTAGCCGATGATTCCGCACATGCCGATGGTTTAGCCCGAAAAAGCCGATCCGCCAACTGCAATTGTTTTTGAAGGGTTGATCTGTCATAAATGATGCGGCCCATCCACCCCGGCTGTTTTATTTCTGTGATCTCGGATATTGACGATACGATCAAGGTTGCCGGGGTGGCCGATCCGAAAGCCATAGGTCTCGAGCGCGAGAGCGGGGATGCACAGATGGTTCATGGATCCCTCAATTTTCCGTGCCGGCTTTCCCACCAGAGGCCCATTGTTATTATTGCCACAACAAGGTGGAAACCCGCGATCCATCGAATGGCCGGCGAATTCAAGAAAAAGCAGAAAATGACGATGAGCGATGCGGCAATCAGGATGGAACAGTGATCCTCCAATATTTTGCCGCGGCGAAAACAATGTTGGCTGCGTCAAGAAGGCCGAAAAGGATGGTCAAGATTTCGAGCATGATTCTATTTGCATTGGGAGACTGGCATGGCGGATGCCGGAAGGTAAGACTTGGAAAAGGCAGCGGGATTGTATGTGTTCGATGAGTTGTCGTTGGATTGTTTTTCGGGAATTTCAAGGGTGGCACGAAAGCGCCATGTGAAAGGATTTTTATACAAGAGACGGACCTTCCCAACCCCTCCTTGTCAAGGAGGGGCTTTGATCAGGCCTCCCCTTGGCAAGGGGAGGATTAAGGTGGGGTATTGGCGTCGAGCATCGTGCATCGAGCGTCAAGCCGTCCCCCGTGGCATGACTTGACAAGTCGTGACTTGACAAGTCATGACTTGAAAACTATCTTGTTTGAATGGTCACCCCCCTTCATTTCATTGGCCGGGAAAAAGAATTGCAGGTTCTGGAAAACGCCTATGGCGGCAGGGCGGGCAGTCTCATTCCGATCTACGGACGGCGGCGGGTGGGGAAGACCGAACTGATCCTCCGGTTCATGCGCGACAAGCCGGGGATTTATTTTTTTGGAAAAAAGGGGCCGGCAGCCATGCAGGTTGGCGAATTTCTCAAGATCGCCGCGGAAGTTTGCGGGGAACCCCTTCTGGCCACCTGCGCCACGGACAACTGGAAAACCGCCTTGCGGGAGGTTCAAAAACATTGGCCCCATAAAAAACGCCTCATCATTGCCCTGGATGAATTCCAATGGATTGCCGGGTCCAGCCCGGAACTTCCCTCCCAACTGCAGGAACTCTGGGATTTGGATTGGAGCCGGAACAACAACGTGATGCTCCTTCTCTGCGGATCGTTCATTGGTTTCATGGAAAGGGGAATCCTTGGCCGGAAATGCCCCCTTTTTGGACGGCGCACCGCCACCATTCTCCTGCAGCCTTTCACCTATCGCGAAAGCGTCAAATTTCATCCCCGTTATTCCCGTATTGACCAATGCGCCGCCTATTTTATCTGCGGGGGGATTCCCCTTTACCTGAAACAATTTGATCCCGCCCTTTCCGTTCATCAAAACATCGCCCAAAAAATTTTGGATCCCAACCAGGTTTTATATTGCGAGCCGGATTTTTTGCTCAAAGAGGAGTTGAGAGAAGTCCAGCAATACCACGCGATTCTCACCGCGGTTGCCTCCCGGCGCCTCAACCAGCAAGGTGTTGCCAGGGATACCCATCTGGATCCCCGGACGCTTCATTATTATTTTCGCCAGCTTCAGCAGCTTGGCTATATTCGCGTTGAGACACCTGTTCAATCCATGCCTGTCAAGCGCACCCAGCAGCTTTATCTCCTGAACGATTCTTTCTTGAGGTTTTGGTTTTATTTTGTGTTTCCCAACATGAGTCAGATTCTCAGGAATGATCCCGCGCAGGCTTTTAAACAACTGGTTGAGCCGCATCTGGACGCATACTATGGAACCTGTTTTGATTTGTTTTGCCGGGAGGCGCTGGCTGATCTTTATCAAAAGGAAAAAGTGACCGCTTCTTTTCAAATCGGCCAGTATTGGGATAAAAACTGCCAGATTGATGTCGTGGGTCTGCGGAACGACCATCATCTTGATCTGTGCGAATGCAAATGGAAAGGGTCGGTCAACCTGACGCAATTGCTTCAGGAATTGAAAAATAAACAAGTCCGCTATCCCAATCCCAGGGGGGCGAGTGTTCAATACCGCGCGTTCGTCAAGCATCCGGTTAAAAACAAACATCCGGAATTGACCGTCCATGCCTTGGAGGATCTTTTTTAAACCAGGTTTCGCGGATTTCACAAAAACCACTCATTTTCGGATGGTTCTTCCCTGATCATATAAGTGTCAAGAGGCTGAGTCACGAATATCGCGGTGAACGGGAGAAATCTCACCCCGGAAGAACGCGAGGAATGGCTTTCGGGACTCGGAGGCATTGGCGCTGCCATCGACGTGAATGAGGAGGGAATCCTCATCAAAAAGGTAATGGCTGACACGCCCGCCGCCGCCGCCGGGCTTCGTCCCGGCGATATGATCCTGGAAATAGGCGGTTCATTGCCTCCAGCCTCCTGGTCAGCCTGGGCGCGTTAGTGCCTTATGCTTTTGGAAACATGATCCAGAGATTGTTGGAAAGGATATGGCGAAAATGCAATTCACGTCAGTAAGATGCCGCCCGGAGTGCGCGGCAGCAGTGTGGACGCCATGTTTTGCTGGCCGCATAACAACGATGAAAAACTGATGGCCTTGGCCAAAGGGCTCTCAATGTTTACCTTTGCGCTGCTTCGGCATGGCTTCCTCATCGTCCTTGATCCATTTAAGCATCTTGGCTTTGGGAAAATCACGAACGGGAACCGGTGCCGCTGGCTGGATGAAAAGTCCTCCCTCCCGCTCTTCAATCATCACCATGGGGTGTGAAAGCCGGTCCAAGCCGAGTTTGTGCCGGATCTTGGGTGGCAGAGTGATGGTGCCACGTTTGCTGACGAGTAATGCAGTCATGCTGTAATACTGCAATACTGAAATGCGGATGTCAAGTTGCCCATTGTAAATCTCTGTTCGGGTCAGTCCCATGGATCTTACCTTGGTTCACGCAAGGGAAGCCTATCGTGAAGCCATTTCCGTCAGCGCGTCTCACCTAGCCCTTGTCCACAACCACCCCAGCGGCGACTGCTCCCCGTCAACCGACGATATCCGAACCACCCGCCAGATGCTGAAAGCGGGAAAAATGCCGGGCCGTTCCTTGTTGCCTGTCGAGCCGTAGCCTTGGCGAAGGCTGAATCATGTCATCGTCGGACGTCCGTCAGCCGCCTGTCCCGAAGGATATTTCAGCCTGAAAGCATCGGGTGTGATCAGCTTTTGCGGAGAGAGAAATGGATTGAGGGAAAGGAAATCTTGTCTTGGCGGATACAAAATTGGACATGGCGTACAATTTTGTGCGTTTTATGGTGCGATGGAAAAACCGCTGAACCTGAAGATGTGATGCGAACAGATTGGCATATGGAATGCTTTTGTTGAGCAATGATTTCGAGTTTTTGATGCGAAGAAGGAAATGTAGAAGCGTGTTTAAAAAAAACACAAAAAAATGCTTGCGCGAGAACCGCTATCCGTATAAAAGACCAACTCTTTATTGGGGATTTTGACCCCGCGAGAAAAAGGGAATTGGCCAATGAAAAATCAAAAAATTGCATGGTGGATGGCAGTCTCCGTCCTGTCTTGGATGGCCCTGATTGCGGTGAATGTGGAAAGACTGGAATATTCGCGACCGGCAACATTGGCGGATGGCGATTGTTCGGAGCCCCCTCCTCCCGAAAAAAGGAGAACGCCCCAATGCTTTACTGCCCGGATGATTTGTCCTACGCCTGAAATGTTTTGAATCCGACCCTCTATGTCATCTGAGATTTCGACATTCCGGCTTGATTGGTTGCCCGCACCGATCTATGGTCAAAACATACCCAGCTGTCATAGCTTATTTTCCGCTGGAACTGGCCGAATAATGGGGTCCACCTAGCTGCAGGTTTTGGAGGGGGAGTATCAATCAATACAACATTTTCCATTGTAGAACCCTCAGGGGTAAGCGGTGCAAAAATAGCCGATCTTCCACACGGCCCTGGTCAAGCTGGGATGACGATTCGAATGACTTTGCAGCCCACCACTGTGTCTTTTTATAAGGTTAAGATCAGGGAGGTGAGCGGCCCGGCATCTAGTGTCACTGGCTATTTTAAGAGATATTCTGCTGACGAATTATACCACGATACACTTGGAACTTACATTGGCGTTAACCAATCAAATGTTGTTCTAGGTTTTGATACAGCATCCGGCACATTTCCGCCCTCATTCTCGGTGGGAGGATTTGATTGGGTAATCCCCTATCGATGGATGGTTTCCCAAGTGCGTGCTTTCCCTCAGTCGATAACCCAAAGTTTTCGGATGTTGGATGCGACTGGAACGCTAAGAATTACAAAGTTTGGATTAACTACCCCCTGAAAAAATCATGAGCTTTATGTCAACACTATTCAAAAACACCGGCTTATTCCTGACGGTCATCATTTTTATGTCGATCACGCCTTTGTGCTTTGCCAAGCCGCAAACTCTCGAGGAAATCGAAAATCTCTGGAAGAACGGAGAACAAGAAAATTATCTCAAGTCAGCCCACGAACATATCGTGAAGGGAATTGAGCTGTGTCAAACGCAGCCTGACAACACCCCCCCTCTCCTCGATGAGATAAAATCTTTTTTTGCGAAGGAGCATTTTGCGAGTCAGAAGTTGGCAGTTGTGGCGTTAACGGAAAAGGTGGATATCCTGAAGAGGGTCGCATCATTGTTCGCGTCGAAACAACCGTCTCCGTATCGACCTTATGTTGATCGGGCAGTATTGGTAGCGTCCAACGTCCTGCAAACGATCAAGAAGAATAAAATTGAGGACTTTGTGCCGAAGATTGTCTACCTCAATGTACCGCTGCCGAAGGGGGTCTATGGGGCGGCAGGAATGAATCCTGATGCCATTAAAGACCCGGAACAGAAAAAAAAATACAAAGCTGCAATCGAGGAAAATCGTTCGAACGCTGAGACAAATGAATATCAATCGGCTTTGGTTGAATCGGAAGCCAAAGTCGAGCGAAGCATAGTTGTTCTCAAGCAAATACGGTAGGGCATTCTATAATCTGCTTTTGTTTGGCATCATGTGTTAGTCGGCATGCCAAGCACAACCCCACAATCTCGATCATCAACCTGTTCGGCATCGCAGCAGGAACGATTTCCCTGACCATTTTCATGGCATCCTGTTTCTTCTCTTTGGGCAGGATCATTTGGAGGATGATGAACGCGGCGGCTGTGGAACGGCTGATGTCGGCATGGCAATGGATCAGCAGGTGAACTTTCCTGAACTGGGTTTCATCGTAACAGGTAAACCCCCAGATAAGGATGTTGGCAATGTCTTCCCCGGTTGGCGGTTTGATGATGTCGTTGCCGGGCGCCGGACGGCTTGACAGTAAGCGTCAAGCGGTGAGCATCTAGCCTTCGCCCGATCCGCGGCGTAGATTCCGTGCATGGAAAACAAACCAGTTGAGGAAACGGCTGTTCGTCCTGGAAGGCGACATTTCAGCGCGGAACAGATA
>JAQUAF010000006.1 GCA_028687435.1 Verrucomicrobiia bacterium | reverse complement strand
ACGATCTGGTCATGGAGGTCGCCTGCGGGTTGCATAACTTTAGAATGGATGCCAGACATGCTCATGCCTGAGTAAGTGAAAAGTGAAACTTCATGCTCAAATTCCTATTCCAAATAAACTCTATTAATTATCCAAAACCATCATGGTAAGATATCATGCAACAGACTAATGCGCTATTCGCATAATATTTTGCAACACCTTTTGACACCTTCTGCCGACCATGTCTGCGATACCGATAAAAACAATGGTCATGCATTCGCTCGATAAATGCGCACTGAATCTGGTAAAATCACAAAATAAACAGACTTCCCATATGTTTCCAGAACAACATTCCACACACCGTTTGAAGTCTACCGGAAACACTCACAAAAAAACGATTCGTCTTCAAGTGAGTCACCTTCTCCAAATATTTTTTTTCGCAAGCATTTTCAACATATGGGGAAACGAAATGAATGATAAGGAGAATAAACTCGGATTGGCTTTCGGAGAGCGAAAATTTGGCATGAAAGATGTCGTAATTATTTACGGAGAAACCAATCTGGCATCAGCACAATATATTGCCGAAGTGCACAAAAAATTAACAGGCATAGAATTGCCGGTGGTCAGCGATCTGAATGTTGTAGAAGGTCGCGGCTGGCAAATAAAAAAGGAATGGACAACCCGCTCAATGATCCTTCTTGGAAGCATTTATGACAACAAGGTTATATTGGCGCTTGCTGGAAAACTTTTTTCGAATCCCAATGCCTCATATCCCGGACAAAACGGCTATATATTGCGCACGATATTTGAACCATTGACAGCCGGATCGGATTTTTTAGTGGTAGGCGCTGTTGACGCTAAAGGATTGAAAAAAGGAATGAACCGGCTTATATCGCTAATACGGAAAGATGAAAGTGGCGGGAAGTGTTTTTTTCCTGCCACCATAGAGGCCATTGACGGCCAAGATAAACCATTGCGCCCGATCCGGCGCAGCACTCGTGATTTTTTGGAGGCGGTTGAGATGTTTTACTGGCATGGTGATCTGTCCGGAGCAAAAACAGCCCGCGAATTTCTTCTCGCTGATATGGAAAACAGATCTGAAAAAGACGGTCTATGGGGCTTTATGGAAGGCGATCATTATAGATGGGAGAGCCATTATCGTGCATTGAGGCAGTTTATTGCCACAGGATACCTGAACGAGAAAGAGATAGAGACCATCAACCGACGTCTGGTCAGAATTGCCTTTAATACAACCGACAGTTATGGCATGCACCCCTTTAGATCAAACAGGGTAGGAGTAATGAGCCGTCATCTCCTTGCCGGCTTTGCAGGACAATATGTTCTTCATGAATATCTGGCCAATGTCGCACGTTTGGACCGCGAAACAAAAGAAAAAGTCATTGACCGATATGCGCATTTACGCCGACACATCGACTATTTTCTGGAAGATAGCAGGCACAAGGGGACTATTACCGGTACGGAAGGCATGGATGTGGTATGCAATCTGGCGGGGCTTTACCTGGATTTCGGAGATGAACGGGTACTGACAAAAGACATATTCCGGGATATGGCATTATATTATGTAACCTGCATTGATAATCTTGGTTATGCGGCAGGGATTGATTCTTATATAGGTTCCGGGGTTGGTTCTCATTTTAATTTGGGATCAAAAGGAGGTTCCGGTGTGGCGTTTAATGCATTTTTTAATAAAGACCCTCAATCAGTCTGGTTGATTAACAATATGCATGGATTTTCTTTTGGAGGGTATTTGTTTGTAAAAAAACCGCCGGCCATGTTTACTCCAGCGCCTGAAATAAAAGCGACACCTCCCTCAGATTATATCGGCATAACTGTGGCCCCTTTAGATACATGGCATATTAATTATTACAAAAACATGCCGACAGGGCACAATACTGCAACCAATTGCGCCTCGGTCCCCATTGAAAATGAATCGGCATCAGAAAGAGAAGTAAGAGTCCAAAATGAGCATAAAAGTGGATTTGTTTGCCTGCGGAATGAGGATGCCAATCATGTCTACGGCAAGGCGGCTTTTCGCGATGGGTTTGACAAAAAAGATGCGTATTTGCTCTTGCAGGGAGAAAATATTGCAGGCGGCGGGTTGACCGAGGGAATACAGGGCAACGCCATAGTGAGATATACGGAATTTGGGTCGTTGCTTCTGTACCAAAATACACGTCACCAAGACAGCTGGGCAAGAAGTGTTGTTTCAATAAGCAACGGCAAAGACGAACCCCAGTCGCCAATTTGCATCCGGAACGCCATCTTTAAGTCGCCAGTGGTATCGGGATTCAGCTCAACCATGCAAGAAAACGGAGGCACCTCCTGGACACGGCATATCATCCGCCGCCACAATGGGTATTTTGCCGTGCTGGACGAGTTAACGGCGCGGGAAAACCGGCAATATTATTTTACATGCCGCTGGCGCTCTTTTCACTCCGGTGGAATGGAGGGGACGCGGAGGTTTGTGGCTATGGATGGAATGAACAATACCCGGCTTAATATCGTTTCATCGGAACCGTTAACCGCCAAAGCAGCCATGGAAGATATCGATGGATCGGCGGCTCCCACCATGCTGCGCCAGCATAAAAGCGCTGAATTGCGGTCAGGACAAACGATAAGTTTTCAGAATCTGATTTATGCGGAAAACGATACAATCGCTCGCCACTTGGATGCCATCAGGCTGGATGACCGAACTTTTATGATCAACGGCTCCATTGAGGGGAACGAGGTGACGGATCTGGCCGCCGTCGGTCGGCTTGAATTCGGCGGGGTGATCAGCGGCAATGGGCGTTTATGGCATCTCTCGGACAGATCAATCGCCGGCGGCGGATGTCAAATACTGAATCTTACCGAATATATTAAACTGACCTCCGAAAAGCCGTTTGGATTTGTTTTGTCGTCTGATGAAAACAAGAGTTTCCTTTTCAACGACAGTGTTGAAGATATAAAAATCTCATATACGCTTTCCGGAAACAACCATATGATCGCAGGCGGAAGAGTTTTAAAAGGCACCGGTGTTTTTATTCTTTCTCACGGCATACAGGCATGGGAATTTCCAGACAAAACGCATATTATTAAACGGATGAAATCATCATTAACAAGAACATGGAGTAAGCTAGAGAAAGAAAAAAATGGAATCATAACGGAAAAAGAGACAAATAATGGTTTTTACAGCGATATGCGCGTACTCTCAACAGTAATGCCAGAGCGCAAGAAGCATCGAACCATCCATGTTTCGGCATCGCCGGAACCAAACGGCAATCCCAAAGGCAACCCTGCAAATTGGATAGGCCGCCAAATCGCATATAATATGCCGTGGTGCGGATGGAAAAAAGGCACTTCAGGCATTATTACGCTGGACCTTCACCAGCCGGTGGATATCCATTCCGTAAGGTTGGTATGGCCCAGAGCCCAGTACGAAGCCGCGGTTGTCGATAAATCGCAGATTGAGGTCAAAGTGTCGCTTAGCGATGATAATTTTGACAGGGATAAAAGGGATTTAGGCATCAGGAATGCCGGATTGGAAATTTTTTATGCTGAACTCATAAAATATATGGCCACCTATCGATATCCCGTAACAGTCGTGCCGGTTGGGGAAAAAGCCAGTCACATAAAACTGGAGATAAGGCCTTCCGCGGAATTTGCAGCCCGGGCCATCCGATTTCAGGAAATAGAAGTGGAGACCGAGAAACGCAAAGACAAGGCGGGTGTCAAGTTGGCGCTGGCAAAGGGCAAAGATCTCTCATATGCACTGGCATGGACCAAGAATGAGATATATCTGATCGACGCACAAAAAGGCGTTAAATGGTGGAAAAGATTGCCCTCGCCTTTGGCGTCAGCTCCTACGGTTGCCGATATAAACAGCGACGGAAGCGAGGACATTGTCATTTATACATTAGATGAAGCATTGCTTGCTTATGATATTGATGGGCGTCAATTATTCCGGGTAAGTTTGTATGAATTGGATGATGGCCCCAAACGGGGCATGACGACTTTGCGTCCGACAGCCCTTGCTGCATGGCGTCCTGATAAAAAAAACCATTTGGAATATGCGTTTTTTCCGCATGTGTGTTATTGCCGGGTATCTCCGGCACCGGAATTGAAATTTTCAGTCATGAATCCACCCATGTGGAGGACAATGGAAGGCGGCAAATTTGCGTTTGCCATCCCCGATACCACCGGCGACGGGAAGGACGATCTTGCCGTCGTCGGTCTGTATGGCATGAGGTTTGGAGTGGTTGACTCAGGGTCAAATCTTGAGGCGGGACAACTTAACTATATTGTCAAGCGCAACCTGACGGGCTACAGCTCCGGAAATATGCAGATGCCGCTCTATTTTGACGGTTCTGTGGTAACAACAAACAAGGGCAATAAAAAATGGCTTGGCGTAGTCGCAATTAATCCGGGAGGCATAGACTATTTTTCAGCGCCTGATTTTTCGCCGGTCATGAGTGTCTTCAACCATCCTCCCAATACCTGTCATGCTCTCTGGGATACGACAGGCAGTGGCGTGCCGGAACTTTTTGTCGGGCGGGAGGACGGTTTTGTGGCCTACTATGACTTAACACAGTTCGCGCGGAAAGGTTCGATATTCTCCGGGGGAAAGGTGCACGCATTGGCGGCTCACGGTGAATGGATGGCTGTCGGGGGAGAAGGAGGATTGTTATTGTTTAACCGGAAACTGCAAGTTGTCGGGCATCTGCCAGGAATTGTGGACAGCATATTGTTTATAAATAATATGCTGATAATTGCTTATGAGGACGGAAAGATCGTAAGTATGCACCTCCGGTCTTCTGGGGTAAATCCCAGCGTTCAGGCTGGCGGATGAATTTGTGGTCCATGTCCGCAGTTTTTCGCGAATGGAGACCGTCCTGCAGGATTTTGGAAAGAAAAGATGAATACAAAAAAAAATGTTAGCATTGCGTTTTGTGGATGTGGGAGCATCGCCCAAATGCACGCCCGGGAACTGGCCAAGATCCCGAATGTGAAAATTTCAGCCTATTGGAACCGGACACGGGAAAAAGCCGAAGGCTTAATGGGAGAGTTTGGCGGAAAATATGTCGCCGCCGACTTTACCCGGATTGCCAACGACCCGGAGATTGATGCTGTTTATATTAATACGATGCACAACGACCGCCTGCGGATTCTTCAAGTCATGGCGGAGGCAGGAAAAGCTGTATTTATGGAAAAACCTTTGACCCACAATGAAAAATCGTTGGTCGAGATGCGCCGCATCCTTGAACGCCATCCGATCATGTTCCAATCCGGCTACAAGATCCGATTCAATTCATTGGTGGAAAAGGCTCGCGCCCTGCTCCCGTTCCCGGAAATTCTGACAGCGCATGTGTTGGATGAAATCTGGCCGGATAATTCACTGAACGAAATGGAAATCGGCGGAGGTAATATCCGTTGCCAAGGTGTGTATGCCGCAGACATCTTGCATCTCCTAGCCGGGAGCCTGCCCGTAGCGGTAACTGCTATCAGCGCCCGTCGCCGACATACCAGCCGGGTTGAGGATACCCTGGGCGCGGTTTACGAATTTGCCAATGGAGCGGTCGGAACCATCGCGGTTGCCGACGCAGGACTCGCCACCAATGGAGTTTCAAAATTCTTCGCGGAGGCGGCTGGCCCAAATGGCGCGGTGACCCTCTGTGATCGTTTTAAACGCCTTGAATGGCGAGCCTCTTCACTCAATACCTCGGAAACCTTCACAGGCGAAGAGGATGGTTTTTTTCGGCAGTCGGCCGCCTTCATCAAGACCATCCGGGAGGGTGCGCCAGTTCGGTGCGATTTTATTGCAGGGGCAATCCCATCGATCATGATCTACCGGGCATTAGAATCATCGGTTACCGGACAGCGGGAACTCATTGATGTCACGCCATTTTTTACAAAGGAAAAAGTCACTGATATCGGATGTAAATCTGAAGTGGGAGACAGCGCCAAGTTGTAATATCTAAATCCAACCATCCTGTCGTTATGAATACAATATGTGAAGCACAGTTAATACAAACTGTCAGATTTGACGGTTTTGTGGCGAATGAGGTTTATCCCGCGGACATCAATCAGGACGGGCAATTGGAACTTCTATGTTTGCAATCGCCGAGTTGTTATCAATCCGAATGTACAATAATACTTGGGAAAGTACTCCTCCCGACATCATGAAGTTCCACTGCCTAACCGCCGTCACACTTGATGGCCGTGTACTTTGGCAGTTTGGTGTCAAAATAATAATCCATTGACAAATGCACTGCCATTGAAGATTGATGTTCATGGCTGTTTTCGTGTGCAAAGGGCAAGTCCAAGGCGTCTGGCATTCATACGACATCTACTCATTCCTCCACAGGGAGTGCTTCGCCTGAGGTCCGTTTAGGACGGCCCGGATTTTTGAATAAACCCCGACTCCGGATCAATGGGCTTGATAAATTTCCCCAAGCTCCAATCCTTTGGAAAATCAAGGATTCCGCCTTTTTTTCGCAATGCATCCAGTATTTCAAATGTTCCCTTCAGATAATCAACAAAGACCGTCCTGTCCAACATCTTCCATCGCTGATTAAAGGTAAAATAGCAAACCTCATTATAAGCGCCCCCATCAATATGTTTTTCATTTATTTCCCCGCTTTTAAGCTTCCATAAAATGATAAATGAAACCGGATCACAGCCATCCCACAATTTTGCAAAACAGCCAAATTTTTGGTTCTCAGTGGAGCATGAAATGAAAAGCCAAAAGTTGAGATCAAGAATACATGGATTAGCCACGGAGCCCCTCGGACATCCCCCGACCCTGTCATTCCACTTCGCTCGTGGCAAGCCGCCTCCCTCTGCCCCTGCATTGCATTGGGAAGGAGGGCGGGGGGCACCAGCGTCTGAGGGATGTCCGTGGAGCTCCGTGGCTAAAAAGTTTTTGGTCAACACTCCATTGCATTACGATGAAAAAATTATTTCTGAAAATTATGGGATGGTTGTGCATATTTTTCATAAATCAAGCTATCTTTTCTTTTTCTCCACATGAAGACGAACCTCTTGGCGAACTTCCGCAGATGGATCATTGTTCAACCGCTCCAATATATCTTCCGGACAATCACCGCGCCGCGCAACACATACTCGCACCCAAAAATCCTTATTGGTGGCCAAATGCCTTACCGCGCGAATACCGGTCGATTGATTCGCAGCTACACGCATACATATTGCCAAGTCACCACTTTCAGCGAGATCTTCTAATAAGTCGTCAGGTGTATTTCTATGTTCAGCTATTTTCAATCTAATTTGATAGTCTATACCCGGCCAGAACGCCTTGTGTTGCGCTTTTCTCAGGACATCGGCCGAAGCATTGGGATTGCTGACTTTTTCCATCAACTTGAAATTATACAGCCTCCAAAATACAATAACACAAAGACCAACGGCGACAAGTAATCCCATGAAACAATATCTAAAAAGCTGATTCTTATCTCTACAATTCCCACCATTGTGCAATAATAGAAATGCAGCATTTAACCCACGCCCTAAAAAAACAAATAATGGAAGCAACACCAATCCAGTTAGCCCCAAAAAGAAAATGCCAACAGGCGCTTGAGAATCACGATTAAAAAGAATCCCTGGCATGTAAAAACAAAACATTGCTGCCGCAGTAATCACGGAAAATAACACATAAATCCACATGCCTGGCGGCAAAACAACTCCAAAAAGTTTACATCTTCCCTGATAAGTTTTCCGAGCAAAAACCAACTGGAAACCTACAACCAGCAAGCAAATACATATTGCAAACAAGGATTTAGTAAACATAGGGATAACGTATTAAATTTTTCGCAATTTGAAAGGGGCGCCCCTTCATGGCAGTTGATGTGGTTTTGGCAAACAAACAAGAACTATGGTACCGCTCTTTTCCAATCCGCCTTACAACTCTAAACTGCAAAGGTCCGCCAACGTTCTGCATGCCGCTCGGGCCACCAAAGGATCAATTTGCGGATCTAATAATTGATTAGCAATCAAGAGAATCCAAGAATTAATCTCACCTTTGGTGTATTGATGTGTCCCGGAGACAGCATATTTAACTTGCAAGATAGAAATAACTTTTTGAAATGCATCCCCGTTTTTAATAAACTCAACGGTTTTTTCAATATCCCGAGCAGCATCGAGCGCTTTCTTTTCCTGCTCGCGTTCAGGGAAACGTTTCTTAATTTCTCCAACATCATTCGAAATATTGAGAGGATATTCAAAAAATCGCCACAATTCACTGGCAAAAAAGGATCGAGTAGGTCCAGACTCTTCATCCATTACAATTTTCACCAACTCTTTGCGAACCGTTTCACGATATTGAACTGGCAGGTTTTTTCTGGATGGCAACGCCTTAACCACAGCCATCTTTCCCTTTAAATCATTTGCCATCAACAGATCGATCATCTCTGCGATTGTCTTATCTTTCACTAAATTCTCCTGAATCTCCTCAATGGGTTTGATTCTTTGGCGCGGACCTTTTGAAAAAAAATGACAAATCAATGAATTTTCCCTAGCGGTCAAATACCATCCTGCACCAAGATTCTCAGCAATTATGTTCATAGCCTCACGAACGGAAACCACTTGATTGCTTCCGGAAAGATCGCGAAACCAGACATTGGCTGGCATGAAGACAAAGACGTAAGCCCCGCCCCCAAACTCACCTTTTTTGATCGCTTGCTTGAGTAAAGCAGTACAATCCTTTTCAAAGCAAGATCCACGTAATACCCCAACGGCAATTTTTCGATTACCTATCCAATCCGGATTATCAGCGAGAGATGAGGGAACGTAGTTCAAGAAATGGCTATTCAGATCACTCAACTTGGCAAGAACTCCCAATTTGACCGCAGAATCAAAAGAGACCGAATTACTCACTTCAACTTTATCGAGGTAACCTGAATCCCCCACTTCCAATGATGCAGATACCCCTTGCTTCACCACTTTATCATTCAACGCTTTCAGCAAATAATCCTCCGCATTAGAAGCAGCCTGCATCTCATTGCAAAGCAATTCGCAAACTGCAACCACGAGAAAAAACAATATTTTTTTGTCATAAAATTTTAAAAAATTATTGACTTGGCAATAATGTTAATGGAGATGTATCGGATATCTGAATGGGATTTATGCTGTCAAAAGTCACAATATTATTACCAAAAAAACCACCAGCAAAAATAGTCTGCTTTACAGTGAGTTTTGCGCCCGCTGGCAATCCCGCCCGGTATATATCATTAAATTGACCATTAGCATCTGTCTTTAGTGGAGACCCCAAGACTGGTAGAAAATCTTTAAGAAAACCATCTTGAATGACCCCAGTTTCGTGCACATAAATTCCAGGCAGAGAAACTCCAAACTGATCCGTCAGAGTTGTGCCGATTTTTAATTATGAGCACTTTTGAGGGTCAAAATGGGTTGACACTTCCTTGTTGTTGTTGAGGGTCACGCGGATCATGTCGTGGCAGCGGAGCCACGATTCAACCGCCTGTCGCCACGCAGGGTGGCTGAAGGGGTGATCCGGCACGTCCCTCTGTTCTCGGGAGATTCTCTCCCGAAAGTCTTTTGAAATCGAGCTGAAAATGGCTTGGCGTTCCCGCGAAGAAAACCGCAAGGCCGATCCGCCAAACTCCACCGCGCAGGCCACTCGTCCCCGCAGGCAGGGGCGGGGGCGGTGGTTGCGATGATGCAGGGTCACGGCTATGGCCAGATAATCCTCGCGTGGTTTCCATAACGGTTTGGGCCTGAAAGCCTCGCCCAGTTCATCCTTGTGTTCGCAAAATCCTGCCCTGCGCGTCGTGGCTGTAAATCACCCGCGTCCCATCCACGAGGTCTTTTTCGCGAAGAGTTCCATTCTCCGCATAAACATCATGCGCCAATTCGGGGAGGCGTGGCATGCCGCATCCTGTCTTTTCCTCCTCACCTTGTCAGGCAATTTGCACCAAAACTCGACTGACCCCGAAAACAAATTTTGAAAGGGCTAATCGTTTTCTGACAGTTTTCCTCAGTGCCCCAGCGCCTCTTCAAAAAGTTCCTTAACTAAGCGCCATTCCCTTCAGTCTAACAACCTTTAACCTGCCCTTTCCTACCTCACATACGGCGTCTTGCGGCTTTCCACCCGGATATGGCTGCGGCCAAAACGGCGGTATTCGCTGGGCGCCCTGCCCTCGCTGGCCTTGAAGGCGCGGGAAAGATTATGCACCGTGGCAAAACCGCATCGCGTGGCGATCTGGCTGAGATTCAACCGGTGCTCCATCATAAATTGCTTGGCCAGTTGGATCCGCGCCCGGTGCAGATACTCGCGCGGGGAACAGGCGTAATGCATGTGAAACAGCTTTCGAAAATAACCCGGCGACAGACCCGCCGCCCTGGCCGCCTCCTCCACCCGCACGTTCCGATGACACTGCTGCCTCAACAAAGCCGCCCCCTCCTCCAACGCCGGAAGCGCCTCCGACCCCGTGGCGCCCGCCCCCTCCCGCATCCTCAAAATCAACGCCACGATCTCCTGGATCAACGCCGAGATGCGCAACGCGGCAAAAGGCTGCCCCCTCGCCGCCTCGCCGCACGCCTCCCTCATCAAAACCGACACGGCATGATTCCCCGGCCCGCGAATCCGCCCCCTCAACCCCCTGACCGGTCCCTCCGGCAACGGCGGATGCATCAACGGCGCCACCTCCCCCAAATCCAACATCCCCGCCGGAATGCTGAAATCCCAATGGCTCACCTCCGGACGGTAAATCAAATCAAAATGCAGATAGACGCAAAACATCCCGGGCGCAAATCCCTCCATCTCCGTCACCGCGCCCGCCGGCGTCCAGAAAAGATCCCCCGACTCCATCCCGAAAACATCGTCATCCACCGAAAATTTCCCCCTCCCCCCATCGACATAAACCAGGAGAAAATCCAGCAGCCTCCTCCGGCCAATGTGCCACGCCGGACGCCACGACTCCCCGCAGTGGCGCAGGTAAGGCCGCATCCACGTCAACATTTCCACGTCATCCGTCCAGCCTGGTATGGGGCTTAACATGTCAGGTTGTTTAGGCTGAAGGTTGAAGATTGAAGGTCAGCGAACTCAACCCTCAACCCGGCGGCTGCCCGGCGCTGAAAAAGAAATCCTGTCAATCCTGTTAATCCCGTCAAAAAAATCCATCTCCAATTCATTTTTCCGCCAATATTGAAATTCCTGAACATTTAAGGCTCTCCATACCCTCAGCCTTCAGTCTTCAGCCTATCAACCTTTCCGAAAAGCGATCCGGATACATCTTAGGCGGTTCATCCAAAGACAAATCCGAAATCCTCCTATATATTAGTTCAAAACCCCTCCTCATTTCAAGAAAATGGAGAATCGTTATGGCTACAAAAAAAATCACCGACATTCCCCAGGCCAAAACCGAACCGGACTTTGAGAACCTTCTCAAGGTGCTGCGTTGTCAAAAACCCAATCGTCCCACCCTGTTCGAGTTCTTTTTGAACAAAAACCTGGAGGAACGCATCATCACCCGCGACGATCCATCCAAGGTCAAACCCTGGTCCGACCCCCTTCGCCGCGGTCTGGCCTTTCGTCAGGCCGGCTATGATTACGTGATTTTCACCGTGCCCGGCTTTGTCTTTCCCCGGCCCCAACGGGAACATAAAAGCTCCATCTCCATGAGCCATGGAGGCGTCATCACCGACCGCGCCTCCTTCAAGGCCTGCGCGTGGCAAAATCCCGACGATGCGCAATACCAGGCCCTCGACGAAGTGGCCGCCGAACTGCCTTCCGGCATGAAGATCATCCCCTCCGGCCCCGGCGGCGTGGAAGAAAACGCCATCGAACTCATTGGATTCGAGGAACTATGTTTCATGATGGCCGACGATCCCGACCTTACCCAGGAGATCTTCGACAAGATCGGCTCCTCCCTGCTCCGCTATTATGAACTCGCCGCCGCGCACCGGGCCGTGGGCGCCTGCATGGTCAACGACGACTGGGGTTTCAAAACCCAAACCCTGCTTTCCGTGGCCCAGATGAGAAAATACGTGTTCCCCTGGCATCAAAAAATCGTCGCCGCAATCCACAAGGCGGGCAAACCCGCCATCCTGCATTCCTGCGGTTACTACGAACAGATCGTCGATATCATGATCGACGAATTGAAATTCGACGCCCGCCACTCCTATGAGGACGCCATCGAACCCGTGGAAAAAGCCTATGAACGATTCAAGGGACGGATGGCCGTGCTTGGCGGCATCGACGTGGATTTTGTCTGCCGCTCCACCCCGGAACAGGTCTATCAACGCAGTTCCGCCATGCTGAAACAGGGCGCCTCCAGCGGCTATGCGCTGGGCACCGGCAACAGCGTGCCCGAATACGTCCCCCACGATCACTATTTCGCCATGATCAACGCCGCCCTCCACGCCCGGGAAGGGTGAATTGAGCCGCGCCGGGGCGCGGCAGCTTGACGCTCGATCCGCCTGCGGCGGACAATTTTTCGACAGGATTAACAGAATTTACAGGATTGTTCGGCCATGCGGCCGGACAAGGTCTTGCATAAAAATCCTGTCAATCCTGTTAATCCTGTCAAAAAAATGACGTTTCCCCACGTCATTCCCGCGAAAGCGGGAATCCAGCAAAACTTCGCTAACAATCTAAAAACCTATTCCCCCTCCCCCCCTCTCACCTGGCGGCGGTAATCGGCGGGGGAGCACCCCATCAGCCGCGTGAAAACCCGGTGAAACTGGGGATAGCTCCCAAACCCCGCCTCCAACGCCGCCCGCATCACCTGCTTGTCGCGCCCCTCGCCAAACAAAGTCAAAAAGCGATCCAACCGGCACCGATTGCGAAACTCCGACAACGGCAACCCCGTCTGCTTCTTGAAAGCCCGGCTCAAATGCGACGGGCTCAACCCCGCCCGCCGGGCCAGCCCCGCAAGCCTGCCGCCGCCTGTTTCGTCGCGCATCAGCCGCACCGCCTTTTCCACGGACGGATGAATCTCCGTGGCCAAGGGTTCCTCGCTCGCCGCAAGATGAATCTCCCATGCGGAAAGCAGCAAATAACCAAGCCCCGCATTGTAACGGGCCGGATCGCGCTCCGCGGACCGCATCTCCGCATGCAAACGATGAAGCCGCCGCAATTGCCCTTCCGCGATCCGACGGCAGAAATGCCCCTCCGGATTCGTCCGCAACAACGTCCCGGTTTCCCCGCTCGTGCAAACCCGTTCCAGCAGGGACCGCCGGAAAACCACGATCCACATGGCGAAATCAGGCGTGTGCTCCAGCAGCACATGCTCCTGATCCGGGAAAAACCAAACCAACGACCCGCGTCCCAACTCGTAACGGCGATCCTTCAGCAGATAAACAGCCGTGCCCTGCAAAACCAGATTCGATTCCAACTCATCGTGACGGTGCTCAAAGGGATGGTTGACCCGGTCGGCATAACGCCAGATGAAACCATCGAACGGTTCGGGAAGATTCAGGGATTGTTTCATGATTTTTAAAAAACATCTCGTCGAACACGGCTGTCCGGGAGGCCAGCCCTCCTTATTGCCGGCACATAAAACAAATGGAGGGCTGGCCTCCCGGACAGCTTCTCCATAGGTTGAAACGCAAAAAATGATAACATTTTGCTGGAAAATGAGAAGATTCTTTTCAAAAAAAGCGTAAAATGAAAACATGCCTATCAACTTTTCCCCTGATCGCTGGCAAAACGTCCGAAACAATGCCCGGCTCTGGTGGGCAGGCGAACTGAAGCGGCCTCTCATCCATCTGGCCGTCAAAGGAAACAACCCAGGACGTCCCGAACCCTCCCTCCCCCATCATCCATTTACAGCTTTTTACGACCTTTCCGTCTCCGCGGAACAAATCGTGGATCGATGGGATTATGAACTGTCCCAGTTTCATTATCTGGGAGACGCCTTCCCCGCCATCTGGCCCAATTTCGGACCCGGCGTCATGGCCGCGTTCATGGGCGCCAGACTCGAAACCGGGGCATCCACCGTCTGGTTTCACCCAACCAAGGACGAGGAAATCGCCGACATCCAATGGCATTACCAGCCGGACAACGTCTGGTTGAAACGGGTCAAGGAGGTCTGCCGCGCCGCCATGGACCGCTGGCAGGGATTGGTGCAGGTGGGCATGACCGATCTGGGAGGCAATCTCGATGTCCTCTCCTCTTTCCGTCCCTCGGAAAAGCTGCTCTTCGACCTGTGCGATCATCCGGACGAGGTCAAAAAACTGACCTGGCGCGAACACGAAATGTGGTGGCGGTATTTCGACGAAATTCAATCCGTCCTGCGCCCTGTCAATCCCGGCTACACCGCCTGGACGCCGATTTTTTCCGAAGCCCCCTATTATATCCTGCAATGCGACTTCTGCTACATGATCGGCCCGGAAATGTTCGACGAATTCGTCAAACCCGAACTCGCCGCCAGTTGCAAACGCCTCGTCAATCCCTTTTACCATCTTGACGGCGTGGGCGAACTGCCGCACCTGGACTCCCTCCTGTCCATCAAGGAACTCAAGGGCATCCAATGGGTCCCCGGCGAAGGCAAACCCGGCGCCCCCCACTGGATCGACGTCTATCGCAAAATCCGCAAAGCCGGCAAACTCATCCATGTGCTGGGAACCATGGATGAAATGGACGCTCTTGCCAAACAACTGGGTTCCGCAGAGGGCCTCGTTTACATCGCCTCAATCGATGCCGCGGACGAAAAGAGAGCCAGGGAATTCCTCCGCCGCCACGGGGCGGAATAACCCGGATTTTTCCGCAAGATCCGGGCAAGACATGCCAGAACTGCGAGGCCACAGTCCCTCATCCCCATACACCCGTTTCCTCCTCAACCAGAATCCCTGGCCGCAGGCGGCGGCAAGAGATTCGTTTGCGTCATGCGGAAAGGTCTTGCAATGTGTTCTTCCAAACTCTTTTGCCTCGCCGCAAGGACAGGATCGCAATTTCTGAGCGTATCTTCCACAAATTCGAAATACTCATCCATTGAAAGGCTGGGCGGCAAGGGGATCGGGATTTTCAGAGGCGTCATCATGATGAAATCCTCAATGTCTCGACCTGGCCCCGGATCAGTTCGTAACTTTCGGCTGTGCCAAACCGCTCGCATAACGGCCGCAGGTCGGCCTCCAAATCCAGGTTGTGAAGCACACTCAAATAAGCGATGTCAGGCAAATCCTTGCCCATCCGCCGAACCGGCTCCTGCGAAAGGGAAAAAATCTTCATCGCAATCAAATCCTTGAGTGAGGGGATTTTGATTTCATGCCCATGCAGTCTGACGAGGCTGGCCCCGGCGAGGATCTGGCGCATGGTTGCATCGTTCGTTCGCAGAAAGTCCACACGAAGAGGCGATCCCGGAAAATTGAAAAAAGCCGCATTATCCTGGATGGAGATGTTCGTAAACCCCGCTTGAATCATATTCCTTTTCACAATATCCAGCTGTTCGGAAACAATCATGAAATCCACATCCAATGTATTGCGCGTGTAACCATAGTAGTTTACCGCAAAACCTCCGATCAGAAGACAATTCACGCCTGCCGATGGCAGTTGACTGGCAATGTCCAAAATGGTTTCCAAAGGCGTCATTTCGATCCGGACTTTACCATCGCCAGGACAACAGGGCAAGCCATCCCCCGATCACCCGTCAACCAAATGGAGGGCCGGCCTCCCGGACGGCCAGGATGCTGTTTTCGATTTATGTCAACATTGCCATTGCCTCATGACGCCCGTTCATCGTGGCATAATCCAACGCGGTCTTGCCTTCCGTGTCAGTCGCACGTTTGTCGGCGCCCCGGTTAAGCAACAATTTGATGGTTCCGCCCGGGGCTTTCTCCGCGGCTGCCATCAGCGCCCTGCGCCCGTGGACATCCGCCGCTTCAAGATCAGCGCCCGCATTCAACAGAATGTTGACAATATTTTCATGACCTTCTCTGGCAGCCTCCAGCAATGGCAACGATGGGCTCCTGTCCCTGCCCGCATCCAAATCGGCACGGTAAAAAACAAGCATCTTCACAGCCTCCTCGTTGCCAGCATGCGCCGCCCACCCCAGGGGGGTCAACCCCAGATACTCGTCTTCAAGACATGCCCCGTTCAAAATCAGGGTTTTGAGGACAGCCAAATCCGCGGCTGCCGCAATCAGAATCGGGGTTTTCCCATACAACACCCGCGAATGGATGTCCGCCCCCTCTTTGATCCATCTCGCCACCTCGACATGATCCTTCACGACCACCGAATAAAGAAGCCTTCTTGTTGCCCGGCTGGCCGCGCAAAAAAGCCTCCGATCCTCCCCCCGCGCAACCCGGTCAATCCCGGCATCCTCATCCCCAAACATCCGCCCCCACCAAAACCGCATCACATCCCACGGATTGTTGAATTTATTCATAAAAATCTTTTCCGCAGGGGCGGCAAGCCATCCCATGATCATTTTCCACCTGCATTTTTTTAAAGGTAAAAATCCGGGATGACGGAAATTTGCCATGCCAAGGGCAGACTAGCCGCGCAAAGGGACACTGGCAAGCTTCATGCCCAGGGCAACCGCATTAAAATCAGGCCATGTTCCACCATGACGGATTTTATCAGGCAGGCGCAAGGGCGGCTGGATTCCCGCTTTCGCGGGAATGACGAAAAAAAAGGAATGAGGAGAAAATGGGTTGAGAAGGTGAAATGGGAATGATGAAACATTGCACAAACAGTTGTTGACCACGGCTCCCGCGATGTGGGGGGTGAGGATGACGTTGGGCAAAGTCCTCAAGTATTTCGGTCTTGCTCACATTGGAACCCCACCTCCATGAAACATGGGCGTCAAGTTCCCTTGATTTCCAGCCAGATCAGCCACCGTCAAAAAACTGTTGCATCGCGGCGGGGATCGGGTTTTCATTCGGCCTGTCCCATGACTCCCGCCCGACGACGCAAACTCATCACCCGCGCCAGCATCCTGCTGCTGGTCGTGGTGTGCGTCATTTTCTGGAACAATTCGGCCTTTCTTTATCCCAACCTGCCGTGGCAGGAACGAATCGCGGCGGTGATCATGGGACGGCGTCCCGGCAGCGCCAAACCTGGCACAGTCCTGGTGCGAACCATTTCCAAACCCGCCGCGCCAAACGCAACCAACAGCGCCCCGGCCTCGGCCGCCGCGCCCTCCACCGAGCCGCCGGCCCGGCTGGGATTCGATCTTTTGGGCAAATGGAAATTTGAGGAAGGGAAAACTCCGATTCCGGAGAAAGTCAAAAAACTTCACGGTCACCGGGTGGAAATCGCCGGCCTGATGCTCTCCCTCAACCAAGTGCAGGCCATCAACCGCTTTGTGCTGGTGCAATCGCTTTGGAGTTGCTGCTTCGGCCAGGTTCCGGCGCCCAACCATGTCATCATCGTCTCCCTTCCCGCCGACAAAATCGTCACGCCCTGCCAGGATCCCATCCTCGTGACCGGTGTCTTCAAGATCGAGGAAACCCGCGACGGCAAAACCCTTTCCAGCATTTACACATTGGAAGCCGACCAGGTCGTTGTCCGTTAATATCCCATTCTTCGCTCACCGTGAACTCTTCCCCATCCCGCATCGTCATCTCCGGCGTGGGCGCTGTCACAGCCTTTGGCATGGGCACCGGGGCCTTGTGGCGCGGACTGGGTGGCGGTCTTTGCGGCATCCGTCCCATCACCTTGTTCGACACGGCCTCCCGTCCATTCAAATTGGCGGGTGAAGTTCCCGATTTCAACCCGGCTTCCGTGCTGGGCCCCAAAGGCCTGCGGCTGGTGGATCGCACGGGGCTGCTGGCCCTTTGCGCTTTTCACGAGGCCCTTGCCGATGCCGGGCTGCAACCGGAAACTCCCGCGATGGACGAAACCGGCGTGATCCTCGGCACGACCATGGCCAGCACCGCAAGCCTCGGATCATTCATTTCCCAAATGCAACGGCAAGGCCCCCGATCGGTGAACCCCGCCCATTTCCCCAATACCGTGGGCAATTCGCCCGCCGGACAGGTTTCCATCCGTTTTGGCATCCGGGGCTGCAACCTCACGGTTTCCAGCGGATTCGCCTCGTCCTTCGACGCCATGGAAACCGCCGCGCGCATGCTTCGCCAGGGCCGCCTCCAAGTTGCCCTGGCCGGCGGAGTGGAGGAACTCTCGGAATGGACCGCCACGGCCTTTGCCGAAACCGGACTGCTTTCGCCCGGCGCATCGGGGGGAAAGGAACACTGCGCCCCGTTCGACCTTGACCGCAACGGCACGATCCTGGGGGAAGGCTCGGTTGTCTTTGCGCTGGAACTCGAGGAACACGCCCGCGCCCGAGGCATCGAACCCCGCGCCGAATATGTCGGCGGAAACGTCCGTTTCAGCGCGCAGGCCGCCCCCGACAATCCATCGCCCCAGCCCGCTCTCGTCCGGACCATCCGGAGTCTTCTGGAACAACACCGTCTTGCTCCCGCCGATATTGATCTGGTTGTCTCCGGCGCCAGCGGCCATCCGCGCGGAGATGCCTGGGAAGCCCGGGCCATCCTGGACTCATTGGACGCGGCGGCCCGCATTCCCGTTCTTGCCCCCAAATCCCAACTCGGCGAAACCTTCAGCGCCAGTGGAGCGATCCAGATGGCCGCCGCCCTTTTCGCGCTCGAACACGGAACGCTTTCCCCCACGCCCGGCTTTGCCACCCCCGATCCCGCCTGCCCTGTGGATTGCGTCCCCGGCCAGCCCCGCCAAACCCGAGCAACCACGGCTCTTGTCACCGCCGCCACCCCGCTCTTCCATCAGGCGGCCTGCATCCTGCGCGCGATCCCATGCACAGGATAGGTTCATGACCATCCCCTCATCCTTTCGAGGCAGGCTGTTTCGGATCATCCAGTTGATTTGCAGTCCTGCCATGATTCTACCCTCAATGTCATTGCGAGGAGTTTAATTCAGTAAACGACGAAGCAATCTCTGTCCCTCCATTTGAAACCGCCAAGACGGTCTCGCAATCATCCGGAACGGGCAGTAAAGTGCTGAAGCATCTCAAGTCCATGTCCACTGCATATTTTATTTATATCATGACCAACAAGGACAACCGTGTCCTTTACGCGGGTGTGACCAACAACCTTTTGCGACGGGTAAATGAACACCGGGATCAATCGGGAAGCGCCTTCACCCGGCGCTACCATGTAACCAAACTGGTCTATTATGAGATATTCGATGATCCGCAAACCGCCATCGCTCGGGAAAAACAAATCAAAGCGGGATCACGACGGAAGAAACTCGACTTGGTGAATTCGCTGAATCCCGACTGGAATGACCTTGCTGAAACGCTATAACCATAAGCATCCATTGGTTTCAGAGCCATCCCATAATTTCGCGAAATGGCCAATTTTTCATTTTTATTCAGAGGAGAATAAAGCGAATCGCAAAAAGCTGAGATTAAGAATCTGGAGATTGCTTCGTCATCCGCCAGGCCGGATTCCTCGCAATGACATTGAGGGCCATCTCTTAAGCTAACACCTATGGGCAGGAGCCCCATCTCCTATTTGTTTACATGATCAGGGAAGAAGCTTCGAAAACGTGCGTTTTCAGCGGTAACCAATTCCAAAAAAGCGGACAAACGTGAAGGCCACGGCGGTATAGATGCCGCAGAGCATGATTTGGGAGGTCATGGGAAATCTGACGCCAAAGGCCCAGAGCGCGCCCAGGGCCGCCACAGGATAAAACGCGCATAAAATACAAAACACCGCCACGGCCCAATAAAACCATTTGCCGATATAATGGTCATTGGTGAAGGCGGAAGCGGCCGGAATCGCCCCAATGAAAATGCACAGGGCAAACAGTCGCAATCCCGGCGCAACCACCCAGGAAGCCGTCAAAAAAACAAGCGCCAATACCGCCATTCCTCCCACCACCACGCCTTCCCATTTTTCCCGCGTCATCAGGCTTCGCCGCGCATACCGGTCAAAAAGCAGCGCAAGCGAACTCAATCCGCGGGCCAGCGCGGACCAAAACACCAACACAAGCCAGGACCCCACCAAAATCGACGCGAGCCATGGGGCTGTTTTTGAAAGAACCCCGTAAAGCAGCCGGTAAATCACGTACCCCCCCAGCCAGAAAGCCATCTGTCTTCCGGCTGTCAGGCGGTTGAGAAACGCGTCGAACCGCAACAGATTCCGATAAAAAAACGACCGAGCACGATAGCTTTCCACCAACCCCTGCCGCGCCCCCTCATGCATGGGATTCAATCGTAAGGCTTCCAGAAAATGCCCGTTTGCCTTGCGGTAATCCCCCTTCCTGAGCGCGTTCCAGCCTGCGGCTGAATGGGCGCTGTCGTTTTCGGCGTTTTTTTGGAGCTGATACTGGACAAGCTGGTCGTTGTCCTCATGCTTGCCCTCATGGAGCAAACAGATGGAAAGCAATTCCGCAGCGGCGGCATCCTCCGGATCCAACTCCAGGGCCTTGCGCGACGCAATCTCCGCCTCATTCCAACGGCGCAACCGGATAAGCATCTGGGCCATGGTCGTCTGCGCAAAATCGCTGTCGGGATCCAATCGAACCGACTCCTGCGCCTCCACCAAGGCCTCTTGAATGACGGAATTCTGACCGTCCTTGGCCGAACGCGCCAGCGCCAGCGCAAAAATGGCATGGGCAAAGGACTCCTCCGGTTCCAGTTCCACCCCCCGCCGCGCGACCGTCACCGCCTGTTGTTCCCTGCCTTCCAGATTGATCAGGCAGGCGGCCAGCAACGAATGACAAGCGGCGTCATCCGGCCTCATCTGCAGCCCCCGCTGCAGCCATTCCGCAGCGTCCGCATAGCGGCTGTGTTCCATCAAGGAACGCGCCCGCATCATGCATTGCGTCAAATCCGGGATTTCATCGGTTTCATTCATGGCGCATTTCCGGCGATTTATTTGAACAGTCCGAGATGTTTCAACACCTCGTCGTAAAAACCGGACTGGTTCGCATACATGGCATAGTTTTTTGCGCTTTCAAACCAGGCTTTTGTGGTCGGCTTGTGTTTCGCGGCGGCCTTGACCAGGTCTTTGGTCACAAGCGGTATCACCTTTCCTGTCTCCATGGCCCGTTCCAAGGCATCCTCGGTGGCAAGATCAAAAACCGCCTTCAAGTCGGCGCCGCTGAACCCCGCGGTTTTCCGGGCCAGGGCGCAGGCATCCAGTTCGCCCATGGGCTTTTGGCGGGCCATCACCTCGATGATGGCCGCGCGCGCGCCGTCATCGGGCGGCGGAACAAAAAGCGCGCGGTCGAAACGCCCCGGCCTGCGAAAGGCCGGATCAATATGCCACGGCGCGTTGGTCGCGCCCAGAATAAGCACCCCGTCGTTTTGGGAATCGGAACCATCCATCTCGCTCAAAAACTGGTTGATCAGATTCCGTCCGGCGCTCTGGCGGAGATCGCGCCGGTCGGCGGCAAAGGCATCCACCTCGTCAAAGAAAAGGACGCATGGCGCATTTTGACGCGCCAGTTGGAACACCTCGTGCATGTGTTTTTCCGAATTGCCAATCCACATGTCGAGAATCTGATGAAGACCGAGCGCGATGAAATTCGCCTTGATCTCGCCGGCGGTGGCCTTGCTGATCAGGGTTTTGCCGCAACCGGGGGGACCGTACAAAAGCACGCCTCCCCCGGCTTTTTTATTGTAGGCGTTGAAAAGATTTGCGTGCTGGAGCGGATGAATGATCTTCATCCTGATCTCTTTTTTCACCTCATCCATGCCACCAACATCCGCAAAACTCACCTTGGGACGCGCAAAATCCGCCAGCCCAAGATCAAACGCCGCGCCGCCGCGCGGCTGCGAATCGTCCTCCTCCCGGCTTTCCATGAAATCCCCGCCCGCCGCAATCCCCGCCTTCTTTTTTGACGAGTCATCGTCTCCGTCATTTCCGGCTTTGACACCCGCCAGGGTTTTTTCCAAACCCGGATCGGAAACTCCGCGATCCAGGGACAATGCCTTGTCATAAAGGGATCTGGCCCTCGCCAGATCGCCCTCGCCAGCCAGCAGCCGGCTGAGAAAAACATAGGCGGGCGCATGTTCCGGATTCTCACCAATCAGTTGCTCCGCCCGCACCACCGCCTCGGAAGTTTTTCCTTCAAGCTGGGCGACATGGGCCAGCCCGATTTTGGCTTCAATATTTTTAACGTCCTTCTTCAGGACTTTTTCAAAGGCGCTCCGGGCATCCGCAAGCTGGAATTCATCCGCGCACGCCTCGGCAAAAAGCAGCAACAGCGGCACGTTATCCGGCGAATGTTCAAGAGCCAGACGCAACGAATCCAGTTGGGAAGCCATGATCCCCTGATTACAGCAACAGAACCGCATGGCCTCAAGCGAAGAGTCACCTCAACGGCAATCCAAAGGTTGGAAGCCTCGAACAAAAATCCAATTGAAGCGCCATTTGACAAATCAAATAATCTGCATTAAACTGATAATGCAATTAAACCGGATTATATAAGAATGCAAATTTGCTGAAAACTGTGAACCGTTGAACCCCTGAACCTCAAAACCATGTCACCCGATTTTGAACTGCATTTGCAAACGGCTGTTCCGGTTTATCAGCAAATCGTTCAGTTTTTTGAAAACCAGATCAACACCGGACATCTTGCCTCCAACACCCGATTGCCGCCGGCCAAGGAACTGGCCAAAAAGTGGGGCATCAGCTACGACTCGGTTCAACGGGCCATGGTTCAGCTGACCGCCCAAAAGTTGATCGAACGCAAACCCAAGCGGGGAACATTTGTCGCTTCAAAAGAGGAAAAGGCGATCATCGGGGTTTTGATCGGTCCCAGCCTGACCGATGAAACCGCATATTATTACCGGGCGGTGCTGAAGTTCATTCGCGAAGGGCTTCTGAAGGCAAAGGGTCCGAATTGGACCGTTCGCGTTTACGATGGTTTGACCGAACTGCGCGCCACACGAGAGGCGGATTCATCCCCCGCCTACGAACATTTCACGAATGATCTGCGGCATTATCCGTTCAAGGGGATCATCAAGCTTCCGGGCGGTCTCGACGATTGGGAGACCGCGCGACTGGCGCCTCATCTGCCCATCGTCACCACCGGCGATTTTCTTCATAAATCGGATGTGATCCTGGATTACGAGCGGTTTGCCCGGGAATCCGTGGAACATCTGGCTAAAAACGGATGCCGCAAGATTGTCTATTTGCGCACCATCGGCAAACCCTTTCCCCAGGATTTGGAAGGCATCGAGGCCGCCACGCAATCATGTCATCTGCCTCCCGTGGAAATTCACCAACTGAGGCTTTTTGATGAGAAAGGCGATGCCCTGCAACTGGCGGCATATCAAAAGACCCTGGAACTTATTGATCAATGGAAAACCAACGCCAGACCGGATGCCCTGCTTGTTCCGGATGATGTTGTCGCGCGCGGCGTCATCGAGGCGTTATTTGAACGGACCGTCGCTGCGCCGCCGAGGATCATGGCGATGGCCAACGAAGAGATCGATCACCATTATGGAATGCCGGTGATACGCTATGAGTTTTCGCCCCAGAGAATCGCCCGGATCATGCTCGGCATGTTGTGGAGAAGAATCGCCGGGGGCGACATCCGAAATCCGCCCCTTAAAATCGGGGGAAAGATCAAGCCGGCGCACAGCTTGCTCGACATCATGCAAAACAAAACGCAGAGTGTCTGCGCATGAAAAAGCCCTTTTTCCATTTAAAAATCATGGCTTCAACATCCTGCGCCTTCACCATGGTCGAGTTATTGACGGTGATTGCCATTTTGTCCGTCTTGGCCGCCCAGCTTTTGGTGGCTTTGAAGGGCGTCCGGGAAAAAGCCAGGCAGATAACCTGCATGAACAACCTGAAGCAATACGGCGCCGCCAGTTTGATGTACGCCGGCGAACACGAGGATCACCTGCCGGTTTATTATGGCGGCGGCTTCCGGGGATGGTGGGGGGGCGGACTCAAGCCTTACAATATCGATACCTCAAAATTAAAGTGCCCGGCGGGGAAAAGCTCCGACGGCTCCGCATTCACCGGCGGCGGCCCGCAGAATGGCTACGCCTCAAATTCTTATCTGATGACTGAACCGAACAACAAATTTGGAGGCGGATTTCTGGGACAGGTTCCTTTTCCGGAAAAAACGATCATGTTTGGGGAAAGCTCATTTCAGTTCGAAGTGATCCGGACTTACTACTTTGACCAGAACCGCCATGCCGGCGGAAGCATGGTCTGTTTTGTTGACGGTCATGTGGAATATTTGAAATACGGAACCATGTGGCCTGTCAACGACGGCACCGGATATCCAGTGTGGGATTTGACAACCTATCTTGGCGCCTACCGGTAGGAGATCGCCTCGGGGGGATGGATCATCTTCTCAAAGATGGCGGGGCTCCATGGCATGGTGAAATAATGGAGGGCGGGCCGTCGCCACGCCGTAGTGGCTATGGCCACGCAGGCCGGGGCTCCCGCACCGCCACATCCTCCGGTCAAACGTTGGTGATATTCGACAAACCGCATCCTTGAAAATTTTGCGCAGACAACTTGAACCTTGGCAAAAAATGAAACCCTCTCCATGTTCGATTACAATCATCCTCATGCTTGCCTTTTTCCTTGGCAAGGCGGGCGCCCATCCCAGGGAATTCACCACCAACATGGATGATTTTCCACTGGGAACCTGTGGGGCCTTCTGCGGCGAAGAATACCGGCGGCAGGCTTATAACATGGGAACTATCGGCATAAATCGCTGGAGTAATTTCAAGTTTGTCCAAGACGAGAATGGCAATATAAGCCTTTTGAAGAAATCTGTCGAAGATTTTGAAAAATATGCGCGGGGGGAACAGAAGTCGTCGCGCAAGGAAACCTTGTATATGTTTGACAATCCCAAACTGGAAGGGGAAAAGGGCTCGGCCAGGGTCAAGGCATGGTCCACCTTCGTGACGGAATCGGGCCGGGAGATCGTCATTCCCTCGCGCCGCTGTTATAATAATCCGGATTATCGCAAGGCTTCCAGGGAAATACTGTTGTCGCAAGTCCCCCATGTGAAGGATTGCAACGCCAATCTCAGGATCAACGGAAAAAAGATCGCCGGGATCTTCAATGAGCCGAATTGGAGCATGCATTTCAACGAGGAATGGATTTGTCATTGCAAACATTGCCGGAAAGCCTGGACGGAATGGCTTGTCAAAAAATATGGCGGCGTGTCGGAGCTCAACAAGGATTGGCTTTCCGAATATAAAACCCTGGAGGAAATCGATCTGCCGCAGGCGCGGGTGAAAACCAACGGCAAGTGGCCCGATATGTACCGCCTTGACGACGAAACCGAAATCTTCAAAAAGGTGAACAAAGCCCATTGGATGTGCTGGCTGCAATTCCGCCGCGACGCCTTTCACGGTTTCATCGGCGAGGTCATGGCTGCGTTGAAAACCGCGGATCCCGATGTCATGGGAACCGCCAATGGTTACTTAAGCTGGCTGAATGTTCGCGAGCGGATGGGATCGGCGGCCAGTTGCGACATCAACCGACACCTTGATTTCGGCATGGTGGACGCGGCCAACGCGATCATTTTTGGCGGCAAACTTGTCCCGGCGGAACTGGTCATGTATGACATCATGCTGAACCAAACCCATTCGGCGCTGGGCAAAAAACCGGCCTGCGTGAATCTCGGCGGAGAACACCTGAAATGGGTCAGCGCCCCGGGCTTTGCCACAGGAGAAGACCTTGAGCGAATGGAAATCATGGCGGCGCTCTATGGGATGGTTTCCCAGATCGAAGCGTGGTACGACGTGCCGGACAGCCAGTTCACCAATTATGGCGGATCGCTCGGGCTGCGGGACGGCATTTACAGCCCGAAGATCAAACAGATCAACATGGAACGGTTTGCGCCGGTCAAAAGGGCCTATCGCGTATTGCAGGATTTCGGGCGGCATCTGGTGACCAGCGATTTTGCCAATGAAGACGTGGCGGTCCTATGGGCCTGGGAGGAGCATTACCAGGGAATCATGGCGGCGCCCATCCAGATGCTTTTGCGCGAACTTGGATTTCACAGTGTCTTTGTGGAGCAGGAGGATCTGGATCCCGAAAAATTCCATTACAAGGCGTTGATCATCAGTTCGCAACCCCGTTTGTCCTCCAAAACCGTGGAAAACATTGGCAAGCTGGCTGAAAAGGGCGTTGCCATTCTGGTGGACGCCGCTTCCGCCACCCAGGATTGGTGCGGACGGGAACAGCAACATAATCTCCTGCTCGACATTGTGAAGACCGATTTTGGCGGAGACAAAATCCGGCCCTCGTTGCTGGTGAAAAAGGAACAATGCCCGTTTGCCTTGATCAAAAAAGACGAGGAACAACCCCTTTGGGCGGGGTTGGTGCGATATGTCAAACCGCCGTTTGAGTTTGACGTGAAATGGAGGGACAAAGCCGTGATCAATGATCCAAAATATCGCGGCAATCTTTGCGACCTCACCGTAAAAGGCGCGCAAGGATTGGTCCCGGGCTTCTATAAACAGCTTCAGCCATCCGGCGACGCCAGGGTCATGGCGGTGTATGATGACGGATCCCCGGCGGTTACCCTGTACGATGGACAGAAATACAAGGCCATGACCGTGGGTTTCAACCTGGGCTGGGAATACTGGCAAGGGTATGACAGCAACATTTTTCCCATGTGGACCTGGACGCCGGGTTATTTCGGCATACCTCATGGTTCCTGCCACACCTCAAGAGCAAGGGGGTTTGCCGACGAGGCCCGCCTGGACTTTTACCGGCGGCTTATGCGGGGATTTCTGAACTGGGCAGGCATGAAAAAAACGGTGGAAGTCAGCGGCATGAAGACGGGCGAACATCTTGTCTTTCGCAATGCCAGGACGCCCACCTGCCATTTTGTGACCGTGATGGATATCCTGGATCCCGCGGACACAAAGGATCATCCCGTGGAAATCACCGTGGGAGGAATGCCGGACGGGGATTATGCGGTGATGGATCAAAAATTCAACCGGATGGACCATGTCAAAGACGGCTCGATCAAAATCAAAACGGTCATTCCCAAGGCCGGTTATGTCATCCTGATGATCTCCAGCAAGGCAGAACAGGAGGAATTCCTTGACCAGACCCGGCACCGCATGAAACCCGGCAAAAACGAGGTGCGCCAGTTCCTTGGCAACCAGGATATCCTCGTGGCGGCAGGGCGGAAATGCGGGCAGGAGGAACTGGATGCCGCGAGAAAAATCGCGGGAGCGCTCAAAGGGGGAAAATTTGTTTTTGACGATGAAATTTCCGAAAAGGAAGTCCAAGGCCGGCATCTGATTGTGGTGGGAAATCCGGAAACCAATCGTGTTGCCGCCCAATTGCGCGACAAAGGCCTGACCACGGTTTGTTTTGCCTATCCGGGGGAGGATTATGGCGTTCTCGAATTAAACGACGGCGCTTTTGCCTCGGGATGCAAAGTCCTGCTGGCGGCGGGTTCGTCCGCGGCCGGCACCCTGCGGGTGGAAAATCGCATCCTGAAATTGCTTGGGGAAGGAAAATGAAAATCAGTTTTATAGGGACCTCGGCCTATTTGCCGGAACCCGGCACGGAAGCGGCTTCCTTCATGATCAACCGGGACATCCTGGTGGACACCGGCTGGTGCAATCTTTTCAAGTTGCGCGATCTTGGTTTTGACCCGGCGGAAATAAATTGTCTTATTATCACCCATTGGCATCAGGATCATTATCTTGGCCTCCCTCATTTGCTGTATTACCGGGGTCTCAAACAGGCGGGAAACCGCTTCGGATCGGCCCAACCGCTGACCATCATCGGCCCCTCGAGACATTTTTCAACGGTTGTCAACAGCGTCCGGACTTTTTTGCAAGTTTCGCGTTTCAAAGAATTGGATCTCCAACTGCGGCTGGTTCCCCTGACTCCCGGCGAGACTTATCAAAACAATGATTTCAAACTGGAAACCATGGCCGCCCGGCATGTTTATGGGGAAAGCAATCCCGAGGAGGCGCTGGTGTGCAGATACACCAAAACAGCAGGCGGCAACGCGTTGGTTTTTACGGGAGACACATCCTTCCATCCACCCATCGCCGATTTTGCAAGGAATGCCGGTCTTCTGATTCATGACGCATGGCACACCGCGTCAAAAGACGCGGCTGTCCTGGCTGAAAAGGCCGGTGTCCGGAAAATGGCGCTTATTCACTATTTAAACAAGGACGGCGCAAAAATTCTTGATGACGCCCGGGCCATTTTTCCCGGCGCCTTTCTGGCAAAGGAAGGGGCGGAAATTGAAATATAAATTAAATCCGCCTACGGCGGACAACTTTTTGACAGGATTAACAGAATTTACAGGATTGTTCGGCCATGCGGCCGGACATTGTCTTGCATAAAAATCCTGTCAATCCTGTTAATCCTGTCAAAAAATCCATCTCCAATTCATTTTTTTGCAAACTTTGAAATCCCTGAACATTAAATTAGATTTGAAATTTTGGATTGTGATTCATCCAAATCTTGAAAGGAAAACAACATGGGCCCCCTCACACATCACGAAATTGTCAAACGAAGCATAGCCACATCACACAGTGAAATGGCCGGAATCATGGGACGCCAAAGGGAATGGCTGGATTTTGTCGGTTACTGGCGCGCCGATGATTACCGGGCAGGAGTGGCCGGCCTGCCGGATAATGTGCTGGGTGATTTTCATTATCAAAGCCTGCCGCGCTGCATTGGGGTCATCCGCCTGCTGACCGGAGAAATCCTCACCGTCATGGAAACCGATCCTTCCAAGGCATCGTTCCTGACGCAGCTTGCCTGCCATTATCTGACCGATGCCCCATGGATTGGACACCGCCTGGAAGGCTTCTTTCCCAACGATCCAGTCCAAGCGAGGAAGATCCACGACTATACTGAAGGCAGAACCGACCAATTCATTGAGCAATGGCTGGCCGGAAAAATCCCCTCCGGGCCGGGCGGATATTGGGCCGGTTTCTGGAATTCGCTTTTCCAGGCGGACGCAAAAGTCGGAGAACTGATTCGTCATGTGAATGATCATGAGGTCTTTGCCTCGTTGGTGAAGGAAAATGTCGATAGCTGTTTCAAGGGGTATGCCTGTTTTCTGGATTATCTGGATTTTCGCCGCAAAAACAGGATCCCGGACGCCGCCATCGCCTGCGCGCGCACATTGTTTGCCTCGCCCGACGCCCGGATTTACGCCGATTCATCGCCTGTCTGCCAATGGAACGCCCAAGCCATGGCTTTTCACCTGGGCGCGACCCATCTGGCCAAGGCGGAAGGTTTTCTTTCATCCCAAAAAGACAACAGCCGGATTTTATTGATCCTTTCCGACCGCGCCACCGGCGTGGAAATCGACCGCGGCAAGCTGATCCTGGCGGCCCGCGAAGAGGACATGGGCTGCCTGGCGGATCTGTTGTTCGACACACTGGAAACCGATTTTGGCGCATCCCTTGCCCGGGAACAGGCGGCGCAATGGCCTGGCCATTATTTTTTGGGCTGGAGTGGAAAGAAAATCCGCAACGAAATTCTGACCAGGGAATTTTTCGACCAATACAAGGCCGCCACCCGGGAAAACCGGTTCAGGACCGACGAGGAAATGGCCGCGCCCGGCATCTCATCGGGGGAAGCCGGGACATGGAAAAAATTTCAACAGGCATCCGGGGATTTCCACCGCCGTTTTCACGCGGCGCGCTGACTCCCTTTTTACGAAAGGATCTATGATAAACCACATTCCTTCCTTCATGCTCTTTTTAACGGTTTGCATCTTTGCGGGGAAAGCCGGCGCGCATCCCAAGACATTTGACACAAACATGGATGACTTTCCCCTGGGAACTTGCGGGGCTTTTTGCGGGGAGGAATACCGGCGGCAGGCCTATAATATGGGAACCATTGGATTGAGCCGGAACCAGGATTTCAAGTTTGAGCAGGATGAAAGCGGCAAAATAAGCATCTCAAAGGAATCCATCGCGGTTTTTGAAAAACATGCGAGCGAGGAGCGGAAATCGTGCCGTCGGGAGGTTTATTATCAATTCAACAATCCAAAGCTGGGAGGGGAAAAAGGCGCGGCCCGGATGAAAGCCTGGGCAACCTTTGTGACGGAATCGGGAAAGGAAATCCATATCCCCGATCGCGGATGTTATCATAACCCGGATTATCGCAAGGCTTCCAGGGAAATGATGTCATTACAGATCAGGCATGTGAAGGATTGCAACGCCAATCTCAGGATCAACGGAAAAAAAATCTTTGGCGTTTTCAATGAACCCAACTGGAACGTGTGGTTCAACAAGGAATGGATCTGTTATTGCCCCCATTGCCGGAAGGCATGGACCGGCTGGATCGAAAAACGTTATAAAAACATCGCCAGGTTGAATGAAGACTGGAAAACCCAACACAAAACATGGGCTGAAATCGATCCGCCGCATTTCAATGAAAAAAAACGGCCTGTCAACCTCGACAACGAAAAAAGAATCTTTGAATCGGTCAACAGGGCCCATTGGATGTGCTGGCTGCAATTTCGCAGGGATTCCCTTTACGGATTCATCGAGGAAATGATCGCCACGGTCAAGTCGGGCGATCCTGATGTGATGGGAACCATCAATGGTTATTTGGGATGGCTGGCTTTTCGCAACCAATTGGGTTCGGTGGTCAGCAGTTGCGTCAACCGGCATCTTGATTTCGGGATGGTGGATGCGGCCAATGCGATCGTTTATGGAGGAAAACATTTGCCGGCGGAATTGCTGATGTATGACACCATGGTCAACCAGACTCATTCGGCCATCGGCCAAAAACCCGCCTGTGTGAACATCGGCGGTGAGCATTTGAAATGGTTGAAAGCCCCGGGTTACGCCACCGGCGAGGACATTGAGCGAATGGAAATCATGGCGGCGCTCTACGGAATGGTTTCCCAAATCGAGGCTTGGTACGACGTGCCGGACAGCCAGTTCACCAATTATGACGGATCGCTCGGACTTCAGGACGGCATTTACAGCCCCAAAACCAAGCAGGTGAAAATGGAGCGGTTTGTGCCGGTCAAAAGAGCCTGTCGCGTGTTGCAGGATTTCGGGCGGCACCTGGTGACCAGCGATTTTGTCAACGAAGACATTGCGGTCTTGTGGGCTTGGGAGGAGCATTATCATGGCATCATGGCGGCTTCCATCCAGATGCTTTTGCGCGAATTGGGTTATCATTGCGTTTTTGTGGAACAGGAGGATCTGGATCCCGCAAAATTCAAACACAAGGCGTTGATCATCAGTTCGCAGCCCCGTTTGTCCGCGGAGGCGGTGACCAACATCAAGAAACTGGCTGAAAAGGGCGTATCCATCCTGGTGGATGCGGCCTCGGCCACGGAAGATTGGTGCGGACGGGAACAAAACCGGAATCTGTTGCGCGACATCACCAAAACCGATTACGGCGTCGAAAAACGGCGGCCGTCCCTGGTCGTCAAAAAAGATTTCTGCCCCTTCGCCTGGCTGGTGAAGGACGAGGAGCAGCCGCTCTGGGCCGGTCTTGCCCGATATTGCAAGGCTCGTTCCAATCACAAAGTGACATGGAAGGACAAGGCAACGATCAACAATCCGAAAAACCGCCTTTCCCTGTGCGACGTTGAGAATGACGAAACTGCGGGCTTGGGCAAAGGATTCTACCGGCAGTTATTGCCGGACAATGACGCCCGGGTTCTTTGTTCCTATGAGGATGGAACCCCGGCGGTTACTCTTTACGAAGGACAAAATTACAAGGCCATGACCGTGGGTTTCAACCTGGGATGGGAATACTGGCTGGGGTACGACAGCAATGTGTTTCCGATCTGGACATGGTTGAAAGGATGCTTCGATGTGCCGGGAGGCGGTTCCCCCCTGATGGGGTCGCGGGGATTCACGGATGCCACGCGGCTGGATTTCTTCCGCCGGTTCATGCGGAGCTTTCTGGAATGGGCGGGCGCAAAAAAAAGCGTGGAAATCACCGGCTTGAAAACCGGCGAACATCTTGTTTTTCACAATGCCAAGACTCCCACATGGCATTTTGTGACCGTGGTGGATCTTCTGGATATTGACGCCTCCGAGGATCATGCCGTGGAGGTCGTGGTCAAGGATCTGCCAGGAGCGGATTACGTGGTGATGGATCAAAAATTCAACCGGATCGATTATTCCAAGGACGGCGGGATCAAAATCAAAACCGTCGTTCCCAAAGCGGGGTATGTGATCCTCATGATTGCCAGCAAAGCCGAACAGGAGGAATTCCTTGACCAGACCCGGCACCGCATGAAACCCGGCAGGAACGAAGTTCGCCAGTTTCTTGGAGAAAAGGAGATTCATGTGGTGGCGGGACGAAAATGCGGACAGAAAGAACAGGATGCCGCGCGGAAAATAGCGGAATCCCTCAAGGACGGAAAAATCCTGTTTGACGACGAAATCAACGAAAATGAGACGCAAAACCGCCACCTGATCGTGGTGGGGAATCCGGACACCAACCGTCTTGCCACCCAACTTCGCGACAAGGGGCTGACCACCGTTTGTTTCGCCTATCCCGGGGAGGATTACGGTGTTTTGGAATTGAACGACGGCGCCTTTGCCGCCAGCCGAAAGGTTCTGCTGGCTGCGGGATCAACCGCCGCCGGCACACTCCAGGTGGAAAACCGGATTCTGAAATTGATCAGGGAAGGAAAGTAAAAGACTTCCTGTGAGCCCTCAACAAATTCAACTTTCTCCCCTCTTGGGGGGAAGGGTGAATAAAATCGAGGTTTTTACGTGAAAAATCCAATGATTCAGACCCAAATGGCTGGATGAATCCTCTCTCCTCCGGCAAACAGGAAAATCTCCACACAGCCGCCGTGCGCTCATCCGCCGGCATGCGAATCAATTTTTGCGCGGTTCCATGTCCTCCAATTCAAGCAACGCCTGTTTGCGTTGAAGACCGGAGCTGAAACCGCCCGGAGTTCCATTGCCGCGAACCACACGATGACAGGGGATGGCAACCGCCACCGGATTTTGTCCACAGGCATTGGCGGCCGCCCTCACCGATTTGGGACACCCGGCCCTCGCCGCCAGTTCCCGATAGGAAATGGTCTGTCCATAAGGGATCTGCCGCAACAACCTCCAGATTTTTCCCTGGAACGGAGTCGGACGCAAAACCAGCGGCGGATCAAACTTTTTCGAGGCGCCCTTCAAAAAGGCGTCCAATTGCCTCCGCCATTCCCGCAAGGGACGTTCGTCCTCCTCCCACGCAATTTCCGGAAAAACGCGTTCCAGATATCCCCGCGTCCGCCGCCGATCGTCGTTCCAACGCAGAACACAAAGCCCCCCGGAAACAGACGCCATGAACACTTTCCCCAGACGCGTTTCGATCCGGGCAAAAAACCCGGTTTTTATTCCCTCCATACAATCCTGCCCGCCACAATGGTCATCACGGCCTTGCCCTTCAGCTTCCAGCCATGAAACGGCGTATTGCGGGAAAGGGAGGCAAACTCATCGCGATTCACAACCCATTCACGATCCGGATCCATGAGGGTGATGTCCGCCACCGCCCCCTTGCCCAAGGTCCCCGCATCCAGTTGCAGGATCCGGGCTGGATTGATCGTAAGCATGGCGATCATCCTGGAAAGGGAAATCACGCCTTTATGAACCAGCTCGGTCGCAAAGATGCCCAGTTCGGTTTCGAGCCCGACAATGCCGAAGGGCGCGTAATCGAATTCCACCTCTTTTTCGTAGCTGCAATGCGGCGCATGGTCGCTGGCCAGCACCTCAATCACGCCATCCCGGATTCCCTGGCGCAACGCCTCCACATCCCGGGCGGAACGCAACGGTGGATTCATTTTCAAATTGGTGTCGTAGCTCTTTACGGTTTCATCCGCAAGGGCAAGATGATGCGGCGTGACCTCCGCCGAAACCCGGACGCCCCTGTCCCGGGCTTCGCGCACAATCCTGACGGAACCGGCGGTGCTGACATGCTGGATGTGGAGCTTCCAATCCGCCAATTCGGCCAGCATGCAATCGCGCGAAACCATGATCTCCTCCGCGATGGCCGGCCATCCATGCAATCCCAAAGCCGTGCTCCAATACCCCTCGTTCACCACCCCCGAAGCCGAAAGGTTTGCGTCCTGGCAGTGGTCCAGCACCGGCAAACTGAACATCTTGGCATATTCGATCGCCCGCCGCATGATTTCGTTGTTCTGAACGCAATGCCCGTCGTCGGTAATGGCCGCCACCCCGGCGCGCTTGAGCGACCCGATCTCCGCCAGTTGTTCCCCCTGCGACCCGATGGTGATGCATCCGGTGGGGACGACATGGACCACGCCCTTGTCGCGCGCATGCGCCTTGATGAATTCCACCGTGCCGGCCGTATCCGCGGGCGGCTTGGTGTTGGGCATGCAAACCACCGTGGTGAATCCTCCGTGCGCCGCCGCGCGGGTTCCGCTGGCAATGGTTTCCTGGTCGGCGCGGCCCGGTTCGCGCAAATGAACATGCATGTCGATCAAACCGGGGCAAACCACCAAACCCTTTGCGTCCACTTCCTCCGGTTTGGCCTCCGGCGGAATATCCCGCAGATCGGCAATTCTGCCGTCCACAACAGCCACATCCCTTGCCTCGTCAATCTGATTGGCGGGATCGACAACACGTCCATGGCGGATAATCAAGGCATTCATCGGCGCGCATGATAGTCGAAGACCTTCAAATGATAAATCGAAAAAACGCCCTTCCCTACTTGTGCATGAACATGCCCACCTGCTCGTCCCGCCGGTCGGTGGCCAGGGGCGGGGTGCGCGACAAGGCCGATATCTCATCCCTCTGTTCGGGCAGCAGATTCAGATTCAAGGCGCCAAGAGCCATCTCCAACTGTTCCAGGTTGCGGGCGCCAATGATCGGCGCGGTGACCGCCGGATGCGATGCCACCCACGCGATGGCTGTCGCCGGCGCGGACAGGCCGCGATGCCGGCAATAGGCGGAAAACCGCTCGGCAGTCAGGCGGTACTCCTCCTCATCATAACGCGCGGTGTAAAAAGAGTTGGCAACCAGCCGCCCCGACGCCGGTTTGGCCTTGGAATTGTATTTGCCAGTCAACAACCCGGCGCCCAGCGGACTGTAGGTGATCACCCCCAGCTTTTCGCTTTCCGCCATCGGCAAAAGCTCCACCTCAGCCTGCCTTTTGACCAGGTTGTACATCGGCTGGATGCATTCGATGCGGGCCAGTCCCTCCTTTGCTGAAAGTCCCAGCGCCTTCATGATCTGCCATGCCGCCATGTTGCTGGCTGCGGGATAAAGAATCTTGCCCTGGCGCTTCAGGTCATCCAAGGCGCGCAGGGTTTCCTCAATCGGAGTCAGCGGATCCACATTGTGGACAAAATAAAAATCCAGCCGGTCGGTCTGCAGGCGTTTCAACGTCGCGTCAATCGCCAGCATGATATGCCGCCGGGAACACCCCGCCGCGTTCACATCCGTTCCCACGCAACCGCAAAATTTGGACGCAATCACCAATTCGTCGCGCTGTCCCCTCATCAGACGCCCAAGGATTTCCTCCGACCTCCCTTTGGCGTAAATATTGGCGGTGTCAAAAAAGTTGATCCCCGCGTCAAGGCACCGTTTGAACAACTGGACGCAAATGGCGTCGTCCGCCTCCTGTCCAAACGTCATGGTTCCCATGCACAAGGAGGAAACCCTCACTCCGGTCCGGCCAATGGTCTTGTATTTCATGGCTGGCCCATCATGCGGCATTTGGCGAATGGAGTGAATCGAAAAATTGACAGGGGGCGGGAAGCAACATTCAAATTTTTGGGCTGGCAACCGGCCTCAATCCGACGTATGGATTTCCCCATGAAAACGCTTTTCGTCCGGATCCTGGCCGCATGGATGTTCATCGCCTGCGCCGGACACGCGCAGGATGTGGACCCCTTGCTTGGTCCCACGGAACAACAAGTCACCGACTACGTCAAAACCAAACTGCCCGGCCACCTTGTCTTCCGCTGCATGGAAATCAAAAACCGCAAAGTCACCGAAAAAGACGCGGAGTACGGCATCAACCTGACCATCGCCAGCTCCCAGTCCCTCTATCTCGACATCACCGCCGAACTTCTGCCCGAACTGGCCTCCAAACCCAAACTTCCTCCCAGCCTGATTCCCCCCGTGATTCTCAAGAAAATCTGCGGCGCTGGAAAAATCACCGACATCCCCTCAACCATCCAATTCAAGAAAACATCCGCCGGATGGGAACCTCTCTCCCTGCAGGACAACCAGCAAATCGAGGCCCAGGGCAAACCTCAAGCCAGCTTCAAGGTAAACGCCATCGTCTTCGGCACTTCCGAGGCAAAATCCGTCATCAACCAGTTTCGCCGCGATCTGGCCAAGGCCGTTGCGGGGAAAAGCAAAGGCGGAAAATAAATCAGGGCCTGGGAACCAGGGGCTGATCCGACAGATGCCAGGCATCAAGCCTTGGCCGCTTTCATGGCGGCAACAAACGCTCTGGCGGTCTCGGTCAGTTTTTTCCAGTCCTGATTCTTCAGGATTTCCTTGCTGACCAGATTTCCGCCCACTCCCACAGCCGAACAACCGGCTTTGACAAAATCCGCGCAATTTTTCACCTCGACTCCGCCGGTGGGAATGATCCGCAACTGGGGCAGGGGCGCCTTGATGGCTTTGATGTAATTGGGACCCAATCCGTCTGCGGGAAAAATCTTGATGAAATCAGCGCCCGCCTCATGGGCCGTCAACGCCTCCGTCGGCGTATAGGCGCCGCAAACAACCGGCTTGTCGTAACGCCGGCACATCGTCACCACGTCCAGACGCAACACCGGGGTCACCACGAATTCGGCGCCAGCCAGGATCGCAAGCCGGGCCGTCACATCATCCAGCACGGTCCCCACCCCCATCACGATTTTGTCCCCGAATTTCCTGGTCACCGCCTCGATGACCTGCAGCGCATTTGGCGTGGTCATGGTCACTTCCATGCTGTCAACCCCTCCATCGCACAACGCCTGGGCCGCATTCATGAGCTGTTCGGAACTGTCGGCGCGAATCACCGCCACAATTCCCGGATCCGACAACCGCCGAAAAATGTCGTTTTTCTTCATTCCTTTTACGTGGCGCAACCGGGCATGATTGTCCAGAAAAAACTGGACGGTTGGAAAACGAAACGGCGGCGCGGGAGTCCCCGCCCTCCGTTTGCAAGACTGTGGAGGGCGGAGCTCCCGCGCCGCCGTTGTTTTTCACAACCGCTTCAGGAATTCGACAAAAATTCCAATCCGCCCAGATAGGGACGCAGGGCGGCGGGAATGCTGACTTTTCCATCCGCCTGCTGATGGGTTTCCAGCAAGGCAATGGTCAGCCGCGCCAGGGCGGTTCCCGATCCGTTCAGGGTATGGCAAATCCGCGTTTTGCCTTCCGCATCCTTGTAACGCAGATTCATGCGCCGCGCCTGGAAAGTCTCGAAATTGGAACAAGAGGAAACCTCCAGATATCCGCCCACCCCCGGACACCATACCTCGATGTCGTAGCATTTGGCGGCGCAGAATCCCATGTCCCCCGCGCAAAGCAACACCACGCGATAATGCAGTTCCAGCGCCTGGAGCACCGCCTCGGCGTCGCGAACAAGAGCCTCCAACTCGTCGTAGGATTTCTCCTGTTCCACGATTTTGACCAGCTCCACTTTGTCGAACTGATGCACCCGGATCATTCCCCGCGTATCCTTGCCCGCGGAACCGGCTTCGCGCCTGAAACACGGGGTGTAACCGCACATCTTCACCGGCAGGTCCGCGAGCTTTAAAATTTCCTCCCGGAACAGGTTCGTCAGCGGCACTTCGGCGGTTGGGATCAAAAATTGGGGGTCGTCCTTCAAGGCATACATGTCCTCCCGGAATTTCGGCAACTGGCCGGTGCCCACCATGGCTTTCTCCAAAACCACAAATGGCGGGGAAACCTCCGTGTAACCATGTTTCCGGCTGTGCAGATCCAGCATGAACTGGATCAATGCGCGCTGCAAACGCGCGCCCAGTCCCCAATGGCAGACAAAACCCGAGCCGGAAATCTTGGCGGCGCGTTCAAAATCCAATATTTTCAGCTGCGGCCCCAGTTCCCAATGGGGCTTGGGCTTGAAATCGTATTTCAACGCCTCGCCCCATCGCCGCACCTCCCGGTTGGCTGCGGCATCGGCGCCATCCGGAACGCTGGAATGAGGCGTGTTCGGGACAAAAAGCGCTTTTTGCTCCAATTCCGCCTCCAACTCCCGCAACTGCTGATCCAACGCGGCGATTTGTTCCCCCACCGCTTTCATGGAAGCGATCTTTTCCGTGGCATCCTGCCCCTTGGATTTGAGATGGCCGACTTCCTTGCTCACCACATTTCGCTGATTTTTCAGGTTGTCCACCTGCGTCTGCAAGGCGCGGCGTCTGGCATCCAACTCCTGCAGGGGATCAACGGCCGCAGCGGCTTCCGCCGAACGGCGGGCCAGCGCGGTCCTGGTTGCGGAAAAATTCTCTCTTAAAAGTTTTGGATCAAGCATGGTTTTCGTTTAGCGGCCTTTGCGACCGCTTTCCAGTGTTTTATTTCTTATTTCAGGTTTCAGAGCCTCTTCAGCCCAAACAACCTGTCCTCAGCAAAATATCGGTTGCGCGATGGATCCATGTGTGTTCCCGTTTGTACCGTTCGTATGCCGCCATCCCCACATCCCGGAGACTCGCGCGATTGCCCAACGCCCGTTCCACCACCCCGGCAATCTCATCCTCCCGATTGAAATAAATCATCTCCCTGTCCGGCTCGAAACATTCCAGCAATTCCTTTTTGGCGTCGGAAATCAGGGGCACAGCGCAGGCGGCGCATTGAAAAACCCGGTAGGGAATGCCACCGTCCACCGATTGCGGATCGGTTGTCTGGAAATGAACCAGTCCCGAGCGGTAAAGATGGGCCAGTTGATAATAAGAAGCCTGCGAACTGTCCACAAAAAGCAGATCATGCCCCTTGCCCCCTCCCATCTCTTGCAGCAGCTCATCCCGGCCCGCCACGCCGGAAAGTTTCAGATTGCTCAAAATGGCGGCAGGCGCCACACGCGAGACGGCGCGCAAAGCCCTCAACCGGGTGATCCTCTTTCCGAAATTCCAAGCCAGCCGCCTCAGTTGCACATGGGGAGGAATCGACCGCCGCAGATCCACCGCCCCGTTCAGCCACGATTCAGTCTCCTCGTGGATTTGCGTCTTCGCGGGCGGCGGCAATTCCCCGACCACCTCCTCCATCGCCTCGAAGGGATTCAATCCATAAACCCCTTTTGCCATCTTGCCGCAAAACAAACGGGCTGCCTGTCGATAAGGTTCGGGCAGCGCCCCCTGATCAGCCTGAATGGATTCAAGACTTGGAATGTTGCCCAAAAAAACCACGCAATGACCGATCCCGGGAATGGCCGGGGATTTTTCCGGGGAAAACCGGTTTGGTTCCGCCGCCAGATGCGTGGCAAAGGAATCCCATCCCGCCACATCCTTCATCTTCCGCCGCCAATAACCGTCCCAGATGAAATGAACCGCCCCCATTTCGCGCCAGCGCGAAACCAGCGGATGCCGGCGGCCAAACAGGGTGTAGCCGTTCATCGGATCATCATAATAAAGAACGGCTTTTTTCGCGCCGGCCAACCGGGGCGAGGCCAATGTCTCCCCCGCCAGAAAAGCGGTGTTATGAACGGCCAGGATGAGCTTTGCCCCACAATCAAGATCCCGCTCCAGTTGCTCCGGCGCCGCGCCCGCGGCAAAAACCGTCGCCACCTCGTGCCCCAGCGACTCAAACGCCTCCTGGAAAAAGGGCGGCATCGGCGTCTCGCAATTTAAATCAAGAAAAACAATCTTCATGCGTCACCTGCATCCGGATATGGACTTGTTTGCGACAACACATGGGAACGCGGGCGTCCCGCCCAATGCTGCTAACATTTGCCCGATCCGGGACTATTCCGTTCTGATGGAGGCGGTGCGGGAGCCCCGCCCTCCATTTTTTACCGTGCAGACAATGGAGGGCGGGGCTCCCGCACCGCCGTCTTCAACACCCGGCAAACCTCTTCAAACCGATGCCGCCAGGTGTGTTCGCGGAGAAACCGGCGGTATCCCGCCTCCGCCACAGTGTCCAACTGATCCGCGTCGCCAGCCGCCCGGGCAAGCTTGCCGGCAAAATCCTTATCGGACTCAAACGTCAGCAATTCCCTCTCATATTCATAACACTCCGCCAGTTCGGGTTTGCGATCGGTCAGCAGCGGCTTGCGGCAGGCGGTGGTTTGGAAAACGCGAAAGGGAATTCCCCCCGCCACCGACTGGGGATCCGTGGCCTGCAAATGAATCCTGCCGTGCGCATAAAGATCCACCAAACCGGAATCCGCCATTCGCCGCGTATCCACCACGCGCAGACGATCCGACGATTCCCCCAGCAATTCCCGGATCTCAGCCTCGCCGGCGTGGGTTTCCTCATAATTGCCGCACAACAACAACAATGGCATCACCTTCAACGCCTCCCCCGCCACCCGCCGCCGCACCTCCCTTTTGCCCAGCATCTGCACGATCGCCCGCAAATGCAGCATCTGCTCCGGCTGGCGATCCTCCATCATCTCCATGGCCTTCGCCGCCTTGTCCGGCATCGCTCCCAAAACCTCGTCGAAAATTTCATATGGATTTCTCCCGTAAGAAGCGTTTGCCATCGCCTCCTTCACCCCGCCGAGAACCGTGCGCGCCATGGAAGGCAACCCGTTTTCCAATTTTTCCAGATGCGCGCGGGCCGGAAATGTGCCAATGAACACCGCGCGATCCGCAAATTCCCGCGGCGCGGGTTTTGGAAAAAAATCGTCCGGATCAGCCGCCAGATGGGTCGGATAAGAGCGGATGCCATGCCGGGTTTTCAACCATTCCCTCCAGCAACCGTCCCAGACAAAATGATAAACGTTTGGCAGGCGAACCGTTTCCAGATAACCCGGCGTCCCCTGCCAATAACTCAAGGTCCGAAAAGGATCATCATACCAAAAAGCGGCCACAGGCAACTGCCGGATGCCGGGATGCTGATAAAATTCCGGCAGATTGAATCCCAAGGCTCCTTCCACAAAAAGCGCCTCGGGCCGGTTCTTCAAAACCTCCTCCGCCAGTTTGGGCGCCCGGGCCTGCGGATCAACATCGGGCAGGCGCAACGCATGCACCTCCACCCGGCGCCCCAGTTTGCGCAACATGGACACCCACTGCGTCTGCGCCATCTGCTCCATCCCCGCCAGGGGACAAATAACCCCATACACGCTCATTTGACGTTTCCAGCCAACCAACCCATAGGAAAAGCGTAACAGCGGTGCGGGAGCCCCGCCATCCAGTGGTTCCATAACAAAATGGAGGGCGGGGCTCCCGCACCGCCATCCGCTTCAAAACCAATAATCCCATGCCCAACCGCCTCCATCCCATCCACCTGCCTCTTACGAGTAAAAATCAGAATACAGCCTATCTTTTTTGTCACGGTCTGCACAGCAAAACGAAAACCCATTCTTGCCACTCCGCAAGTGTCAAATCTTCTTTCCTGCATTTGGAAAAAACAAAACAAGTGGCTGATGGGACGCTATGTGATCATGCCGGATCATATTCATTTCTTCTGTTCGCCATCCATAACCTGCTCATTCTCACTTAATAAATGGATCCATTACTGGAAGTCACTATCAAGCCGTGACTGGCCAAATCCTGCATCAAAACCCATCTGGCAGACAGATTTCTGGGATCGAACTTTGCGAACGGACGAAAAATACGAGGAAAAATGGGAATATGTGGTTAACAATCCGGTGCGTCAGGGGCTTGTCACCCACTCTTACGAGTGGATATTTCAAGGCGAAATCCATCAACTTTAATTTTCACATGAAAAGCGGTGCAGGAGCCCCGCCCTCCATTTTTCAACCGGAATTTATGAAGGGCGGGTCTCCCGCGCCGCCATCTTTTTTCATCACCCATTTTGTCCAAGCGCGTCTCTCAGGATCAACCCGGCCATTTCCGCGGGCAGATTATGAAATCCCAGCGGTTTTTTGATCCCCAATTCGCGGACATACATCTTGATCGCCGGGGCGTCTTCCCACGCAAAACGCCGCGCCGCATCGAGCGGGGCAAATCGCAAGCCCGTCAACTGTCCAAAATTGCAATAAAAGGCGTCCTCCTGCATGTAGGAAAGCTGGTCCAGGCGGTATTCCTCGCAGACTCTCCGGCATGGTTTGATCCGGCGAAGGGAAAAACCGCCGTTGCCCACGCGCATGGGTTTCAAACGTGAATGCAAGCTCTTGTCCAACACCTCCTTTTCCGGACACCTCGGTTCGCACCATGCCTCCGATACCAGCCCTTTTTCCCAGGGCGACCCATAATAATCCCATTCCATGCCCATGAATTCCGCCAACCCCTCCCGCACCAGAAAGGAATCCCACTGAAAAATCAGATACCAATCCGCCTGGGGCGCATGCCGCTCCAGACACCGGTAAAAATCCAGGGAGGTCAGAAAAAGACTGTAGGCGATCTTGGAACAAAAATAAAACGGCGGCAAAGGCACGGCCTGAACATCAAACCGCTCAATGAATTCGGCCGCGGGCGGCTTGCCTTCCGGATGAAAATAAATGAGGGGATAATGCGCATCCGCGTTTTTCCGGAATAAATAAAAAGGCAGGACGTCCTCCGCCAAATCCGGCTTCTGACTGTAATAAATCCCCGCCAGGCGGCTGCCGGGCGCCCGCCGGCACAAAACAGGCTGCAACAACGGTTGCAGCCTGGCCTTCATGGCACGATAAGGATGTTCAGCCATAATTAGGCTATTAGACTGAAGGCTGTTAGGAATCTCGATGTTGGCCGGGAGCGGTGCGCGGGAGCCCCGCCCTCCATTTGTTTTGATACGAAAAGGAGGGCTGGCCTCCTGGACAGCCAAGGGGAAAAAGGGGCTGCAGCCTTCGGCGTAGCGCGGGCAGTCTAAATAATCAGCCGCAAATTTCCTTCAGCGCGGCATCCAGCTTTCTTGCGGCATTTTCCCATGTGAAAGGCCGGATGGATTCCTGACACGCATCCTGCATTTTCAGATGACGGTCCGGATCATCCAACACCTGCCGGATTTTTCCAACCACCTCGTCCAAATCCAATCTCCACCATTCACCGCCCTCCTTTGCGGGCTCGGTTTGCCGGCTGGAGATGACCAATTCACGCGGATAAATTTCCTTCCGAATAAATTCACTTTGAGCCGTGTTATCCGTGGTCAGGCATGGCAAACCGCATGCCAGGCACTCGATCAGGGGCAGATTCCATCCCTCCGCCTTGCTGGCCCACAACCCGAATTCCCCCAGCGAATAGAACTTGTCCATTTTTCCATCCAACCGCACTTCGGGGATCAACACGGTGGCGTTTCCCTTCATAAACCGGTTGCCTTCCCGCCTGAACTGGTAATTGTCCAAAATGCATTTCGCCCGCTCAAACCATGCCGGATCAAACGGATTGAATACGTGAAACAACAAATTAGCCCGGCATTTTGCGTCTTCCGTGGCCTTGATAAAGGCAAAGAGCAATTCCTGCGAACTTTTTCGCGGCTCGAATTTTCCCACATGAACAAAAGTGACCCCCTGCCGGTCGATCCGTTTGCGTTTCTCCTCCAAACTCAACTCGGGATGATAAACCTCGGGGTCATATCCTTCCGGAACAATATGGACCCGCCGGATGCCATGATTTTCCAAAACCTTTTTCCCCCACCGGCTGGTCTGCAGGATCGCATCCATGCCGGCGATCATCGCCTGATCATACTCGCTCAGGATATCCAATTCAAAAACCGGAAATCCAATCATCGGTTGCCCGCAAAAACGGTTGAGTTGGGGCGCCTGATTGATGGTGATTCCCGGATCGGAGCGTCTGAACCGATTCCCCCTCTCCACCCAGCGTTTGGTCTGTTCATTGATCAATTCCCATTGCGGAATGGGATAAACCGCAAAATCATCCGACACATATCGTTCGTAGGCCTGCAACAGGTTGTAACTGTGCACCCCGTAACCCAGACTGTTCAATGGAACAAAGAAATTAAGCATAACCCATCATCGACCGAATATCCCCTGGCTGTCCGGGAGGCCAGCCCTCCATTGTTTTTACAAAAATCAGGTTCACCGGATTTCCCGGGTTTTCCTCTCCACAAACACCGGCGACATCCGGATGCGCTTCAGGTGTTTGATGATCGTGGCGGCCACGCGTTCGCGGTTGAAATTCTCCGTCACAAAGGCCCTAGCGGCCCGGCCTTTTTCCTTCGCCTCCTCCCGGCGCTCGTAAACCTGGCGCATCAACCGGGCCATGTGATCCGCCGATGGCTCGGCCCAGCGCGCGCCCCAATAAAATTCGGGATGCAAAACCGGCCGCAGATCGCATCCGTGCGGAATCTCGCGCAACTCGAAATCGGCCAGATAACTGTTCGCGTCGTTCATGAAGTCAAGTTGCCCCCCCCATCCCGTGCCAATGGCCGGCAGTTCCATGGCCATGGCTTCCATGAAGGGAATGCCCCATCCCTCCCCGCGCGTGGGCAGCACAAAGGCGTCCGCCCGCCGATAGAGGGCCGCCATTTCCGCCTCCTTCAACGGCCCGGGCGTCGTGACAATTCGCGGCCACCCGGACGGATCCTCTCCCGCTTCCTTGAAATACTTTGCCAGCCGTTCCCGGGCGTCGAGTTCTCCCCGGCAATTCGCATGAATGAGCAGCGTCACGTCATCCTTTTTGGTGAAAGCCTGTCGATACGCCTTGAATAAAACATCCCATCCTTTGCGCAGGCTCCACTCGAACACCGACAGGAAACAAAACCCCTCCACTCCGGAAATTTCAAGAGGGCGGACATTTTTTGGACAAAACAATTCCTCATTCAAAATATGCGGCACCACCTTCACCTTTTCCACCGGCAACCCCGAGGCGGCAAAAGCGTCCCGATTGAAACGGCTGGGCACCCAGATTTCATCCATCCCCGCACAGGCGTTCACCCAGCACTCCGGAACGCGATCCGCCTCGAAAGTCGTATAACCCACATAATAACCGAATTTGGAATTCAAGTTTCGGAAAAACCGGTACATATCCTCATCCGCCACCGGCATCCAGGAAAGGATGTAAACATCACGGCTCACCGGAGTTTTGGCAAGGCGCTCCAGATGCCGCCGGGTGGCCATGCTCATTTCCTCGACATACGACCAATCCATCTGATTCGTGATCCCCGCCTGCGCCCGCACATTGGCATCGGACAACGCCATGACATATTGGCGGGCCGCCTGCGCATAACCGCTCCGGTCAAGAAATGAGGCGTCCCACCGAACCCCCAATTCCCCCAACGGCCCGGTGTCCACCACAGCCCATGGCCCAAGGGTTGCGCGCCATTCCTTCAGGCTCGGCTCCCATTTCGAATAAAAAATCTCCGCCGCCTTCAACAACAATTGGGACCCGAGCAGGCGGTTGCGCGAGGATTTTCCCTCATGATGAATCACCACGCTGCGCGGCTCGTAGAAAATCCGTCTGCCCATCCGCCGGATTTTCAAATTCAGGTCGGTGTCCTCGAAATACATCCCGTAATCCTCGCAAAATCCGCCGGCCTCCCAGAACAGATCGCGCGGGATGAACAGGCACGCCCCTGTCACGGCATGGACGTCCTCCGGTTGATTGGCCTGTGGCAGATCCCCCGGCACAGCCCTCAATCGATGGATCGGCCAGCAATCCACCTGGGGCATTTGCACCATTTTCACAAACTGCACGCCGGCATGCTGGATGGTCCCATCCGGATAAAGAAGCTTGTTGCCGATGATTCCAATGTCCGGCTGCTCCCTGAAATCCCGCAACGGCCACTCCGCCCACCCTTCCTTGACCTCCGTGTCATTGTTCAGAAAAACCAGGACTTTGCCCCGCGCCAGTTTTGCGCCCTGGTTGCAGGCGATTCCAAAACCCCGGTTTTCCTCATTCCGAATTGTTTGAATGGAGGGTGGGGTTCCGGCGCCACCTTGCGTCATCATCGTTGAAAAATACTCCGCCGTGCCGTCCGTGGACGCATTGTCCACGATGATCACCTCGTGCGACACCGTCCGGGTGTGGGCATCCAATGACTCCAGACAACGCTTGGTCAACTCAAGCTGGTTGAAGACCGGTATGACGACGCTGAGATCCATGCGTTTGATCGGATTATTGGTTCAGAGGTTCACGGTTCAACGGTTCAGAGGCTGATCTTGCCTCGCCCGGTTTCCAATGCTGGACGGTCTGGAAAACATCGAGCCATCGCGCCGCAACCCGGCCGATTTCGTGCCCGGTTTTCACCAGATGATGGAGGTTGTCCTGCATCTGTTTCCGCAGACCGGCATCCGCGATCAATTTGATCAACGCCTGCAACCATTCCTTTTCATCGCGAACAAGAAATCCATGCACGCCGTCCTGAATAAACCGGTACGGCTCAATGTCCGAGGCAATCACGGCGCATCCCACCGCCCCGTATTCGAGCAGTTTGATATGGCTCTTGCATCGATTGAAAAGATTGTTTTCCAGCGGGGCAATCGCGATGTCGAGATTCAAGCCCGCCAGGGCGCCGGCATAATCCTTGATATCCACCTCCTCGTGCAGCTCGATGGGAATATCCTGGAAAAACTCGCTGGTCTCCACCACTTTTGCCGGCCAGCCCATGAGGACAAATTGAACCTGCTGCCGGTATTTCAACAAAACCTGGCGCAAAGGCCGGATGCATTGAACCAGATCGCTGACATGAGTCACGCTGCCCGCATACCCCAGCCGCAACGGGCGGGCATCCGATGAAAAAACATTGCGTTTATAATCGGCAAGACGAATCGCGTTCGGCACACAAAAAATTTTCTCCGGCGCCTTTCCGATGACCTTGGAATAATATTCCTTCAATGGTTCGGTGGAAACCGTCAGAAAATCAGCTTTTGCCATGACGTCATGCATTTCCCGACGCAAAAACTGCAGGCGAAAATTCACATTCGTCTCGGGTATTTCGCTCAGGTTGTCATCAATCTCATATCCGACCACTATTCCCCGGGATTGTAAAATTTTGGCAACCTTGATATGTTCCAGATCCAACACCCGTTGAAAGAGTATGATTTTTGACTTTTTCATTTCATCCATGGAATCCCGCCCATAAAAGAAATATTTGATGCGCGTTTGGTAAATTTCATTCAAGGCGCTTCCCGGAAGCGTGATCCGATAATAACCACAACCGTCATCAATGAAAGGCACGCCCGTCACCAACAACGGCAACCCGTCGGTTTCCGGGGGCTGTGCCGTTTGCCGAATCATGAAAGCTCCATTTTTTCAGCCATTGCCCCGTAAAACCTTGCGAAACAACTCCGCCCATTCCTGAACGTGGGAGCTGATATCGTATTTTTCCCTGACCAGCGCATTCAGGTTGATCGCCAACCGACGCCGCAACTCGTGATCCTGAATAAGTTGATCGAGATGTTTTTCCCATTCAACCGGATTGCGCGCGAGCAATCCCTGCACTCCAGTTTGAATAAAGCGGTAGGGAACGACATCACTCGCCACCACCGCCATCCCTGCCGATCCATACTCCAATAATTTGATATTGCTCTTGCAGCGATTAAACTCGTTGTCCTCCAGGGGAGCCAGTCCAATATCCAAATCAAGATCAGTCAATTTTTTTGCGTACTCCAGAATGGGCGCCTCATCATGAATTTCCACCGGCATGATGGCCAGCAAACCCGCGCGCGCCGCCAGTTCGCGGGTCCAGCCCAACACGACAAGCTTCAACCGGCCGGGATGTTGCTTCGCCAGATTTTTCAGCGCCGGCACGCACAACTGAAAATCCCTCTCATGCGTGATCGATCCGGCGTAACCAATGCGGATCTCGCCGTCCGTTCTCCCAACCGGCCTTTGTCCATAAGCCTGGGCATCGATATAATTGGGCAGGACATGGCAGCGATCGCCATCCAGGGACAGCTTGCGCTGGTAATATTCCCTCAATCCACTGGTTGAAAAAACGCAGAAATTCGCCTGCCGCAGAATCGCGTACAGGCCGTCTTTCAATCTCGTCATGGGAAAATTCGGATTATGGGGGGGGATTTCGTCAAAGTTGTCATCCAACTCGTATCCCACCGCCCTTCCCAGTTTTTGGCGCGCTTTCATATACTCGAGATAGGCCGGCGCCAGCTGGCGCTGAAAGATGATGCCATCGGCGGCCAGGGTCACATGAAAATCAACCCCGGTGACCATGCGCACGCAAAACTCCGGATAGCCCGCGCGCAGATGCTCGGCGGGCAACGCCATGCGATAATAACCGCACCCGTCAACTGACTTGGGCATAAAAGCCACAACCTTTGGCAAATTTCCGGCTTTAACGGCCAACGGCCGGGCCCATTTCCAACCAAGTCCTCCCGCGCCCCCCGCCGCCGTTTTTCGCCAGCCTGTTGAATAGCGCAAACTTTCGCGATCCGCGCAGTACCGGCGCACGTTGGTCTCAAACATTCCCCCCTTCCCCTTCGCTTTCGCCCGTTCATTGTCCTTCCAACGGCGATACTCCTCCTCCTGCATGTTTTCGGGACCTTTTTTTGAAAAGAAAGTGGCGGCATCAAGCATCGCCGCGCGCCCCCCGGGCAGATGCAGTCCGATCGTTTCATCTTCCAGGTAAATATTCCATAAACCGGCATTGGCCACCCGAAAACCATAATCACAGTCCTCCTCCCCATACAAACCATAGTCCTCGCACCAAAAGCCAAGCTTCTCAAAAACCCGCCTGGGAATCAACACGCACGCCCCCCCCAGTGTGCCATGTTTGCGCCTGATGCGATAACCGCGCACTACCTCGACCGGATAACTCTCCTCCTCAAAACTATACCCCACCATGCCGGCTTCCGGAAACGCCTCCGCAACCTCCACCATGGCTTCCAGCCAACCCGCTTTCTCAACGGCAATATCATTGTCGAGTTTGAGATAATACTCCGCATCCGGCTCCTGAAGCCATGCCAGATTCGATGCCCTGGCAATGCCAACATTCTCACGAAGCAAGATCAAATTGTTGATTATTCCCTTGTCGTGAAGTTTTTTCAGATACTCCGGCGTTTCATCGCCGCTCCCGTTGTCCACCACGGTCAACACGTGCGGATGGGCCGTATGGGTTACCAGCGCGCCAATGGCCGCCTTTGTAAAATTGACCCGATTATAAGTCACCATGCAGATATTGACAATTTTATCGCCGGGTTTGCTGACCGCGGGTTCGGTATTCATCATATGAAAGGTTAAAATGGGTTCACGGTTCAGGGGTTCAGGGATTCACAGCTTAGAAGACGCGGCGAGCGTTCGAAACGGTTTGCAAACCGGCTCCGCACGGCTTCCAGCATTTGCAGCCACTGCGACCTCACCGCGCTGATCTCGTATTTTTCGGCCACCAACCGATGCAGGTTGTCCGCCATTTCCCGGCGCAAAGCCGGATTTTCGATCAACGACTTGACAGCCTGATACCACTGTTCTTCCGTCGAAGCCAGAAAACCATGCGCTCCATTCCCGATCAGACGATAAGGCTCAATATCGCTGGCCACCACGGCGCAACGGGCCGCCCCATACTCCAAAATCTTGATCGCGCTTTTGCACCGGTTGAATTCGTTGTTCAGGAGGGGGGCGATGGCAATGTCCAACCCCAATGAAACCAGATTGTCCGCAAATTTCATGATCGGGACCTCCTCATGCGCCTCCACATCCATGCCCTCAAATTGCGGACAGGACTTCACATCTTCCCTGGTCCACCCCATCAACACAAAAGTCACGCGGTCTCCGCTCTCCTGAATGGCCTTTCGCACCGGCTGAAAGAAAGCGCCCACATCCTCCATGTGGGTTGATGATCCCACAAAACCAATCCTTACCTTTCCATCGACTTTCCCGGCTGCGGCGTTTTGATACGCCTTCAGGGCCACAGCATTGGGAATCACAAACGAATTCTCAGCGCGCAAGCCCAATAACTTCCCATAATAGTCCCTCAACGGCTCCGTGGAAAACACATGAAAATCGCACACCCTCATGATGTCATCCATATAGGCTCGGAGATGGCCGCGGGTGGAATTAACATTCGTCTTTGGAATCTCATGCAGATTGTCATCCAGTTCATATCCCACCACCTTTCCACATGCCTGCCAGTAAGGGATGGAAGTCAAAAATGCCCGATTCAACGCCCGCTGGATAATGATGATATCCGCCGAGCTAAGTTTCGAGTATGTTTCTTCCGGCCTGGCAACAATATCAACCGAAAACCTTTCGCCGCCTTGCATTGCATGAGCGGGCAAAATAACCCGGTAAAGAGCGCAGGCATCGGGGCAATAGGGGAAAAAACCGACATTGAGCCTCATTTTCTCAAAGCGTCCATCCTTTCCCTCCTCCGCTGGCATCGCTCCGGTTTTCGGCGGCGGCTTTTTTTCCGCCTGTTCCGGGTGCCAACTGGTCGGCGCATAAAGGGATTTTTTCCCGGACAGATAACCCTTCACATTCGTTTCAAAGGGTCCCGCCGGCGCCGTGTTGATTTGCCGTTGGGCATCTTTCCACTGACGATATTTCCTCGCGGCAGGCGTTTGCCCTTCCAAGTCAGCCACCGCCGAATTCAAGTCGATGTTGGCGGCGCGCCCATTGGGCAGGTGAATGCCAATCCATTCATCCTCCATATACGCGCTCCATAAACCGGCCAGGGCAACCCGGAAACCATAGTCGGCATCTTCTTCTCCATAAAAGCCATAATCCTCGCGCCAGTATCCCAGCCACTGCTGCGTTCTGGCCGGGATCAGGACACAGGCGCCACCCAGATTGGCAATTTTCACCCTGATCCGGCAGCCATTGATTTTTGAAAGAGGCACTGTCACGGGCTCAAAGTTATAACCAATCATTCCCAGCATGGGCACAGCTTCAATCACCTCTATCATCCGTTCCAGCCAGCCATCCTTCTGGATTACGATATCATTGTCGAACTTTACATAGTATTCAGCCTGCGGTTCCTGCACCCAGCCGAGATTCGCCGCCTTCGCAACGCCAACATTTTTGTCCAACAACCTCAGGTTTTTGATCACTCCCTGGCGCTGCCGCTCCCTCAACCAGTCCCCTGTTCCATCGCTGCTGCCGTTGTCCACCACGGTCAGAATGAAAGGACAATGCGTATGACGCTGAATGGACGCCACCGCCTGTCTGGTAAATTCCAGGCGGTTATAAGTCACCATGCAAATGTTAACCATGGTTGATCAAGGAGCCGCGCAAAATCAGGTTGCGCCAAATGCTCTTTTGCGGGAGTGAGGGGGCGGACATGGATAAGCGGGACGGGGCATTGAAAATTCACGGTTTTACAGAAACAACAAGCGGCCACGGGAATGATTTTTCCCATGAAATGACCTTCTGGTAAGCAAGCGTAAAACCGTTCCCCACTTTATCATCGCGATTTTGCATTGCCACCAACTTCAGACGCGCTCCGAATACACGGAAGAAACATTCATTCAGGCTCTCAATGGAAAACACATGGCAGTGAGCGGATGGAGGCAGAGGCTCCGGCTCCTTGCAAAGGGTCATATCCCCCAGATAATCCGCCACGAAATGAGACCAGGCGGAAAGGGGACGGCGGACATCATCCGGTTCCGCATCCCGCAATGGCGCAATCACAAAAATATAGCCATTCACTTTAATCACCCTGAACCATTCCAACAGACTTTTGATCAAATTGGGGCAGTGTTCAATGACGTGTGATGAAATAATGAAATCCTCCGACTCGGTTTTCAAGGGTATTGCATCCCCCAGCGCCACCACATCCAAACGGGTGGCTCTGCCGCACATTTTGATTTGATATTCCTCGCTGCCCGGTATGCCCATATACCGTGTATTGAGACCAAAAGGATTGTGCGCCGCGGGTCCTATCTCCCACCCTTTAAGGCCATCAAGGATCTTGTGCGCCAACCGGCTTTCACGAAAAACGGTTGCCATTTTATTCCTAACAAAGGTTCCCTTGAATCTGCCCCTTCACATTATTGATAAAATTTCATCCCTGCCGCGCCATGACTCCCTGAAACAGTTTCACCCATTTTCCGACATGAGCGCTGATTTCATATTGTTCCCTGACAAGGGTGTTCAAATTCCCCCCCAATTTCTTCCGCAATCCGCCATCCTGGACAAGCTGATCGAGATGTCCTTCCCACTCGCCCGGTTCGCGGGCAAGCAATCCATGGACGCCGGATTCGATAAACCGATAGGGAGTCACGTCGCTCGCCACCACCGCCACCCCCGCCGCTCCATACTCCAATAATTTGATGTTGCTCTTGCAGCGGTTGAATTCGTTGTCCTCCAATGGCGCCAAGGCGATGTCCAAATCGAGATCCATCAGCTTTTGCGCATATTGCCGGATCGGCACCTCGCCGTGGATTTCCACTTGCATGACATCGGCCAGTCCCGTGTGCGCCACCAGATCCGGCGTCCACCCCAGCATGACAAAAACCGCCCGGTTTCCATGCCGTTTCGCGATGGCTTTGAGGGCCGGCAGGCAGCAGGCCCTGAAATCCTCCGTATGCGTCACGGTGCCGGCGTAACCTATGCGCACATTTTGCCTGGCGCTTTCGGGCCTGGCGGCCTGGAACGCCCTCAAATCGACATAATTGGCCACGACATGGCACCGTTCCGGCGGCAACGACAATTTTTGCTGGTAATATTTTTTCAGCAGCTCGGTTGAAAAGACGCAAAAATCGGCCTGCCGCAGAATCGCATGCAAATTGCCTTTCAGCGCCAACAAATGGTAATTGTAATTGGTTGGCGGCAATTCGTCAAAATTATCATCCAACTCAAACCCCACTTTCTTGCCGTCAGCCTGCCAATTGCACATGCGTTCATAAAAACTTCCGCTTAGCTCTCTCTGCACTAAAATGACGTCCGCGGCCGTGGTAACATGAAAATCAATGCCGCTCGCCACGCGAACACACACGTCCGGAGAGGCCTCCATAATGTGAGCGGCGGGCAAAGCCATGCGATAAAAGCCGCATCCATCGGCTGTCTGAGCGACAAAGGCCACCAACAAAATGACTTTTTCCTGCTTTGGAGGCAAAGGCGGGCTCCATTGCCAGCCGCCATTTTCATTTGTTGAATTTTCCTTCCGCCATCGGGTTTCACAAAAAAGGCGCCCCCGGTCCAGGCAATAACGCCGGATGTTGTTTTCAAATACCCCCCCTTTTTTCCTTGCCTTTAACCGTTCCGAATCCTTCCACCGGCGATACTTCTCTTCTTGGACCAATTCCACCCCTTCCTTGACTTCAAAAGTTCCCTCTTCAAGAACTGCGGCCCGCCCACCGGGCAAATGCGTCCCGATCTGTTCATCTTCCATGTAAAAATTCATCAAGCCCGCATTGGCCGCACGAAAGCCATAATCGCAATCCTCCTCACCATACAAACCGTAGTCCTCACACCAATAACCCAGCTTCTGCCAGGTTCGTTTTGGAATGATTACGCACGCTCCGCCCAGGGTGCCGTCTTTCGGACGAACCTCACACCCATGCAACTTTCCCTTGGGATAACTGCGCTGTTCAAAGCTGTATCCCACCATCCCCGCCTCGGGAATCGCCTCCACAACCTCCACCATTGCCTCGAGCCATCCGCATTTTTTAATGACAATGTCGTTGTCAAACTTGAGATAATAGTCCGCCTCCGGCTCCTGCAGCCAGCCCAGGTTTGCCGCCCTAGCCACTCCGACATTTTCCTTGAGCAACAGAAGGTTTTTAATGATCCCCTGCGCCTTCATCTGGCGGAGAAAATCCGGAGTTTCGTCCTGGCTGCCATTATCCACCACGGTGAGAACGTGCGGATAAGCGGTGTGAGCGACAAGCGCGGCAATGGCTTCGCGGGTGAAAGCCAGGCGATTATAGGTCACCATGCAAATATTGACATACTGCGTTGGCCTGCTTCGTCCGGAAAACTGGTGGTTGGCGATGAAATCCCTTGATGGAGGGGGAAATTTTCCCCGGTAGGCGTCCTTGACCCACGCCGTCTCCCGATCGCTGAGGCTGTGGTCGGCATTGACGATGCCGCTCTGATTTTCCAGGTAAAGTCCGAGAAATTGGGGGATATGTTTGAGGGGATGTTTCAGCGCGATCCGGCACCAGAATTCATAATCGCCCGCCGATTTCAGATCGTCGCAAAACCATCCAATTTCCTCATGCAAGGACCGCCTCCACATGGGCTGGGGTCCCATATGGCATCCTGAGAGCATGATTTCCGGCTGGTAATCCGGACGAAGGCTGTAACCGCAACAAATGTGATGATCAAAAGTCTGCCCCTCATAATAGGTGATCAGCAAATCACCGTAAACCAGGGCAACCTCCGGATTCTGGTCGAGAGTCCGCGCCATGATCTCCAGGGCGTCCTTTCGATGCCGGTCATCCGTGTTGGCATTGGTCACATACCGTCCCTGCGCCATTCGGATGCCGCGGTTCCACGCCTGGTAAAGCGTTTCACGTTGTTCCGTGCGCACATACTGGATATGCGGATGATTTTTTCGAAAATTCTCGATATAGGCGTGTTCATTCTGCGGTGAAGCGCTGTTCACCAGCACAATCTCCATCCTGCCGTCCGCATACAGCGTCTGATCCGTCAGGTCCTTCAAACACCCCTCGATAAACCGCTCGCTGTTGTAAACCGAAACAATCGCCGAAACCCGGTAGCGTCCCTGTTCCTCGCTGGATTTATCCAGACACTCCTTAAGTCGCGATGACATCAAAGCCAATCCCGGTTCCTCCGGATGCTTGGCGGCCATTTTTTCCGCCGCCTGCAAAGCCTTGTCAAACCGCCCGGTTTCCCGCAAAGACTCGACCTTTGCATAAACTCCCATCCATTCATCGGCGCAAAGGCCGCCGTCCAAAACAGCCGCCTCGCCGTCTTGCAACCGTTTGACGGCATCAAGGAAGGCCGGCGTCTTGATCACGGCCGGAATCTTTTTCAATGGAAGACGGCGTTTTTGCCCCGTCTTCTTCGCCGCATCGGCGATGATCCTCGAATAAACCTCTTCATACCGCCCGGCGAGCATCTGCTGGTCAAAACGGGCAACCGCGCCCTCGCGCGCGTTGGCGCCGAATCTTCGCCGACTTTCCGAGTCATGCGCCAGTTGGATCAAGGCCTCGCTCAGGGCCGCGACATTCTTGTATTCCACCACGCGCCCGTCCACTCCATCCCTCACCAATTCCGGCGTCCCGCCGGTGGCGAAAGTCACCACGGGAATCCCGCAGGACAACGTCTCCAGAACTGAAAGCGGGCAGTTTTCCGCCGTGGAAGTGAACAGGAAAATATCCAGGGCGGAAAGCAATGCGGCCAGGGTCGATTCATCCGCGATATTTGGAATATTGATGATTCCCTCCGGCGCCGAAGGCTCCCCGGCGCCAATATTCAGGAAAAGGGCGCCCGGCATCCGCTCGCGCAACGCCTTCATGGCCGCCAGCATGTATTCGCCGCCCTTCCATGGATTGGCCAGCACGCCGCCGGACGCCACGCATCCGACCAGCAGCGAATTTTCGGGCAGGCGCGCCCTGCGCCGCACTTCATCTTTGGGATAAGGCTTGAAGATCCCCGCATCCACCCCGTTGCAAATCACCTCAATCCCATGTCCGCCCAAAATGCCGGCCTCCGCCTTTTTCGCAAGCCAGGCGGACGGCGTCACCACATGAAATCCGGCCTCTTCGTAAATCCAGCGCTTGTCCTTCCACAGTTGGGCCGTGGTGTCGATCGGCAGGGCCGGATAAATATTCAAATCCGGACATCCGCCGCACCCGGTCCTCCATTTTTCGCAGGTGTAAGAATGGGCGCAGTGTCCGGTAAAGGATTGCATGTCATGCAAAGTCCAAACCACCGGTTTTTGCCGCGAAAGCAACAGCAATGAATAGGGATTGAAATAGCGTTCATGCAAATTATGCAAATGAACCACATCGGCGGCTTGAACCTCGGGCATCAAATCCAGCCGGTGACTGCCCTGATATTCATAAAAAAGCTGCCCATACGCCTGACAATACGACTGCAACCGCAAATCAGGTTGCGGATCGAAATCCCTGGAAAAGGGATCCTGCAGGGTTCTTCGCGCCACCAGCATCAACGCCCGGTGCCCCCGGGCGCGTTGCGCGTTCATCAGGCGCACCGCCACTTTGGCGGCGCCGCCGGACCCAATGCATTCGTTAATATGAACAATCGAAAGAGGTTTGCTCATAGGACCAACCCGGATGGCGCCTGTTTAAGCCGCCAACAGATATCGCGACTTATTGTTCCTTCCGCATCCAGCAAGCACCCCACCTTAATCCTCCCCTTGTCAAGGGGAGGTGTCGAAATGGCTCCCCCTTGTCCAAGGGGGAGTTAGAGGGGGTTGGGCGGATGCTGAATAACTTTTCTTCAAAAAGTTCCTTAATTAGCGCCATTCCAAACTAACCCAGCCTCTTTTGTCTTTCCTGCAGGGTTTCGTTTTCCAATCGTTCCTTGTCCGCAGCTGTCAACCATGCCGCCATGGTTTCCCCCCTCCAATTCCGGACCAGGCGGCGCGGCACGGCAAAGCGGTTGAGCGGCGCCGCCAGTTCGCCTGGGATATTGGCAATGCCCGCCTCGTAACCGGCGGCGGCGGCCAACCGGGTTGTTTCTTCCGTGAAATCGTTCGGCCCTCCAAAAGGATAGGAAAGATAACGAACCGGCCTGCCGGTGATTTCCCCGAGTTTTTTTCTGGATTCAACCAGTTCCTGCCGCTGTTGCTCCGGAGAAAGAATTCCCAGCCGGGAATGAGTCATGGTGTGCGATCCGATTTCAACAAAAGGCGACGACGCCATGATCTTCAACTGCCCGGCATTCATGATCCGGTGCGTCTTGCGGGCGGCGCGCTCCAGATTCACCCAGGCAAAAAGCCGGTTGACGACCAGGTCGATATCCGAAGGCTTCATTCCCTTCATGATCCGCACCATTTCATCCACCACTTTCAGCCGCACGCCGGGATGCCTCAAATTTTCGAGCCTCAAGCCAAGATCCTTCATCTCCAAAACATCCGGAATGTGAGGCGTGCAAAGAAAAACCCGCTCCACTTCATCCCACCAGAATTCGCGATCCGTCCCGATCATGCCGGCGGTGATGAAAATCGTGGCCGGCAGTTGGAATTTCTCCAGCAAAGGCACGGCGGCGGTCAAAACATCCAGATAACCATCGTCAAATGTCAACGCCACGGTGTTGGGCCGCAATTCCCCCCGCGACGCCTCCTGCAACAGGTCATGCAATCCAACAACACGAAACTGTTGTTTGAGCAGTTGCAGATGCGCGGCGAAATTCTCCCGCGAAACACAAAGCAGTTGCGCGTCAACGGGATCCTCCGCCACACGGTGATAAAGCAAAATCAGCGGGGACGACCGTGCGCCTGATCCTTCAAATTCATTTTCTTTTTTCCGCGCCGATCCGGTTTTGTCGGCCCGGGCCGCGACAATGACCTGATAATCAGGATCAATATAATCCAGGGTTTCCCTGCGCAATTCATGCAGCGCCAGTCCGTCGAGAAAGGCCTTGGCCACCGCCACATTGCCAAAGGTCTGCACGCTGATCTGGGCGCCGGGCGCCGCGTGTTCCAGCAAGGTTCGCAGGGATCTGTCGGTAAACCGCCAGAATTCCCCCCAACGGTCCATGTCGTAACGCGAAATCTGGCTGATGCCGGAACCGGTGACCAGCAACGTTCCTCCCGGCTTCAACGCGCGCCAGGCGTTTCGCAAGGCGTCTTCAACCCGGAAAATCATCTGGATGGTCTGCGTCATGATAACGCAGTCAAACGCGTTCTCCGGAATATTCCGTCCGGCGGCCAGATCCCCCACAATCGTGACGCCATCCCCCGGCGCATAACTGAGAACCTCGCTTCTTTCAACCCGTCCTCCAAACTTCCTGGTGTAAGCATTGTCGCCAATCTCCAGCACCACGCCCCGGATCGCCTCTCGATTGGCGCCGAGGAATTTTTCCATATAATAACGGTCGATGGGCTCGCCCCGGTCAAAACCAAAAAGCCGGCTCACAGGTTGCGGTCCCGCAGGCAAGGAATTGTTGTCGCTGCTCATGAAATTTTTTCCTGTTTTTATTGATGAGGCTCTTGCAAAACTGCGATGTCTGGCGCGATAAACCCCTTTGGCCAAATCCAAGGTTTCCGCATCCGCGGAAATGAAAAAAATTGGACCATTGAAACGGGCGGGAGTCATCTTCCCCTGTCATTCCCGCAGATGCGGGAATCCAGGGGCTGCCGCAATCATGCGCGCAAGGGTTCCGCCGCTTTGTCAAGGATCGCGGCCATTGTTTTTGCGGATCGATCCAAATCCAAGGCTGCCAGCCGTTCCCTGCCGGCCGCCGCCAGGCGGTTTCGCAAATCTCCATCCTCAAGCAGTTTTTTGATTCCCTGGGCCAGCTCCCCGGAATCCAACGGGTTGACCAATAACGCGGCATCCCCAATCCGTTCCCTCACTCCATGCACATCCCCGGCCAGCACCGGACATCCGGCGACCCATCCGCCCGCAATCATTTCATCGACCATTCCCCACAATCTTGGGGAAACGACAGCTGTTGCAAGACGGCAAAACGCCAGAATGTCCCTTGGTTCCGCGCATTCAGCCACGATCAGCTGTTCCGACAATTCGAACTGGCGTATCAACAAATCGGCCTGCTTTCGGGCGATTTCCCGCCAGGGCTGTCCGCCATTGGCCTTGCGGCTGAGCATGACCAGTGGAATTTTAATGCCGTTTTCGTCGCGCAACCGTTCCATCGCGTGCAATAACCGCGGCAGATTCTCATGCGGTTGATGGGATGCGGGACAAAGCAGAAATTTTTCCGGCAAATGATGTTGTTGCCGCGCCTGTTCCAACGCCAAATCGCCAGCGCCGTTGAAATCGCGCTGGATGGCGGAAAGGTTTTCGAAAACATGGATTCGCCCCGGATCGGCAATCTTCGGGTAGAAATGCAACAGATCCTGCCGCGCCGCATCCGATGCGGCCAAAACCGCCATGGCATGGCGCACATTGTTGCGAATGGCATATTCCTCGCGCGTCCAACGGCCAAGGGACGAAAAGGCGGGAAAATCGGCCATGGCGCGATGTTTCACCGATTCAATCATGACTCCATACGGCACACCCGCCTCGAAAGCCCATGGAATCGGATGAGGATAAAACACCAGTTGCACTCCGGCCTGCCTGATCAGGTTCTGCGCATCAGCCCTGAACCCCGGAGTCATCACATCCAAGCCATCGCCCCCCAAACGCGGCCACACATCAACAAAATCAGGTTCCGCGGGCCAATCGACGGAAACCACCCGCCAATCCGGACATCCCTGCTGGCTCAGCCATGCCGGCGCCGTTCCCGAAACAAAAAGCGTCACCTGCATTTCTCCTCCACACGCGCGCAGTCCATGCACGAGGACTTTTTCATTCCACATTCCCGTTGTGTCCGCCAGGCGTCCGTCAATATGAATGCCAATATGCATCTAAGCAGGTGGATTAAGCCGCGCTCCCGCCACGGCGGGACGGCGGATTGACGCTTGATGCTCGATCCGCCTTCGCCCAAGCGCTTCGGCGAGACAAGCGCACGACGCAGAAAACCGGCAAGGCGGTGCGGGAGCCCCGCCCTCCATTCATTTCGCGACAAAGGAGGGCGGGCCGTCGCCTCGCCGCCATGGCTTTGGCCACGCAGGCGGGGCTCCTGCACCGCCTTTTTCGCCAAACATTGAAATTCCTAAACATCACTTGGCGCCCCGGCGCCAGCCAGCAGCCTCTCCGCCCTGGCCGCGGCGGCGGCCTCGCCTTTGCGTCCCAATTTTGCCAGGCACTGGGCGCGTTGCCGCTGCAGCCCCGTCAGGGCGGGATAGGCGTACATGGCCTCGTCCAGCCGCCGCAATGCCTTTTCAAATTCCCCCTGCCGCAGAAATTCATCCGCCTTTGCGGATAATTGGAAGGCGCGATCGCGCAGGATGGCCATGGGTGATGAACAAGGCGAATAAGGACCTTCCCCGGGCACGGGCCGTTTGTCCCGCAAAACGTCCTCATACTTTTGCCTGGGAAAAACATCCAGCACGCCGCCGGCGGTCGCGTTGATGATCATTCGCCCGCTTCTCTGCAAAAAAGCCAGCAAATGCTCGTAACCATACCACAAGCGCAACTGGCATTCGAGTTCCTGCCGATACCGATAGGTTTCGTTAAACATTTCTTTTTCGATCGGCCCATCCTGATAAAAATGTTGTTTCCAAGCATCCTTGCAAACCCAATTGGCCAGCCAGTCATGTTCCATTCCCATTAAATAAATGGGATTGCATCCCATATACAACGCCGTCATCATCGCCAGTTGCATCACGTTCATGACTGCGGGAATCGTCTCGGTCAATTCCACCCAGAAAACCTCCTGATGGGTCAGCTCCGCGCCGAATTGGACATAATAGGTTTGATCTGGCGGCAAAACCTTCCGTTCGTTCACCAATGGCGCGCCCGCAACCGATACGACGAATGTGCTGTATTGAATGCGCTGGCGCAAGGCCGGATAAAACTCGCTGATCAAGTCTTCCCTGTCAAAATAGGCCGGGTCGGCCAGGCAGTAATAGGTGGGCTGCCATTCATTGACAATGGGATGGTTGAAAAAACGGTTGCCCACCAGGGTGATCTCGTCCTTCAACGGATGCAGGTCCTGCTTGAGCAGGGAGGATCCATTGCCGACGAGAAAACACCGGCGTCCGGCGTGGCGGTTCCGCAGGACGGCGTTGCGCTTTATCAAATCCCCGCTCAGCATCATTTGTTTGCGTTCTGAAAACTCGTCTTCCCTCACTTGGCCGCCGCCATGCAACGGCGCAATTTTTTCATCACCGCTTTTTCGCTTTCATAAACGCGCTTGATTCCGTCGCCGCGCGCCGCCTCAATCACACGGACATCGCGGCACAGCCTCATCAGACCGCCCGGCTCCAATGAGGCGGCATGGTCGCTTCCCCACATGGCCCGGTCCAGTGTGATATGCCGCTCAATAAAGGCGGCCTTCAAAACCACCGCCGCATAAGTCGTCTGCAGTCCGACCTCATGGCCGGAATATCCAACGGGACACGGGAACATTCTTTTCAAAGCCGGGATCATATTCAAATTCAACTCGGCTGTCCTGCAGGGATAGGTGCTGGTGCAATGCAAAAGGACCAGCCGTTCCATGCCAAGCGTTTTCACCGCCCGCTTGATTTCGTCCATGGTTGACATCCCCGTGGACATCACCACGGGCCGCCGTGTCCTGCGAATGGCCCGCAACAGTCCCAAATCGGTGATGCAGGCCGACGGGACCTTGTAACACACCGGTTTGAATTTTTCCATGAAATCGACCGCCTCAACATCCCAGCAGGAAGCAAACCAGAGGATTTTCCGCTGCCGGCAATATTTTTCAATTTCCCGGTATTGTTCCAATCCGAATTCGATCCGCCGCCGGTAATCCAGATAGGTGATATACCCCCACGGCGTTTCGCGCATCACCTTCTGTTGATCGGGCGGAACGCACAATTCCGGAGTTCTCTTCTGAAATTTGACGGCATCACAGCCGGCCAGCACCGCGGCATCGATCAGCTTTTTGGCGGTCTCCATGCTGCCGTTATGATTAATGCCGATCTCCGCGGCAATAAATGCAGGTTCGCCCTCCCCCACCCATTTGTTTCCAATTTTCACGCGTTTAGACATATGTTTTCCCTTTTCCCGGCGCAAGCCGGATTTTTTTCTTTCATATTCCAGTTTCAGTCCCCAACCCATTGTCAACACAAAGGCCGGAGCCTCGTCATTGTTCCGGAAGTGTTTTCACCATTTCCATGAACGCTTCCTTGATCACATCAAAAGCATCCTCCTTCCAAACCAACCGTTGAAATGGAAAGGCATGTTTGAAGTCGGCGCCCGGAATCATCTGGATTGACCTCAAGTATTCAACGGACGCCGCGCCGCCACATTCCGTGATGATTTTGAAAACCAGATAACGACACCGGGAATTGAAATAGCACAAGGCCATCGGCCCATTGTTTATTCCCATGTTCAAGTAACTTGCCTCATAAAGGGCCATCCGGAATTCCATGTCCCATACCGCCTCCTCGCAAAACACCATCCCATTCAATTCAGGAGGGCAACCTTGAACCGACACATCCAAATCCCGGATGAACACGGGGAAATACTGTTCCCTGTCCAGACTTTTGGCAAATTGAACCCATGCGTTTATATTGCTGTTCCGTTGTTTTTCATAGGGCGCCTCCCTCAATGTAATCGTAATCACCTTTCGATTGCCGGCTCTGGCGCGAATCCAATCTTTTGCAAAAGCCAGGGCGCATGGCGAAGCCTGAAGGGATGGAATCTTTTTTCCCTGGAAAACCGCCTCGGCAATGTAAAGATAGGTGTACTGCGTCAACGGCATTTCAACCTGATAATTGTTCGGGAACACCCTGCCGCAAAGCGCTTTTTTAAGGCTTGCCGCCTCCGCCCGGCTCGCGCACACGCTGACGGAGCTGCAGGCGGCCAACAGGCCGCATGATGGAACCACAATGTTCCACAATCGCCATCTCAAATTGTCCGGCAAATAACCCGTCGCCCCTGTTTTTTTATAATTCAAAAGATGATTTGGCCGAAACCCATCGCAGGTTCCCGGGACAACCACCACATGCATCAATTTGCACCCGGCCTCAATTCTTGCAAGTTCGGCCAGAACAAGAAAAATAATCATGTCATAAGTGACCGGCGCAAGCTCCAAATCATAAAACGCATAAAGAACCGGCCCTTTTTCCAGGGAAAAATTCCCCTGTTGCAAGCCCCCCATTTTCTCCAAATTCTGCAGCGCCGTCGGATTTCCAGGCTGAATCGACAAAACCTTTTTCCATGCCGCCGCGGCCCCGGACATCTTTCCGCTTGCATAACAGGCCACGCCCAAGCTGTTCAACAGGTCGGGAGATTGGGGCTGAATCAGCAACGCGCGTTCAAAATACGATATGCTTTCCGACGCCTTCCCCAAACTCAACAAACAGGCGCCAATGCCGGTGAAAATATCCAGTTCACCAGCGCCTTCTTTCTCCATTTTTCGCAGAATCTCCAGGGCGGATGTCCATTCATGGGCTCTGATCAGCCGTTCCGCTTCCGACAATGATTGTTGTTTCTGCATTTCCGGCATAGGTTTTTTCCTATTGTTTTTTCTTGGCGAACGCGTCCGGCGGTTCGCCCTCCCTCTCTTTCAACCGATCGGCAATTTCCCTTGCAACCCCATATCCTCCGTTGGTTTGCAGCACCACTTTGGCCCGGGATTTGACCGCGGCATGGGCGTCTCCGACAGCCACCGGCCAGCCGGCCAGCCGCAGGCAACCCAGGTCATTCAAATCATTTCCCACATAAATCACAGACTCCGGCGGCAGATGTTTGCGCCTCAACCAATCCGCCAATGCCTTTTCCTTTTTGTCCGCCTGAATGCATTCCACGCCCAGTTTGCGGCATCTTGCCCTCACCACGGGATTGGTTTCGCCGCTTAAAACCAGGAGGTTCATTCCCCGTGAACGAAGTTGTGAAATCGCCAGTCCATCGGACCGGTTGCAAAAAACCCCTTCCACCCCCTTTTCCGTGACCAAAACCCGGTTGTCCGTCAGTACTCCGTCAAAATCAAACACCACAGCCCTTGCTTTTTCCAGGCCTTTCATTAGTGTTCCGGCCTTTGTCCTCCGGGACAAAATATTTTCGGCAATTTCCAGGTCTTCCGGGTTGTCAATTTCCAAACAACGCGACCGGGGCATCACGTAAAGCGCCATTTTTCCAAAAAACCGGTGTTTCTTTTGCATGAATCCCTTGGTGCGCATGACATAAACCGCCCCTGTTTCCAGGTATTCGGGAATCCGATCCTGCCTTCGGAGCCGCACACGCTCATCATGATTCACCCCTGCGGCGCCTTTGGTTTTGTCCTTTTTCCATAAAAAATAATGGAACGGCGTCACCGCCAGGGCGCAATCCGCCTTTTCTTTTTTCAGGGCCATGATCGTTCCCTCAATATCCTCGGCGAGGGTTAAAGGCGACGTGCATTGCAAAAAGACTGTCAACTCCGGAAGTTTCCTTTTCTTTTTTTGCCATTGTTCCAGCACATGGAGCAGGGCGGATTCCGACGAAGCCGTATCCCCGCTCAATTCGGGCGGCCGCCAGACAACCCCGGCGCCGAACTCCCCAGCCACCGAACCGATCTGCCTGTCGTCCGTGGAAACCACCACCGTGTCGATGTGCGGACACCGCGCGGCTTCGCTCAAAACATGTCCGATGAGCGGTTTGCCTGCCAGCAAACACACATTTTTATGAGGCAATCCTTTTGAGCCTCCCCGGGCTGGAATAATCGCCAACGCTTTCATCTTTCCACCTCCTTTTCAATCGTTCGCAAAATTCGAAAATCCTGTGCAGTATCCCTCTCAGCCGGCCACTTCCCCCCATGCTGAAAAACCGCCTCATCATAAATCCGATACAACTCATTCGCCAGCCGCCGCCCCACGGCATCCGTGCGGATGCTCCGTTCAATAAAACTCCAATACTCTTCCGGCATTTTGACGAACAAAACAAACCTTTCCCGATAAAGGATCAACTCCTCACGGGTCAGTTCCGGGAATTTCAAGGCCGGCTCATCGCTGCGGTAAACGGCGGCTTGATTGGGATCATAAAACCCATGTTGCACCGCCGTCTCATATAATCTGGTCCCCGGGTACGGAAAGAAAAAATTGACGGCGGGATATTGCACCTGCGCCTCTCGATTCAACCCGATGGTTTCGCGAATGGTTTCCCTGGTTTCAAACGGCAGCCCCAGCATGTTGAAAGCCGATGTGCGGATGCCCAAATCATTCAGATTTCGAACCGCCCTCACAATATCCTGGCGGCTCTCCCGTCTCTGCAACACTTCCCTCCGGATGCGATCATTGCCGGCCTCAATTCCCAGGCTGACACTCCGGCACCCCATTTGTTGCAGCAGTTTTGCCTTTTCCGGAGTCACACTCCGGGCATTGGCCATGATGGTAAAAGGCAGCCCAACCCTCGCCCGGTAGGTCTCGGCAAGCTTTTGCAGATAATGGAGGGGCTTGAGGCAAAAATCCTCGTCATGAAATTTAAAAAATTCCAAGTCCCACTTCCGCGCCAGATATTCCAACTCCGCGACTATGCGTTCCACTCCGTAGGAACGTAACAGGCGGCCGGCCGCGCCGCCATACATTTTTCGCAGGCTTTCGTTGGTGCAATAAGTGCAGGAATTGGGACAACCCCAGGAAATCATGTGATCCCCTCCCCGGTAGAGACGTCCGTCAAAAGGTTTCAAGAATTGACGTTTGTCGTAGGGGCTGTAATCAAAATAGGGCAGCTCATCCAAAACCTGCCGGGGCGGACGCAGTGGATTCAGTCGCGTCCGGCCTTCGCTTCGCCACACCAGATTGGAAAGATTTTCCGGATTGCCCCCCGCTTCGACACACGCCGCAAACTCGGGAAAAAACTCATCCCCCTCTCCGCGGCAGCCATAGTCCACCTCCCCTCTCTCCATGACTTTTTCCGGCTCCAAGGTTGCCCCCTTGTTTCCCCAGACAACCGGAACATGCGGAAAACGCCGTTTGCAGAGGCGGGTGAGTTGCAGCCCGATTTCAATCTCATCGGTCAAGGCGGACACCCCAATGAGGTCGGGAGACCAATCCCCAACGCTCTCTTGCATCAAATCATCCAAAGCCCGGGGTTTCTTTTGCAGATCGAATCCTTTCAAATCCACCGGCTTGAAAATCCGGGCCCGGCTGCCGACCGCAGTGTTATCCAGATTCCCAAAATCAACAAAAGTCGTATCCACCAAACGGATTTCGTGCCCTCCTTTTTTGAGAACAGCGCTCAAAAGGGAAATCGAATTGGGTTTGGACCCCCACTGTTCCTTGTTAGGCCAAAGCAATAAAATCTTCATTTTGCCGCGCTCACAGCCCTCTCCGGGTTAGGGAATCAATCGCCCTGTTTTTCCCCGCAAGCAGTTGCTATTTTTTTTAAAATCCGGTCCAGTGACATCAGTTGGCAATGGGTCTGACCTGCGAATTTTTCGCCATTGAGCGAAGTGTTCAAAGGACGCCGTTCCCGCAGGCCGAGTTCATTGATGCGGCAGGGCACGGCCAGTTCCGGTCCAACCTTCAAATGACGGCACAAACGCCGGGCCAGTTCCCAACGGCTGCACGACTCCGCCTGGGTGAGATGGTAAACTCCTGTTTTTTCCGTCTCGATCAAAAGGCGGATCGCCTCCGCGACATCATCCAGGGCAATCCATCCGCAAACCTGGTCTTCCGCGGCCTGAATGGGTTTGGATTGGATCAATTTATTCGCCCATTCCGTCAGAAATGTTCCATCGTTCGCGCGGACGCCAACCACTTTTCCAAGCCTTAACAATAAAAAGCCTTCAAAATTTTTTAGAATGAAATCCTCCACCTCTTTTTTCTGCCGTCCATAGGTTGTGGTGGGATTCCGTTCGTCCTCCTCGCGATAATTGCCCCTCGTTCCCTCGAACACATAATCGGTCGATAAAAAGACGGGGAAAACTCCCCGATCCTTCATGAGCCGAAGCAGGCGGATGGTTCCATCCACATTCACCCGGCGCGATTGATCGGGTTCCAAAAAACATTTTTCAATATTGGTGATGGCGGAGGCAACAACCGCATAAGCGCCATCCATTCCCTCCATCAAGGATGGTTTCAGGCCGGCAAGATCCAGGTGAATCAAGCCCGGCCTGGGACGGGAACAAAATGTCCCCCACACCTGCCAGCCGGCATTTTCAAAAGATCGACACAGGGATGCGCCAACCAATCCCGTGCCGCCGACAACCAACAAGCGTTTTTTCATTCTCAGGAGGCGTCAACAAACAATCTTTGCTCCCTTGCAGGCTCTTTTTGCCCGCCAAGCGCGCAGTTTCCGCCATCTATTTCTTTTTCAATTTTTTCTGGCAACAAACCGCCAAAAGGTAATGGGCCATGGGCAAATAACCGGTGTGAACCAATTCATCATTTTGCCCAAAAACAAAAACATTGTGGAAAAACTCCCCGCACAAGGCCTGCAACCGTTCGTGACTGAACATATTCACATGCGCGGCCCGGGTTTTCCGGTTGGAATATTTTTGGGCGAGAATATTCGGGGTTCCAATAAAAGCCACCCCCTGCGGTTTGAGATTGGCGGCAATGGTCCTCAAATACGCGCGCTCATTTCTGGAGAAAATGTGCTCGATGACATCGTAGGAAACCACGGCGTCATAACCGCCGAATTTTTTCCCAAGAAAATCCGCCTGGCTGAAACGCAGCCGTTCATTCTGATAATATTGTTGGGCGTGAGCGATCGCCTCCTCGTCAAAATCAACGCCGCAAACGCTTTGGGCCGTTTCCGCCAAATAATAGGTTCCCAAGCCGTCGCTGCATCCCAATTCAAGGATCGTCTTCCGCGGGCCAATGAGTCGCGCGGCAAACTTGTATCGGGCCAGGGTGAAAAGAACATGGCGCGGGGTGTGCCGGAGTTGATAAGAGAAGTGGGGGCCGATCGGGAAGGGTTCCACCACTTTCTGTTCCTTGCCAAATCGCGTCCAGACTTCCTTTTCGTCAAGCAGGTTCTTTTTCATATTTTATCGATGGTTGGGAAAATAATCGCGCAGGGGCTGGGAAGAAATGACTTTTATAATTCAACTTCAAACTTATTTCTTTCCTGCCCCTTATATTTCCGATCCACCCGCGGCCTTGATGGCCGCCAAGCGGCCGCGGATTTTGGCCAGACGATCCGGAGGAATTTCGCCGGGCGCCGCCGCGCCCTTGGAAAATTGACGCCGCCCGGAAAACCGGGGGTGGAAATCGTTCAATAAAATGTAACACCATTTAAGGCCAATGCAACGTTCCACGATTGGAAGCCGGTCATGAAACGCCGCGCGATGCGGTCCGCTCAAGACGGAATCCAACGCCCGGACCAGCTTTTCCTTCAACGGGGCGGGCGCCGGCATCTTGGGCTGGCAAAAAAAGTCGGCAACAGTCTTGGCCGGATCATCCCAGCCGGCATACTCAAAATCGATAAAAACCAATTTCCCGTCTTTTTTCAAAAGCGCATTATGCATTCCAAAATCCGAAGGACTCAAAATGCGCGCCTCTTCCGGAATCTCCGTCTGGAATCCGGCCGTTCCAATCGTTTCCTCCGCGATCTGTTGATAGGCAGGCTCGAAATCCTCCAACACCAATCTTCGCAGGTTGTCATGCGCCCCCTTCTCCTGGACAAGCAAAAGCCAGTCATCCCGCCGTTGGCGCAAAAAAGACAAATGGTCATTCAAACAAAATGCGGTTTCCGATCCCCTGGGAAGTTTCCGAGCCTCCACGGCATGACGATGGGATTGAAGCGACAGCAGAAAATCAAAACACTGTTTCCAATGACTTTCCAAAATCTGACCGGGCTCCGGCAATTTTCCATCGATGAATTCGTAAATGGCGGCGCCCTCGCCCTCATCCATGCCAATCGGACGGGGGCAAGATTCGATCCCCTTCAAGGCGGCAAAGGAAAGAAAGCCGTATTCGACACCCAAACGATCCCGCGAATCGAACGGGGACCTGTAATAAATTTTTCCGAAATATTTCTTTCCATCGACAGTCCTCAGCGAAAAACCCCGGTTGTTGGCCCCTCCCCAAACCCGTTCCATCGCAGCCAATTCCCGCCCTGTGTTTTTTTTCAGAAGCGAGGCGAATTTTTTTTCATCATCATTCCCTTCAGGCGCCGCCCCGGCGGAAATAACACGGGGCAAAGCTTGGACATCCCGAATATCCGACTGACAATCCCGCTCTGTTTGCCTGATCACTTCATTCCAAGACCTGGCATGGATCCAGACGGAAGAGGTTCGGATGGACTCCGACGGCACAAAGAGTATCCTTTTCGCTTCGCCCGGGAAGGACGGTTCCTCGAGAAATTCCGGCAGGTCATCGATAAAGTGGGTGCATCCTTCGGAGGCAATGCGACATAACTTGGCTTTTTTGGTCAGCTCAAAGAAGCACTCCTCCCGTTTCAACGCAATATGAGGGTCGGAAAAAAGACCAAAATGCTCCAGCCATCGGAAAGCCCAGTTGTGCAGATCGCACGGCGTCCCCAAAACCGGGTAACGGGTTTTATGACTGACAACACAAACGGGAATATTTCTCTCGAAGAGAAAACGGAAAAATTCCAATGCCCCCTCGAAGGGTCTGGCTTCCATAATGCGGCGTCCATAAACTTCCCCCTGGATCCGCGTCCACTCAACCTCTCCGCCGGGTGTTTTCCTTAAAAAATTCCGCAACCGCGACTTGGCGGAACCTTCTTCGCGCGGAATCCCCCTTTCCCTGATCATGGCTTCGAAGATGGGATCGTAGCAGACGATGGTATTGTCGAAATCGACTCCAATTTTCATCCAAGTCAGGAAAAATGAATGATGGCATGGATCACTTCGCCATGACGCATCTGATCAATGGCTTCATTGATCTGTTCCAGTTTTACGCGATGGGAGATGAATCCGCGCGGGTCGAAAACACCGTCCCGGATCATTTGAACGTAGCGGGGGATTTCGACATGCGGCTGGCTGCCCCCTCCCTCGGACCCCGTGAGAATTTTTCCGAAGTGCAATGGCAAGGTATGGATGGACACCCTTTTGTCATGCGGCATCACTCCAAAAAGAACGCAACGCCCATGGGGATGGGTCAAGGCATATGCCGTTTCGATCACCCTGGGGTTTCCAGTTCCATCCACCACAATATCCACCCCTTGTTTGCCCGCGATGGCGCCCACCGCGGCGGCCAAATCCTGTTTCGAGACATTGATCAAATGGGTTGCCCCATATTCCGCGGCTTTTTGCAACTTGGCGGCACTTAAATCAGCCGCCAAAATGGGATGCGTTCCCGCCAACTTGGCGCCCAATATCACTCCAAGACCAATCCCTCCGCAACCAATCACCAACACCGATTCGCCAATTTTTGCCCGGGCATTGTTGGTGATGATTCCAAAACCGGTGGTCAGGGTATCCGCCAGCAAAGGCGCCACTTCCTCATCAAAATCATCCGGAATCGGCGTCAGTCGATTCTCGGCCGCCACCGCGTAGCGGTTGAAAGTTGTGACATAACCGGCGCTGACTTTTTTCCCGCGCCATTCATAAACAGGAGGCTTGGATTGAATTCCGGCGCCCGGACGCCAATGCATGACCACCTTCTGTCCCGTCTTGACGTGAACAACCTCCGGTCCCACATCCTGAACCAAACCGCATCCTTCGTGTCCAAGCAAATGGGGAAGATATCGATCCGGCCCTTTCACGCCATCGATCTCCCCTATTTGCGAACCGCAAATGCGGCTGGTCTTAACCTCCACTAACACTTGTCCATAACCGAGGGAGGGAATCTCAACCTCGTCAATAACCAGGGGTTTTCGTTGTTCAACCAGAATGGCGGCTTGAGTTTTCATTTTTCACTCGAAATAAATAAAGCTGTGATCCCCGGTGTAACCGGTTTGCCTGAACCACCACTGCCATTCCTCGGGAGTAAAAAAACACTCGCAGGTGAGCTGCCAGTACAGCAAGTTGGCCTTTTCCTCCTCATTGCGGTAGGACTCGACGCACAAATACTTGTTTTTTTTGCCAACCCTTTCAATTTCCCTCAGAGCCTTGTCCAAATCATAACAATAAAGATTATGGAGGGTATTGATGGAAATAACAAGGTCGAAGGATTTGTCCGGAAAAGGAAGATGATTGGCATGCCCTGTTTTTAAACAGGAGCGGATTTCCTCCTTGGAATGGGCGATGGCGTATTCGGAAATATCCAACCCCGTCACTTCAAGACCGGGCACGGCCTGAGTCAGATCAAAAAGGAGAAAACCTTTGCCACACCCGACATCCAATACCTTTTGACCGGCTTTCAGACCATAATGACCGGCCATGGCATCGGCCACCTTGCGCCAGCGTCCGTCATAGCGCATCCCGCCATATCCCGTGCGCCGGTCTCCGTCCCAATAGTCGAACCCCCATTGTTTTGCAAGACGTCCCACTTTTGCCTTGGGAAATTCCGGATCGGTCACCCGCGCGATATAATCGCGCTTGGTGGCTTTATGGATGGAAGAAAGGAAATCAACGTATGCCATGTCAACTCTTTGCCAATATTTTTTCAATTTGTTCAGCCAGTTGCGGCGGGGTCAGGCCAAAACGTTTCCTGGCATGATCCTGCTCGGTCGCCTCGTGAATAAAGGCGTCCGGCGAACCAAAACGCCGGAACACGGCTTTTGGCGAGGGATGTTCGCCAAGCCATTCGGCCACCGCCGTCCCAAAGCCTCCCACCACGCTGTGTTCCTCCAAGGTAAAAACCCCCCGGTGAGAAGCAAAACAATCGGCCAGAGTCTGTTCGTCCAACGGCTTTACCGTATGGAAACTCAGCGCTCCGGTTGAAATGCCGCGCGCGGTCAAAATTCCGGCGGTCTCCACACCGACAGGCAGCATATTGCCCGTGGTTAAAATCACCGCGTCCCTGCCCTCCCTGACCGGCAAGGCCCTGCCAATTTCCAACGCCAGATTTTTCTTTTGATGAACCACCGGCTCACCTTTTTTTCCAATCCTCAAATAAACCGGATCGGGCTGGGCCAAAATCAACGGCAACAGGGATCTCAACTCAACCGCATCCCCCGGACACAGGATTTTCAGGGAGGGAATGCAACGCAACATGCCGATATCCTCCAAGGTATGATGGGTCGCGCCCAATGAGGCATAGGATAATCCGGCGCCCGTGCCCACCAAGGTGACCGGCTGATGATGGTAGGCGCAATCCAACCGGATTTGTTCCACCACCCGGTAAGTGATGAAAGAGGCGATGGTATAAACAAAAGGGCGGAACCCATTCATGGCCAATCCGGAAGCCACTCCCACCAGATTGGCCTCGGCCACTCCCCCATTATAAAAACGCGCCGGGTGCGCGGCTTTGAAGCGGTCAAAAAGCCGGTTGCCAATATCTCCGCTCAGCAGCACCACTTCGGGACATGTTGCCGCCAATTCCGTAATCACCTGGGCAAAAGCGTTGCGCATACAGCAATCTGACGGATCAATCTTGCAACCCCAGTTCTTTTCTGGCTCGCGCCACTTCTTCGGCATTGGGACTGCGGTAATGCCAGTTGTTGTCGTCTTCCATAAAAGACACGCCCTTGCCCTTGACCGTGTGCGCGATCACCGCCAGAGGTTTGCCGGGAACTGCGCCTGTTTTGGACAGGGCGTCAATCAGAGATCCAATATCGTGGCCATCCGTTTCCACCGCATCCCATCCAAAAGCCCTGAATTTTTCGGCCAGGGGTTCGAGGCTCATGACCTCCAGACTGCGGTCGGTGGCCTGCCAGCGATTGAAATCCACCATCACACAAAGATTATCCAGTTTTTTTGCGGGCGCAAACATGGCGGATTCCCAAACCGCCCCTTCATTGCATTCCCCATCGCTCATCAGAACAAAAACACGGAAGGATTGGTTCCGAATTTTTGCGGCTAATGCCATGCCGGTCCCCAACGGCAAACCATGCCCAAGGGAACCGGTGGCGGCTTCGACCCCCGGCAAGCAGCCGGGAAACGGCTGCTCCGGCAAACGTCCGCCAGGCTGATTGTACTGATCCAACCATGCCATCGGGAAAAAACCCCTTTCCGCCAGCGTGGCATAAAGAGCGCTTACAGCGTGGCCCTTGCTCAAAATCAACCGATCGCGCAATGGATCTCCAGACTTTGACGGATCAAGGCGGAGGATCTTCCAATAGGCGGCGACAAGGATGTCGACGCACGAGAGCGCCGACCCCAGATGCGCAGTTTTTGCCTGGGCGGACATTCCAATCACCCTTCCCCGAATCGCCGCCGCCAGGCGGCGCAACGGAATTTCATCAGCCTCAATCATGACTTATGCCTATAAGTTGACGAATGATGGCGCGGCATTTTGGAAAATTTTCCCTCCATTCCATGATTTTCCACACTAATTTCATATTTCGCCGATCCATCTCATGGCGGGGTTATTTACTTGATCTCTTCCATGATTTTCTTGATCAGGTCCTGATATCGCACAAGATCCTTGTTCATCAGTTTTCTTATGACTTCGACCCTCACCTTGATCATCTCCTTGTCGGTGAAATGGCTGAAGTGAAACGCCAATCCGCGGATGGCCGCCTCATGCGCCAGAAAGATGACGGCATTGAGCAGTTGTTCGGGAAACGCGTTTTCAACCAGGGTTGAATTGCGATATTTCCGGACATCCCTGGAAATGACGAAATGAGCCATTCCTTTTTCCACGCACTTTTCAACAAAGCCGAGCAACTCCGGTTCGCCGGAGTTTTCGTCCATGATGATATATTTGGGTTCAACACGGCGCTTGTTGACCGCGGCATAGCGTCCGAGATTTTCCCAAACCTGATCATACAGGTCCTTGCCTCGTATCCGTTTGAAACTTTCCCTGGACCCCGAATCAATGCTGGTGCACAAGGTCAATCGATCCTCGGTCAGGGCTGCCTTCACGGATTCCGAATAAATGGTCGCGTTGCTTGCCATTTGCACGAACATTTTCCGTTTCAAGATAAACTGCATGATTTCCTCGAATTCCTTGAACAAGCCCGGTTCCCCGCCCGCCATTTCGACATAGGTGTCATTGGCAAGGAAACCATGCTTGTCCAGATAATTCAGGATCGGCATGACGTCATAGGTTTGCGGGGAGGACGTTGGAACCCCGCAATAAGAGCATCTCAGGTTGCAAAGCGCGATATGCGCCAGCACCAGGCGGTCGAAGGCGAATTTTTTGCGCCAGTTTTTTTTGGTCAGAAAAGGACAGCCCGTGCACCGGGTATCGCAGCCCGGCCGGTTGTTATCAAGCCTCAGTTTTGCCCTTGTTGAAAAGACAAGATCCAAGGGGATGTCCCCGCCGGAAAACGGGCCGATGGTCACGTTGCCCTTGTCGGGAGACGTGTGGGGAACACAACAAAATCCAATATAATCATGGCCGAACATGATATTGCCGTCGAGAAACACACAGCTGTAATACTCCTCGGGAACAGCCTCCCCGGCGAACAGGATCGATTCGACATCGAGCATGGCCAGGTTTTTGAAACGATGCCGGGCGGTGATGCACTGTTTCGCGCCATGCGCGAGAAGGGTCAGCGTCTCCGCCACCTTGACAATGCCATGCTCAATGGCCATGCGCCTCTTTTCCTGAACGAGCAAAAGGAAATCATTGTTCACCTTCTCCGAATTGATCAGCAATTCGGATAAAATGTTTTTTGACGCCATCAGTTGGTCAAGCAGCGAATTCAGGGCGTCGGAGGAAGGTTTGTTTTCCGGCTGGCAGTTTTCTTTTTCGCTCATAAATTTATTGTTTGTGCTTGATTAAGTCCTGAACCGATATGTTGAACATCGATGAACAGGATGAATGGGATGGCTTAATTCTAGCGAGGCTTTGCCTCAGACCAACCCGCCTTCATCCGATTGCGGCGAGGCAGGCAAGGCAAAGCCTCGCAATTCAAAAGTAAAAATTAAAAATGATCTGGTGCCATGGCGGTTCAAAATTTTGATTTTTTAATATCATATTTTGGTTTTCAAGGAATCTAGAGGCCGGCATTGATCCTGTCTATCGATGTGAATTTCACATTTCATCCGATCCATGCAAATCACTGTTTGTGCCGGTAAACCGCCGGTTGTTTTCGCAAGACCGCCAGATTTTTCCGTGTCCAGGCGGCTGTTTCCGCCACAATTTTTTCCAGGGATATCCGCGGCCGCCATTTCAATTCTTCGCGGGCCTTGCGCCAGTCCAGGAGATAAGCGGCATCCTGAGCCTTGCGCGCCGGCGCCACTTCGACGCAATCGGCAAAGTTCGCGCCAAGGCGGCGGCAAATCAATTCCACCAGGCATCGGATGGTCACCCGCCGGTCGGTGGAAAGATGATAGATGCTTCCGGATGGCGCCCTGGTGGCTGCCAGCCAGGTTCCCTCGCAAACATCCCGGATATGGATGAAGGAACGCACCGACAAACCGCCTCCCTCCAATTTGAGTTTTTGTCCGGTCAAAATGCACAGGATGGTCTTGGGAATGATGCGGTAAAGCTGCTGGCCGGGGCCGCAAACATTCGCGGAACGGGTCAATGCCACGGGAAAATCGAAGGCTCTGGCATAGGCCAGAAGACTCATGTCGCAGGCCGCCTTGGAAATCGCATAGGGTGTGCTGGGATTGAAAGGGGCGGTTTCCCGTACCGCGCCTCTGGTGTTTCCGTACACTTCAGGCGTTGAAGCCTGGACAAACTTTTTGATGAAATCAAATTTTCGCAAGGCATCGTGCAACCGCACCATGGCCACGGTATTGGTCATGAACCAGTCCACCGGCTTTTCCCAACTCTGCGCCACCATGCCTTGGGCGGCAAAATTGACGACATAAGCAGGGCGTTTCTTCTCAATCAAGCGAACCATCTGGCGGTGGTCATGATTCAAATCCAATTGATGAAAGCGAAAGTTCCGGCAGTCCCCCCAACGGTAGGGCAGAAAAACACGATGTGGCTCGGGAGAACGGCTGACGCCCAGGACTTGCGCACCCTTTTCAAGAAGGTGCGCCACAAAATGGGACCCGGAAAAGGAATTGCTGCCGATGACCAGGAATAAATCGCCGGGATTCTTTTTATTCGCTTTTGACACGGGGCGGGGGGTTACGCTATTAGACTGTTAGGAGATTAGACCGTTAGACTATTAGGCTTTTAGTCTGTTAGGATTCGTAAATTAAGCCGGACCCAAGGCCCGACGGCTTGACGCTCGATCCGCCTTCGTCTCGCTTGTGGCGGCACTTCGGCGAGACAAGTGCACGATGCAGAAAACCGGCAAGGCGGTGCGGGAGCCCCGCCCTCCATTCATTTCGCAGCAAATGGAGGGCGGGCCGTCGCCACGCTGACCTGTCTCGCCGTAGCACTCGTGCGAAGGCGGATGTGGCTTTGGCCACGCAGGCGGGGCTCCTGCACCGCCTTTTTCGCCAAACATTGAAATTCCTTAACATTGAATTAAACCGCGGGAATGACGACCAAGGGGATGAAAGTTTGGATCAGCACCTAACAGCCTAATAGCCTAAAAGTCTAACAGTCTAACAACCTAATCCTCTAACAAAGCTTCACGCTCTTCATCTGTTTGAGATTGTAATAGCGGATATTATTCAAGGGGTCGGGCAGCAGGCCGGTCCGGAAGGCCTTGATCAAATCGCGGGCGGCGTCTTCGATCGTGAAACGCGGCTCGAATCCCAACACCCGGCGGATTTTTTCCGAGGAAATATGGTAGGATCGGATGTCGTCGCTGGGCGTGGTGACAATTTCAATGGATTTCTTTTCGGGCATTTCCTCCAAAACCACGCGCCGGACCACCTCCGCCGTCTCCGCCACCGAATAATTTTGGTAAGCCGCGTTGAAAATCCGGCCCTCGATCAATTTTTCGGGATATTCCAGCATCCGCAGATAAAGTTCCACCATGTCCTTCATATGAAGGTTGGGCCGCATCTGGGTTCCTCCAAAAACCGTGATTTTACCGGCATGCACGGCATGGGTCGTCAAAATGTTCACGGTCAGATCAAGCCTCTGGCGCGGCGAATATCCGCAAATGGTGGCCGGGCGGATGATCACCGTGGTGAAATCCGGCGATTGCTCCCGCAGCAGAAGCGGTTCGCACTTCGCCTTGTATTTGTTGTAGAGCGAAACCGGCACCAGGGGATGTTCCTCGGTGACGTCGGGCGATTCGCTGACTCCATAAACGCTGCCGGAAGAGGCAAACACAAAACGCCGCGCCCCGGCTTCCTTGCAGGCCTTCACCAGCGGTCCAAATGACTGATAATTGATCGTCAGGCTCAAGTCGGGGTCCAGTTCCACGCTGGGGTCGTTGGAAATGCAGGCCAGATGAATCACGGCGTCGCAGCCCCGCACAGCCTCCCTGACTTTCGCCAGATCCCGCACATCCCCCTTGACCAGCCGCAAGCCGGGATGATCCCTGACTTGGGCAAGGGATTCCCCGCCGTAGATGAAAAGGTCGTAAACGCAAACCTCGTATCCAGCCTTCAGCAATTCCGGAGTCAAAACAGACCCCACATAGCCGGCGCCGCCGGGGACGAAGATCCGCTTGGGGCGTTTTTGGGGGGCTTGGGATGTGCTGGATGCTTTTGCTTTTTCGTTGGCTGTCATCGGTTCGTGGTGTCTTATTAGGCTATTAGACTGTTAGGCTGTTAGACTATTAGGATAAAGAGCCTCATCGGCTTAAGGGGAATGGCATTTGTTGTCGTAAAATTTCGGCTTAGCTCCTAATGAGCGCGCCGGTGGTCAAATGCATGAAAACCGCCGGTTTGGAAATGTTGGTTGAAAAATGCATGTCCCACACATTTGAGCGTGTTTATTCAGGTTGGAACAATGAACAAAAGCTTTTTTTGAAGTTTTGAACAATAAAAACAGACATTTTGAAACCGCCAAAAAAAGGACATTTTCAGACCGGCGTTTACACCTAACAGCCTAATAGCCTAAAAGTCTAATAGTCTTTTTTTCTCAGGGAACGAATGAGCGCGCTTAGAACTTTTCCGGCTTCCTGGATTTTTGAATCGAGATTGGAAAAAATGTTCTGATCATCAAAGTATCCCAGGCGTTTTGAAAGACTGCATTGATATTCCAGTTCTCTCAGGGAACTGAATGAGATTTCAAGAAATCGGAGATACTCGATCTGAGTCTCACGCGCGCATCCTTCCACAATATTTGACGGGATTGAAATGGCCGCCCTTCTCATTTGCGAAGTCAATCCATAGATTTCCTCCTTTGGAAATCCCCTGGTCGCTCGATAGGTCGAAATCGCAACCTCATCGGCTAATTCAAAGGCCCTAAGCTTGGTATGATCCCGCATTCTTGATAAGTGAAGGCTGACGGTAGACTTTTAGGCTATTAGACTGTTAGGCTTTTAGGTGCTAATCCAAAATTCCACGACAACAAATTGTCGTTTGCGAAAAACCATCTTGCCATTTGCGACATCGATTTTCCTAATAGTCTAATAGCCTGCAGCCTAACAGCCTCAGTCACCCCGCTTGGCGGGGCGCGTTCATTTCATAATAGCGGTCACGTGTTTGCTCAGGGCCACGCGGTCCAGGGGTTTGCGGTTGCCCAACTCGGCCACCAACTGGGCGCCGGCCAGGTTGCCCAGAAAACCCACGATGTCCCATGGGGCGCCGAGCTTGACCAGCAGGGACGTGACCGCCAGCACGGCGTCGCCGGCGCCCACGCGGTCGGCCACCCGGCTGGCCAGCGCGGGAATCTCGGTGGTGCCCTGATCGGTGTCGTAATGACAAATCCCCTGCTTGCCTCGCGTCACTGTAAACCGGGCGCATTTCACCCGTTTGGACATTTCCTCGACGGAAGGCTTGATGTTTTCATTGCGCCGGCGGGTTTCCATTTCAACCTCGCCCGCGTTCAAACAGACATAATCCGCCCGCCGATACTTGGAAATGGAGTTAAAGCCCCGGTTGCCGGCGTTGGTCTGGACATTGACGCAAAGGAAAGGAGCGGATTCGCAAAGCAATTCAATGAGCTGGGGCGACAACATGCCATGTCCATAATCGGCCACCATCGTCAAGTCCGCCTCCTTGAACGCCTTTTGCAATGCCTCGCTCAACAGCGCCATATCGTCCGAGCCGGTCTGTCGGTCGTCCATCACATAAATCTCAAACAGTTTGTTGCCGGTGTATTGATCCACCAAGCGTCTCTTGTGAATCGTGGGGCTGCTGGATTTTGTGAGAAAAACCGGCCTGACGTTTGGCCGAAGGGCGCTGCGCACAAAATCCTCCCGTCGCTCGGCGCCGCCCAATTGCGTGACCAGTTGGACCTCCTCGCACAACCCGGAAAGATGGTTTGCGATGGCCAAGGTTCCTCCGGCATAAGTCTCCACATGCCCCTGCAGGACCGCCAGCACGGGATCTTTGGAGGATTTGCCAATCGCCTGGCAGAAAACGTATTCATCAATAATCGCCTCGCCAACCACCAGGGGACGCAACGCCGCGGCGCGCTCCAGCCATTCCAAGACCTCGTCCGGACTGTGACGCTGACAAAAACCGGCGATGAATTTCTCAACTTCCGGCGACCAACCGGCAAAGAAACGGTTCAACAGGCTGGAGGAGCTGAAGGTGACATCCTCGGTAAAACGGATTTCCCCACCCACGGATTTGACGGCTTCCCTTTCCGCCACAATGCCGCCGGTCACATCCTTTGACACCTCCTTGTAATCCGGCCCTTTTACATAAAAATCGGGGCGCAACAACTTGATGGTTTCGACCGCAGTCGGCCATCGATTGACGGCCACATAATCCACCACCGACAGGGCGGCGATGGCTTCGGCCCGCAAATCCTGGGCGAAAACCGGACGCCCCGGCCCTTTGTTCACATGTTCATCGCGGGTAATGGTCACGGCCAAAACATCGCCCATTTTGCGGGCCTGCTCAAAATAGCGAATATGTCCGATATGGAGGAGGTCGAAAACTCCGTGGCAATGGACCACTTTTTTGCCTTCCGCCTTCAATTTTTGAACCAAGGCGGCAAGATCATCCAATTCTTTTATTTTTGGGTTTTGGGGCATATGGGGGGAGGAATCAGGATTCAGAAGTCAGAAGTCAGGATTCAAGAGTCAGAAGCCCGAACCGCCTGTGAATAGGCCTCCAACAATTTGCAGTTCTCTTCAATCACGGGCATAATTCAGAAACATCGCCATATTGAAGATCCCTGGTGAGAATCAAGTAGTATCGGGATTCTTCAACGGAACCTTGCGCAATGTTATAGAAGCGAAGCTTGTCCGCCTTTCCGCGTTTTCTGAATCCTTCCGCAATATTTGCCGCAATGGATACCGCGGCCCGCCTGAATTGGGATGACAGGCCATATGTTTCAAATTGGGGAAATTTCCGGGATAACCGATAAATCGAAAGCACAAATTGATGAGCCTTCTGCCACACAATCAAGTCCACAAATGTTGATGCTCTCGCGCTCATTCTGAATTCAAACTACTGGCTTCTGAATCCATCTCTTAAAAATCAGGCCATCCCGGGATATTTCCCTTCCAATTCAACCGGATATTTTTTGATGAGTTTCATCATCGCCGCAAAATCCTTTTTCCCGAAACAGAGCGATTCCTGAATCAAAGCCGGATTGGGCTCAAATTTCCTGGCAATTTTTTCGTTGGGATAACGGGACGCCAATTCAGCCGGCAAAGGCAGCCGATGGGCGTCGGACCCAAGATAATAGCAAAAGTCCATTATATAGTTTGTAAAGAAAACATCGATTATTCTCCGGCAATTTTCATCGGAATAATCCGTTCCCCCGGCAAGCTCCGCGGCCAAGCCATTTCTAAACCGTGAATAATGCGTGGAAAAGTCGTCACGAGCAAACCAGGTTTCCCAACCGGAAGACGGTCCCGAAAAGCTTCGGCAATAATAAAAAACGGGAAGCCGCTTGATCTTTCCGTGGATGACATCCAGCATGGAGAGATAAACCTCTCCAAACAGATCAGAAACACAGGGGAACTGCCGGACGTTTTTCATTAAATTTTCCTTGAGCTTTTCAGTCCGATGCACGCCGTAAAATGTAGCCTGATAATGGCCGAAATGCTGGCAGAGGCGAAAAACAGGATCGCCATGGTCCCATGACGGAGTATAATACTCCGGGTCAATAACACAATTTATTGAGTTATTAGGCTGCCGGTTTAATGAGCAAGTCAGATAATAACCATGCGCCACGGAATAATCCGGGTTTTTTTCAAGAAAATCGGCTGCCATGGCAATGCCTTGCGGCATGATAAAATCATCGTCGGCGCAAAACACCACAAACTCTGTTTTCACTTTTGACAATCCATCAAGTATTTTGTCAATCCCCACCATAGTTGAAGAATACTGAAGCCGCTTAATCTTCAAAGATGGCTCTATTTTCTCCATGCAACGTCCATTTTCTATTTTTATTTCATCAATGCTCGAATCCAAGATCAAAATATCCATCTCGAATGAAGCTGAAGTTAAAAATTCAAGAAGACGCATGAAGTATTTTGCCCGATTATAGGTTGGCAAAATCAAAGTAATATTCTTATTTTTCATATTTCCCATTCCAATCAACAAATCAACTTATCCTCTCGAGATAACCCGACGGCGAACCAATCAGAAGATATTTATTGTCGACGTTCAAATCGGGCCTGAATTCCGGATGGTTTTTAAGATAATGCCAGACGGCGCTCATGGGGCTGTTTCCCGGCCCCCATGGCCGCCCTGAAGTTTCCGGATCGTCGTAAAATTCGATTCCCGTGTCAAAAACCACGCAATAACTCCCGACTGAAACCAGAGGCGCATAGATTTCCAATTCTTTAAAAACATGATCATGCGTGTGATTTGAATCCAAACACACCATGATCTTTTTTGCCGAAACCGTCATCTGACAAATTTTTTCGGCGTTTTTTTGATCCACACTCGACCCTTCCACAAGCGTCATGCGGTGAAACAAAGGATGTTTTTCAATTTCCGCGCGATTATGCGGACGAATGTCAATATCAATGCCGACGATCTTCCCCCGACCGAGAATTTCGAGCATGGATGCATAGAAAACCAGCGATCCGCCATGGGCAATGCCTGTTTCGATGATCAAATCCGGCTTAACTTTCCAGATAATCTCCTGCATGGCAACCAATTCCTGGGGCCCCTGCAAGATGGGGCGCCCCAGCCAGGTCATATTATAACTATACTTGACCCTCGCCATTTCCCTCATCATTCGAACTGCGGCTTCTTTCAGCGCCTGATCCCTGCCATTGGCGGCAACTCGTTCAACACATTCACGTTTGAAAACCTCAATGGGATTTGCATCTTGATCATTCATAGTCATTCATTCTCTTGTCTGGTTAAAACCCTTCTTAAGACATGCGCGATTATTCTTCAACCCGCCGGATGCCTCGTTATTTCCGCCACCAGATTGCTCCACCTCGCCAGGAAGGGATCATCCGTAAAATAACCATGATAGTGCTGAGGAGTTCCACGGGTTTTTGAACGCCAAATCGGAGAGCTTTCGGCTAGTTTTTTAATGTTTTCATCGGCACTTTTTCTCTCTTCGACACTTTTTGCGTCCAGGCTTCGTTGAAACGCTCCGCCGTAATTGCCAAGCGATTCAATAAAGATCTGGGCGGGAGAAATATCCCTGCCGCAATATTTTCCCCTCCATTGCCTGGCGGTTTTTGGCAAGTTCAACGCATCATTGAAAACAGCCTCCCATTGACTGGCCATCGTCTCCAGGGAAAATCTTTTCCTGGCGGATTCCCTGGCATTGCCGGCCAATTTCCGGCGCCATTCAGGCTGGCGATATAATTTTTCAACGGCCAAAACATAATCATCCTCGGTTTCCGCAACCACACCGGTAACGCCATCCTCGACCATGTGGCGTTCCATGCGGTTGCCCAAAACCACCGGAGGCACCCCGGCGGCCATGCTTTCGGCAAGAGCCAGATCACAGGTGCCGTAATGGGTTGGCGCCAGGGGATAACCAAACACATCGAATTCGGGCAGATAATCCGAAATCCGGTCAACCAGTCCGGAAAAAGTAAATTGTCCGGCGCATCCAAGGCGGCAGGCTTCCTCGGCAATGGTTTTTTCATCCGAGCCGCCGCAAACCACAAAATGAACATCCGGGACATTGACGCGCATGCTCATTTTTAGAAAATTGCGATGGAGTTTGCAATAATCCACCGTTCCAATATACCCCACCTTGAATCCCCTGTGCGGGCGGGGTTGCGCCGACGCAACATGGTCAATTCCCCCGGTGGACCAAATAACCCGAAATTTCGTGCACCCGGCCTCAATGGCATCCGTCACATCCTTAACATCCAACGAAAGTGGCGTAGTGAAAACAAAAATATCAGGATAAGCAAACAGAGCAGGAGCAAATACATAAGGTGGATAAAAACCTGAAATGTGGCTCCAAAAAACAATTCTCGCAGGCGGCAAGGATTCACAAACCAAAAAGGCGTACAAAAGCGGATGATTCCACCAGTGCATCAGCACTACATCAACATTGGCGATCGCCTTCATGATCATGGAAAAATCACACCTCGCATTGTCAACAACGGCAATTTTCATCTTCTGCAAAACGCCAAGGGCATGATCATTCACCGAATCAAGGCATAAAACATTATGCTCGAAACTGGAATTTTCCCTGGCGTGGGTCAAATAACCCAGCAGAACCCGTCCTACGCCTCCACCGAGATGCGGTGTTATATGCAAAATCGATGTCATTTGCCGATCAAAAGCGCATGATCATGAAACCACGAAAAGGAAAAGTTATTTCATCCAGTTTTGCTGGCAAATACAAAATCTTGATATCGAAAAAAATCTTTTCGCCCGCTCCAAAGGCCGTATCGAATTGGATCACGAATCGTCAAATGCGACTTCTCATAAAATTTTCGAACTAATTCCTCCGGATAAGCCATTCCAATTTCAGGTGTTTCCCTGTTTTTGGTCAACCCATCGGGAATTTCATATTTAAAATCCTCCCGACTCAGGCCCATTTTCAGATTTGATTTTGATTCAGTATTTAACAAAAACCATGTGCAGATAAAACTTTTTCCAGGCTTTAAAATACGTCCGACCTCCCACATGTATTGGCTTATATCTCTTGAATGCATATGGGTAAAAACCGAAAGCGCAAACACAAAATCAAAAGTGTTTTCTTCGAAAGCAAACTTAAAAGGCAACTCCGTCTTTTCCACTGTCGGATTGTAGCTTTTGTTGTAAACATTTATGTGTGAAAAATGAAAATTCATAAACCTTTTGCCATACCGGTCTTTGCACCACTCAATGGAGGTCTTTTCAACATCCACACCCCAATACTCTCCACATCCGGAAAGGTATCGGGCAAATGGACGCGCTAGCCGCCCAAGACCGCATCCCACATCCAACACTTTTGCATTCGGGGTTATGTCGGAATTTTTGCAAAACAGTTCAAATAATTCATCTCCTTTTTCAACGAACATCTCTTTTGTTGTATGACCAATAAACTGTGTTGTCATCAATATTTCCGAAGGAATCAGTGAATCATCTGTTTTTATCATAAAGGTTTCCTATTGTTTCAGTTTTATTTTATTTTTCTCATACACGATAGTTCCATCACGCTTTGAACTTCAAACTTTCCAAGAATTCATGGATTATCCAGACTTTTTTTGACTGGAAATAAAAACCCCAATAAAAAATCCTTCTTTTCCAGCAACTCGGCATCCACGCTAGTGCGCAGGTCGCAATGTCGGCACGCTGAAATTAGGCTGTAATCCTGCAATAAAAGAGCTTTCCGCATTGCAATGAGTTTTTCTGAAGATAATAAATCCCTCAAACTATCCACTGACGAAACAGTTCCTATCAGTAATTCCTTTCTGTCATCTTTGCAACACATCGACACATCTCCATCCGAATGAATCATCAACATATAAAATGCCTGCTCGCATGGGAATTTTCTTTGAAATTTTTCATATCGCTCACCTCGCTCATTCCAATTAACCAATTTCACAAGCCGGACATCCACTTTGGGCAAACGACGGATTTTTTCTGAAAAATATTCCGTTATTTTTTCCGATTCATCCGCATAATTTTTATCAACAGCCGATTCCATACATTCAATGCTCAATGAGACTGGTAGCGAATTATTTTTTATCTCAACCAAACAGTCGTCAATATTTTTTAAAACGACCTCTCCCACATCCGCGCCCTTGATTTTGCGATATTGATCTCGGTCAATGACATCCAAGCTTATTCGAAAATTATCAACTCCCGCTGCAACAAGCTCTCTGAATAATTGCTGTTTCAATAACACAGCATTGGTTATCAACGTGATCTTTTCCGCAATATCGCAGGTTTTGGCGATTCTGACCATCTCGACAAGATGCGGATTCAACAACGGTTCCCCCAAACCATGCAAAAAAAGCGTCTTCAAGCGGTCCAGCCCCCGACACTTTTCCATAATTTTCTTGAAAAGTTCCAAGGACATATGCTTTTTTATTTTCCCCCCCCCACTTTGTCCTTTCTCATCGGTTTTGCCGACCCTTTCAGCATGCATTCTGCAAAAAATACACTTTAAATTGCAAAATGAAGTGGTCTCAATGTTTAACGCCAATAACTGCCGATCCCTGATCGCATCCAAAATATGGGTGAGCCTTTCATCTTTTTTTTCCTGATTGCAGGCATCCGCAGGCACCGCTTTTATTTCTAAATTCATCTTCATTTTATTATTATACTCGTTCATACCGTCTCAGATTCATCGGGCACGATCTTTTGGTGGATATTTTTCCTTTGTAGACTTTTTGAACAATGCCCTTATAAAAAATCGCGATACAGTCATCTTCCTCTCTTTACTCATTATTTTATAATGTCATAATTTTTCCATTGAAATCATAATTTCGGATCGCTCTTTTTATATCTTCCACATAGGCTGTCGCCGTAATCAATAGAACACTGTCTTCATCCGCAGTTCGCAAAATGGAAGGCGGCGCAACCGGCATTCCGTTTATCTTTGAAAATTTTTGCTTGTGAAAATTTGCATCAATAAGCGCAGTGATCTTGCAATTTTTCAACCCTGCAGACTCATAAAGATATAAAAATTCCCTTCCAATACCCCAAACGCATACGGGCCGTCCGCTTTTTTCCAGTTTTTTAATTTTTTCCCTCTTTTGCGAGAGACAACCGCTTTCATGCGCCAGATATTTTTCAAATCGGAAGGCAAGGTCATTTTTGCAAACCAGTCTTGACAGTCCGCAACATCGGCCTGAGCGATAAATTGCCGATAAATTTGGCATTGACATTTTTCCATTCAAAAGCACATGTTCATTCCGCTGATTTTGCAATAATTCAAACCCCCCGTATCCAGCCAACGCATTCAAATGGTGAATATCGAAATGCTGAATATGCTCCCGTATCAGCAGCCAATAAAAATCGAAAAAGCGGATATCGCCGTATCTTGCCGCATCCGGGACTCCGACAAACAAAATTCCATTATTTTTCAAAACCCTTCTTGCCTCTTTAAACGCGCGCGCCGGATTGATCACATGTTCCAACACCTGCTCCATAATCACCGCATCGAACATTTGATTGTCAAAAGGCAGTTCTTCGGCCTTGCCTCGCCTGACAGGAACACCTTTTTTTTGCGCCTCATCCACATATATAGCACTCATATCCACTCCGACGGCTTGATCATATCCCTTTCGGACAAGATAATGAATAAGATTTCCGGTTCCACAACCCACGTCGAGGATTTTAGATTGAAAATTCAAATACGGCAAAAGGATTGAAAGCGCGCGATCATAATTTTGAAAAACATAACTGCCTTTTTTTCCCAATGATGGAGCCATTTTTTTCGGCAAACACAAATTCTCTCTTGCATAATCCCGGCAGTAATACATGTTTAACGCACGGATTTCCCTCGGCGTTATTCCATTAAACCCATGTCCACAACGGCTGCAGACATTCAACCGCACTTTTGAATAAAGGCGTGAACGGTCGATTTTTCCGCATTCAAGATAAAAAATCCGCCGGATGCGCGTCCCCTGGCAGATCGGACATTCAGGCCGAAATGCTGTCATGCTATTTCTCCACAGGACGCCTGGCATAAAATTTCAAGTGCCAATTCCCTGTTTTTTAAAAGAACGTCATCAACACCGGAATTCGAATCACAATATTGGCACACAAGAATTCCGCGATAATCCTGCATTAAAAGGGACTTTCGTATTTCGGCAAGTTTCTCTGAAAATAAAAATTTGCGCAAGTGATCCGCCGAGGAAATATTTCCAATAATCAACTCCTTTTTCGCATCGCAGCAACATGGCGACACATCTCCATCCGAATGGATCATCATTATGCAAAAAGGCTGCTCACATGGCAATTTTCTCAGGAATCCTCCCTTCATCTCCTCTATTGCGACGAGTTGAGCGTCCCTTTCGTTCCAATTAAACAATTTTACAACACGGATATTGACCTTTGGCAGCCCGGAAATCTTATCTAAAAAATATTTCGAAATTTCTCTTGTCTGGCGCGAATAATATTCGCCCGCATCCGACTGTTTGCACTCGATACTCATCGATATTTCTAACGATTCCATCTTTATCATCGTCAAACATGCATCGATATTTTTGATAACATTTTCGCACAAGTCCGCGCCCTTAATCCGGCAATACATATCAGGATCAATAATATCCAAGCTGATTCTAAACACATCAACACCCGCATCAACAAGCGCCTTGAACAACTCCGACTTCAATAAGACACCGTTGGTTATCAAGATAATCGATTCTGCAATGCCAGCCATTCTGGCTATTCTTACCATTTCCACAAGGTGAGGATTCAACAAGGGTTCACCCAATCCATGCAAAAAAAGCGCCTTGAAACGGCTCATTCCATGACATTTTTTTACGATATCCTTAAACAATTCCAAGGACATGTGTTTTTTTATTTTTTCATTTTCAGACTTTTTGTTTGCAGTTTCTTTTCTGCCGTGCATTCCGCAAAAAGCACATCTCAAATTACATATCGACGTCACTTCAATATTCAACGTCAACAATTGATGATTTTTCACCGCTGCGCAAATATGGGCAAACCTTTCAGCAATCCGTTCCGGATTGCAAGCATCGGATTGCATCAGTTTTGAATTCTGTCCGTCTATTGATTCAATATTACCCATATCTCAATTTTCAATCTCCGATGTCATTCAAAGGTTCAGACCTCCATCATTCCGTTTTTTTATTTTTCCAAGCAGGGTTTCAGCGTAGGCGTCGATATTATCCGGCCGGCAGTTGGTCAGCTGCCCGCAATTGCGGCAGACCGGATGGGCATCCCGGCGAAATTCCAGCATCATGATCCTCATTTTCCGCATGGCCTCGCCCTCCCAGATCTCCCTGAGCGATTGCCGTCTGGCGTCGCCCACAATCAGCCGCCTTTCCCAGTCAAGAAAACAGGCGCTGACCGTGCCATCCGAATTGACTGAAATGGAATAAAACACATAAGGACACGCCTTTGTCTCGCTCACCTCGTTGCCATAGATGCCGACTGAGAAATCCGCGTTCAATCCGGAATAATCGAATTCCGGCCAGCATGGGGCCATGTGTTCGATGAAAATACGGTCGGCAATATCACCAAACATTTCATAAAATTTCCGGTGTTCCGACTCCCGGATGTTTTCGGCAATGGTTTTTACAACCACCTCACAACTTCCGCGGTGCTGATAAAAGTGTCTGAGATTGGCCGCGATCTTTTTCAACTCAATTTTACTGCCGCAAAATTCCAGGTATTTTTCGTCGGTTATGCCCGCAATGGAAACATTGAGGCGGTCCAGTCCGGCGCCGACCAGGCGCAGATTGAGTTCGGGATTCAGCAAGGCCGCATTGGTCGTCGTATCCACCCGTTCGGCGTGTCCGCTTTGTTTGGCATAAGCGACCATCTCGGGAAATTTTGGATTCAACAGGGGCTCGCCATCCTTGTACATGCGCAGAACCTTGATTTTTTTGTCAAATTGGCCCAAGTCATCCACAATCTTCCGGCAGAGATCATAATCCAACAATCCCTGAAAACGTCCCGTGCGGCGTATCAGCTCCCGGTTTCCGGTCGGGCAAAACCGGCATTGAAAATTGCAGGCGCTCGATGGATCAAGAAAGATCATGAATGGCGTGGCAAGGGGAATAACTTCCTCGAGACGCGTGCGCCCCTGTAATTCAATGCGTGGTTTTATTTCCGCTTTCATGGTTGTTTCCGCCAAAATGTCCGGTTGTTTTTTAATTGTCCGGCGCCGTCTTCGATCGGTCTTTCCACCATTGGACGGTTTGGGCGATTCCGCTTTCAAGCCCGATTCCCGGCTTCCAGCCCAGGGAACACAGCCGTCGATTATCTCCCACAACCAGCGGCGGATCGTCCGCAGCCGCAGGCATCATTCCCGGACGCAATAAGTTTTGTCCCGAAAGCCGGCCGGCAATCACGGCCAGAATATCCCTGATGGCAACGGGAACATTCGATGCGACGTTGAACGCGCCGGTGGCTGTTGAAGACACCAATTGGACAAAAGCCGATGCGACATCGTCAACATGGAGAAAATCGCGGATCTGTCCGCCATGTGTGCACGGAACTGGCTCGCCACGAAGCAGCGCATGGATAGCCATCGGAACCAGTCGTTCCATGTTTTCGTGAGGCCCATAAAGGTTGAATATGCGTCCCCAAGCCACTTCCAAATTGCGCGCTTCACCGTAAGCCGCAAGCATCTGTTGAAGCAGATTCTTGCTTTTTCCATACACGGTGCCGGGTGTCAAAGGGGTGATATCCTCCCGGCAATAACCATAATTCCAATCATATTCAGCGCATGTTCCGGCCGCAACCAGGCGTTTTCCTCCGGCGGCTTGAAATGCCTCGGCCATGGCCAGGGTGGCGGTCACCCATCGGAAATTCTCCGGGGAATTCCAATATTGGCCAGGCTTGACATACCAGGCCAGGTGCAGCCAATGGGTTGCGGCAGCCTCTTTCACCAGTTTGCGGGCGTCCTCCAGATTCAGCAGGTCACACTGGCGCCAATGGATTCCATCGGCTTCGCGAGATGGAATCCGCGAGGAAACCGCCTGAATCTCCCATCCTTCCCTGGCCAAAAGGGGCAACACAGCCCGTCCAATGAAACCCGTGGCGCCCGTGACAAGGATCCGTTTCATTCGATCAATTCCAATTTTGGAACAGCAATGACAAACCGGGCTCCCCAAGCGCGGGCATAGGCCAATTGTTCCAATATTTCATCCCTGATATTCCAGGGCAGAATGAGAATATCATCCGGCCGGTTATTCCGAAGATGATCTTCGGATACGATCGGGATGCGGCTGCCGGGCAACCATTGGCCTTGTTTGGCCGGACTTTTATCAGCGACATAGGGGAGGAGATCGGGACGGACTCCGGCATAATTCAGCAGAGTGTTTCCCTTGGCTGCGGCGCCATAGGCGGCGACTTTGCGCCCCTTTTGCCCGGCGTCGATCAAAAAAGCCAGCAAATCATTTTTTATTCGCACGGCTTTTTTCTGAAAATCGGCGTAAAAAGACCTGCTGCAAATTCCCGCCTGCAGTTCCTTCTTTCGCAATGCGTCCAGGCGGTCCAGCACCGCGTGTTTTCCCGTGTCCGCCCGCTGGGCAAAAATCCTCAAACTGCCTCCATGTGTGGGGATTTCCTCGACATCAAAAATCCTCAGGCCATTGGTCTTAAAAACACCCTCCACGGCCAGCAAGGAAAGATAGGAATAATGCTCATGATAGATCGTGTCGAACTGTCTTTTCTCGATCAAGTTAAGCGCATGGGGAAACTCAAAGGTCGCCACTCCGTTGGGTTTGAGAAGCAACGCAAAACCCGTCACAAAATCATTGATGTCCGGAACATGGGCGAGAACATTATTGGCCACCATCAAATCCGCCGGCCGGCCGGCAACCGTCAATCGCCTGGCCAGTTGGACGCCAAAAAATTCCTCAATGATGTCCAAATTTCTGTTTTTGGCGGCGGCAGCCGTGCTCGCGGTTGGTTCAACCCCATAACAGGGAATGCCACGGGCTTTGACATATTGCAACAGATAACCGTCGTTGGCGGCAATTTCCACAACAACGCTTTCTGTTGAAAGGCTGAATCGGGCGGCCATTTTTCCGACATAAGCTTCCGCGTGGGCAAGCCAGGTGGTGGAATATGAACTGAAATATGCATAATGGGAGTCAAACAATTCTCCGCGTCCGGCAAAATCTTCGGTTTGGACCAGCCAGCATTTGGAACAAACGTAAACCCGCAAAGGATACCATTTCTCCGGTCTGGCAAGCGCCTCGCGGCTCAGATAAGCATTTGAAGGCGGAGCGCTGCCCAAATCAATAAATGGCTCGGTTAAATCAAAATCGCAATGACGGCATCTCATTCCAAAAACTCCATCAAAATCTCAGATCAACAGCAGCCTTATCCCCGAGAAATGGCAGCGCGGCGTCATCCTCAGAAATGTCAGTTACCTCGCGAGGCCAAGTTATTCCAATTTTTGGGTCATCGTACCGGATGGCGCCTTTCTTCTCCGGAACATAAAAAGCAGTCATCAGATAAAGCAATTCACTATTGTCCTCAAGATTTTGGAATCCATGGGCAAACCCTTCCGGGATGCAAAACATTTTCATGTTTTCAGCCGAAAGGATTTCGCCGTGCCACTTCAGGAACGTGGGGGATTCCCGGCGGATGTCCACCATGACATCGAACACCGAACCCCGCAGGCAGCGGACCAGTTTCATTTCCTGATGGGGAGGGCGTTGGAAATGCAAGCCGCGAACAGCGCCGGCGCGATTGGTGCGAGAGAAATTCACGTTGACGATCCGGCGCCCGCCAAGCAGGGACGCCAATTCCTTTTCGCAATAAAACCGGGCGAAAAGGCCGCGATGATCGCGGAAAGGGGCCGCATCAATCAGTGCGGCGCCGGGCAGGGGAATGGGGTGGATGGTCACGGGGGATGAATTAGGCTATTAGACTGTCAGGCTGTTAGACTATTAGGAAATCGATGGGTACTCAAAAAGGTTCAGGGGTTAGAGGGGGGGTGGGTTAGGAGGTTCACGGTTCAGCGGTTCAATGGTTGCTGGTTGGAAAAGGATGATGATGTTTTTTGCGGACGGTGTTGGGATGAGAGATTGTCAGGCTGTTGGGAATACGTTCATTGCCGTTTGCAGAATGGCCGCAAAAAGGCTCAAGAGGCACAAATGGGGATGAATGGAATGACGGGTGAAATTTACATCGATAGACAGGATGGCCAGGATTCACCAGTCAGAAGTTTTTGTGAGAGGCTGTCGGGCGCCAACCCAAACTTGCATCCCATCACCGCGGGATTTGCGGAAAAAATCCTTGCTATTTCTTTTATGGTGTTGAGACTCTCCATTTCTGCAGCCTAACAGCCTAAACAGCCGAACTACAGGCTCCAAGCCGCTGCTCGTAATCCTGAATCTGCTTGAGGCTGAATTCGCGCATGTCTGTTTTGCCGGAGGCCTGGGCGCGGTACCAGGCCATGGTCCATTCAAGGGCGGTGTTCAAATCCAGGGCTGGAGCCCATCCCAGGCGCGAACGGGCTTTCGCGCAATCCAATTTCAGGAAATGGGCTTCGTGGGGATGGTTGGCGTCATCCACGGTCCATGCGGCCTCCGGCCCCCAGAATGGCGCGGCCTTTTTCACCACGTCCAACACGGTCCAATGATCCTTTTCCGCCGGCCCAAAGTTCCAGCTTTCAGCCCATTTTTTTCCCCCTTCCCACAAACGCCGGGCCAGCAGGAGATATCCATGCAGAGGTTCCAACACATGTTGCCAGGGCCGGACGGCGTGGGGATAACGCAAATGCAGAGGTTGACCAGCAACACAGGCACGCACCAGATCGGGGATAAGCCGGTCTCTGGCCCAATCGCCGCCTCCGATGACATTTCCCGCGCGTCCTGTGGCCACCGACACCCGGTCATCGGCAAAAAACGATTTTCGATAGGCGGCGGCCGCCAGTTCGGCGCATCCCTTGCTGCTGGAATAGGGGTCGCTTCCGCCCATGGGATCATCCTCGCGATAGCCGCGATCCCACTCGCGATTGTCATAACACTTGTCGCTTGTGATCACCACGGCAACCCGCACCGAAGGCGTCTTGCGCGCGGCCTCGAGAAAATGAACGGTTCCCATCACATTCGTCGCATAAGTGCCAACGGGATCGGCATAGGAATCGCGCACCAAGGGCTGGGCCGCCAGATGAAAAACGATCTCGGGACTGGCCCCACTCATCATGGCCTGCACCCGCTCGATATCCCGCACATCGCCAAACTTGGAAGTCATGTCACCGTCAACCCGGGCCACGGAAAAAAAAGACGGGGATGTTTCCGGTTTCAAGGCATATCCTGAAACGGCGGCGCCCAAATGCCTCAACCAAAGGGAAAGCCACCCGCCCTTGAAGCCGGTATGACCTGTTAAAAAAACCTTCTTTTCCTTCCAAAAAGTCCGATTCATTCCCAAATCTTCCACGGAGCCTGTCCCGACTGCCAGAGTTTTTCCAATTCCCCCTTGTCGCGCACGGCGTCCATGCATTTCCAAAAGCCCTGGTGTTTATAGGCCATCAATTGCGAATCGCGGGAGAGATTTTCCATGGGGGCTTGCTCCCACATTTGTTGATCCGCGTCCGGAGGCAGATAAGTGAACACCTGGGGTTTCAGCACAAAAAAACCGCCGTTGATCCAGCCGCCGTCGCCCCGGGTTTTTTCCTCGAAAGAACTCACCTGTCCGTTCGCCTCCAACCCCAGAAGGCCGAAACGTCCGGCGGGCTGCACGGCGGTGACGGTGGCGATCTTGCCATGGGAGCGATGGTAGGCGATGAGCTCCCGCAGGTTGACGTCGGCGAGGCCGTCGCCGTAAGTCAGCAAAAACTCCTCCTTGCCCACATAACGTTCCGCCCGCTTGAGTCTTCCGGCTGTCTGGGTGGAAAGCCCGGTTTCGACCAGGGTGACCCTGAACTTGTCCGTCTTGGCCTGGTGCACCTCGAAGCTGTTGGTCTGGAGGTTGAAGGTGACATCCGAATTATAGATATAATAATTCATGAAGTACTGCTTGATCATCTCGCTCTTATAGCCCACGCAGACGATGAATTCGTTGAATCCCTGGGCCTCGAAGAGTTTCATGATGTGCCAGAGGATGGGATAGCCGCCGATTTCCACCATGGGTTTGGGTTTGCTTTCCGTTTCCTCGGCCAGACGGGTGCCCAAGCCTCCCGCAAGAATGACTACTTTCATGATTTTACTCCTAAATTGGTAAAGGGGGTTGAGGGGTTCAGGGGAAGGCACCGAGGCACTCGGGGCACTAAGGCACCAAGGATGCGTCAATAAATAACCTTTACAACCTGACTGGATCTCTTGTTCGCCAACTTTGTTGCGCGTCGGTTACAGATCCACAGGGGATATGCTCCCTCCTTGCGCCTCGTTGGCGAGAAAAATTCCTGCGTCATCTTGTAAACTTTATTTTTTGACGCATCCTAAGAATTTTGGGTTAAGAGGTTCATCACCACAGGGGATGGCGAGGCGGTTCAACGGTTGATTTCGCTGGCCTCCACCAGTCATCCGCATGCGATCGGGAATGACGCCGCGCGTTTTTTCAGGCGATTTTCAGTTTCAGGGCGAGGGCGGCGGGTTCGAGGCGGGTGATGTCCTTGAACTGGTCCAGGTCGTGATCGAAGGAAGCGATGGGGATGCGGCGCGAGGCGGCAAGGGCGGCGGCGAATGCGTCGGAAAATTCCGCGTTGGTTTCGGCATAACGCCTGAGGGCGTCCTCGGCCACATCCTGGTTTGGAAAAACAATTCCGGGCGTAAACATCAGTTGCCGCAGATACTCCACCACCCGGGGGCGGGGCACCTGGTAAACCCGTTCCAAAATGCACACCAGTTCCATGAGCAGATTATCGGGCGCCAGCAGTTCGTAATGACCGTCGGCTGCGCCCTGAAAAAAATCCCGGGCCGCCGCGGCATGGGCGGGCGGCTCGTTGGTGAGCAGGCAAATCACCACATCGGTGTCGAGGAGATAGCGGGGCATACGGCAGCGATGTTTCGTCCAAAAGGATTGAGGCGAATCATCGCGATTCAAGATTCAGGCAGGGTTCAGCGATTCACGATTCAAGGGAAGGCACTGAGGCACTCGGGACACTCAGGCACCAAGGATTTGGGGTCAGGGGGTTCAAGGTTTATGGTTCTCAGGCGACCGAAAGGGCGTTTTCAGAGACAAACAGATTGCGTTCGCGAAACGCGGGGGGGCTTTCCATGATGAGGATATTGCGGATGAACTTGCCGGGAAGAGCAAACCACGGATGATCCAAACGCCGCGGCATGCTCCATCCTGGCGCCTCCATATGGGAGGCGCGGGCCAGTTCAATCGCCGCCGCCGCCAGATAAACATCGTAAACCTTCCCAATATCCTTCCGCCATTCGTTCAATGAGGGTGGACATCGCGCGAGGGCGTTCTTTTGATCTTGAGAAGACATTTTATTGAATTCGTGCAAAAAATCCTTGAATTGGCCGCCGAAACAATCCTGCCCGTCTTTCGACAATAAAACCCGTTGCGCCACTTCCGCCAAGCTTTGGGGTCTGGATTCCATGATCAAATTCCCGAGACCATCAGCGGTGCAGGAGCCCCACCCTCCATTTTAAGGAGGGCCGCCTCTTGGACGGCTGCGGACTCATTGCAAACATCGCTGGGCATTCAAGTTTTTTGCAGGATTTCCGCCAACAAATACTGGCATTTTACGGGAACCCGTTCCGGAGGGAAAAATTCACTTACTATCGACAACGCTTTTTCCACGGAATCAATCTTCATTTTTCCGAGGAGAAAACCGATGTCTTCCTCATCGCGCTCACCAATTCCAATCCTTGATGCCATGCATTTCATCGCCAGCAGATATTCCGGCGTTGGCGCGGTAATTCGCAGATTTGAATACTGCGGCATTCCCGCGCTTCCCGTCTGATGATTGTCGGAAAGAAACCCCTTGATTCCATCGTTCAACCATGCCTTGGGCAATTGAAATTCCATCCCGACTTCTTCCGCCAATTTTCGAATCTCCTGGGTTGGGGAAAAAATTGCATCCACATCCTTGGTGGTTTTCCGCGCATTGAAAAGCAACATCATGGCTGATCCGCCAAAAACACACAACTCACCGGTCTTCCCAATCACCGTCAGTTTGTCATTAAGCCTCTCCAACGCCTTGATGATTTCTTCCCTGGTCATGATCAGGTTGTTTAGACTGAAGGCTGGCAGTAATTAATATTTGAATTTCTCCCGTGAGGCTCTTGCCTTCGAAAAACATCCGTCCCGCTATTTTTCAAGCGCTGCTTCGCAGGTCTGCTTTTTAAGGACCGCCCAATCGCGTGGGGCTTGGGCTGGGGGGTGAACCGCTCCAAAGGCATTCAGGATGGTTTCGGTTTGGGCGCGGATCAAAACCCCATCGTTGCGCACCTCGTAGATGATTCGCTGGCGCGGTTTGAGGTTGAGAACCTTGCGAACCTTCAAGGGAATGGTGGTTTGCCCCTTGCTGGTAAGAGTGGAGTGGATCACACGATTAGGTGATTAGACTGTTAGACTTTAGGCTGTTAGGGAAAGGCAGGGTTCAACGATTGAGGATAATGGAGGGCGGGGCTCCTGCACCGCCGTTTCAAAGGTAAACAAAAGACAATCGCCGTTTAAGGAAAAGCTACCGCACCCCGGCGTTTCCCCGCGGGAATTCCAATTTTTGGATTCTTTTGACCCGACCATCATTGGTTGGGTGATTTCTCCCCTTGCGTCTTTTTGGTCAAAATGCCTTGTTTAGCAAAGATTCCTTACCTCATTCACTCGTAGAGAATCCTTACCTTTTCAGGCATCCTTACCTTTGAAGACCAAATTACGGTTTTAAAATTTAAATGGCAAGATGAAAAATTTTATTTTGACGTTTTTTTTCTTGCCAATTTTAATGCCCTGAAGAACACCGTTCACCAACAATCATCCCATGAAGCCATATTTACAGATGCACCAAATGGCTTTCACCCCATCGCGCCAGGTGATTTTTTTGCCTTCCTGATAGGTTCTGCCGTAGTAGCTGATACCCACTTCATAAAAGCGGGGTTTCAGGCGCGCCAATTTGGCGGTGAGTTCAGGTTCCACCGCAAAGTCTTTCTCGTGAAGCGTGATTTGGGACAGGAGTGAAGTGCGGATCACCTTATAGCCGGTTTCCATGTCGGAGAGATTCAAATTGGTGATCATATTGGAAAGGTGGGTCAGCATCCAGTTTCCGACATAGTGCCAGAAATAGATCACCCGATGCGCATCGCCACCCAGGAAACGGGAGCCGTAAACCACATCCGCGGAATTATTGATCATGGGGGCCAGCAATTTTGGATATTCGGCGGGATCATATTCAAGGTCGGCATCCTGAATGATCACGGCATCCCCTTTCACAGCGGCAAACCCCGTTTTCAGAGCGGCGCCTTTTCCTTGATTCTGCGAATGGGAAATGACTTGGACTGAAGGAGCAAAGCTTCCGGCAATTTCCGCGGTACGGTCACGGGAACCATCGTCGACCACGATCACCTCCCATTCATGGTCGTCAACGCGGGCGGCCAGAACGCGTTCCAAGACCCTGCCAATGGTGGCTTCCTCATTAAAAGCGGGGATGAGCACGGAAAAGCGCACGTTTGAAATCAACACCCGCTTCATTCTGGATGCAAATAAAATTTTAAGGTTTAGGGGGTTAGGCTATTAGACTGTTAGACTATTAGGCGGAAGGAAGGAAGGGTCTCACCGGATAAAGGAATTTTCCTATGAATTCCGCGGCGCGGCGACGGCCCGCCCTTCTTTTTACCGTGCAGACAATGGAGGGCGGGGCTCCTGCACCGCTTATCAAAATCCTTCTCCCCCTTTTCCCGTCATTTACTTTTCCCTGCCGGAATGTTATGAGTGGGATGCATCCCGGTGGTTCGTCGCCAAAAATTTTGTGAAATCCGCTCCCTCAGACTTTCCGCGTTCCCGAGGCAAGAAATCCAGGCTTGCCGGAAAAAAGCCGTCATCCCGCGGCAAAAGACTCTCGTCACAACTCATACAGGCTCGGAAACTGGAAACCTTGGGGCTGCTTGCCAGCGGGATTGCGCATGATTTCAACAATTTGCTGACCAGCATCCGGGGCAGCCTGGCGCTGGCGCTGGCGGAGACCACTCCGCAACATTCGGCCGCGTCCCATCTGCTTGACGCGGAAAAAGCGGCCCAATGCGGAGTGGGGATGGCGCGGCAACTCATGGGATATATCCGCCAAAGCGCCGCCGTTCCGAAAAACGTCCATGTCCGCCAGCATTTGAGGGACACCTCTTCCTTTGTGGCGCGGTTGTTGCCAACGGGGGTCCAACTGCGCATGGAATTGGATTTGCCGGAAAACCTGGGCATCCGGGTGGTTCCCTCGCAACTCAGCCAGATTCTGATGAATCTCTGCATCAACGGCGCCGAGGCGATGTCCAAGGGGGGCGATTTGGTTCTTGGCGCCCGGTCCAAGGGCAGGCAGGTGGAAATTTTTGTGTCGGACTGCGGTTGTGGCATGGACAAGGAGACCTTGCGCGATGTTTTCGAGCCTTTTGTGACCACCAAGGGGGATGACAAAGGCGCGGGACTTGGGCTTGCCACGGTTCGCCAGTTGGTTGCGGAAAACCGGGGCAAACTGCGCGTCAAGAGCGAACCTGGCAAGGGAACCTGTTTTCGCATGTTTTTTTCCGTTACCCGGGCCGCCCGGACGCCGGCTTCCGAAAAAAAACTTTCCCTTCCCTCGTCGCCATCCGCTTTTGGCAAAGGCCGGACCCTGCTGTTGGTCGAAAACGACGAACTGGTCCGGCATGTCAACCGCAAGATTCTCACCCGGGCCGGATACCGGTTGTTTGAAGCCACGGACGGCATGGAAGCCATGGAAATGGTTCGCCAGCACGGCAAGGACATCGAAGCCATCATTCTTGATTTGAACATGCCGCGCAAATCGGGTTGCGAGATGATGGCCGACCTGAAAAAAATGGGGGCGTCCATTCCGGTGATTCTTGCCAGCGGTTTTACCGTGGATCTGCCCGGGGACGAACTGCGCAAACTGGGGGTCAATGCCGTGCTGACCAAACCCTATCTGCCCGCCGAATTTCTGGCGGTCATTCATCGGGTGCTTGGCGGATGAATCAGGTGATTAGACTGTAGGCTGTCAGACTGTTAGGAATTTTGGAATTGCTGGATCAACAGGCTTCGGACTACAGTCCGGGCAAGACGAACCATCGCGGCGCTCATATTCATCCTTACCATGCCCACACCTGAATCCCTTGAAGCCTGTTACCAACGGTGGCTTGAAATCGCCAGACTCGAGCAGCAAGCCATCCGCGCCCGCAAGTGGAAGGAATTGAACCGCTACGGCAAAGAGAAACAGGAATTGATGTCAACCGTCCAGGAATTCGAAAAACAGGCGGAAGGCAAACCGCGTCCCCGGGAAATTCATCTGTTGATCCATCAAATCATGGATCTTGAAAAACTCAACAATACGCTTGCGCAAGGACAAATGTCCGAGGTCCAATCCCAACTCGGCGATCTGCATCAACGCCGTCAAATCAACCAACACCTGCAAAAGCGCTATCAGCAGCCGGGCGGGGGCGGGATGTCGAGGAAGGCGTGAACGGATTTAGGCTATTAGTCCCTTAGACTGTTAGACTATTAGGCTGTTAGGCTGCAGGAATGAAGAGTCTCAACGGCATCATGGCAAACGCATTAAATTAGGCCGGGCCCAAGGCCCGGTGGCTTGACGCTCGATGCCAGATCCGCCTTCGCTCTGCGAGCTTGCGCCTTCGCCAAAGCTTCGGCGGCACAAGCTGGCGGGACAAGCGCTCGACGCAGAAAACCGGCAAGGCGGTGCGGGAGCCCCGCCCTCCATTCATTTCGCGACAAATGGAGGGCGGGACGGGTTGACATTCGACGCGGAAGCAACTGGATTCCCGTATTCGCGTCAACCTAAGACTTTTTGCCACGGAATCCCCACGGACATCCCTCAGACCCTGATTCCCTTTGCCCTCCTTCCCGCAGCGATCCTTATCGCAAGAGGGCGTTTTATCTGCATGGCGCAGTCGGGCTGCGCCATGCAGATAAAACGCCCATCTGTCCATTGTCAGCCAGACGCAATGCTTGGGCAGGAGGGAGGAGGCACGCCACGAGCAGAGTCGAGTGGACTCGCCATGAGCGAAGTCGAATGACAGGGTCGGGGGATGTCCGTGGGGACTCCGTGGCCAATCCGCATGCTCTTGATTCTTTCCTGTGCTGGTTCATGGAAAAGTTAGGTTGACGCGTATGCGCGAATACGGGAATCCAGCCGGCTTTGCGCCTGGCTGTCAAAATCCTGCCCTTGCGGAAGCATGGCCCGATTTTAATACGTTTGCCCTGCCTTTTGAAAAGATTTGACTTCCTTGCGCCTAAAAAATACACTAGGCAAATTCCAATCATCAAATTGGAAAAAGTCCAACCCTGAATAAGAAAAAATCCAATAAACTTATGAAGAAAATCCTGTGTTTCGCTCTTATTTTGTCTGCCATCATCGCCTTTAACATTTACAGCGAAGATTATGAACTGACTGTGGGAACGGGAACCAACCGAACGGTAGTCGCTGTTTGGCCCTGTCTGCCCGAGGTTTATGAGTTGAGAACAGCAGGATTCAGCCATTACGGTTCAGTCGATACCAAAATAATGTGCACATTGAATGTCATAACCAATAGTGGCCAAGGTATCGTTTACAACTATGTTACCAACACAGCCAACGGGGCAACCATTACGCTTTTAAAAAAATGTAAAATTGACTTATACGGACGGATTTATGCTGACGCTGATGGCGCATCAGGATTATGTGTTTTTGGGTTTTCAAAAAATTCAAACCAACTAACCACTACAATTCTCAATATTAATATTGCAAATCTGTTGAATTGCGGGGTGTGTTTTTGTGGTGCTCGAACCGGTTGTTCTTGGAGTGGCGTTGGTTATTCCAATGATGTTTTCAGGGTTCATACACATGGCCTTACACCTTTAATTGGGTCGGAATGCACCTTTGGCGGAACGTTCATGCCTCTGGAATAAGCCGGATGGACAGACTGAAGGGTTTTTAATAAGACATGCCGCCGCACCCATTCCATGGGCAAGCCGACGACGTTGGTCCATGAACCTTCGACGCGCCGGATGATGGAGCGTCCGTGTTCCTGGGCGGCGTAGGCGCCGGCCTTGTCGAGGGGATTGATCAACCGCAGGTAACGGCGGATTTGGGCGGGAGTCAGCTTCTTGAAAGTCACCCGCGACCGGACCGCCGCCAGACATACGACCCGGCGGGAACACGCCAGGCAGACGCCGGTGATCACCTGATGCGTGCGGCCGTTCAACTTTTGCAGCATTTCGAACGCCTCCGCCAGATCCCCGGGTTTGCCGAAGACTTCGCCGCGCCAGACCACCACGGTGTCGGCGCCCAGAACCCATTTGCCCGGATGTCGGCGCGACGCGGCCAGGGATTTGCGGCGCGCGTTTTCGCGGGCGACAGCGGCCGCGCCGCCCCAACGGCGTTTGACCTCCCGGTTCCAACCGATTTCGCGAACATGGGCCGCGCAGACTTTGAAGGGGATGCCCTCCTCCTCAAGCAATTCGCGCCTTCGCGGGGAGGCGGAAGCCAGGATGAGACTTGGGATGGTGGATTTGGAATCCTTGATTTTCAAGCGTGGTTCAGGGGCAAGGGTTCAAAGGTTCAACGGTTCACGGTTCACGGTTCAAAGGTTCAGGGGTTCATCACCGCAAGGGTGACAAATTAAGCCGGGCTCAAGGCCCGGCAACTGCTTGATCCGCCTTCGCCCAAGCGCTTCGGCGAGACAAGCGCTCGACGCAGAAAACCGGCAAGGCGGTGCGGGAGCCCCGCCCTCCATTCATTTCGCGACAAATGGAGGGCGGGCCGTCGCCACGCCGGCCTGTCTCGCCGAAGCACTCGTGCGAAGGCGGAAGTGGCTTTGGCCACGCAGGCGGGGCTCCTGCACCGCCTTTTTCGCCAAACCGAATTTCCTAAACATCAACGCCTGCTCAATGAAACCTTGTCACTGCGCCTTGGCAAGCGGCTCCTTGAAGCTGGCGATCAGTTCCTGCGCTTTTTGCAATTCGCCCGCCACGTCCAGCATGAGGGTGCGGACCGGCTTGAATTTTTCCTTCAAGGCCGTCCATTCCGTCATGCTTTCAACCGCCACGTTATCCCAATTTTCGGCGCCCTGAATGTTGGCATGGCAAATATTGGCAATCCGGTCGGCAATACAAATACAAAGGGCAAGAAGCGGCGTATAGGTCGGATCATTGGGATCGCTGTTGAAACTCGAGAGCGGCTCGTGGTGAAACTGGATGCCTCCGATCAGTTCATGGTTGAGATTCCACTTGTCGCACAACATGGCTGTCACCTCGGCATGGTTGATATCGAGAAGACGGCTCTCGGCCTCGTACATGCCGGCGCGGCTGTTGACCGCCCGCATCAGGACCAGCTCAAATTCCTGTGGAAAATAATATTCAATGAACAGCTTGCCGACATCGTGGAGAAGACCGGCCATGTACTCACGCCCATCGGTTTCGCGATAGGCGTTGGCAAGCCGTTCGGCGAGGCGGGCAACCAGGAGACTGTGAAGCCAGAAAAGCTCCCAATTGATCTTGACCCTCATGTGTTTGAGGGAATCGATCACCACTATGCTGGCGGCCACCTTGCGAACCTCATTTGCGCCCAATAACATCAGGGCTTCCTCAAGCGTGCTGATGATGTGCCCGCCAAAGACTGGCGAACTGGCCAGACGCAAACATCGCGAGGTGATGCCCGGATCAAGGCGGGCAATCTCCGCCACTTCGCTGATATCCACCAAGGGATTATTAAAGGTGGCGGCAAGACGGTGAGCCGTAGCCGGGAAAGCGGGCAAATCCGTGCGCCGCTGCAAAGCGCTGACCACCCTTTCCCGCATGGTCAACTTCTGCGTTGAAGCCTTGGACGACGTTTCCGAAGGACGGCTGCCCTGTTCGGGTGGTTGAAGATGAAGATAAAGCAACGCAGAGTTCATTCAGCCAAAGTGGGAGATTCACGGTTCGGGATTCAAAATTCAAGATTTAAATTCAAACGCCAAAAAAGGCGGATCATTCGCCGGCTCGGATGATCGTTGCCGCCGCAGGGCCTGTCTGAAAAGTAATTCTCAGGCGAGATCGTAAGGAATGACCAGAATATCTTCGGACAACAGGAAGGGTTCCGCGACGGCAGCCACGATGATTCCCAACCCGTGATTCAGACCGGGATAAGTCTGGCGAAAGGAACGGATCCCCCGCGTATCGCCGGCGGAAATCCGGGCGGCGCTTTTGATTTCAACCGGCACATAAAGTCCGTCGCGTTCGAGCAGCAGATCCACTTCCCCCCCGCTGTGGGCGCGCCAATGGTAAAATTGAGGGGCCATCTTGCACAGGGTTGCCTGCTTTTGAATGTCCAGAACAACATGCGTTTCAAACAACGCACCCTGAAGAGGATGTCCCGACAAGGCTTCCGGAGAGGAAATCCTTTGCAAATAAGACGCCAGCCCCGTATCCGCGACGTACCCTTTGGGATGGGAACTGATCCGTTTGATGACGTTTCCATGAAAAGCCGGTATTTCAATCCATTGAAAAGTGGCTTTTAGAAGGGACAACCAGCGTTGGGCCGTCTGGGATGTCATCCCCAATTCCCTGCCAAGCTGATGACGGTTGACTTCCTGAGCCGTGAGGGCGGCGCAAAGGGACAAAAACCGCGAAAAGAGTTGCTGATCCTGCACCTCCGCCAGCAACCGGATATCGCGTTCAATGCAAGTTCGCACATAAGAGGAAAAAATATCGGCCAGCATCGCGTCGGGAAGATCCAGCAACCGGGGAAAACCGCCCCTCCAAACACGCGAAAAAAGCGTGGCTTCCACATCTCGTGACGGCAACAGTTGGCGAACGCGAATTTTTTCGGCGGCATCTTTTTGAAAGAGATCCTCCACCCACCCTCCTTTTGCCCCCGCGCCACAGCGCTCCGCAAGCGAAAGGGCCTGCATCTCAAAAATCATGACCCTTCCCGCAAGACTTTCGCTTACGTTTTTAAGCAGCGCGGGATTTTGCGATCCGGTCAAAAAGTATTGTCCAGGCTTGGGATCCCCATCCACACGCCGTTTAATCGCTGACAGCAACTCAGGCGCATATTGAATCTCATCGAGAATAATGGGAGGGGGATGTTGATCCAGAAAAAAGTAGGGATCTTGACGAGCTTGGCCTACATCCAAAACCGGATCGAAAGTAATCTGACGGCATTCCTTTGAAAGCAGCTTCTCCAGCAAAGTGGTTTTCCCAACCTGTCGTGCGCCAATGACCAGCAAAACTGGAAAATGGGCACGATATTGGGAAATTTTGCGCTCCAAATAGCGATTTCGATACATTACGCTTGATATTTTATGATGTCATCATCAAATATCAAGTATTTTCTCTCAGCAAACGCATTAAAATCGATCCGTGTTTTCGCCATGACGGGGCTTTGGTGTAGGCGCAAAGTCGACTGGATTCCCACTTTCGCGGGAATGACGAAGAAAACATGCAACACCCCCTCCCGTCATTCCCGTGAAAGCGGGAATCCAGAGGTCTTCTCAATATAAAAATCCTTCGCATTCCCCGATTTTAATGCGTTTGCCCTGCGTTTTTATGGCCGTTTGGATACACCGGCTGGCCTTCGGGGGTTAAAATCACGGGCTCATGGGGGCGTCCGGCATGAAGTTGGGATTGGGCGGCGGCTTCCTCCAAAACCTCGAAGAAATTCGGAAAGGTCTTGTTCACACAGGAAGGATTGTCGATTCGCAGCCAGGGACGGGCTCCTCCCATGACGTCGCGCAGTCCCAGCACGGCAAACGCCATGGCCAGACGGTGATCGTTATGGGGGTCAATGACCGCTTCCCTCCATTGATGGCAGGGATGAATTCGCAGGCTGTCGTCGTCCAAAATCTCGGTTTTCACGCCGGTTTTGGCCAGTTCGCCGGCCACGGCGGCCAGACGATCGCTTTCCTGCAACCGGGTGTGCGCCAGACCTTTCATGGTGAGGGGCGCCTGACCAAAGGGAGCGATTACCGACATGGTGATGAAAGTGTCGGAAATCGGCGCAAAATAGAGCGACCGGTCCTCCGCCCACATCCAGGGACCGTCCAACCGGCATTCCTCGCCCGGTTGAGGCAGAACACAACGTCCGCAAAACTCACGAAGAATCACCCAGAAACGGATGTCGCCCTGCAAAGCGCCGGCATGAAGATGGGGCACCCTTGCCTGTCCTCCGAGGATGGCGGCCATGGCCAGGGGATAGGAAGCGGCGGTGGCATCGGGTTCAATCCGCCAATCGCGGGCGGCATAACCTGCGGCGGGAATTTCAAAACGACATTCGCGCCCGCCTGTCTGACGGCGGAATTTCTCCCCTTCCCTCCCCATCGCCTGGCTCATCAATGCGGCGGTCAGATCCAAAAAAGGCTCCGAAACCCGTTTGCCGGAAATTTTTACGGTCATATCCGCCGCCAGACATCCGCTGACCAGCATGAGGGCGGAGGCAAACTGGCTGCTTTTTTCCCCGGAAACCTCCACTGTGCCACCCCCCAATCCGCGGGCTTCAATCAGCACGGGAAAACAGCCGTTGCCGTTCTCGCTTCGGGCATTCACTCCCATCTGCGCCAGCGCCTCCAGCAAGTCCTCCACCGGACGCTGCCTCATGCGGGCCGAGCCATCGAGCCGGTACCAGCCGCGGCCGAGACAAACCATGGCGGTCAGAAAACGCGCGGCGGTCCCCGCAGTGGCCACCTCAAGATTCAACGGCTCCGATTTCGTACCGCCCTTTGGGATCACACCCCCCTGCCCTTCCACCTCAATGAGACGGTTTGCCCCATGAGAAGGGTCGGACCGGACCTTCACTTGAAACCCCAGCCGTTGCAGGCAATCCACCATCACTTCCGTGTCCTCGGCCCAAAGGGCGCCCCTCAAGACACTGCTCCCACGGCTCAATGCCGCCAGCGTCAACACACGGTTGGTGATGCTTTTGGATCCAGGCACCGCCACCGTGGCATGAAAAGGCACGGAAAGCGGACGGATGAGAAGGGTTGGAGGAAGAGGGTTCAACGGTTCAGTGGTTCTCCACCATTTTCGATTTTATCCTTCAGCCTTTCAGCCTTTTCAAGGCGATCCTTTGTTCGCGGGCGGCACGAAGACAGGCCAGAAGATCGGCGGCGGCATGGTTGGTGATATGGCGGTTGAGAGTTTCCAATTCGTCAATCAATCGTTGCAGGTTGCGGCGGATTTCCTCACGGTTGCTCAGGATGATGCCCGTCCACATCTCCGCGGGACCGGCTGCCACACGGGTGGTGTCGCGAAAACCATTGCCCGCAACATCAAATGCCCGGGGGGTTCCCCGCGCCACGGAATTGACCAGGGCGGCGGCGGTCAGATGCGGCAAATGACTGATGGAGGCCACCCATTCATCATGCTCGGACGGTGTGGCGGTGCGAAGGCGGCAGCCAAGACGTTCCCAAAAAACACGGACGCGGTCCACCGCCTTCATCGCGGTCTGGGGCAAGGGGGTGAGAATGCACACCGCGCCGTCGAAAAGATTTGCACGGGCCGCTTTCAACCCGTCCTTTTCCGATCCTGCCATGGGATGCGCCCCGACAAACGCCGCCTTGCGTTCCAGAATCTGGGAAAGGACTTTCACCACTTCATATTTTGTGCTGCCCACATCGGTCACGATGGCGCCGCGCGCCAGCCGGGCCCGGAACTGCCTGGCCAGATCAGGCATGATTTCAACAGGAGTGCAAAGAATCACCAGATCGGACCCTGCCACAGCTTCGTCCGGAGAACCGGCCACCGCATCGGCGGCGCCCTTCTTCACCGCTTCCCGGGCTGCCTCCAAACGCCGTCCCCAAATCACCACCCGCCGGGCAAGTTTTCTTTTCCGAATCGCCATTCCCACCGATCCGCCCAACAAGCCCGGACCAAGGATGGTGACCTGGCGGAACCGGGCGGAACCGCTTTCCGGGGAAACAACGCTGCTTTTGTGTTTCTTGGGCATGGGTCGGTGGTTCAGGGGTTCAGGGTTCACGGTTTACGAATAAAGCTGGATTCCCGCTTTCGCGGGAATGACGATGGTGAAATAAACATACCGAAAAATCGGGATATTGAAAATGGCATGCTCCCCTTCCGTCATTCCCGCGGATGCGGGAATCCAGAGACTGTCGCAATTTCGTTTTCATCCGGCAAACTTTGAGTTTGCTTCTTTTGCGCCTTTTCGCGGCCATTCCGCAACCGACGCCATAAACTTTGTTGACCCGGGGGCGCCGTGCAACACCCAACGCTCAACGCAAGCTTCCAACGGGAGATGATGGAGGGCGGGGCTCCCGCACCGCCGTTTTCAAGGTGAAAAAACCATCATCGCTGGCGCGAGCAATACGCCAGTTGAAAGCGAAAAACAAGAGAATAGGGCGGCGGGTTGAAAGGGTTACCCGGTTTCGAACCATGTTTAACGTTGTTCTTAAAACGTTGAACCATGCCCGATTTTGCCACACCCGGCTGTTGACCTTTTCCCGGGGTTCGGGATAATGCGTCCCCACCCATGAAGATTCTGATTGTCCGCCTTTCCGCTCTTGGTGATGTGATTCAGGGAATTCCCTTCCTGGTGGCATTGAAGGAATCTTTTCCGGATTGGGAAATCTCATGGCTGGTGGAAAACACCCATGCCCCCGTGTTGCAGGGGCATCCGTGTCTGGATGAATTATTTGTGCTGGACCGGGACTGGCGGCGCAAGAAACTCGGAACTTCAGCCGCCGACTGGCTGCGCGGCGGCGCGGCGGCATGGAAAATCTGCCGTCAGTTGCGGCGCAAACGTTTTGACGCAGCCATTGATCTGCAGGGCCTTTTCAAGAGCGGCCTCTGGTGCCGTCTCAGCGGCGCTCCGCGGCGCATCGGCCACGACCGCACCCGCGAATGCGCCCATTGGTTTCTGAATGAATATGTCTGTGACCGCCCAACCTTCGATCCGTCGTTTCCACTGGTCAAGCGTTACCTGGAACCCGCCCGCTATCTGGGCGCCAACTTGAAAAAAGCCCGGTATCTGCTTCCTCCCGCCACTCCAGAAACCGTGGCCGGGGTGGATGCCCTGCTTGGGAAAAATCCGATTTCCACCATTGCCTTTTGTCCCTGGAGCGCTTGGGCCAGCAAAAACTGGCCTTTGGCCTGCTGGCAGGAACTGGGAGACGCCCTCGCGAAAGAACACCGGGTGCTGATTCTTGGCGGGCCGGGTGACGTGGAAACCGCCGATCCGCTATGGCCAACCCGTCCCGGAAGCCAGCCAGCCCATGACCCCGGAATTTTTAATCTGACCGGACAGGTCTCCCTGGCCGAATTGGCGGAGGTCTTCCGTCGCTGCCGGCTGGTGATTGGCCCCGATACCGGCCCTGTGCACATGGCCAACGCAACAGGTGTGCCGCGGGTTCTCATGCTTTTCGGTTCCACATCGTGGCGACGCAGCGGTCCATTTGGCGAAAATCATCGGGCGCTCTATCATTCCCTTGAGTGCCAGCCATGTTTTGAACGGTTGTGTCCGTTGGGACACGGCGATTGTCTGCGGCTTCTTGACACGCCACAAGTTCTCAACGCAGCAAGGGAGATGATTCATTAAACCGTCACGACAACACTGGATTTCCGCATCCGCGAATCAAGGCATCTGGCCAGATTTATTGAACATTGATGAACAGGATGAATAGGATATTTTAAATTCTGAAGGGCCGATTTGAATTTGATCCTGTCCATCCTGTCTATCGATGTGAATTTCACTCATCACTCAATCCTTGCTCATGCGCATACGCGGGAATGACGTCGGGGCGGCCATCGAAAACAAAATTTTAAAAATTTTTTCAAAAAAGTCTTGCACTCAAAAAACTGCTGCTTAAACTCCGGCGCGACGCGCCCAAGAGATCAGCCAAAGCGTTGTGAATAACTTGTGAAAAACCCTCCCTCACCCATGAACATCCTGTTCCAATCCAATCTGACTGAAGGGCTTTCTCAGAGGGAGATCGGGGCCATTCCTTCTTTTTTTCCTCTTAAATCCCATGGAACAACCTCCGGAGGAGCCTGTGAATAAGTCGCAACCCATTGAAAACAAGCATGTTGCGAAAAGCGCTTCTATTTTCATCTATCAACGTAATAAAACAGCGAATTTTTCAATATCCTTTGCGATCTATTCTGCATATCATCTCCCTTCCCTCCCAGGGTGTCAAAACTGCGAGGGAAATCATGTGAATAACCATCTCATTTGCTCATGAATCTCACGCCCACTGACCTTTGGAATCAGGCTTCCGCCCGGCTGCAACAACTTGTTGCTCCCCAAACTTTTAAGCGCTGGTTTGAGCCGATTCAAATTTCCCATATCCGAGGCGATTGTGTGCAATTGAAGGTGGGCGGCCAGCTTTATCGTTACTGGCTGGAAGATAATTACGGCGATTTGTTGAAGGAAACCCTCAGTTCCATCGCCGGCAAGCCTTTGACCCTCGAGTTTGTGAGCGGCAGCGAACCGGCGTCCGAAGCGCCCCCTCCACCAACCCCCGCTCCGGCGCAACGTCATGCAGTCGCCTCCGTATTGCGTTCCGAACTCACCCCGGCTTTCACCTTTGAAAATTTCGTCGTGGGCCCCAGCAATCAATACGCCCATGCCGGTTGCTGGGCCGTTGCCCAATCCCCTGGCCGCACTTACAATCCCCTGTTCATCTATGGCGCCACCGGCCTGGGCAAAACCCATCTGATGCACGCAGTGGGACAATTCCTTCTTTCCCAGAATAAATCGGCCCGGGTGGCCTATGTCAGCACCGAGCGGTTTGTCAACGAGTTCATCGACGCCATTCAAAACAAGCGCTGGGTTCCTTTCCGCAAAAAATACCGGAGCTGCGACATCCTGTTGATCGACGACATCCATTTCCTCAGCCGCGGCGACCAGATTCAGGAGGAGTTTTTTCACACGTTCAACACTCTTTTTGAAGCTCAGAAACAAATCGTCCTGTCGAGCGATCGTCCGGCCACCGAGATTGCAAACCTGGAACAACGCCTGGTCGGGCGGTTCGAGTGGGGACTCACCGTGCAGTTGCAACCGCCCGATGAGGAAACCCGCATCGCCATCCTGCGCAAGAAACAGGAAAAAAGCCAGGTGCCGGTGAGCGACGAAATTGTGCTCTTTCTCGCCAAACATATCAAAACCAATATCCGCCGACTGGAAGGCGCTTGGGCCAAGGTCTGGTTCACCACCAAGCTCAAGGGGCGTCCGTTGTCCATTGGCGAGGTGGAAACCGAATTGCTGGACATTTTGATCGAGGAAAGCAAACAGGCTGTCACCACGGAAAGCATTCAGAAGCGGGTGGCATCCTACTACGACATCCGCATCGCGGACATGACCAGCAAACGGAGGCAGGCCAGCATTGCCTTTCCCCGGCAGGTGGCCATGTACCTCTGCCGCACCATGACCCGGGCCTCGCTCAATGAAATTGGCGACGCGTTTGGAGGACGGGACCACGGCACTGTGCTGCATGCCTGCCGCCTCATCGAACAACGCCTCAAAACAGACGCCGGCTTGAAACAAGCCGTCAATCAACTGACCAAACAATTAACCTATTGATGAACGCCAGCCGATGTGAACAAAAGGTCCGGTTTGTCTGTGCCCTTTTTGTGAATAACCCAATATCCCGGTTTTTGTGAACAACCCGGACATCAACCTGAACAAACCCCCGACTTTTCAACAACCCTTCTTTGACACAACATCCTGTTGCCAAATAGTTTGCAAATTCTGTTTACTTTATTCACAGGTATGATTAAGATGACGAATTTAAATATACCACCTCTTCTCTGCATTGACACAACCAATAACCTCGAGAACCCGGTATGAAACTCCACTTCAACAAAGAAAAATTCCTCGACGGCCTGCAACAGGTGCAAAGCGTGGTTGGCGCGCGTTCAACCGTACCTGTCCTCTCCAATGCGCTGATCACCGTGCAAAAGAACGGTGTTTTTCTCATGGCCACCGATCTGGATCTGGCCGTTCGTTGTCCCGTGGAAGCCCAGGTGCTTGAAGAAGGCGCCACCACTCTGCCGGCCAAAAGGCTTTTTACCATCGTTCGGGAACTGGCTTTCAGCGAAGTCAGCATGGAGGTGAACGACAAAAACGTGGCCACCATCGAAAGCGGCGGATCCCATTTCAAAATCCATGGTCTTCCCGAAACGGAATTTCCCCGTCTTCCCAAACTGGCTGACGCCAAGTCCTTCACCATCGAACAAAAAATTCTGCGCGATGCGCTGAAAAAGACCGCCTATGCCATGTCCATGGATGACGGCCGGTTTGTCCTTAACGCCATTCTTCTGACCATCAAGGAAGACAAGCTGACCTCTGTGGCGACCGACGGCCGTCGTCTGGCCTTGTCGGAATACGATTTGGATCTTCCCAAGGGAACCCAGGGGGAACTGCTGCTTCCCAGCAAGACCGTGGCCGAAGTGCAGAAGCTGATCAAGGACAAGGGTATGGTCACCATCAGCTTCACGGAAAACCAAGTCTGTTTCGACATGGAAGGGACCCAGCTTTACAGCAAATTGGTGGATGGCACCTATCCGAACTACCGGCAGGTCATCCCCTCGGAAACAAAGGAGAGAATCTCCTTGGAGCGGGAAGTCTTCTCCCAGGCGTTGCACCGCGCATCCCTGCTGGCCAACGAAAAGAATCCCATTGTCCGGTTCGAGTTTACCAAGAATAATCTTTGCATTACCGCCCATGCGCCGGATGTCGGCGAATCGCGCGAACGGCTGGCCATCAATTACAAGGGTGCGGATATCAGCATTGGATTCAACCCCCATTATGTGCTGGATGTGATGCAAAATCTCGAGAACGACGAGGTTTTTCTGGAATTGTCCGACGAAATGAGCCCCGGGGTCTTCAAAATCAACGCCCCGTTCCTCTACGTCATCATGCCCATGCGGATCAATACGCCCTGACGCGCGGAGGCAGGTTGATTAGGCTGTAGACTGTTAGACTGTTAGGCAATAGCGCTTATACAGATCTGTCGCAGTTCAAAGGAGGGCGGGGCTCCTGCACCGCTTGTTGCCGCGAAGATAAATTGCAGTGTCAGACCATTGAAGGCTGGTGGAAAATAATTGGCAAACGCCGAAATCTGAGAAACTCCGCCTAACAGCCTAATAGTCTACAGCCTAACCCGACTTCGCCGACTTCGCCGATTCGCGAGCAAAAAACATTTGTTATTCCCGTAACCCCTTGATTATCAAGGAGGCGATTTTGAACAGTCTTCACTACAGGACGTTTTTGGGAAGTTTTTTCCACTACAGCACTTTCAAAATACTGAGTCCTTTATTTTCAATAAGTTCCGAATAGAGAAACCCCGAATATTCGGCAAAAGTGCTGCGAATCGGCGAAGTCGGGCTAAATGATCGTCCCGTCTGGAATCACGGTGTTCTTGGGAATCACGACAATGCCGTCTCGAATGCAATAAAGCGGATGGTCCGCCTCGGACGGCTTGCCATCGGGACTGATCACGCAATTGGCGCCGATCTGGGCGTTCTTGTCGATGATGGCCCGCCGGATCTTGCACCCCTTCCCGATCCCCAGATGAGGAAGGTTGCGCGACTCGTTTTCGGCCATCATGAAAGGGTCCTCGTAGAAATCGTTGCCCATCACCACACATTCCTGCAGATGACAACCCGCCTGCACAATACCGCGAACCCCCACCACCGTCCGGTCGAGTCGGGTGTTCTCGCCGATCGTACATCCCTCGGAAATGACGCTCATGCTGTATTCCCCGCCCGCGACGTGGGAAGGCGGGAGAAAACGCGGTCTCGTATAGATGGGCGCGGAACGGTCGAAGAAATTGAATTTCGGCTTGGTGCTGGTGATGTCGAGATTCGCCTCGAAAAACGAGCCGATGGTGCCGATGTCCTCCCAATACCCCTGATGCACGTACGCATTGACCCGCTGGGTCTGGATGGCGGATGGAATGATGTCCTTGCCAAAGTCCACCTTGTCGTTGTTGAGGGCGTCCACCAGCGCGTTGCGGCTGAAAACGTAGATGCCCATGGAAGCCAGGTAATGATCCTCCCGCGGATCAAGATGCAGATTGGAAAGCAACGGATCGGCGATTTTCAGCTTGTCGAGAATCAGGGGATCCTTGGGCTTTTCGCAGAACCGGAAGATGCGCTTTTCGTCGTCCGTCTGCAGAATGCCCAACGAGGAGGCTTTGCTGCGCGGCACCGGCACCGTGGCCACCGTGATGTCCGCAAACGTGCCCACATGCTGGCGGATGAGACGGCGGAAATCCATTCGGTAAAGCTGGTCGCCGGAGAGAATCAGCACGTAGTCAGGACGATGATCGAAAAAGTAGCGCAGATTCTGGCGAACCGCGTCGGCCGTGCCCTGATACCAGCCGGAATGTTCCTCCGGCGTGAGCTGGGCGGCGCAGATCTCCACGAAACCGCGCGAAAAATGATCGAACCGGTAGGTCTCAAGAATGTGCCGGTGCAGCGACGCGCTGTTGAACTGGGTCAGCACGTAGATGCGGCGGATGTCCGAATTGATGCAGTTGCTGATGGGAATGTCCACCAAACGGTATTTGGCGCCCAGGGGAACGGCGGGTTTGGAACGGAGTTTGGTGAGCGGATACAAGCGCGCGCCCTGGCCGCCGCCCATGATCACGGCCAGAACATTGGCGGTCGAAAGAGGGGAAGAATGAGGGGAAGACATAAGGCATGTTGCGGATACAAACCGCACCCCCTGTCATAAGCCACCCCCACCCCGATTTCAACAGAAAATTGCCCTTGAGAGTGTGTCACAAATCTAGATTCCCGCATTCGCGGGAATGGGAATGACAGGTGTTTGGCGTGGTTCTCTTTTGCCGTCATTCCCGCGAATGCGCATACGCGTCAACCTAATTGAGATCCTTTCCTGGGAACGAGGGTGTCCTGCCCAACGCCGCTAACATTTGCCCAATCTGGGACCATTCCGTTCTGATGGAGGCGGTGCGGGAGCCCCGCCCTCCATCGGTTTATCAAAATAAACGGAGGGCGGGGCTCCCGCACCGCCGATCTTTGACGTCCTTGAAACCTCCCTCCCGTCCACCTCAACGCTCCCCGGCATGATGTCAATCAAATGACCGCCAATGGAAATTTTGAGCCTCCCAGGGGGGATGGTCCCGTCAAAAAAGATGATTTTTCCCACGGGCAGCCTGGTCTGGCCCGATGTCACTTCAATGTCCGCGGCGGCAAACGAGTCCGGAAGTTTCATGTCGATGAAAACGTTCGCCGGCTTGTGCGCCATTCTTGGCGCCAAGTTTTCAAAATAGGCGGCATGCGCCATGCTATTGGTTGCCACATTTTAGACCTCGTATTTCTGTCATATCCGAGATTTACGACCTGTCAAGGGGGGGCGTCGCTTGACATTACATTGAGAGAGCATTCCACTTCGAATACGATTTTTCACAAACCTAATAACAGCGTTAATGGCGACCGACTCCGACGATGCCCTAATTTGCTGCTTCGGAGGCCAAAGAAAAATATCCTCAACAAAAAAACGCTCATCAGCAGTAATGGCTCCCCTTTTATCAAGAGGAAATGACGGTCGAATACGATAAGAGTCCAGACGCGTCAAATGAAACTTAAACTTTTTTTTCTTTTTTACATTCTGAAATACAGCAATTCTTAAAACAAGCGGATCCTTACTCGATGAGACTTTTGCCTCACACTGTAAAATTCTCTTACACTTATAAATTTCAATATCAATCATATGCAAAATATAGAAAGTCAGAATTATCTATTTTTCCAACACTTACATTTACAATGTCTCGGATAACATCCTGTCGGCGTACTCGCGACTGCACTTGCCTTTGCGGTCAAGCAGGCAATAGCTTCTGTAGGTCCGACACCAGTACCATATACTCTTGGCGGACAGCAAGTGGAACCTATGGCTTGAACATAACCATCCGCATTCGCGGGAATGCGACGGCAACGGCAGACTCTTACCTGCTCCTGCCATTCCCCCCCGGCGGCGCGGCGGATATTTCAAGAATGGCGGCGATCTCCGGATGATCGCGCAGCCGGGCCAGTTCCAGCGCGGTGATGCCCAGATGATTCTTCAAGGATGGATCAGCCGAGTTTTTCAGGAGAAAACAAACGGTTTTGACGTGGCCCTCCATGGACGCGTACATCAGGGCGGTCATCCCCTCCTTGTCCTGGTCGTTGATCCTGGCGCCCTGGCGCAGGGCCTTTTCAATGCCGGTGATATTGCCGATCTTTGCCTCGGCGAAAAATTTTTCCTGCACCCGTTGCCGGTACATCGAAAGAACGGCAACAGCGGCAATCGCCACCACAAGAACCATCCCCAATTGAATGATCTGCCGGTTTAATTGAAAAACAGACGCCCCTTGTTTGGGCGTTTTCAAGGCCCGAAGTGGCGGAAGATCAGGCAGGGGATCCATTTTTTTGAGAGAGGCACACAGGCACTTGGGCACTGAGGCGCTAAGATTGCTGATAAATTAAATCCGCCTGCGGCGGACAACTTTTTGATAGGCTTGACAGAATTTACAGGATTGTTCGGCCATGCGGCCGGATATGGTCTTGCATAAAAATCCTGTCAATCCTGTTAATCCTGTCAAAAAATCCTTTCACCATGGTGCTTTCGTGCCAACATTGAAATTCCTTAACAATAACTATCAAAAAAACATGAAGGAGCGTCAAGAAATAAATTTTAGGCAAAAATAAAAAATGTCAAGCAGCGAAAAGCATTTTTCAAGCTTGTGGTGTTTTGAGGTTTTTCGAAAAAATACACCATGGGTAGTGTTTTGAGTTTTCCACGTGGAACACGGGTGACGGGAGGATGACCTGTTATAATGTTGCGAAGAGATGGCGGTGCGGGAGCCCCGCCTGCGTGGCCAAAGCCACTTCCGCCTTCGCACGAGTGCTACGGCGAGACAGGTCAGCGAGGCGACGGCCCGCCCTCCATTTTATGCAAGGCAAAGGAGGGCGGGGCTCCCGCACCGCCTTGTTGAGTTTCTGCGTCGAGCGCTTGTCCCGCCGTAGTCCGATGAGAGACGAAGGCGGAACGGCTCTGGGCGGTTGTATCCCGCTCTTTTTGCATCAAGCATCGACCATCGAGCGTCAAGCTGCCGCGCTCCGGCGTGGCTTAATTCAATGCGTTTGCCCATCATCAACCCCGCTTCAAGGCAACAAGGAGCACCGCGACATCCGCAGGGGTGACACCCGAGATGCGGCTGGCTTGGCCGATCGTATGGGGTCGGATGGCATGCAGTTTGTCCCGGCTTTCGCGTCGCAAGGCGCGCAGGGATTGATAATCGAATTGGGCCGGGATGATCTGGTCGTCGAGTTTTTTCATCCGTTCGACATGAAGCAGATCCCGTTTGACGTAAGCTTCGTACTTGATGTTCATCTCCACCGTTGCCCGGATATCGTCCGGAATCGGGCCCAGGGTGGGAAGGATGTGGGGGAGGAGGGATTCGACCTGAATCTCAGGGTGCCGCAGCCATTGGTCAAGGGTTTGACCCTGGTGACGATGGGTTTGGAGGAAAGAGGTCAATTCGGCAATACGGCGGCATTTGTTTTCAAACCGACGGAATCGGTCGTCATCGATCAGTCCCCATTGTTTTCCCAAGGGGGTAAGCCGCTCGTCGGCATTGTCCTGCCGGAGGAGCAGACGGAACTCGGCCCGGGAGGTGAACATGCGATAGGGTTCGTCGGTTCCTTTGGTCACCAGATCGTCGATCAGCACGCCAAGATAGGATTGGGTGCGGGAGAAGGTGATGGAGGGTTTTTCTTGGACCCTGAGAGCGGCATTCAATCCTGCCACAAAACCCTGGGCGGCGGCTTCCTCATAACCGGTGGTGCCATTGAGTTGACCGGCAAAATAGAGGTTTTGAATGGGTTTGGTTTCAAGGGTGGGGTGGAGCTGGGTGGGGGGCGCGAAATCGTATTCCACCGCATACCCGGGTCGGATGATCTCAGCTTCTTCCAGTCCTCGGATGGAATGGATGATTTCAATCTGGACGTCAAACGGCAGGCTGGTGGAGCTGCCGTTGACATAGATTTCCTCGGTTTGGCCCCCCTCCGGTTCCAGAAAGATCTGATGCGTGGCCTTGTCGGGAAACTTGACGTATTTGTCTTCGATGGAAGGACAATAGCGCGGACCGGTTCCCTTGATTTGCCCCGAGTAGAGCGGGGAACGATGGAGATTGTCCCGAATCACTTTTGCCGTTCGATCCGTGGTATAGGTCAAGTGACAGGGAAGTTGGGGCAGGGAAGGTTGCCATGTGTTGCCGGTTGGGACAGCCGATTGTTCCACGTGGAACAATTTCCTGGCAGACTCTGTTCCTCCAAGGGTTGAATCAGGCAAAGGAGCATCGTTTAACGCATAGCTTGTTTCGTGAATAAAACTAAAGGGCGGGGGAGGGGTATCTCCATATTGGGGTTGAAGTTCATCGAAGCGAATGGTCTTTTGATTCAACCGGGGTGGGGTGCCTGTTTTCAAACGGCGAAGTTCAAATCCCAAATCGCGAAGGGATGCACTCAAGCCATGGGCGGACGGTTCCCCCCCTCGTCCGCCATCGGTGGTGTTCGATCCCACATGAAGCACGGCGCTCAAAAAAGTTCCCGTGGTCAGGATTACGGTTTGAGTCTGAAATCGAACTTGAAGGCTGGTGTCCACGGCAACCACTTTCCCGCCATCGACAACCAGGGAAACCGCCTGGGCTTGGAAAAGTTGAAGATTGGACTGGCGTTCGCAAATTGCCTTCATGGCAAATTGATATGCTTTCTTGTCGCATTGGGTTCTGGGCGCCCAGACAGCTGGACCTTTTTTCCGGTTCAACATTCGAAACTGGATGCCGGTCATATCGGTCGTCAGTCCCATCTGGCCGCCAAGCGCATCCAGTTCCCTGACCATATGACCTTTGGCAAGACCTCCGATTGCAGGGTTGCAACTCATCTTGCCAATGGTATCAAGATCCATTGTGATTAATAAGGCTTGACATTTCATTCTTGCGGCAACAAGCGCTGCCTCAATGCCGGCGTGACCTGCGCCAACCACGATGATATCGAATTTTTTGGGATGCGCCTGCATGAAGAATTTAAACTTTCAACAACTTCAACCGGTTTTCCAGCACATAATCAATCAAGAACGATCCCGCGCAGGAATGCGCCGCTTGATGGAACGGAGGCAGCATGGCTGAAAAGGTGGCGGCTCTACCTAAAAACAAAAATATGATGTTAAAAAATCAAAATTTTGAACCGCCATGGTGCCAGATCATTTTTACTTTTTACTTTTGAATTGCGATGCTTTGCAAAACATCCAACCTGACTGCAATGGGCAAAAGAGTAGTTTTACTCATGTTTAAGAGCGTGAACTATTTGCCGTTTTATAACTTGTTGCACGCCAACGAGTAGTAAAAAGAAAGCAGGTAAATTTTTTTCCTATTTACAGTTGCATAAAAAATGATTTTTGTTACAATGGCGTTGTCTGATGAAAAGATTGAGATTAAAACTCAAATGTCACCCCGGCGCAGATGCGCAATCAACCAGTCGGTTTTACACAGGATTCTTATGAGTTCCATTTTTCGTTTTGCGTTGCGAGGGAAGCTTGTTTTGATGGGGATCGTTAGTACGGTTTTTCTGACCATCGTTCTGCTGACCGTTGCCTATCGCAACATGGGGCAGATTATTAATGTTGCGTCCGAGTTTAACACCAGGCAGGGGCTTGGCGAATATGACCGCATGGCCAGGGACATCGAGTTAATGTGCGAGATCCATTACAACAACTTGCAGGAACAGGCGGTTCAAACGCTGGCGACAGCCTATGCCGCCATGCAGGATCTGGGGGATGTCTCCATCAATTCCAAGGAAATGGTGGAGTGGAATGCCATCCACCAGTTGAACCAGAGCGCGATGCAGGTCAAGCTGCCCAAATTTTATCTGGGCCGCTCATGGTTGGGGCAAACGACAGATTTCAAAACCACGGTGCCGCTGGTGGATGATGTGCAGCGTGCGACAGGCAGCACCTGCACCATTTTTCAACGGTTGAATGCCCAGGGCGACATGTTGCGTGTCGCCACCAATGTGCCCAATAAAAACGGGCACCGTGCCATTGGCACCTACATCCCCGCGGTTCTTCCGGATGGCACGCAAAATCCCGTGATTGCCGCGATTTTGCAGGGCAGACCTTATAAGGGCCGCGCCTTTGTGGTGACGGATTGGTATTCCACCGCGTATCGGCCCATTTTTGGCTCCGACAAACAGATCACGGGCATGCTTTACACCGGTGTTCTGGAAAAACAAAAGTTGAACAGCATCAAGAAAGTCATCATGGATATGCGGTTTGGAAGGGACGGTTATGTCTATGTGCTGCATGGCAGGGGCGATGTTCGGGGACAGTATGTGGTGTCCAAGGATGGCAAGAGAGACGGGGAAAGTCTTTGGGATGCCAAGGATGCCGATGGCAAGTATTTCATCCAGGAGATCTGCCAGAAGGCGGCGCAATTGCAACCCGGCCAGACTGCCGAGGTGCGCTATCCGTGGAAAAACCAGGGAGATACGGCGGCCAAGTGGAAAACAGTGCGGCTGTCCTATTTCCAGCCTTGGGATTGGGTCATTGGCGTGGGGGTTTATGACGAGGATCTTTTGGAAGGGACACGGCAGATACAGGGCATCGGATTGGCCGGTTTCAAAACCCAGGTTTGGTTGTCAATCGGGGTTTTGCTTTTGGTGTGCGGCGCCTGGTGGTTTATGGCCGGGTCGATTGCTGGTCCATTGAACCAAGTGGCCGTGATGCTGGGACAGGGGGCTGACCAGACCGCGAGCGCCAGCCAGGTGGTGGCATCGGGGGCCAGCCAACAGGCCAGTTCTCTCGAGCAAACCTCGGCTTCGCTCGAACAAATCACCAGCATGTCCCGCTCCACTTCCGACCGGGCCGATCAGGCCAAGGAAATTGCCTCGGAGGCCATGCGGGCTGCGACGGTTGGGACCACCGACATGGACCAGATGGCCATATCGATGGAGGGAATCAAACAGGCCAGCGCGCAGATTTCAAAAATCATCCGGTCCATCGACGAAATTGCTTTTCAAACCAACCTTCTGGCCCTCAATGCCGCGGTGGAGGCCGCCCGCGCGGGCGAGGCCGGCTTGGGATTTTCCGTGGTGGCGGATGAGGTCCGCAACCTGGCGCGGCGGAGCGCCGAGGCCGCCAAGGAAACCGCGACGCGAATCGAGGATTCCGTGAAACGCAGCGAACAGGGAATGTCTCTGACCTCAAAGGTGGGGGAGAGTCTGAAGGTGATTGCCGAAAAGGTCAAAAAATTGGATGAGATCATCATGGAAATTGCGGAGGCGTCCAAGGAACAGCGCGATGGCGTCGGACAAATCAGTGTGGCGGTGAATGAGATGGATAAAGTGACCCAGTCCAATGCCGCCAGCGCCCAACAGTTGAGCGCCCAGGTGGCCGATCTCAAGGGGGCTGTCAAACAGTTGATGGAGGTGACCGGCCATGTCAGGCGGGATGAGGGAATGATGCGGGAAGCGTCGGCAAAACTGGTCACCCAGCGTTCTCCATTGACAGGCACCATCGCCAAATTGGGGGGCGGAACCAAGGTGAAGATTCACCAAACCGTCCCAAGACCGAGTTCGGTGTTCGGCAAATCCAGCGCATTGCTGGAGGCCAAAAAAGTGGAAGCCGAATCCTCCATCCCCATGGGGAATCCCTGATTTTTTGAAAAGGCGCTGAGGATTGGTGAAAGCAGTCCTTGCCTGCCAAGGTTGATGGGGCGAATCAATCGTCGGGCATTGAACATCGAGCGTCGTGCATGCCCGGTTTATCTGGGACTCAATTCAACAACCGCGCGGCCTCGCGGGCAAAATAGGTGAGAATCAGATCCGCCCCCGCGCGCTTGATGGAGGTCAGGGTTTCCATCATCACGCATTCCTCGTCGATCCAGCCGTTTTTGGCCGCCGCCTTGATCATGGCGTATTCGCCGCTGACCTGGTACGACGCCAAGGGGGCGTTTGCGGTTTCGCGCAAGTCGCGCAAGATATCAAGATAGGGAAGCCCCGGCTTCACCATGATCATATCCGCCCCCTGTTCCAGATCCGCCAGGGCCTCAAGCCGCGCTTCACGACGGCGCCGGCCATCCATTTGATAGGAACGACGGTCGCCAAAACCAGGCGCGCTCCCGGCTGCGTCGCGGAAAGGACCGTAAAAAGCCGAGGCGTATTTCACCGCATAACTCAATATCGGCAGATGTTGAAAATCCGCCCTATCCAGCGCAAACCGGATGGCCGCCACCATGCCGTCCATCATGCCGCTGGGGGCGATGACATCCGCGCCGGCTTCGGCGTGGATGACGGCCTGTCGTCCGAGCAAGGCCAGTGTTGCGTTGTTGTCCACGGTTTGGACATCCGTTTTCCGCAGCCGGGTGATGGGACCGCAATGACCGTGGGAAGTGTATTCGCAGAAGCAAAGGTCGGTGATGGCCGCCATCCGGATGCCCGCCTTTTTGACCATTCGCAGGGTTTCGCAAACCACGTTGTTCCGCCGCAATGCCTCGGAGCCCGAGGGATTCTTTTGTCTGGCGTCCACCACGCCGAACAGGATGAAGGCGCGCAACCCCAGTTTTTCGGCCTCTTTCAAATCGCGCACAATCTGGTCCGGCGAAAGCCGGAACACCCCCGGCATGGAAGGCACCGCCCGCCGCACCCCGCGTCCCGCGCAAACAAAAAGCGGAAGAATCAATTGGGACGGATGCAGCCGCGTTTCCGCCGTCATTTCCCGGAGCGCGGGCGAATAACGCAATCGCCGGAACCGTGCATGGGGCGGAACTGAAACGGCCTGCCGGCCTTTTGAATTTTGAATTTTGAATTTTGGACGCATTTCAGATTTTTATGGGAACAAACAGTCCTGTTTGTCGCGCCTGTGCGGCGCTCGATACCTTCAGCCTTCAGTCTTCAGTCTTCAAACCTTTTTTTGCGGCGCGGGACGGGCGCGAAAAAATCAGTATGTCGGCTCGGGAACCGCCTCCAGGAGTTTTTTGACGATGTCGTCCGTGTCCACGCCTTCGCTGGCCGCGGCGTAATTGCACACCAGCCGGTGGCGGATCACCGGCAGGGCGAATTCCCGCACGTCTGCGCACGACACATTGAACCGTCCCTGCAGAATCGCATGCGTCTTGGCGGCCAGCAGCAGGTATTGTCCGGCGCGCGTGCCGGTTCCCCAACGGATCCAACGATTGATGAACTCGGGCGCGTCGGGACTGCCGGGACGGGCGGCCCGGATCAACCGGGTGGCGTACAGCCCCACATGGTCGCTGATGGGGGTTTGCCGCACCAGATACTGGAATTTCAAGAGCGTTTCGGCGTCCAGAATGCGTTTGACCTCCATGTTGGCCTGGCGCGTGGTTTCCATGATCACCCGCTGTTCATCCTCGGCGGCGGGATATCCCACTTTGAGGCAAAACATGAACCGGTCGAGTTGCGCTTCGGGCAGGGGATAGGTTCCCTCCTGTTCAATGGGGTTTTGGGTGGCGATTACGAAAAACGGCTGGGGCAGATCATAGGTGACTCCCGAGGCGGTGACCCGGCGTTCCTGCATGGCTTCCAACAATGCGGCCTGGGTCTTGGGGGGGGTGCGGTTGATTTCGTCCGCCAGCAGCAGATTGGCGAAAATGGGGCCGCGTTTGAATCGAAACCGCCGGCTGCGCGTGGCGGGATCCTCCTCCAGAATGTTGGTGCCGGTAATGTCGGCGGGCATCAAATCCGGGGTGAACTGGATGCGGCGGCATTCCAGGTCAAGAGTGCCGGCCATCGCGCGCGCCATCAGGGTCTTGGCCAGTCCCGGCGCTCCCACCAGCAGACAATGTCCGCGGGCAAACAACGCCACCAGAATCTGATAGACGATGGACTGCTGGCCGATGACCACTTGGCCAATTTGTTCCGTGATTCTCCGGGTGGCTTCGTGCAGACAGGCCGCCGCTTCCTCCGGATTTTCCACCTCCGCGCCGGCAAAGGGATCGCGTTCGATGGCGGTGTTGTCTGTGAGAAAAGTGAAAAGCACGTTTCCCAGCGTAAAGCTCGCGCCATGTTCAAGAAAACATTCCGTGGTGAATTTCCCCTCCACCTGCAGGGGATTGGCGGCGTCCGGCGCGCGGATCTGCCACCGGCCCCGGCGTTTTTCAATCAGGGCATGTTTGCCAATGACCCCCGGTTCGCCGATGGCCAGCGAACAATCGGCATCCGACCCGATCGAGTAGGGATCGTTGTCGATGAGAAACTGGCTGCCTTTGAGGCCGCCCGATTGGACTGCGATGCACGCGCGCATGCCCCAACCCTAAACCTCCGCCGGGCGGAAGTGGAGAAAAAACCGCAGGTTGAAAAAGGGACGGGCCAGCCTTGATTTTGCATCAAAATCCGAGAGATTCAGATATCAGAACTCGAAATCCAAAACCTGGCATCTGCCTGCGCGGCTCCTAAGCAGCGATCTGCGGAAAAATAAGCTTTAGCCCCGGTTGTGTATTCGCCATCTCATTGCCCCATTGCGTCCAATTTAATCTTGGATGTCGGGCAAAAAGCTCAAGATAGGGTCCTGGCGAACACTTTTCCACAATATCGTAAAATTCATCGGGCTTGCGGGAATGCTCCCTTTTACGGGTTGCCAAAAAATTGACCTGCCTTCGTCCTGCTTGCAGGGTCCGCATTTTTCCTCTGATCCCAAACAACACCAGTTCTGTCACATTGCGGAAGTAAAAACCTACTCCTCGTCCGTCCGGGCCCCCGTCTTTTCTAATTTTATGCCAAACAATGTTCGCCTTGTATATGAAACCCCAACATTTCATTACTTCCAATCCCTCTTGAATCAAGGCGTTGGGAACCCACAGATAAAGGTGGCTTTTTTCTTTCGCAAGCATGGCAACGGGCAATTCTTTTACTTCTCGAAGGGTCATGGTTGAATAACGCATGAGCCGCTTATGTTCTGGCGCCACCTTGCCGGTTTGATTGGAAAATTGCCAGGGAGGATCGGCTAAAATTGTGGAAAATTTTCCATGCACGCTCTCCAAAAGGTCTTCTGCTGCTGTTTTCATTCATTCTCCAAATAAAGTTTTTTCGTGATTCCCAAAACCAAAATGGGTCTTTGTTGTTCCACTCCAATTCAATGGCAATTTGATTCTTGAAACAATCCACCTTATGGGTGGGGGGTTCCATTGTCGCATCGTCCACCTGAATCTTTGTTTTGAATCGTTTTTCAACCCATCCCCGTGCCTTGAAGACTCGATGCCCGACGCAGAAGCAACTGGATTCCCGTATTCGCGGGAATCCAGAGACGGTCGCTATTTTTCATCCGGAAAAGACTGAAATGCATAAATATACTGACAAAACTTAAATATTGACATTGTTTTTGACCCTGAAATCTGGTTCAATTAAGCAGGGTAAACGCGCTCGATTTTTTCAATCCCTGGTCGAACGTATAGGTGGTGGAACAACTGCGGTGCTTGGCGGTCTGTCCGATTAGGTAATCTGAAAAATCGGCCTCTCCCTGTCGAAACTGGGTCATGGCTTGGTGCGCCAGACGGCTGTCTTCCACCTCGAAACCGGGTTCCGCCAGAAGCGTTTCGATGAATGTCAGCAAATGGGGTTTTGAAAACTTGTAAACCCTTCGCAACACCCAGACGGACTCCACCAAAACCAGGGTGCAGATGAAAATGTTTTCCTGTCGGGCAAGGGTTTGGCGAATCAGATCGGTTGCCTGTCCGGAGGCTTGGGGATCGTCTTGAACCACGTAGCGCAGCAGGATGTTGGTGTCGATGGCGATCATGGGGCAAACCTCCCTCTTGTGGCTTCCTCGGCAATGGCCACCTTGATTTCCTCGTGGGTGGGAGGGGTGAAATTCTTGGGAAGGTGCTGGTGAAGAAGGCCCTCCAATTGGGGGCTCCGGTTTGCAACTTTCAGTGTGAAAATGCCGGGGGCGGTGGATTCGAAGTGAAGGATGTCGCCCTGTTTCAGGCCGAGGGTTTCCCGGACGGATTTGGGGAGGGTGACCTGGCCTTTGGATGTGAGGGTGGCAGTGGCGATCATAATGATTTCCTTACATTTTTCTATAATGTAAGGCATTTGTAGTGGAAAGTCAAGTGGTGCTGTGAGGTTCCAGATCATTTTTTTATTGGGTTGGGGTTTTTGGGGTTCTGTTGATCCCATGGGTTGTTTGTTCATCTGCGACAAGTGATTTGCGTTTGATTTTTCAACGGCCGGCTGGCGCAGATGATAGTACTGCTTTTTGCGTGAGTTTTTCCCCAAAGGTTGGTCTAATCTTGATGTTGAGGAATTTCAATGTTTGCTGGAAAAAGCGGTGCAGGAGCCCCGCCATCTCCATTTGTCGCGAAACGAATGGAGGGCGGGGCTCCCGCACCGCCTTGCCGGTTTCCTGCGTCGTGCGCTTGTCTCGCCGAAGCGCTTGGGCGAAGGCGGATCGTGCATCGAGCGTCAAACTGCCGTCCCGCCGTGGCGGGAGCGCGGCTTAATTTAAAACCTGTTTCCCATGACTGCCGTTCAAATGATGGATCCCCATTTGCCTGCGCCTGAATGTCTGGGCCGTCTTTTGAGTCATGCGGAGAAAGTTCAGGCAAGTGATATCCATCTTTTGCGCGAAAATGGCTTGGTTTCGCTGAAACTCCGTCTGGATGGGGTTTTGGTTCCCGCTGGCGATATCCATGGCGAATCCGGAGAACGGCTTTTTGGCCGGATCAAATATCTGGCGCGCCTTAAAACCTATGAAGATGCCTTGCCGCAGGACGGACGGATTGATCGGGCCGATGCCGGCATCGACAGGGATGTTCGTGTGTCCACCTATCCAACGGTCAATGGCGAGAAAATTGTCCTTCGCCTTTTTTGCCAGGCGTCTGTGCGCAAATTGGACGAGTTGGATTTTCCCCGTCCGGCAGCCGTTGCATCCGGTTTTTGGAACATGTGAAAAACTCCCGGATGATTTTGGACCGCGAAAACGGTGTGCTCTCGTGCCGGTGGGAACTGGAATTGATGTCCCATCGTCCTTCCGCCACCCTCAAACCTCTTTTTTCCTTTCAAGCCGTATCCAACCTCATCCCCAAACCCTGATCTATGAAACACCCGCATTTTTTCCGCAAGGGATTGACGCTTTTTGTTGTGTTGGGCCTGCTGGCCGCCATGATTTCCACCAGCCTGCTTCTGGCTCAGTATCGCGGCCAATTGCGCGCTGTTGAAAAACAGCAGATTGATCGCCTGGGCAGTTCGCGGAAATAGTGTTTTTTCGGAAAAATATCACAGCCATCCCATAATTTTTCAGAAATAATTTTTTCATCGTAATGCAATTGAGAGTTGACCAAAAACTTTTTAGCCACGGAGTCCCCACGGACATCCCTCAGACCCTGGTGCCCCCCGCCCTCCTTCCCAATGCAATGCAAGGGCAGGAGGGAGGAGGCACGCCATGAGCGAAGTCGAATGACAGGGTCGGGGGATGTCCGTGGCTAATCCATGTATTCTTAATCTCAGCTTTTGGCTTTTCACTTCATGCTCCTGAAGAGGGGATGATTTTTGGGCAAAAATGGCTGTAGTGGCGACCAAGTCTCTTTCCAAGATCGGAAAGAGGAGTAGAATTCAGCAGGTCGCGCAACGCAGTTTTTCCAGATCTAAACACTGACCGCAAATGATGGGCTGGGCCTCTAGGTGCGGCATCACCGCCGGTCGCCCGGTATCGTAGAGCTTGCCACGGCCGCAGCCTGGACCGACGACGACGAGGTTTTCATCCCGTGCCTCCCGCGCAAAGCTTGGCCCGAAAGATGGCGAAAACAGGCACGTTCCGAAATCGCTGATGCGCCCCTTGACAATTTTATTATTTGGCTTATAATAAAAACAACACAAGCCAAATTTCATGCCAAGTGACTTCCAATTTGTTTTGCAAACCGCGGATCCTGTTCATGTGCAGATTGAGCGTTTCTTTCGCAACCAAATTCTGAATGGGAAACTGAAGGATGGGGATCGTCTTCCCCCGACCGCCGATTTGGTGCGGCAATGGCATGTGGATCAGATGTCCATTCAAAGAGCCATGAAACCCCTGGTTCAGGAGGGTCTGATTCAGCGGCTTCCGGGGCGCGGAACGTGTGTCCGCCGCGGGGTCAATAAATCGGTGATGGCCCTTTTGGTGGGAGCCAGACTGGTTGACGAAACCTCCCATTTCCAACGCGCCATGATCCGTGCTCTCGAATTGCAAATGCCGGCCTTGGAGCGGGGACCTTGGACCCATCGGATTTATGACGGGCTTTCGGCTTTGAAAACCCAAGCCGATTTCCAACATTCGGTTGCCTATGAGAATCTCTGTGGCGACCTGCGCAATTATCCGTTCAAGGGGGTTATTCTGATTCCTGGCGCCGCGTTTGACCTGGATTGGCTGGGGCCGGATTTTTCGTTGCCGGTGGTTCGCTATCAAACAAGTCTCAAAAAAACTTCGGTGGATGTTGTTCTTGATTTTGCCGACTTTGGCCGTCAATCGGTGCGTTTCATTGCTTCCCAAGGGCTTAAGCGGATCGTTTATTTGAGGACTTTGAGTGAACGTGATACAGCGGCTGATTTGCCGGGCATCCGAGAAGCGGCTTCGGCGGCGGACATTCCGCAACCGCAGGTGAGGCAAATTCCCTTTGACTGGGTTCATGCGATGCAAATGGAGAAAAACAGTTATGAACTCACCCTTCAGTTATTGGAGCAATGGCGGAGGGGGGGGGATCGTCCCGAAGCGCTCATCATTTCCGATGACATTGCCGCCCGCGGAGTGGCTTTGGCCCTGAGGCGGGCGGAGATGAAGATTCCGGAGGATTTGCTGGTGATCACCATGGCCAATGAGGGGATCGACCTATGTTGCGACATGCCGTTTGTCCGCTATGAATTTTCAACGCAAGTCATTGCAGTGAATTTATTGCGAATTTTTGGCGAACGGCTGGCCGGCGTTCAACCCCGTCCAGATCTGCCGGTCTATATTTCCGGGAAGTTGTCTGTCGATCCGTTTGGGCGCCGGCGCCCAGTATGGAATGGCTGTGTTCATGATTCAAAAATCCTGAAGGAAAAATATGAGTGACGCCATGGACAAGCCGCAACCGTTCGATGGTTCCGATGGGGGAAATTTGCAGGAAAATTTGCGGTGGAAGAAAAAATGTTTTTTGAGGGGTTTGTCCGGAAGGCGGATGTTTTGCGCTGCAAAAGGTGGAATGACGCTAATTGAAATTTTGGTTATGATATCTATTATTCTCATACTGAGCTCATTTTTATTGGCGGGTGTGTCCAAAGCCCGGGAACTCGCCAGAAGCATTCAATGTATCAACAACCTTCGCCAGCTTGGCGCGGCAGCAATCGGCTACGTTTACGAGCATGAAGGCTGGTTTCCACTTGCCAACGCCAACCGCCCGGGCGGAGAGCCGGAATTGGGGATGCCTTGGTATGCCGATTATGCCGTTGCTTCTTATGTGGGATTGATTCGTTTGGATAAAAAAGGCCCGGGACAGTGTCCATCCGATCAAGCGGTCTGGGAAAAAATTTTCCCCATGCGCAAAGGATTGTCCTATGGGATGAACGAGTGTTTGGGATCCGCGTATTACGTGGCATCCAATGAGGGTTACCGGCGATATGAAACCCTGAAAAATCCAGCCGCAACGTGTCTGTTCATGGATGCGAACCGTTATAGTTTGATTGCCTCCAGTCCTTCTGATGCATGGACTTTCCGCCATCAATGCGGCGCCAATGTTTCCTATGCGGACGGACATTGTGGCAGGATCGAAAAAAAACAGGTGCCCATGGAGATGACCGACGTCTTCTGGGACAAGCTGTCCCCATAAGGTGTGCGGCCTTTTGATAAAAATGCGTTTGTATGAAATCCTTGCAATTCCATGAAAAAATCATGCTTTTCAAATAAAATTCACAAAACCATTTATTGTTTTGTTTTGCATGCCGTTGCCTTGAACATTGCGTTTGGTGGTGATCAACAAGGAGAGGTTTTTGCCGTGGTTGAGGCGGGCAAACCCAAGGCGGCCATCAGCCTTGGCGAGTATGCAACGTCAGTGGAGGAACATGCCGCAACAGAATTGGCGAAATTTGTTGAAACAGCCACATCGGTCAAGCTTGAGATAATACGCGGCGGCCAACGCCCGGAATCCGGCAATCTTTTTCTTTTGGGCACACCCGGGACACATTCGGAAATCAAACGCGCTCTCGATGAGAAACAAGCCGTGATTTCCGCCGAAAAACTGGGACGCGATGGCTATCTTATAAAAACAATCAGGATGGGAGGGAAAAATGGCATGGTCCTTGGCGGACTGGAGCCGCGTTGCGTATTGTATGCAGTTTATGATTTTCTCGAGAGATATTTGAATGCCGGATTTTTTTGGGAGGGGGATCGTGTTCCAAAGACAGCCAGCCTTGAAATTGCAGCGGCTGATATCCGTGAGCGCCCGTATTTCTCCAAGCGTTTTTATTTGCAGGAGTGCATCTTTTCTTATTCGACTCGCCTTTGGAATCTTGCGGATTGGACAAAGGAAATGGATTGGGCGGCAAAAAAACGTCAAAATATGCTGATGCTGCCCGGTGAAAGATGGAATATTTTGGTGACAAGGGAGGAAATCGTCCGGGAAGCAAAAAAACGCGGATTCGATTTTGTCCTGATGGGTGAATGTGAGCGTTTCGACCGGGTGACCGCGTCATTCATGAAGACAAATCCTTCACACCGTTATGTGCAAATGCGCTGGTGTTCCGATCCGCCCTATCATGTTTTGCATCCCAGAGACCCTTTATATGTCCAACGGGGCATGGACATTGTGCGAGAAAGCATCCGCAAGTGCGGGCAAAACAGTATTTTCTTTTGGTCGCCCTATGGCGAACAGCGAATTCTCGGCGCAACTCCGGAAGAAATTCGCGAGGCCCGGATAGGCATGGCCGATTCCTCGGCGCACATTTTGCGTCAAGCGGCGCCCGCTGCCAAATGGACCTTTTGGACTTGGCCTTTTATCTCTTCCGGCTGGACCAAGGATGATGTGATGCAGTTTCTCGCTCATGTGCCGAAAGACCTGGCGTTTGTCTGCGATTCACGTTCGCCTTCGAGACCGAGGGACTGTCATTACAAGAGATTTGATTACTATGCGGGCCGTGATTGGCTGTTGTCGTTTATTCACCTTTACGGAGGCGATGATTATCTGGCGGGCAATCTGCCGCAGCTGATCGCCGACATCAAAGAAGTGACTGTCGATCCCAAGGCGAAAAATTGTGCCGGCATTTACATGTGTCCTGAAATAATTCACTGCAACACGGTTTATTTTGATCTTCTCGCCCGGTTGAGTTGGAATCCTTCAAGGGTGGATTTCGATTGTTATCTTCGGGATTATATCGCCAAACGTTATGGCCCCGGATCATTTGTTGTCATGCGCAATGTTTTCGAGTGCTTAAAAAATGCGGTGTACGGCCCCATGCCGGGAATGGAGGCCATGTATCAGCATCGCATTTCCCAATCGGGTTTTGTCGGACGTTATATTACCGGGTTGTCCCGCCAGCTCGCTTTTGCCCCCGCGCAGGCTGCCTGGCTGCGACAGGCGCTTGAAAAGGCGCTGAGCCAGGCAGAGGCGCAACGGGGAAATGCGTGCTATGAAAAAGATATGGTTGATATGATGCGTCAGTATCTCGCCACATTGTTTAATTTGCACATCAGGGATCTCCAGGCGGCCTTCCAAAAGAAAGATCGGGAATCTGCCGGGGCTGAAATGGAATTTTTAAGGCATTTAATGGATGGGGTTGAGACGGTTCTTTCAACCTATCCGCCCTATCAACTCCATTGCATGCTTGAAAATGCGGCGCAAGGGACGGATGAACAACGCCGGCGGGCGGAATCTGACGCCAAGGATCCCATGCTGACTTTTGTTTCCAAAGAATGGCTTGTTGATTATCCAAGCAAGGATGTTTACGAACTGGTCAAGTATTATTACCGGCCGCGAATCGAGGCTTATTTGAAAATGCTTGATGATTCTCTGGCAAACAAAACCCCTGTGAACGAAAAACGGTTGTTGGAGAGTTATCGCCAGATTGAGAAAAAATGGCGAGATCAACCGCTGGGTGAAATGGAGGCGGGGCGCGATGGGGATGCAGTGAAAACCATTGCTCGTGTGTTTGCCGGTGTGAATCAAACGCCCGGGATGGTCGAAAATTGGAAAGTCATTCCGGTTGATGAGATCATGGACAATCGCGAGCCTTTGTGGAAAACAGTTGCCTGGAACGACCGGTTTCAGGATCTTGACCGGTGGTGCGTCACCCATTATGAGGGCGGCCGGTTTGTATTGGATGACAACGTGGCGACCCTTTTTCCCAGCAAAAAAGGGCATGTGGTTTATGGCACGGCGCTGAAGGTTTCGATGCGGCAGCATCCCTGGTTGTGTTTCCGTTTCCGCCAGTTGGGCGAATCGCCTGAGGGAAGCGTTGCATTCACATTATGGGCGACGTGGCGTGACGCGTCCGGCTGCAAATGGCGAAGCCGTATTTATCAAGGCGAGCCGGTTTTATACAATCAGTGGACGGTTGTGACGTTGAACCTATTGAAAATACTGGGCATCCTTTCTCATCCTGTCTCGCTCGAAAAGCTGGAGATTGAAGTGGCCGGCGAAACAACCCAGTGGGATTTTATCAAGGCCGGTTGCAAATAGAAAGCGAACGAATCTTTATGATGCAAAAAGATGCCTCCAAAGCGGGAAAAAATATTCCATCACGATCAGGCAAGGGCAGTATGCGGCGTTTGACGATCGCCAACGACCGATTGCGCGTTCGTCTTGATTCGGTCGAGGGTCTTATTGAAATGGCGTTAAAGGGAAATCCCACTGTGTGGCGGGGCGCGGCATGGGGAACACTGCAATGTTGGAGCCGGACGTTGCATTCCGAAATATTGACGCCGCTTTCAACGGCGGCTGGCTGGTCAATCGCTCCCGAGCGCAAAAACAACGAATTGCGCGTCGTTTGCATGCATCGTTTGTTGGAACTCTCGATGGAATTACATTTAACCGTGAAGGGAGATGTCTTGACGGTTTTTGTGCCGTCCGCCGGCATTGTTGACAATGGCCGCACGGTCATTCGTGCGTTTGACTTGCTTCCGCAGTTTGGCGGGGCAGAGGAGGGAAGCGAGGGATACATCGTCGTCCCTCAACAAACCGGCGTCATCTGCAGGTATAAGGACAAAATATCCGCAAAACATCGGATTGGCGTGTACGATGGTTTTTGTCAGTGTGTCATGCCCATTATGGGCATAGTAAAGTCCGGCCAAGCGATTCTGGGGAACATCACCCGGGGACAATTCGATGCGAGTTTGCTGCTGCAAACCGCGTGGGGTCCGGAAAAAACATACTCCATTCACCCGTCATTCACATTTCGGGCGTTTTTGGGAGATCGCCGGGGGGTTGGCGATATTTGTGTCGAATACCATTTTTTGTCCGGCATGGAGGCAAGCTATGTTGGCATGGCAAAGCGGTACCGAACCTATAATGAAGCGAATCGAAAAATTTTTCCGCTTAGAAAGAAGGCATTGCATTCGCCTGCCGTTGATTATTCGTGCAGATCGATTTGCGTGAGGATGCGTTTGGGCGTCAAACCTGTTCCAAGTCCCGTTCCGGAACAAACGCCTGCCACGGAGCCGGCCATGCAAGTGCTTTGTTCATTTAAAAAGGTTCGGGAGATCATGGATGAATTTCACCGGCAAGGATTTGCCTGTGTGGAATTCTGCCTGGTGGGCTGGAATTGTCGGGGGCATGATGGAAGATATCCTCAGATTTTTCCCGTGGAGGATCGTCTCGGCGGCAAGAAAGGATTGCGCAAACTTATCGAGCATGGCCGGGCGCTGGGTTTCAAGGTTGCGGCGCACGATTGTTATTTCGACGCGTACCGTATTTCAAAAGACTGGCGCGAGGGATATCTGCGGAAATCCGCCGATGGCTATCCCATGAAAGGAGACGTTTGGGGCGGCGGAAAATCCTACCATATATGCCCAAAATGCGCTTTTGAAAAATTTGCAAAAAGGGATGTTCCCAAAATGCGCCGGCTCGGTTTTTGCGGATTGCATTACACGGATGTCTTGTCCTGCGTGGGTTTGCAGCGATGTTACGACGATGCCCATCCTTTGACGAGGAAGGGCGACGCCGACGCGAGGCGGGATATTTTGCGTTTTATACGCGCCGTATTTGGGGGTGTTCAATCGGAGGCAGCCTTGGATTTCGCCGCGCCGGAATTGGACCGCATTTTATATATCCAGGGTGTTGGCATGGAAAAAGAAGACTATGTTGACGAGGTTATTCCCCTGTATCCTCTGGTTTACCATGGTTATCTCCTCTACAATGTGACGATCGATTCCATCAACAGTCTGCCCGGCGAATCCGCTTACTTGAAAAATATCGAATTCGGCGGCATGCCGGCATTTTATTTTTACAAGCAGTTTGTCAAGACGCCTTCGGCGATTTTCAACAAACATCGCGATTTGCGGTGTGATTGCCGGAGAGACATCAAAAAGTGTGTTGCGCAGATTAAGCCGGTGAATGATGACTTTGCGCAACTGGCCTATTTGCAGAAAGAACGGATCGAGAATCATCGGCAGCTGGACGTTGATGTTTATGAAACAATCTATGGCGGCGGAAGCCGGGTGATTGTGAACTATGGCCGGTCATCCTGGACCAATGGAAAAGGATTGGCCGTCAAACCGCGAACCTATCGTTTAATCAAATGCTGAAACAAACTATGTATTCATCACACGACATCAAGAAGGCGGCAAAATCGTTTGGCGCGGATCTGGCGGGCATCGCGCCGATGGATCGTTTTGAGGGGGCGCCCAAGCAGATGGATCCGCGTTATATTTTTCCGGAAGCCAAAACCATGTTGGTGCTTGGATATCGCATCCCCCGGGGAGTTTTTCGTCCCATAGAGGAAGGCACTCACTTCGGCCTTTATTCTTCCATGGGGTATGCTGCGCTCAATCAGGTTTATGGGCCGATGGTGCTTTGGAAGTTGAGCCGTTTTATCGAAGACTGCGGATTTGTGGCAGTGCCGATGCCCAATCTTAACGGCGGCGAAGCGGTTAATCCCGTCAATGGGAAATTTCGCAAGCATTGGAGTGTGCCGGTGGCGGAGGGCAGGCCATACCCCGATGTTTTAGTTCATCAGAGGATCGCCGCATTTTGCGCAGGGCTGGGTGAAATTGGCTATAGCAATTTATTCCTGACGCCTGAGTACGGTCCGCGTCAGCGGTTCAATTTGCTGTTGACCGATATGCCTCTTGAACCCGATCCGTTGTTTGAGGGAAAAATATGCGACCGTTGCAAACTTTGTGTTGCCCGTTGTCCGGGCAAAGCATTGAGTCCGACCAAAATGGTGCGTGTGAAAATCGCAGGACGCGAATTGGAATGGGCTGAACTCGATCCTCTGGCGTGTGAGCGTGGAATTCAAGGAGGCGAAAAGAACGAAGTGAATCCCTTCCTGGTTGATTACCCCAGGGTGTACGGGTATGGAAGATCGGTGGAGGGAGCTTGCGGATGCATTCGGGCTTGCATGGCTCATCTGGATGAGAAAGGTGTGTTGACCTGTCGTTTCAAAAATCGTTTTCCCAAGCCCAAGCCCTGGCGCGTCGATCAAACGCAGGCTCCCGCATTGACCGAGGATGTGAAACAAAATTACCTGGCCAAGGGCAAGATGGAGGAGTGGAGCGAATATTCACAATACAACGCCCAAGAAAATTGCGGACAAAAGGATCGGACGAAAAAGAGCGGTCAAGACCGGGCGGCCATCACTTGGCCATCGATGGCGCAGGAGAATTCCGATAGCCGTTTTGTCGATTGATGGTTGAAAATGCCGCCTTTGCCTATGTGCCATTTGCAAAAGACGTGAATCGCAAGATTGCCCCACAGGAAGTGTCTCCCGACGTGTGTCCCTTATTCAATGAATTCTCAATAAATAGTGCGAAAGCTTATGTTGTCTTTGATATTTATCCTCATATGGGGGCTTTTTTCTCCAGCCGCAGGCAAAGCGTCGGCGTTGGAGCAGGGGGCGCTGGGCAAGCAGGGGATCATTGGGTGTTGGCCGTTGGATGAAGGAAGCGGAAATATTGTCTATGATCAATGCAACAACCATGGCCGGTTGAGGAGCGTCGTTTGGTGCAAAGGAAAAAACGGGGTTGCCCCGGAATTCGATGGCGCCGTCAGTCGCATTGAAATTCCACACCGGCCCTATTTGAATGTTCGTGATGCCATAACCATTGAAGCCTGGATTTATCTGGAGAGCCTGCAAGGTGGCCAGAGTTTTGTCAGCAAAGGAAGAGGGTCGTGGGGTTCTGGCTACACCTTTTATCAGGAAAATGGGAAATTGATTTTAGGATTGAATACCACCGACAAGCCGGGTGAAAATATGAAAGCTTCCGGTTTTGAGTTGCGCACAGAATCTGTTTTGACGGCCAAAACATGGATTTTTGCAGCCGTTACCTATGATTGCCACGACCGAACAGTCAAATTTTACATGAATAGAGTTTATTTGGAATAGGAATTTGAGCATGAAGTTTCACTTTTCACTTACTCAGGCATGAGCATGTCTGGCATCCATTCTAAAGTTATGCAACCCGCAGGCGACCTCCATGACCAGATCGTC
>JAQUAF010000066.1 GCA_028687435.1 Verrucomicrobiia bacterium | reverse complement strand
CGTGGACAGGTTTTCACTGGCGCTCTTGCCGGTGCGAACTCGCCTGTCTTGATGGGGTGGGGTTTTACGTTCACGGTTCCCCTCTATCCCCGGACGCTTTTGAAAGGGGGGGATTCGGAACCGCAGTGACGCTTGTTTCCTTCTTGAACGAGGCGGTGGAAAAGGGAAACATCTCACGGGAAGCCTACGAAAAAATCTGCTATAAAAACGCCGAACGCCTGCTTGGGATTTCCGTCTCCTGACCTTCTCCTCAACGGCCGGCATGCGCCGGCGAAACATCATTCCCGCATGAAAAAAATCCTCGCCTTTTCGCTGTGCATGGCAACCCTTCACCCGGGGTTTGGCGCTGAAAACAACGCAACGGAACCAGGCAGGAACCCTGGGGCGGTCGTCAACCTGCGGGACTGCGGCGCGGTGGGCGACGGCAAAACCGACGACACCCAGGCCTTGCAACGGGCGGCCAACCTGGCCATGAACTCGGCGTCCAGAACCCTGCTGATCCCGGAGGGACGGTATTTCTGGCAGGGCAAACTGGAAATCCGTTGCAATGTCCAATGTCTGGGCACGCTGGTGAAAAAAATCGAGCTGGATCCCAAGCGGACTGAAAAGTCAACCATGAGCCATGTCAAAAGTTTTTACACCACCAACAACGCATGCATCGTGATTGCGCCCGATGAACCGGCAAGCAAACTGGCGCCGCAATCATTTTACGGAATCAGGGAAAACGATTTCAAGGTCCCGAATCATGAGAATATCCCCATCGAAAACGATTCAAAGAAAACGGCATGCCTGGAGACCGGCGGAACCCTGAGTTTCTTCAGCACAGATTTTTTCACCTCTCGCAACAACAACAAGGGCGACGAGTGGTACGATAAAATGGACGCATGCCAGGTGGTTTCCCCGCGCGGCGATGTTTATCCGGAATTTGTTTTCTCCTACGATCCTCCCCCCCAGGCCAAGCCGTGGGACAAAGAGCGGTTTTATAAAAAAGGCGATTATTGCGAATCAAAAGGCATCATTTACAAGGCTTCATGGCCCTCCGGTCCCGGGGCGCAGTACATTCATCCCCATTTTGGAACGGTGGAAATCGGCCCTCAGTCGCCTGAAAATTGCAAAGCAGCTTACGCCTCCCGGCTTTATGAATATCAATATCCCAATGGTCCCATGGACAGCATTGTATTATGGCGAAAAGTCCAGCTCAGCGTGTCCTATACCCCTCCCCAACGCCCGATCGAAATCAACGGGTTGCAGGTGGAAATATTCGGACCGGCGCCGGATGGCGAATACAAACGTCTGCGCAACAGCGACACCCTGTCCGTCAATCGGAGCAACGTCACTTTCAACCGCGTCAGCATTGTTTCAAAAGACAAATTCATGATGCTCAACGTCATCTGCGGAATCAGCGGCTGTTGCAACCTGGTTTTCAACAACTGCCTTTTCTCCGGCGCCACCCATCACGGGCTTGGATATAATATCACGCAATCCAACTGCGCAAATCTGACATATAATCATTGCATATCGACCAATTGCCGGGACGCCATGGCCGGACGGCACGGAAAGAACGTCACCGTCAACGGTGGATATTACAACCGGATCGACGACCATTACGGGCGCAATTTCATCATTCGCGACGTGGATCTTCATGCGGTCTCAACCTGCATTCCCGGCTACTGCACGCCGGCCGCGGATATCAGCAAATGGAAATTTGTTCCAACCATGGCCTTTGCGTTCAGCGGAAGCAATATCCGGATCGAAAACTGCCGGGTTTACAACTGCGCGGGATTGCTGTCGGGACGGGGAGACACCGGGGATCTGTATGGAAACATCGTCATCAAGGACGTGACCATTCAAAACCAGGGCGATGCCTCAATTTTCAATCATTACGTCGTCGCAAAATTCGATTACATCCACAAAGTCCGAACTCCGGACGCGGTGGTTCTGGAAAACATCCGGATCAATGAACCGCACAAATTGAAGCTGGGCGCCACCGGATGCGAAGACCTTTCCTATGGTCCCGTGGAAGTCCGCCATTGCGGCCCCATCGGCAATGTGTTCGGACGGACAGGGGAGTTTTCGTTCTCAAATTGCCTTTTCAGAAACACGGATTTCAAATGCCCGGCGGAACAAAAATTTCATTTCCAAAACTGCGTATTTGACGGCGCAATGAAGGGAATACCCCCTGTCCAAATGGATGGCGGGTTCGGAAATCAAATGAAAAACAACGAAAAGAAATGACGTTTTGCCCTGTTCCCATGCTTCAAGTCCCGCCATGCGCCGCCAGATGGATTTCGTCAATGCGGCTGACTTGCAACCCCTTGAGCCCGGCCTGCCGCAGTTGTTCACGGACTTCCATCAGCGAATAAGCGGCAAGCAGGGAATGGTAAAAATCCTCCCGGAGAACCGGCGCTTCGTTTTTGGCGCTTTTTTCGACAATGGCCCGCGCCCGCTGTTTCGTCCGCGGACGCAAAAGATCGGCGACATAAACCATGGTTCCATGCCCCGCCAGCCTCCCGACCAGACGCCAAAACAGCATCGGATCCTTCAGATGATGAAGAAGGCTGTTGCTGATGATGGCGGAATATCTGATTCGCGGGATCGCCGGACCCGGGATGTAAGCTTTCACGAAGCGGATTCGTTTCCGGAGATCAACGGATTCGCAAACTCCTTTCCGGGCCAGACGAAGCATCGGACTCGAAGCGTCAACGCCGATCACACGCACCCCCGGATACGCGCGAGCAAAACGAAAGGTCACATCCCCCGGTCCGCAACCAAGATCCATGACCATCCCGGTTCCCGCAAAACACGGCAGCTTTTTTCCAAACCAAGCCACGATCCGGTCATGGGCTTCGCTGAAATCAGCCTCGGCATAAGCCCGGGCCTGGGCGGGGTCGATCATCAATTCGGGTTCGGCAATTCGGCGCATCCCCGGATTGTTTGAAAAAAAGGGCCGTTTGACCAGCACAACTTTAAATCCAAGGTGCTGTCAAGTTTTAGATTGACAGAATGGAAGATTGTATTTCCATCACCAACCATGTTGTTTCCATGCCCCCTTTCTGCATTCATGGGGTTCTTAAACGTCGTTGGATAAGAAGTTCTTCCCTTGTAACAGTCTTTACTTCCACGCCATGGTCTTTTGCCCATTGGCGGGCCGCCGCCTCGTCGGCCGGTTCGGTCCAGGGAAGAAGCGTTTGATAGGTCGCGACAATGATCGCCGAATCGCCCGCTCGCAGGGCCGCAAGAAGGGGGACTTTCGCTTCCGCGCGCGACAGGCGGATCGCAAGCAGCGCCGCCTGCTGGCGGACAACCGTGTTGGTATGCGAGCGGATGGCCTCAAGCAGCGGCAGAATCGACGCGGGACGCATGGCCCTGATGTATCCCGCGGGACCTGCCGGCGCGGAAATGGGAACCGGACCGTCGAAATGATCGATCATCAAATTCATGAGTTCAGCGCGCTTCTGGCGGATCAAGGTCTGATATGCGAGATCCCGGACGTTCCGGTGGGGGCTGTCGATGGCCTTCACCAAGACGGCGTCGGCCTGAGCGCCGCCAATGTCAACGATGGCGCGTGCGGCGGGGGAGATGGCTTGTTTTCCGGAGATTTCGAAGGACGGCACGCCTGCAGGAGTATCCCGGAGGCAACCATGACCGGCAGAATACGCGCCATCCATGTCTTGGGATTCGCAAAACCCCGCTTGGAAGGATCTGCTGATGGGAGATCGTTTTTTCCCATGCGGGGAATCCTAACGCCGGAAATGGACGATGGTCAAGAGGGACAATTCCGCAGCTGAGCCAGGCGCCAGTTCACGACATGCGAAGCGTTTTCCCGCAGCGGCTGAGTTCTTTCAGCTTTTGGAGATCACCAACGATCAGAGCTTCCGCTTGCCGTGGGACAAGACGTTGTCTATACGATTTGAAGAATATTCACCAATGAGAAAGGTTTTTCTTTTTTTACTTGTTATCTGTTGCGCCGCTACGAGATCGACGGGCGGCGACTGGGGCCAGGCTGATTCGGAGGACAAGCTTGATCCTTATCCATGGATGTGGGAATTGCGCGGGATACGCTTCAAAACCCCTGAAGCCTCCGCTTTGGCGATGGTTCAACGAAGCGGCGTTTGGGGGGGAATTTACAGCCAGTTTGTGGTCGGCAAATGGATGCCTCTTGAAGATATCAAGAGCAAGGTGCTCTGGAAGACGCAAAAACTGGCCATCATTCAGGGCCGCGCCAGTTCCTTTCGTTCCCAAATGTGCGCGGTTTGGCTGCTTTTGCGTTTTAATGATCTCAATAGCGATTGGTTTGGGTGTGATGCGCTGATTCGCCGGGATATTGGCCATTCCGATGTGGAAACCGGGTTTTTTGAAAAAGTCAAGGATGTCGCCGGCCCGCTTCTCTTCATCGACACTTACCGCGGGGGACGGCGCTGCGGCGATCAATCCTATGAACTTTACAGGATTGAAAACGCTCTCGATCCCTCGAATCCAAACAGGGGCGACAACAGAAATCCGGCAGCCTTTCGCCGTTGCCTGATGGTGAATACGCGTTACAGACAGCGAGACTGGAGAGGCGAGGCAAAATTCTCGATCACAAAAAACTTCGATATAAAAGTGGAAATGCTGCGTGAAAACATGCCTCTGGAAAAGCAAAACCGCTCCGAAATTCTGTTGAATTGGGACCGTGAGAGCCGGCAATTTGACGCCGAACCAATCGAACAGTTCATCGGTTTGCAAGCGCTTGCAGCCGAGGATCAAAAGACGAGCAACGCGCGATAGTGGAACGCCACCGCATTCGTAAAACCCGGGTGTTTCCCGGCGATGTTTTTTTCAGGTTTGAAAAATACCCTCTCAGCATGGTCCTGAGCATGGCGAGGACACGAAAGCCTGCCTTTTGAACAACAGTCCAACCCCAATTTATTCAAGCGTGGTTGGCAAACGATTATGCTGTGCGTATGGTCTTGCTTTTTCCGCATCTGTTCCGGACGTGGCAAACTGGAACCGGATTGGCGAGTGCCCCGGAGAAGTCGATGTTCTCTACTCGTTGCGCCAGAAGCAGAACTCCGTTTTTTTTAGAACAGTCTCGATGTTGCGGCGTTGCGCTTCCTTGAGCAGATCCCTTTTCAGTCCCTCTCCGAATTCCCATTCCTGACACTTGTTTCTCAAAAGGCTGTCGCAATAGTTCCATTTTGACCATTCCATGCCGGTTGAAGGGCGATCCGCGAAAGAGACGAATTGAATTTGATCCATCAGGAACCGGGCAACCAAAACATTCTGGTCTTTGTACGGCGCGGATGGAACACATGAGCATGGCAATTCCTCGCCTCCCAACCCAATATAAGTCGCCAACTCCTTGTTTAAAGCCGCGATTTGTCCGGCGGCTGCCTTGCGTCGCGGAAAATGCGCCACCTTTTGGCCTTTGACGCGCAGCGCTTGGAGATCGGGATCTTCACGGGCAATTACGCGAAGGAGCGGAATCCAGGATTCATGGAGCTCCGTCCTCCCGGCAAACGAGCCGTGAAAATCCGAACCTTCCCTGTCGTTTCGAACCCTGACCACGTGTCGGAAAGCGCGAATGGCAAAAGCCTGTTCTTCCTTGTTCAAGGAAAAGAAACCCAATAGATCGGCGGGGATCTGAACCGGGTTTGAATTGGGATTCGCTTTTGGATGGATTCGTCCAGTGGCCTGACCGAAGCGGAGATCGGGAGCCACATAAAAGCTGATGCCCTCGCTTCCCTCCTGCTGGCCCATGCAAACACGAAACTTTCCAAAAATGGCCAGTCGTCGAATTCCCCTTTTTGCGGCGGCCGGATCGGGTGATTGAGCCAGCACCCAAGCCGCATGAATGGAACGGGCAACATCCTCGCCATTCAGCAGGGGCTGAAGCGCAAGAACGCTTTTTTCTCCAGCACAGGTGGTCAAAACGCGCAACGCATAATCTTCCTGCGGTTTTCCCAGCAGCTCCAATGCCAGAGATTCCCGCCCCATCCGCTCCTTCTGATCCAGGCAGGGGATTTGCAGAAGGTAGTTGGCGGCGGTTTGCCGAAGCCTTGGTTCGGAATGGCCCAATCCCTCGCACAAGACCGCTGATGCCGCTTCCCTATTCCCGCCAAGCCGCACAGATGCGTGGGCTGCCGCCAGACGCACCAAGGGACTGGATGAGGCATGGAGTGATCTGGCGATGGATGCGGCCTTTGCAATTTCATGATAGGCGCAAGCGTCGAGAATCCGTTGTGCGGCATACTCAAAATCATCCGTCCGGACGCCCTCTTTCATCGTCGTCAATAAATCCATGGCTCGCGCCATGCCTTTGGAATAACGCCCTTTCTCCTCACGCATGGTCAACTCCGCATAAAAACCCATCGCGCATGGGTCTTTCTCCTCTTCCATCATGGGGCTCATCAGGGATTCCCTGTCCCCCTCCATCCATAAAAAACAGCGCGGCACAGCATAGGACGCCGTCGCACCGCGGATATCGCGGGATTCACAGCGGTCGCGAAGTCCGCGTAACAGCGCCAGTTTTTGATCATGGGGCAAATCAGAGGTGATGGCCGCGCGTCCCAAATCCTCAGCCTCGACACCGTAACGCCCCATGTTATCTTGATGTCCCAATTTGAGGATTTGATCCATTGCATCGGGACTGGAATCGATCGAGAGAAATGCGGCGATGAACTCTCTGTGCCATGGAAACTTTTCCAACCCCATCAGACGCTTGATTTCCGGCAAGGCCTCCTTGTCCTGCCAGATTCTTAGAATTCCCAAGGCGTCATACGGTTCATTGCTGACAAGCATCTGCATCACCAACGGACGGATTTCCGTCCGGTTCAAACAGGCCAATTTCTTCTGGCGTTTTTGATAAAACTCCTTGCTGGCCTTGAATGACCGGCCCGCTTCATTCAAGAATTCCGCCTGAGCGGCGGTCAGACCATGTTTGTGAGGATCGATTTTGGCCATGGCTTGAAATGCCGCGGAGGCCACCTCCCAGCGGGAATTTTTGGATGCCTTCTCCAACGGAACAATGCCCGACGGGTCGCCGATTTGTCCGAGACGATCAATGGTTTCATGGACGGTGAAGTCATCTTTGTTGTCCAAAAGAGGTTGAAGCAACGCCACTGCCAGCGCTTTCCTTCCCAGCGCCTCGGCAAAGCGCGATCGATGTTGCGGATCGGGAAACCGCCCGGAATCCACAAGGGCGGCTTCCAGCAATTTTTGGGCGCGCGGATCGTCCGAGTATCGGCACAGGCTGATGGTGGCCATCTGGCAAAGGGGATGTTTTGAACTGGCGCTGATGCGAACCAAGACATCCAAAACTTGCGCGTTTGGGGGCGCTCCATCCAGAATCCGCAAACATCCTTTGGCTGAATCCAAGTTTGCCTGATCCAATCCCTCGATCAAATGGGGAAGAATCCGGAAACAACGTTCTGTCAACCACCGTTCGGGTTGTTCATCGCAGGATAAAGTGTCATCGCGCAAGCCTAGCGCCTTGATCTTTTCTTTAACCACCGCTTGATCCACGGGATCATTGGCAGAGAAAGTGTCCTTCACAGCCGCCAATGCGGCTATTGCGACAATGCATGTCAAAACTTTCCTATTCATGGGACCTGCCCTGGCGATGGCGAGTTGGAACCGAATAGTCGAATGGCTCAGAGAAGTCAACCTCCTGTGGAAAGCCCAACTCATCCTTGCCGAATGAGAGAATCATCAAGGGGCTTGCGCACGATCAGTTGAATAATCAAGACGTAGAGGGCTGCCGAAATGACTGCGGTGTCAATAAAAGAGCGAGTGCATTTTGTTGAAATATGAGAAATCCACTGATGGAACAACAGGAGGAGAATCATGCCCCCCAACAAAATGATCCAACGAGTGCGCCCATGACAGCGCTTCATCGTAGACACACATGCTTGGGCAATGAATGCACTCACGGCAAGAACCACAAATCGTGCCTCCAGCACATCGAAGTTTAGGCGCTTAAGACGGAAAAGAATGGCAGTGAGAATAATCAGGTAAATGCCGATGGTCGGGATTACCACAGAAAATTGAAAGGCAGATCGATTTGGTTTCGTTATCATCAAAAACGCTGCCGAGACGAAGATGGTTTCGCAAGACGGACGTTTGACAGGGTGGGTTGACCGCGGCCTGAAAGGAGGATGGCACGGCTGGTGGCGGTCGATCCCGGCGTGACAATCGGCGATCTGGCTCATCCCATTTTCCGACCTGGAGGCGCGCCTGAAACCGGCTGCGAACAGGATGTGACCAATCTCCCCAGCCAACTCGGATTCTTTGATGGTCCGAATTTCGGAACGGATTTTATCTTTTGTCACACCGTCCTGTGGAATAAAGGTGTCTGGGGGGCATGGCCCCCTTGGTTTTCTCCTGCAGCGGTTTTTATTTTCACCTCCCTCTTTTTGCCTTGTCACACTCCCTCATTTCCACTGAAATCGATGAGAAACCTGATCGACTCCTGCTGAGCAAAGCTGCCTATGTTTGAACAAGCCTTCAGAAATATTGATGATGTCCTCTGGAAAGAGGCTGGTTGCACCACCGAGCTGGATTATACCGAACAATCCTCCTGGCTGCTCTTCCTGAAATACCTCGATGGCCTTGAAGCCGACAAGGCCACTGAAGCGCAACTCGACGGCAAGAAGTACGCCCACATCCTCGACAAGCCCTACCGCTGGGAGACACCTCCCTCTACGAGCGCTAGCTCGCCGCGTTGGAGGCGTTAAAAAAGTCACTGCTGCACCGAGCCTTTGCCGGAGAGCTTTAGGAGAACAACGATGAGCAAAGACCTGACAAATTCAGCAATAGACCGGCAAAATATCCTGAACAACCCGTATGCGCTTGCCGAAATTGAGAAGGCGGCAGGCATTCGCGGGATCCCATTTGAATCCAAAACCGTCGTTCTCAAAGAGCAAGTGGCTGCTTTTTTCGAGGTCACAACCCGCACGGTCGACAATTATTTGGAAAAATTCAGCGATGAACTGCGGCAAAATGGGTATGAGCTGCTCAAAGGCAAACGCTTGCAGGACTGCAAGTTGGCGATTCAAACCGCTTTTGGTCACGAAGCAAGTTTCGTGACCAAAACCACCGTGCTGGGGGTGTTCGATTTTCGGGCATTCCTGAATCTCGCCATGCTGATGAAGGAATCCGAGCGGGCCGGGCTTCTGCGCAAGGCGATTCTGGACATCGTCATAGACACCATTAACCGGCGCACCGGCGGCGGCACGAAGTACATCAACCAGCGCGATGAGGATTTCATCCAATCGGCGTTCATCGAGGAGAACTACCGCAAACAGTTCACGGATGCGCTGAAGGATTGCGTGGACATGGGGAATTTCAAATACGCGCTCTACACGGATAAGATTTACGTGAGCATTTTCCGCGAGAAGGCGCATGTCTATCGACGGGTGCTGCGCTTGGATAAGCGCGCCAGCGTTCGAGACACGTTTTATTCGGAAGTGCTCGATTTGATTGCCTCGTACGAAGCCGGTTTTGCGGACGTGCTGTTTCGGGAGTTCAAATCCAAGGGGCGCAAACTCACTTCCTGGGACGTGGACGCCTTGTTTGCGGCATTTGAAAAACAAGCGCATTGGAAACCGTTGGTCGAGAAAGCGCGCAACAAAATGGCCAGCCGCGACCTGGCCTTTCGCGATGCCTTGCATCTTCAACTCCAAGAGTATGTCACCCCGCTCCAGCGCGACGAGTTTGAGCGGTTTCTTGGAGAGAAGAGCAAAGAGTTGGCGGATCGTTTGGAAGAAGCCAAAGACGTGATGAAGCGCCTCAAGGAACGACAATAATGGCTTTGGTGTATTTAACCTTGGAGCAGGCGATTGAAATTCACCGAAAAACGGTGGATGTCAGCGGCGGTGGCTCGTTTGGCCATCTTGAAACCGGCAAGCTGGATGCCGTGCTCCAGCATATCCAGAACGATGACTACTACCCGACGTTTGACGCCAAGCTTACGCACTTGTTTTTCTGTTCCTGCAAGTTTCATTGCTTTGAGGATGGCAATAAACGTATCGCCATTACGCTTTGCGCCCAGATGTTGCTTTTGAATGGTTACCTCCGCAGCGTCAACGCCTTTATTCGCGAGTCGGAAAACATCAGTTACCACGTTGCCGCCGGCAGCATCTCGAAGGAATTGCTCGGGGAGTGGATGCTCGCGGTGCTCCGTGGCGAGGAGGACGACGAGGCGTTAAAAGTAAAAATCCTCAACACTATTAGCAATGGAAACGAGGAGCCATCATGAACGAAACCGAAACACGCGCTGAGCATATTGACCCTGCCTTGAAAGTGGTGGGATGGAATGTCGTTGAGGGCAGCAAGATCCTCCGGGAATATTGCGACTCAAGTACCATGACTCCATTGCTGACGCTGTGGCGGATCTGGGCAATCCGGATGAGATTGGAAAACTGTTTGCAGGTTTTCAGAAGTATCTTTATCGACAGGCAGCAGCAGCATGATCATACGATCTTGCCCCCATCTTTGGTGTAGAGCCTCCCCTAAAAAAGACCTGCCTCGCATGGATTCGAACCATGACAAACTGATCCAGAGTCAGTTGTGCTACCGTTACACCACGAGGCAATGACAACCGAAACATCCCCGGTCATTTTCCCAAAGTCAAGCCGTTTGCGGCGGAGTGTCGCGGTGCGGCGCAAAAAAACGAACGCTTGACACCCTCTTTGGGTTTTCACCTTATATGACACATCCATGGGCGCCGAACCAACTCATCAGAACCGGCCGCCGGTCAACAGACATCAGGAAGCTCTTCGGGCCGCCGTTCACATGCGTCAAGGCCACTATTCCAAAGCCCTGGCATGTCTTCAAAAAGCCGTCACCCTGGAGCCCGGCTCCATGGCCCGCGCAACCGCCCTGTTGTCGGCGCTGGGTCTTGTTTGCTCAAAACTTGGGGACAATGAGAAAGCGCTCGCCTGTTATGAGCAGTGCCTTGTCATGGACTCCTCCGATCCCGTGACACTCAACATCGCCGGGGTCCTGAATTACAACGCCGAAAATTACGCCAGAGCCGGGGAGCTTCTTCAAAGGGCGGCGGAGCTTGCCCCAAAATCATCGGATCCCCTTCACAACCTGGCGCTGGTTTTCCATGCCCAGGGAAAAACAAATGAGGCGCTGGAGTATTTCGAAAAGGCTCTTGAGGCGGATCCCGGCCATTGCAACGCGTTGCTGGGGGAAAGCGTGATTCTGGCCGGGCAAAAAAAATCCAGGGAAGCCGCTGACCGCCTGGGACAAGCCCGGTTGATCATGGATGGAAAAATTTCACTCGCCGCCGGCGAATTTGAAAAAGCCACAACCCTTCAGCGGCAGGCGGTTCTTTTGCATCCGGACAACCCAAGAACACTGTCCAATCTCGGCGAAAATCTCCGGACCCTTGGCAGGCTTGATGAAAGCATCGAGGTTTTCAAAAAAGCGGTGAAACTTGACCCGGACACCCCGAACCTCCATATCCGGCTGGCAACAACCTTCCTGACCGCCGGCGATTTCAAAAACGGCTGGAGGGAATACGAATGGAGAATCAAGGCGGGATACCTCCACCCCCACAGAATTCCGCCGGATCACAAACGATGGGATGGAACCCGGATGGACAAAGAAAATCTTCTGGTCATCTGCGAGCAGGGATATGGGGATGTGATCCAATTTTCGAGGTATCTCCCCCTGGCCAAAGCGCGTTCCGGCGCAAATATAAAACTGGTCTGCAAACAGCAGCTGGCAAAACTGCTCGACAACTCCTGGAAGGAAACGTTTGACATTGCCGGGGAAGTCCCGCCGGATTCCGAATTTGACCGTTATGTTCCCCTGATGAGCCTTCCCTGGCTTTTTGGAACCGTTTTGGAAACCATACCCCCGGCGCCCTATCTGAAAGCGGCGGAAAAGGATATCCAACGCTGGGCGCCAAAAATTTCCGCGCTTAAAGGGAGGAAGATCGGTCTTTCATGGGCGGGAAATCCCCTGCACCAAAAAGACGGGCTGCGCTCCATAAGTTTCAAACTGTTGGAACCGCTTTTCAAGCTGAAGGATATCTCATTTGTAAGCTTGCAAAAGACAGACCTGTCATCAAAGAGTCCGATCTCGAAGCCGGCCAATTTCCACGATTGGAGCGCCGAGATCGATGATTTTGCCGACACCGCCGCAATCATCGCCTGTCTTGACCTGGTGATCAGCGTCGACACCGCCGTGGCGCACTTGAGCGGCGCGCTTGGCCAAAAAAACCGGACCCTTCTTCCGTTCATTCCTGAATGGCGCTGGATGCGGGACACCAAAAACAGCCCATGGTATCCGTCCATGCGCCTGCTAAGGCAAAAAAAATTCAGGGATTGGACGACGGTGATCGATCAACTGGTTGATGATCTTTTGAATTAAATCCGCCTGCGGCGGACAACTTTTTGACAGGATTAACAGGATTGACAGGATTTTTATGCAAGACCATGTCCGGCCGCATGGCCAAACAATCCTGTCAAAAAAATCCTTTTCCATGGCGCTTTTTCGCCAAACATTGAATTTCCTGAACATCAAAATAAATCCTGTCCTTTTCTTCGGTCGTGTGGCTAGTGTCACTCCACCCCCCCATGAAAACCATTGCCCTCACTCTTGGAGACACCGCAGGCATCGGGCCGGAAATCGTCAAAAAAGCCCTTCGCTCCCGTGATTTGCCGTGGGGATTCCATTATGAAATTCTCCTGGCGGATCGCGCTCCGCGAGTCCGCGCGGGCCATCCTTCGCTCGTTTCCGCCAGATTTGCCATGGAATCCCTGGAAGCCGGAGTGGCCGGCTGTCTGCGGGGCGGCTATGCGGCGCTGGTGACCTCTCCTGTCAACAAGGCTTCCCTTCACGCCGCGGGCTTCCGGTTCCCCGGACAGACCGAATGGCTGGCCCATGCCACCGGCGCGCGTCGTTACGCCATGATGCTCATCGGCGGCAACCTGCGCGTGACCCTTGTCACCCGCCATGTGCCCATCCGGGAAATCAGCCGCCTTCTGACGCGCAAGGAAATCGGCGGCCAAATCGATCTCACATGGGAAGGCTTGAAGCGCTTCGGCATTTGCAAGCCGCGAATCATGGTCGCGGGATTGAACCCCCACTCCGGCGCCAACGCGGAAGCGGGACGCGAGGAAAAACAGATCATTCAACCGGCTGTGGCTGCGGCGCGGCGGCGGCACGGCAACGGCATTTGCGGCCCCGTGTCGCCCGACCATGCCTTTTGGGCCGCCAACCAGAAACAAGCCGACGCCGTGGTCTGCATGTACCATGACCAGGGTTTGATTCCCCTCAAAATGCTCGCCTTCGATCGCGGGGTCAACCTCACCCTCGGATTGCCCATCATCCGCACCTCCCCCGATCATGGCACGGCCTACGACATCGCAGGCAGGGGCAAGGCCTGCCCCCAAAGCCTGATCGAAGCCATCAAAACCGCCGCGCGGCTGGCACGTCACGCCTGATGGGGACACGCTCAATCCCCCTCCTTAATCCTCCCTTTCTCACCCCTGGCCGTCCAGAGGCCGGCCCTCCATTATATCAGGAATGATTGTGTAAAAACCTACTTCGCCGAGGCGGCAGGCACAATCTTGATGCTCTCCACACCCACGCGGCTGACCGGCACGCTCTTTTCGCCTTGGGAATTCACTTTCGTCGGGGTCCTGCCCAGCTTGGTGAGCGCCTCGTCACCCTTGATCAGCATGCCAAACGCCGTGTACTTGCCGTCCAGAAAGGTGGCGTCGGCCAGGCAGATGAAAAACTGGCTGCCGGCGGAATCGGGATCGGAACTGCGGGCCATGGAAACGACACCGCGCACATGCCGCTTGCTGTTGAACTCGCCCTTGATCTGGTAACCCGGACCGCCCGTGCCGACATTGGGATCATCCTTCTTGCTAAGCGGATCGCCTCCCTGGATCATGAATCCGGCGACAATCCGATGAAAGGCCGTTCCATCGTAAAAACCTTCCCTGGCCAGCTTTTTGAAATTTTCGACGGTCTTGGGGGCAACATCGGGCCAAAAGGCAATCGTCATTTCACCCTGGCTTGTCTTGATTACCGCAACTTCTTCGGAGGCGGTTTTGTCGGTTTTGGTTGTATCGCTCATATCTTTCTTTGGGTTGTCGGTGGCGGGTTCCGCAGCCTGCAACAAACAGGCCGCAACAATCGTGGCAAAAAAACAAAAAAGGTTTTTCATCGTGCCCGCCTGTATATCCCACCCATCCGCAAGATGCAATGGCAAGAAAAAACCCCGCGGGCAATACGCCCGCGGGGTGTCAATCCTGCGGCATGGCCAAACTCAATGCCTGACAGTCTTCAGCCTTCCGCCCAAACAACCTGTCATCACTTCTTCTTTACCGCGGCGCGGACTTCATCCAGCGTGCCGGCAGAGCCGAGTTTCTCGTTCTTGTGGGCGATAAACTTGGCGTATTCCTGCATGAAAACCTTGCCGGGCGGCCGGAGATCGAAGTTTTCCGGCGTGTCGCGGAAGGATTCGCGATGAACACGGCACCACACCAGACGTCCGTCGGTATCGATATTGACCTTGGTCACGCCCAGTTTGGAGGCGCGGACAAACTGGTTTTCGTCAACGCCCTTGGCGCCCTTGAGCTTGCCGCCGGCGGCATTGATGCGGGCCACCTCGTCCTGGGGAACCGAACTGGAGCCGTGCATGACCAGCGGAAAACCGGGACACCGCTTCTGGATGGCTTCCAGCACCTCGAAATGCAATCCCTGGCTGCCAGAGAACTTGTAGGCGCCATGGCTGGTGCCGATGGCGCAAGCCAGGCTGTCGCAACCGCTCTTCTTGATGAATTCCTCGGCCTGGGCCGGATCGGTCAGTTTGGCATCGGCTTCGGAGACGGAAACATGCTCTTCCACACCGCCGAGTTTTCCGAGTTCAGCCTCAACCACAAGCCCCTTGGCATGGGCGGCATCCGCCACACGCTTGGTGATGGCGATGTTTTTCTCGAAAGGTTCGGCGCTGGCGTCGATCATGATCGAGCTGTAGAAACCGCTCTTGATGCAATCCATGCAGGTTTCCTCATCGCCATGATCAAGATGCACGGCGAAAATCGCATCCGGAAAAACCTCATCCGCGGCGCGAATGATGGCTTCCAGCATCTTTTTGTTCGTGTAGGAACGGGCCCCCTTGGAAAGTTGGATGATGAAAGGCGCCTTGGAATCCAAGTTGCCTTTGAACAGTCCCATGGTCTGCTCGAGGTTGTTGATGTTATAAGCCCCAATGGCAAAGCGGCCATAGGCTACCTTGAAGAGTTCTTTGGTTGTTACGATCATGGTATGATTTGGGTTGGTGTGGTGTGTGAGCGGATCACCATAGAAAGAACCGCTCCATTTTGCACGCATTTTTTGCATTTTGCGCCCTCTTCGTCCAGTCACATCAAAAACATCCATGCGAAAGGGTTCCACGTTTTGCGCAGTCAACATGCTTCTGTTATCCCGCTGGCGCGGCGGTGCAGAAACCCCGCCCTCTGTTTGCTGGAAAATGATGGAGGATGGGGCTCCCGCACCACCATTCTCTTGAATTGAAGATCTCTTTTTAAAAATCACGTAAGTGCTTGTCCCTGAAGGACAGAGAAAACTCAAACCATGCCTGCCAACCTGCCTTGTTGTGAATTGGCAAGAAAAAATTGTTCTTGGCATGGTCAGATTAACCTGATAGCCTCCGACGCTCGAAACCATGTTTTTTTCAGCTTTGACATGCCGGACAAGGCCCCCCCCCGGGTGGTTGTGGGTTTTGTTTGGTCTGATGATATTGGCAACGGGAAATTTGCCCGCGCAAACCCGTGCCGCCAAGATAGGGTCAACCTTGGAACAACCCAAGGATCAGGATATTCCCACCACCGCTGACAGTCTGGATTGGGACATGACGAATCACAAAATCGTGGCTCGAGGCCACGTGGTGGCAACCTACGGACATGTGCGATTGCAGGCGGATCGGGCCGAAATTGACACCCAGACCAAGCAGGCCAAGGCGGAAGGCCACGTGATCCTGCGCGCAGGAAAACAGGAATGGCACACCGACGCCGTTGAATACAATTTCGAAACCGGCGCCATGGTGACCGGCAAGGCAAGGGCGCAACTGGACGACAATCTTTTCTTCGAGGGCGAATCCGTGGAAAGCGGAGACAAGACACGGTTCGTAATGCGCAACTCGTACCTGACCACCTGCGATTACCAGCAGCCCGGATGGCGATTAAAAGCGGGCACCATCGTCGTCCATCCCCGCGACAAGGTTTCGTTGCGCAACCTGGTCCTCTATGCGGGATCGGTTCCCATCTTTTATTTTCCCTACATGGTGGTCCCCCTGGACGATTACGACATCAGTTCCGGAACACAGGTTCAGATGGGACGCAAGGGCAACTGGGGATTTTTCATCTTAAACTCCTACACGACAAAGGCTTCGGAAAGTTTGCGCCCCACCTACCACCTTGATTACCGGGGAACCCGGGGAGTGGGCGGCGGCATTGATCTTCGCTACCAGGCAAGCGTGGAGGATCCCGAGCAGCCCAATCAGCCGTTTGAAGAGCAATACCCGAGGGTTTCCGGCAAGATCAAAACCTACATCACCGACGACGAAAAGATCCGCAAGAGCGGCGATGTGGAGGTGATCACCAGCACCCAGACCTACAATCAGCGGATTCCAACGCCGCGTTACCAGGTGAGGGTGGCGCAACGGGCCGAATTGCGCGAGGATTTCTACAGCAAACTGAAGATCAACAAGGTGAGCGATCCCAACTTTCTGCAGGATTACGCGGAAAAGGAATTTCAAAAAGAACCGCAGCCGGACCAGTATCTGGAACTGACCAAATGGTCGCCCAACACAACCATGAGCCTGTTGACACGTCCCCGGTTCAACAACTTCGACACGGTCGTGGAACGGTTGCCGGAGTTTCGTTACGATCTGAAGCGGCAACCCATCTTCAACACCCCTCTTTTCTACGAAGGTGAAAACTCGGTGTCCTATCTGAACAAGGCCTACGCCAACGACATCACCGGAATGGAAAATTACAACACCACGCGGGTGGATTCGTTTCACCAGGTTCTCTATCCCAAACAATACTTTGGCTGGCTGAACTTCACCCCGCGGGCAGGCGTGCGGGGCACCTTCTACAGCAATTCGCAGGGCGCCAACGAAAACGACAACAGCGGCGCATCCCTGGCGCGCGGGGTGGTCAACGCGGGATTTCAAACCGGTTACAAGGCCTCCCGCACGTGGCGGGGAGTGCACAGCAAACGCTGGGAAATCGACGGCCTGCGGCACATTTTTGAGCCGACCCTCAATTACGGTTTCGTCGCAAAACCCACCCAATCGCCGGGCAAACTGCTGGCCTTTGATGTGGACCGCTCCAGCTTTGGCATCAACAAAAACCTGACCCCCATCGATTTTCCGGAATACACCGGTCTTGACTCCATCAACAAACGCAATGTCTTCCGCCCGGCCCTTCGCCAGCGGCTGCAAACCCGCCGGGATGGCGCGCCATGGGATCTTGCGGAACTGCTGGTTTATCAGGACATCCTGGCCGACAAGGTGGCGGGCGAAAAGACCCTGTCGGACCTTTTCACCGAATTCGCCGTGAATCCCACACGCTGGCTGAGCTTGAGCTGGTTGGGGCGGTACGATTACGACAACAAACAGATTCGCGAATCGACCACCAGCCTGACCCTGCTGAAGGCGAAGAACTGGAAAATGAGCGTGGGACACAGTTACTTCCGCACGGTGGGCAACCAACTGACCTTGAGCCATTCGTGGTCCATCAACGAAAACTGGACCTTCCGCACCACCCATCGCTTCGATCCCTCGGACGGTTCCATTTTTGAACAAGCCTACGCCATCGACCGCGACCTGCAGTCGTGGATCGTTTCCCTTTCCGTCAGCCAGTTGCGCCCCCTCAACCACGACTCCGACCTGCGGGTGTGGCTGACCTTCACATTGAAAGCCTTTCCCGAAGTCAGCATGGATTCGCGCCAGGTCGGCGGCAACGCGGGATTGAACTGATCTGGCCCCCCTCCCGTTCATTCAATTGCTCGAAAAATTCCGCCCCGATCTCGTGGTTTGCACCCATTTTCTGCCATCGGAAATCATCTCCCGCCTCAAGCAAAAGAAAAAGCTGTCCTTTCCGCAGGCGATCGTGATCACCGATTTCGACGCCCATGCGTTCTTGATGCCTGCATACAGCGCCAACCTTGTGGTCGCCCATATTTCCACGGACCTCAGTCTTCGACCTTCAGAGGCTGAATTCAGCGGGATTGGGTTGATGATCCGGTCTTTTGCTGCTGCAACTCCACGGAGGCCTGCAAGAGGAGGTCGCGCTGGTTGAACTTGTAGATTTTCCCTCGGGTGATCACAAAAACCGAGCCGTTGGCCACGCTGATGGCCGGGGTCTCGCCGCCTCCCATGCGCTGCATCATCATCCCCGGCCCGCCCTGCTGTCCGCCCGGTCCCTGCATTCCACCGCCCATTCCTCCGCCTTGCTGTCCGGGAGGCATCATTCCGCCCTGCCCTCCCTGCCCGCCTTGCTGCTGCTGTCCGCTCTTGGCATTGGCGGCGTCCTGTTTGTCGGCAATCTCAACGCTGTTCTGCAAAACCAGGTTTTTTTCCTCGTATTTGTAAAGCCGCCCCTGGGAAACCACAAAAAGGGAGCCGTCGCAAACCGCCATGGCCACTCCGCCCTGTCTGGACATCATTCCCCCCGGCGGCCGCTGCATGCCGCCTCCCTGCATTCCTCCGCCTTGCATGCCTCCTCCCTGGCCTCCCCCATAATTCTGGGCGATCAACGAAAACGCCCCCAATGCAAAAGACAACATCGCGACAAACATCGATTTCAAGTTCATGGGCAACCCCTTTTCCCCGATCCTACCGGATACCCACCCCGTGAGGCAAGGCCGAACAGGGCAAACACATGAGGCAACGGGAGGTTCGATTTCCCAACAGTCTGACAGCCCGAACAACCTATCTCGCCAGCGCCTTTCCCGCGATATCCCTCCGGGCATGGCATCCCTTGAAACGGATGGTGTCCACCGCGCGATAGGCGCGATCCACGGCCTCCCTCAAATCCGAGCCCTGGGCCGTCACCCCCAGCACCCGTCCGCCGGCGGTGACCACTTTTTCATCCTTCATTGCCGTGCCGGCATGAAAAACCCAGACGTTTTGCATCCGGCCCGCCTCCTCCAATCCCGCGATGACATCCCCCTGCGCATAAGAACCCGGATACCCTCCGGCAGCCATGATCACGCACACCGTGGAAGCCGGTTCCCAATCCAGCTTCACCTCAGACAGTTTTCCCCGGCAGGCCGCCAGACAAACCTCCGCCAGATCGTTTTTCAACCGTGGCAGGATGACCTGGGTTTCCGGATCGCCAAACCGACAATTGTATTCCAGAATCTTCGGCCCATCCTTGGTGAGCATCAATCCGGCATACAAAACACCGCAAAACGGAATCCCCTCGGCCTTCAATCCTTTCAACGTCCGTTCGATGATCTGTTCGCGGGTGATTTTTTCGATCTCCGGAGTGAAGAAAGGAGTCGGCGAGTAAGCTCCCATTCCGCCGGTGTTGGGTCCCTCATCCCGGTCGAAAACCCGCTTGTGATCCTGGGCGCCGGCCAGCACATGATAACTGCCGCCGTCCGTCACCACATGCACGCTGACCTCCACCCCGGAAAGGCATTCCTCGATCAAAACCTGGGATCCGGCCCCGCCAAAAACCTTTTGCTCCATGATTTCCCTCAGCGCCTTTTCAGCTTCCGCCGCAGTCTGGCAGATGATGACCCCCTTGCCAGCAGCGAGACCGTCCGCCTTCACCACCAACGGCAGGGGTTGCTGCCGGGCATGGGCGAGCGCGGACGGAAGATCCGAAAAAATCCCGGCGCGACCGGTCGGCACCCCGTGCTTGAAAAAAAATTTCTTGGCGAAAACCTTGCTTCCTTCCAATTGCGCCGCCTGCCGGGTCGGACCAAAGACCGTCAATTTCCGTTTCTGAAATTCATCGCTCAACCCCAACACCAGCGGTTTTTCAGGCCCCACCACCGTCAAATCCACCTTCTCTTTTTCAGCCAGATCCGCCAGGCCGCGAACATCGTCCGCCTTCACCGCGCGGCATTCCACTTTCGCGCCCATTTGCGCGGCCGGATTGCCCGGCGTCCAGATGATTTTTTCAACCGAAGGGCTTTGCGCCAGTTTCCACACCAAAGTATGTTCGCGTCCGCCGCCGCCAATCACCATTGCTTTCATTTGATTCTCCTTTGCCTGTTGCCGGATTTAAAATTTTCCAGTCTGTCAAACTGGCGGCGGTGCGGGAGCCCCGCCCCCCCCTGCTTTGCGATTGAAAAGGAGGGCGGGGCTCACGCACCGCCGTTTCAAGAAGCGTTACTCAGGCATCAGCGGCCATGAAATTGCAAGCGATTTTCCCCGATTCTTTGTTCTTCCCATCAACAAGCGAAATTGGCATCCTGCCAGACGCAAATGGCGACCAATATTTCCATTGCGGGATTGGGAGGACAGGGCGTTTTAAAAGCCTCCGATGTGGTGGCCGAGGCGGCTTTTCGTTCCGGCGCGGATGTGAAGAAAAGCGAGGTTCACGGCATGAGCCAGCGCGGCGGATCCGTGTGCGGCGAAATCCGTTTTGGCGAACAGGTCTGGAGCCCCATGATTCCCCCCGGGGAAGCGGATTTTCTGGTGGCACTGGCGCCCGGCGAAGTGGAGCCCAACCGCCATCGTTTGCGCTCCGGCGGCATCCTGATCGGCCCGGACCGGATCGACCCCGCCCGATTGGAAAATCGCAAATGCCTGAACATCGCCCTGCTCGGCGTTCTCAGCCGGCATCTGTCATTGACCGAAGAACACTGGCTGGCGGCCCTGCGCGGCTGCCTGCCGGAAAAGATTCTCGAAATCAATTTACGGGCGTTCCAGTTGGGGCGCCAAGCCCCGGCTTAATCCGGGGCGCTTCATGCTCGATGCCAGACGATAAAGGAAAGGAATTTTCAGGAATGAACAGCGAATTATGGTGTGACTCGGGGGAGAACTTTCATCCGGCCAGCGCGCCCGATTTCCTACCCATGCCGCAACTCCGGGAATTGCAGCTCAAACGCCTGCAGTCGGTGGTTCAACGCGCCCATGACCATGTGGCCCTTTACCGTCAGCGCATGGAAGAACGCAAATTCAAACCGTCAAACCTCAAATCCCTGGAGGACATCTCCAAACTCCCTTTCACTGAAAAAAACGACCTGCGCGACACCTATCCCTTCGGCCTGTTTGCCAGCCCGATGAAGGAAATTGTGCGGCTCCACGCCTCGAGCGGCACCACGGGCAAACCCATCGTGGTCGCCTACACCCAAAGCGACCTCGATAACTGGACCAATGTCATCGTCCGCAGTTTCGCCGCCTGCGGCATTCACCGGGGGGACATCATCCAGAACGCCTACGGTTACGGCCTCTTCACAGGCGGTCTGGGCGCCCACTACGGAGCGGAGGCCTTGGGCGCCACGGTCATCCCCATTTCCGGCGGCAACACCCAGCGCCAGATCATGGTGATGAAGGATTTCGGCGTCACCGCCATCTGCTGCACCCCCACTTATTTTCTTCATATCCTGGACCAGGCGGCGGAACTGGGCGTGAACATCCGCAAGCTGGCCCTGCGCGCAGGCGTCTTTGGCGCCGAACCCTGGACCGAGGAAATGCGCCAGCGCATCCAAAGCGCCAGCGGCATCAAGGCCTACGACATCTACGGCCTCTCGGAAATCATCGGCCCGGGCGTGGCCATGGAATGCAAATGCCAGAGCGGACCGCACATCTTCGAGGACCATTTTTATCCGGAAATCGTGGATCCCAAGACCGGCAAACCCCTCCCCGACGGGCACGAGGGCGAACTCGTCCTCACCACGCTCAGCAAGCGGGCCATGCCCATGCTGCGCTACCGCACCCACGACATCAGTTCGCTGGACGCAACCCCCTGCGCCTGCGGCCGCACCATCCGCCGCATCCGCCGCATCTCCCGCCGCAGCGACGACATGATGATCATCCGGGGCGTCAACGTCTTTCCAGCCCAAATCGAAGCGGCGCTTCTGGCGGTCGAAGGCACGCTGCCCCATTACCAGATCATCCTCAACCGGGAAAAGGGTCTCGACCATATGGAGGTGCAGGTGGAGGTCACCCCCGATGTCCTGAGCGACCGGATCGGCGCCATGGAAAACCTCCAGTCCCGGATCACCCAATCCATCGAACACATCGTGGGACTGCATGTCCAGATCCGCCTCGTGCAACCGCGCACCTTGAAACGCAGCGAAGGCAAACTCCAACGGGTCATCGACCAAAGAAAATAAATCACACAACCTTTCCTCCCCGCCGAAGCCTCCGGCGCGGGCGGGCAGCCTTCAGCCTTCAACCTTCAGCCCAATCACCTATCCCATGAAACTGACGCAACTGTCCCTCTTTCTCGAAAACAAACCTGGAAGCCTCACCCTGCCCTGCAAACTGCTGGCCAAGGCGGGCATCAACATTCTGACTCTTTCGATCGGCGACACGGAACAATTCGGCATTCTCCGCCTGATCGTCAAGGAACCCGACAAGGCCAAAAAAGTCCTGGAGAAAGGCGGCTGTGTGGTCAAGGAAACCGAGGTGGTGGCCATCGAGGTGGCGGATCAACCGGGCGGCCTGGCCGGCATCCTGGAGGCGTTGGAGGGCGAAAACGTCAATGTCGAATACATGTACGCCTTCACGGTCAAGCAGTCCAACAAAGGCGTGCTGGTCTTCCGCTTCGATCATCCCGACCACGCCATCAAGGCGCTCAAAAAACACCGTTTCAATGTGCTGGGCCAGGTCGAACTCTACTCCCGGCTGGAAAATTAACCCCGCTCCCCCTCCATGCGCACCCCATCCATCCCGGCTTTTGCCTTTCTCGCCGCCCTCCTGATCAGTCTGCTGGGCGTTTCCTGCACCTCCCCGTCAAAGTATCGCAAGGAAGGACTGGCCGATGGTTTCACCTCCTTTGGCAGCTACTACGAACTCGACGCCTGCCTGTCGAAATTTTACCACGACAACCACCGCTGGCCCGACTCCTTTGAGGAACTCAAAAAATTCGCGACCCGTTCCAAGATAAAAAACAACCTGTTGCAATATCACGATGTGGTCCTGACGGTTCAGTCCAACGGTTTTCTCAAGATTGATTTTCAACGCACCATCCGCGACTCTTTCACCTATCCCGTTCCGAATCAGACGGTTTATCCCGTCCGATGCGGCACAAAGAACAATCTTCCCGAAAATCTCGAATCCCAGCAAACCAAGAAGCCCCAAAACAACGAAAACCCGCCATAAACATCTTTCACGTCCTTCCCTTAAGAACGCATTCGCGCAACCCAGGACGTTTGGCCCAGCCTATTGGACATTGATGAACAAGATATGTTTAATTCTGAATGGACGGTTTGGATTTAATCCTGGCCATCCTGTCCATCGATGTGAATTTCACTCCTCACCCAATCCTTGTTTCATGCTTTTTCATCCAGGCGCCATCTTCATTAAAATCCGGAATCCCACCCACCATGGAAACAGCTGAATACTGGATTGAACACCTCCGGCTGGTCCCGCATCCGGAAGGCGGCTTTTTCAGGGAAACCTACCGATGCGAGGAACAAATCGCAGCCGGCCTGCCCCGCCGTTACACAAGCCCGCGCAGTTTTTCCACCGCCATCTATTTTCTCCTGCGCAGCCAGGATGTCTCCACCCTGCACCGTCTGCAATCGGATGAAATCTGGCACTTCTACCATGGCAGCCCCCTTTCCCTTCACCTGCTGACGCCCGATGGGCGGCATCTCACCCAACACCTGGGCCGCGACCCCGCGCAGGGCCAGCGGCTGCAGGCGGTGATCAAGGCGGGATGCTGGTTTGGCGCCACAGTAAACGCCCCCCAGGCCTTCACCCTGCTGGGCTGCACCGTCGCCCCCGGTTTTGATTTTGCCGATTTCGAACTGGGACAAGGAAGCGAATTGATCCTGCTTTTTCCACAACACCGCCAGATCATCGAACGCCTGACCAGGAAATAGACCTCCACCTTCAATCATGAACCCTCTCATCCAAAGCCAGACGGATTATTTCCTGTTCGCCGGGGGATTGGGATGGATCCTGTTCGCCGTCATCTGCCGCCAGCTCTCCCATACACCCGCCATCCGGCAGCCGGGAATCCGATGGAAATGGCTGGCCATTTCCAGTCTTCTTCACGGGCTCGCAATCTGCCTGTTCCTGCTGGACCCGCCTGCGGCCTCGCTGGCCGGCCGTATTCAGACATGTCTTGCCGCAGCCGGTTACTTCTCCCTGCTTATCTTCGGCTGGCGCAATCTTCGTCCAGACGCATCCCCTTCAATTTACAACTACAGCGCCTGGCTGGGGATCCTGCCGCTGGCCGCCGGAATGATCGGAGGCTGGCCCTATTTCGGTTTGTTCAGCCGCAGCCTGATTGGAACCACCGGCGCCATCCTCTCCGCCCTTTGCCTGTGGCGCAACACGTCCCCCCACCCCAAAGTCCAACCCTTGGTCCGCCTTGCCGGGATTTTGTTTGGATTATGGGCGTTTTTGCTTCTGCTTCCCGCCAGCCTTGACTTCACCCGCCTGCTCCACCGGCCCGCCCCCCTGCCGGCCCTGATTGAAGCCCTGGGGGCCTGGCTGTTGTGCTTTTTCCTGTGGCGCGCCCTGCACATCATCCTTTTCACGGAAATTGAAGATGACACCGGCATCCTCCCTCCCAACCGAATCATGGTCTGGGTTCAATGGGGCCTGCCCATCACCATCGTTGCCGGAGGGCTGGGCGTTCACATGCTCGAAAACCTTGGCAGCCAGATCGACCGCCAACTCACCGGTTCGCTCGCCATCTTCTCGCGAAACGTTCTTCAACAAAATCTCTCAACAGCCGGCGAAGTGGCGCGGGCGGCCAGTCTCTCCCCCGCCATCATCTCTCATCTTCAACACCCCCAGCCCGCCAGCCAAAAGGAGGCCGTCCACGCCGTGGAACGGTACAGCCTGGTAATCCCCCATTCCATTGTTTATGTGATGGCTCCAAAGGGCAACGTCCTGCTTTCATCAAACCACCAGGAACCGGACAGTTTCGCAGGCAAAAACTACTCCGACCGCCCCTATTTCATGTCAGCCGACGCCGGGCAACCGGGAAGCTTCTTTGGCGCCGGCCTGACATCCAGGGAACCCGGCTACTATGCCAGCAATCCCATTTTCAATCCCAACGGATCGCAAATCGGCATCGTGACCGTAAAAATCCGCCTTCCAAAACAAAATTTCCTTCCTCAAAGCGCGGAACACTATTACCTCGCCAGTCCCGAGGGGGTTGTCCTGCTCAGCAACCATGCGACGCACCAATATCGTCCCTTGTGGCCGCTGGATGCCGCCATCTGCCATGAACTGGTCGAAAAAAAACAATTCAACCGGATCAATCCCTCACCCATTTTTCCAACCCGGATCAATTTCGAGACACCCTTCCCGGTGGATGAACACCATTGGGTGGCATCAGCCAGCCAGATCACTCCGGAAGGCTGGCAGATCATTGTCATGGCCCCTTCGCTGGCCAGAAATTTCTGCACTCTGGCAGGCATGGGAATCATCCTGCTCCTGATCGCCATCCAAACCGGCATCCTGCTGGTATTGCTGCGAACCAACCAGGCCGGCGGATTGCTCGCCATCTCGGAAAAACGTTACCGCCAGATGTTCACCGAACACAGCGCCGTGATGATCCTGCTCGATCCTGTCACCAAAAGAATCGTGGACTCGAACCAGGCCGCGGTCAATTTCTACGGGCTCTCCCGTCCCCATCTCCTTCAATCGAAAATCACCGACATTGGTCTCCTGCCCCCTGAACAAACCGAAAAAGCAATCCAGCAAGCCCTCGCAAAAAAACAGAATTTGTTTCATTCCCAGCATCGTGCGGCCGGCGGCCAGATCCGCGATGTGGAATTGCGATGCGTCCCCCTGGTCATCGGACGGGAAACCCTTCTGCATTCGGTGATCCACGACATCACCGAGCTGAAACAATTGGAACGAAGACTGGAACTGCAACGCGATCTGGCCATTGCCCTGACCCAGGAAACCTCCCTCGACAAGGCCCTGGCCTTGTGCCTGGAAACCGCCATTGCCGCCAGCGGCATGGATTGCGGCGGAATCTACCTCCTCGATGAGGATGGGGGAAAACTCCGCCTTGCAAAACACAAGGGCATCAGCGCGGAATTTACTCACCTTGCCGCGGCTTTCGACATAAAATCCGATTTTGGCAAAAGCGTCACCTCGTCCCACATCCTTTACGACATTCATCCCAGGAGCTCGGATCATGCCCGGGGCCTCCTGCGGGAAAAAATACTCACCACCAACGCCGTACCCATCATCAATCATGGCGCCTCCATCGGCTGCTTCACCCTGGGTTCCCATCAAATCGATAAAACCCCGAAAAGCAGCCGTCCGATCCTCACCGCCATCGCCTCCCAGGCAGGCCACATCATCGTCCGTCTGAAACAGCAACAACACATCGACTCCAATCATCGCGAGCTCGAATCCCTGTTCAACTCGATCCGGGATATCATCATCGTGACCGATCAGGAAGGCCGGATTTTGCATTTGAACCCCTCCGGCTTGACCCAACTCGGAATCAAGAAAGACCAGCTTCCAGCCATGCGCCTGCCGGATCTCTACTCCGATGAACACCGCGACAGGGTGGAGCATCTGTGGAAACAAATCATTCATGGCCACGCCAGCGACATCACCCTGCCCTTCCGCACCGCCAACGGGGAGTCCCTGTTCGTGGAAACCAAATTCACCCCCGGCTTTTGGGAAAACCGCCTTGTCTTATTCGGCCTGGCCCGGGATATTTCCGAACGTCTGGCCATGGAACGGATCCTGGAGGAAAGCGAGGCCTACATCCGGAACATCTTCACCTCGCTCGATGTGGGCTTGATGGTGGTGGACGCTGAAACACACGAAATCGTGGATATCAACCCGCGGGCCGCCGCCATGGCCAGCATCGACCGGGCCGCCCTGATTGGAAGCAAATGCCATCGATTGGTCTGCCCCGCCCAAAAAGGCCCCATCCTTAAAAGCGTTATTCCCATCACCCTCGACGGACGCAAACGCCTGATCGAAACCTTTGTGGACATCACCGACCGTAAAAAACTCGAAGCCAGCCTCCTCAAAGCCAAGGAGGCCGCAGAAGCCGCCGACCGGGCCAAGAGTGAATTCCTGGCCGTCATGTCCCATGAAATCCGAACGCCATTGAACAGCATCATCGGCTTCACGTCCCTCCTATGCGAAAGCCCCATGGGCGGCGAACAGCACGGTTTTGCGGAAATCATCCGCTCCAACGCCAACGAACTCCTGTCCCTCATCAACGACATCCTGGACTTTTCAAAAATCGAGGCGGGCCGCATCGAGTTGGACCATCATCCCTTCGACCCATGCCGTTGCGCAGAGGAAATCCTCGAAATGCTGGCCCCTCGGGCTGCGGACAAGGATCTGGCCCTTCTCTTTTTCCCGGCGGCGCCCATCCCCGCCAGGGTCCTCGGCGACGCCACGCGTCTCAAGCAGATCCTGACCAATCTGATCGGCAATGCGGTCAAATTCACCCACCAGGGAGAAGTCGAAATCTCCCTCTCCTCCAAACCCGCGCCGGACGGCAAATGGATGATCACTTTCGACATCCGGGATACCGGCATCGGCATTCCAGGGGAAAAAATGGACCGATTGTTCAAGCCCTTCAGCCAGGTGGACACCTCCACCACCCGCAACTACGGCGGATCCGGCCTCGGATTGGTCATTTCCCAGCGCCTCTGCCATCTCATGGGTGGCCACATCACCGTTTCCAGCGTCGTCAACCACGGTTCCACCTTTTCCTTCACCGTCACAGTTGAAAACGCCGGCGCCGCAACAGACGCTTCCTGCCTCCCCCAGCCGGTGGGAATGGAAAAGCAAAGGCTCTTGAACCGCCGGATCCTGGTGGCCGACCATCATCCGCGTCAAAGTGAAATCATCGTTTCCATATTGAAAACCTGGGGATGCGACGCCTTCAGCGCCGCCAATCTGCGCCAGACCGTCGAATTCGTCAAAAATCAATCCCCCGTCGATGTCATCATCGCGGACATCTGCCTCGATGACATGCCTTTCATGGAATTTGGAAGCCAGATTCAATTGGTGGGGAAAAAGGTCAAGCCGCTCCTTTTTCTAATCTCTCCCTTCAACCGCAGCTCCGAGGCCGGCCCCCTCTTGCAACTGGGCTTTTCCGCCTGCCTTGCAAAACCCTTGCGGTTCTCCAATCTTTACGAAACCCTGCTCAGATATTTCGCATCTTCATCTCCCGGCGAAAACTCCAAAACACCCGTCCCAGACGCAAACTCATCCCCTCTCCAACCCAAACAGCGCATTCTTATTGCCGAGGATAATCTTTCCAATCAAAAACTTGTCGCCTGCGCCTTGGAAATTGACGGTCATGAGTGTCATGTTGTCGCCGACGGTCTTGAATTGCTCGAAGCTCTCCGCCGCAAAACCTACGATCTGGTCCTGCTGGACATTCAAATGCCAAATCTCGACGGCATTTCCGCAGCGCGCCAAATCCGGGCCGGGGAATGCGGCTCCAAAGCCTCGGTCATCCCTCTCATCGCCCTTTCCGCCTGCGCCACCCCCGATGACCGCTCCCGTTGCATGGCGGCGGGAATCAACCACTTCCTCACCAAACCGCTGGATCTTCAACAATTGCGCCAAGTCATCCTGTCCGAAAGCCGTGCCGCCCAAAGCGCTTGAATCAAGTCCCGCCAAGCGCATTCGCGTCAACCTAATTGAGATCCTTTCCTGGGAACGAGGGCGTCCTGCCCAACATCGCTAACATTTGCCCAATCTAAGACCATTTCGTTCTGATAGAGGCGGTGCGGGAGCCCCGCCCTCCATTTTTTACCGTGCAGACAATGGAGGGCGGGGCTCCCGCACCGCCTATAATAGAGATATGATTCATTTGATTCCTTAGGTTGACGCGTATGCGCCAAGCGGGACGGATCGATGTTTGATGCTCGACGCAAAGTCCCCGCCCTCCCCATTGAAAAGGAGACACCCAATCAAGACCCTCTCCTTGACAACAAAGGAGGGGTTGGGGAGATCCACTACGGCACAACAACGAGCCCGCTCTCCATCATTTTTCAACATATGGAGGAGCGGGCAGCCCCGTGCCTTTCAACCGGATTCTGGGGGTCCCCTCTCCTTGAAACGAAGCTAAATCTCCATCCCAAGGGGCCATGTCCCCCGGGCAATCGCATCAATGACAACCACTTTTGCTGCTGCTGGAAGACGACCCTTTCGCCTTTGAGGCTTCGGAGCTTCCCGTCGCCACTTTGCGGGAACTGTCCTGCGTGGTGGTGCGGGTGTCCTCGGCAGCAACCTTGGCCCCCTGGCTTGTCGAGGAGGCAGACTGGGTCGTCTCACATCCGGTTGCAAACAGCATCACCGCCATGGCGGCAACCAACGACATCATCAGTTTTTTCATGATCTTTCCTTTTTTTAACGTTTTTTCGGGCAAAAAAAAGCCTGCCTGACCTTTCGATCAGGCAGGCTTTCAAAGAACCCAACCTTAGAAGGAGTAGTTCACTCCCAGATTAAAGTTGTGGTTGATATAGGTGTTGTTAAACGCGTCGTAGGTGTAGCCCGTGTACAGATCGAGGCCATCCGCGAGACGGAAGTTGAAACGAAGACCTGTATTCAACCAAGCCTTGCCGGCGGAACTGCCAACGCCATCAGCAGGATGATCATTGGTGATGTAGTTCGGATTCAACAGCAAGGCAGCGGTGAAGAAATCGTTAAAGGCATACGCCACACGATTCATCAACACAAACTTGCCATTGTAGCCGGTGTCATCGCTAAAGCCGCTGTAAGCATAGTTCTGCAGGCTGGCGATGTAGGTCGGGGTGGTGGACAGGGTCCATGAATCAATCTGTTTGAACGCGGTCAGACTGGGCGCAATCGACCAGGAACCCGTCTCGCTGTCCGTATCGGCCATCGAGTTGGAACTGGTGGTGTTGTCCGCATGCGAATAGCTGAACGACGCATTCCAGTACAACCAGTTGATGATCGCCCGGCTGAAATAGATCGAACCGGTGTAGACATCCGACTTGGCATGGCCATTATTGACAGCCGCACCATCGGAATTGTTGTAGATCATCATGCCGCCAACCATCAAATCCCAAGCGGTGGTGAAACCGCCGCCGATGATGCCGGACTGGATGTCGGAATTGTAACCGCCAATACGGGTATCCTTGTTGGAGCTATAGCCGTATTCGGTAAAGACATAAGGGTTGGAGAACCAGGAAGAGCCCTTGATCGGGTTGCCAGGATTCTTGCCATCGCCCTTGGCACCTTCATTCCCGCTGTTCGGGGAAATGCCGGCATTGAAGTCGGACTTGGGAACGCCCGCGTGTGTCTTGGGAGTGCCAAGCGCAAAACTCAAGGACTGCATGATCGATTGTTCAGCCGCCACATTGATGGGGCTGGTCGGGTTGTTCGCGCTGGTACGCGTATTAACCGACTCAATTTCAGGCGAGGACGGCGTGCCCTTGGCCGTCGTCACACCGCTATCACAGCTGCTGGCTTGCGCCGAAGCAGCCATGAAAACCGCCGCGAACAAGGTCGAGAGGAACTTGAAGAATTTCATATTTGTTTTGGTTTTTCCTACTGAGGGCAGTCAACTCCTCCTTGGTGAGTTGGCAGGCATCCCACACGTCGTGGCACACCCTTTCCTTTTCGGAATATTGGAGCTGAAGGTAGCAAACTTGCGAGGACTGTCAAGCTTTTCGACAACTTTTTTAAAAAAATGTTCAAAATAATTTTCCTTCCTTGTTTTTAAATTATTATTGACATTAAATTAAGCCGGGCCCAAGGCCCGGCAACTGCTCGACGAAACATGCTCGACGCACGACGCAAAAACAATCACTCAAAGGCGGGTTACGACCGCCCGGAACCGTTCCGCCTTCGTCTCTCATCGGACTACGGCGGGACAGGCCGGGAGGTTCACCACGTTTCACGTGGCCGGCCCTCCATCATTTCGCGACAAATGGAGGGCGGGCCGGCGCTGCCGGATGCGTGAAAGACTGTCCGTCGGAAGGGGTTTCCTCAATCGCCGTTTTTCTTCCGCCCCGATGCAAAGCCAGCCAGACCACCACCAGGCAAAGAACCAGCAACAGACCCACCAGGGCCGCAAACACCCCCCAAACCCCTCTTTCCAAATGCTCTTCAACCGCCACCGCGCCCTTCTTGTCCGCCAAATGCAACTCCCGGGGAATGACATCGCGCATCCCCGCCCCCTCCGCATGCACATCGTCAAGAATCGCGCCAATCATGTCGCCCAATTCAAGCATGTCTGATGGACGTTCCTCCCGCTTGTGCTCCATCATGTACTGGATCAATTTCTCCGTGGCGGACGAAATTCGCGGGTTGAAAGACCTCACCGGCGGAACCTTCTCGGCCAGATGCATGGCCATGATCTCCATCGCGCTGGGAGCCACAAACGGCGGACGTCCGGCCAGCACATAAAAAAGCGTGGCGCCCAGCGAATAAATGTCGGTCCGTCCGTCCAAATCATGATACGCGCGAATCTGCTCCGGCGAAATGTAGTTCGGCGTGCCCATCACGGAACCATCCACCGTCAGGCTGTGATCGCTCCCTCCCCCCTCCCACTTCGCAAGCCCCAAATCCCCAATCTTCGCCACGCCATCCTCGGAAATGATGATGTTGTCCGGTTTGATGTCGCGATGGACGACTCCCATCCCATGGGCATAGGCAAGCCCCAGACTCACCTGCCACATCACTTGAAGAGCCGTCTTTTCATCCATCGGCCCCTGATCCTGCACGATCTGGGCCAGATTTCTGCCAACTACAAATTCCATGACAAAAAAATAATGCCGGTCGAAAATTCCCGCGTCGTAAACCTGGATGATATTGGGATGGTTCATCTGCGCCGCAGCCCTGGCCTCGCGCAAAAAGCGGTCCACATATTCCTGGTCCGCAGCCATCTCCACCGGCAACACCTTCAAGGCCACCCACCGGTCCAGGGATATTTGCCGGGCCTGATAAACCACTCCCATCCCCCCCCGACCCAGTTCACGGACAATTTCATAATCCCCGACAACGGAATTCACCAAAATATCCGGCAAATCGGAAGGAGGCATGGCAAAGGCCGGGGTCCGGTCATCGTCAAATCGCGATGTTTGTGAATTCTGGCTCATACAACGAGCGCAACACCATGCCATACCCCCCGCAGCAATCATAGTTTTTTTGATCCTTGAAACGCGGAGTGAATCTCCAGCCTGCGGATGTCAGCCCCCGCCCTCGGGATTCCCGCTTTCGCGGGAATGACGGGAGGGGGGGATGATGCAGGTCAGCTTCGTCATCCCAATTCTTCGTCACTTCCCGTTCTTCTCATTCCCTTTCTTCACTTCGTCATTCCCGCTTTCGCAGAGATTTATTGGGGGCAATTGATTTGACCTTGGCGGGCAGGTCCGTAGCGCCGCCTCCGCTTGCTGGTTTCATTTGAAACGAAAATCAAGTTTGTAACCATAGAGCCAAGGGATGCGCGGATCA
>JAQUAF010000065.1 GCA_028687435.1 Verrucomicrobiia bacterium | reverse complement strand
TGAGATGGTGCGCCAGGTGAAATTCCTTGGCTGGTTGTCCTCGTCGATGAAGGTCGTTTTGGAGACGCTGCGGATCCGTTCGCGGATCGAATTGCCTGGCGCCGTTTCGACGGCGCCGATGACACGCCAGCCTCGCGTGATCTCAGTGGAGCCGTCCTCGCAGCGGCCGCGCAAAAAACCATGCCGGTTCAGATGCCCTGTGGCGCGACAGTGCGGACACGGTACTGACTTCAGATGGGGCCAGTATTGGTCAAACTCAGCGGCACTCCTGAGGCATGAAAGCGCGCGGCGCATCCCTGTCACAACTTCTGCCCGAATTGATGTGGCGGGTCAAGCTGCGGCATGGAAGACGGCTCTGCGTTTTCCAAATTAAGGCCGCACTTCGAATCGAGTCTATGACAGCACTTCGGAAAAATCCTGCGGCACAGCTATGATGCCAATGTGGAAAATTACAGCAAGCGCCAGTTGCGGGTGGAGCCCAAGGGTTCGAAGCTGAGCAACCGGCAGATTTTGATAAATACTGAAAACTAATTTGACTTATTGCAATATTATGATATTTTGCGAGATATGAGGCTCTTGAAGATACCGGACTCATCGGCAAAATAGAACGAGAAAGAAGACCATGAAACTGCGCAATGTCACTTTCTTTGCATTCGTTTGCTGCAACCTTATCGCGTTTGGCGAGCCCAATCCGGAAAACCTGCTCGTAAATGGCGGTTTCGAAACGCCTTGCGAGGAGGAGCCTTGCGCCAAAGGTTGGAGTAAGGTGGTCCTTTCGAAAGGCCTGGCCGACGGTGCGGTGGAGGCAAGACAAACCCCCGCGGAAACGCACTCCGGGAAAGCGGCTTATCAACTGAAGGCAAAGGTCAAGTCGGGCTACGGATATTCCCAAGGAACACATATCAAATTTGACGCGCCCTATCCCACGCGCGTGCTGTTGCACGGCTATGTCAAAGGTCAAATCTCAGGCCGCACTTTTCTGTGTGCATGGGTCCGGGTTCAAAACGAAAAGGAGTTTCGGATTTTGTCGGGCAAACCCATCAAGAACGCGCCCGAATGGCAGGCCGAGAGCCTGCTCATCAGCGCCCAGGGCATCCAAGGGATTACGGTTGTGGCCATCGCTTCCGGCCAAGGCTGCGTTTTTTGGGACGACTTGAGCTTGGTGACGCTTCCGGAAGTGGCGCAACGGTCGCTCGTTCGCGGCACCTTGACCGCGACTCCTCCGAAAATCGACGGCCTGCTGGATGATGCGTGCTGGAATGAAAGCACGCGGCTGATGCCTTTCACTGTAGCAGGTTCCGCCGAACTGGCCAAAGAGCCAACGGAAGGTTACGTGGCCTATGATCAGGAGAATCTCTATGTGGCGTTGGAGTGCTACGAATCAAAGCTCAACCCGATCTCCAACTCCCTCCATGAGTTCAAGGCGCTTGCCAAAGAAAGGGACGGCAAGGTTTTCGCGGACGATTGCGTTGAGATCTTCATCGACCCGCGCCGGGCCAACGCCGCCGCGAAGGGTTATTTCCACATTGCGGCTAATTCGCTCGCCACGATCTGCGACGCGGAGGGCTGCAATCGCGCATGGAATGCCACGATCAGCGCCAAGGCCTCAGTGAATGAAAGGTCCTGGATGATCGAGTTCGCCATCCCCTTCAAGAGTTTCGGCCTTGCGGCCCCGAAGGAAGGCGAGGCGTGGGGCTTCAACCTTTGTCGCGAAGAAAAGCCACTGAAAGAGAATAGCAGTTGGGCAAAAGTCGAGGGCGGCTTTCATCAGCCACACAACTTCGGTCAGCTTGTTTTCGGCGGGCACAATCCCGTGGCGATTCGCAAGCTCGATCTGAGGGAAGATGATTTTCGCGTGACGCTAAAGAACCTGACTCCCCAGCCCCAGCGTATCGGCCTGGCATTGGAGTCGATCCCAACGGACCAGAAACCGAAGGTCTCATTCGAACCGTTGCAGATTCCGGCCAATACCGAGACTACCTTCGCTCTCCACTACCCGGCGGTAGCAAAAGGCAAAGCGCAGACCAAGTTCAACTGGTATGATGTGGCCAGTCGGCGGAGCTATTACGCGATCGAACGCGTTTGTTATTCGGAAATCTACAATGTTCAGCTCAAGACCGCCACTCGCGCGGGCCACACGCTCTATCTCAACGGCCAAAAACAAGGCAACTTCTCGGGCGCTGAGCTGCAAGAAACTAGTTGGGTGCTCCGCCCAGGCTTGAACGTGATTGCCGTTCAGTGCAAGGGCCAGCCTGGTGCGCTGCTTTCGAAAATGAGAATCACGGAAACCGGCCAGACTATTGTCACGGATTACGGATGGCTCGCCACGACCGAACCAGGCGAAAACTGGACGGCACCCGACTCCAAAGTGGTCGGTTGGCGTTCGGCCGCCGTCCTCAACGCGCCCGAAGTCGAGGAATGGGCCAAAGGGTTCGCAGATTTGGCTGACGCCCACCCCATCTGGCTCGCCCCAGAGAAGGAATCGGGACGGCGCGACGTCTGTTTTCGGCGCGCCATCCTGGTCCACGAAAGCGCCCACCCGGCCAATTACCGGAACGGCGACACGGTTTATGTTAACCAAGGCGATGCGCAACCTTTTCAGTTCGCCTACGATCGCGCTTTTTTGAAAGATTTCGACTTGTTCTGGGAGTTACCAAGCGAGGACGAGCTTCTGCCCAACGCGGGCCTCACAATATCTTCGAAAGAGATTCGCAAAAACGGCAAGCCATACCGGCAGTATCGCTTTCACAATTTGGGCGCGGCAGGAGGGCGCGCCTGCCCAGCGGTCGTCCGCCATTCACCTTCAAAGCCAGGTTCGTTCTATTACTATGTCCAGTCGCCCGACGGGAGCACTACGGAACACGAGAAAGAGCTGCAAGTCGTGACTTTGCCGCCACTCGCTGGGCGTCGTCCATCCAAAACCATTTTTGGGCTCTATTTCGCGTTCAAGTCGGACCTGCCTTGGGCTCCTAGCTATAGCATCGAGAATACGCGCCGAATCATTCAAACCGCCAAGCAAGCGGGATTCAATCTGGCCATGATCGAAAGCATTCCAAAATGTAAGGAATACGACCTACAAGAACTGGCGGAGGGCGATCTGGTCCGCGACCTCTACACGCAAGAGGGGTTCGATCTCTGCGGTCTCTTTTACGATTACGACTGCATGCCCGCGCGCGTTAGGACGGACCTGCATCCTGAGGAGCGCGGCATGGGTGCCAGGGGGAAGCCCTGTATCTGCAAAACAGTTGCGCTTGAGGACGGCTGCGAGCGTTGCGACCAGTTTCTAATGGAACGGGTCCGCAGGTTAAAATTGCGTTATTATTGCTGGGACCACGAGTTCAACCCATTTTTGCGAGCCTGTTATTGCCCCCGCTGTCTGAAGAACTTTCGCGCCGCCCATAAGCTACCACTGGATTTAGCGCTCTCCCCTCAGCTCATTAAGGAGAAATACGGAGAGGAATGGATTCAATTTCAGTGTGACCTTAGCGCAAGACTTGCCAAGCATTTTCAGGAGCTGGTCCATCGCGCCGACAGCTCGGCCCGTTTCATGGTGTATAGCGGCTATCAGGGCGAGTCGACCCGACGCCACTATAGCGTCGACTGGACAACGATGGGGAAAGCTTGCGATCTCGTCTCTTGCGGCTATGGCGCAACCGGCAAACTCCTGCAACGCACTCGCGAGAGCGCGCAAAAGCCGATGCTGCCAGGTATTCTGCTTTATGACTTTGGCAAGAAGCACCATCAGCTCCACTTTCCCCAAATCTTGCGCCAACTCTTTGGCAGCAATGGCGTGGGCGTCTTTGTATTCTGCCATACAGGGATGGATGCGCAAGATTACCAAGTCGCGGCCAAAGCCTCGCGTTTCATGTCTGATTATGAGGAGTTCTTTCAAAAACCCGAATACGATCCCGCTTTCGCCGAGTTCAACGGCGGGGAAGTTACCATTCTCGCCAAGCAGAACGAACGCCTCATCGTTCTCTTCAACAATTCCCCCGGCGCGGTCAGCATTGAGGGACGGTGGCGATTGAAGGAGAAGGATGCCGTTCTGGATTGTTTAACTGGAGAATACGTGGAACCGCGCATGCCCCTAAAGCTAACGATTCCTGGGACTGAGGCGATGGTTCTGCTTGTGGCTCCAAGAGCCAACCTTGAAAAGAAGGGCGCGCGACTCTAGAGCAGTTATAAGATCAAACCGTGCCGAACATGTCAAATTTTGCGAATGCCCCAAGGGATTGTCGCCATTCTGGCCGCCCTCCACAGATTCTGCAATGTTCATCGGTTTGAGACCGGTTCGATGGCCAATATAAGCTTTCCATTCCCTCAAGAACTTCCTAAATTTTCGTCGCATGAAACCGGCTGCCAACTTTAGGAAACATTCCGCTCGAAAGCGGATCGCGGTCATAGCATTCACGCTTGTTGAGTTATTGGTCGCTATCGCCATTTTGGCAATTCTGCTGGTTTTACTTTCGAGCGCGCTCAAGGCTGCTCGGGGCGCGGCCCACGGGGCCGTGTGCCTCCGCAACCTCAACCAGCTTGGTCTCGCCCTGACGGCTTATTGCGGCGAGAACAACGATCGGTTTCCGTCAAACTGGGATGGAACGAGAAATTGGAGCGGTCGTTTAATTGTGGACCATTTCCTGGAAGGAAATCCTTCGGAATCTGCTGCGGGCCGTTCGCCCACTTTGGGCTGCCCAGCGCAAAGACTGGTGAGCGGGGTTGGGCCAGACGTCAAAACCTATGGCCAGAGCGAGGTCATTGGCGGGACGGTTGGAAAGCCACTCACGACGGCCCGCTCCGCCTTGCGCAACCCATCACAGACCATCATCCTCGGGGACGGGCATTTCTACGCGCCCGGAAAATATTACGCCGGCCATATCAACGGCAGCACCACCCCCCCCGACAAGGATCATCAAGGCGCAAGCAACTTTCTGATGGGGGATGGGCACGCCGAACGGATCGAAAACAACGGCTGGCTGCCCGGCGGATCAGGGCAGTACTGGGCGAAATAGGCGCCTATGCAACCCCGCTCTTCACTGCTGTAAACTTTCAATTGACAAAAAGTTGATGTAATGCTATTTATTTAGCGTAATACACGAACAATAAATATCTTTATGCAAAATAAGATCACCAGTGAAACGTTGGATCGCGCTTTCAAGGCTGGACGGCTGGATCTGGCGCGGGCTCTGGGTCTATTCGACAATTGGCTGAACAACGGACCCAGCCGGGGAGTGGGGGGACTGTTTCAGATGGGATTGCCGGATGGATTTGCTGACCGTTTGACCGAGCGAGTTTTTGGCCCCCGGTTGACGGTTTGCTTCATCAGCCGCCTGGATCAGATCCATTTCAAAATTTATGCCGCCGTCGATCAAAGGGACGAAGCCCACATGGCCGACCTTCGCGCGCTTAAACCGACCGCTGACGAATTGGAGAAGGCGGCGCGTTGGACCATGACTCACGACGTCTCGGAACCCTTCAGAATGGAATTGAAGAACCTGCTGGAACAAATGGGCTATGAATCAGTCGCTCAAAACATTTAGGGAAGGGTTTCAGAACCTCCTGCTGAACTTCCTCTGGCGGCAATGGTCCGCCCTGGGAGTGGCCGGACAGGCCAGCGGGGAGGATGTTTGGATCGTTGACCCCGAGGCCTTGCTCCTGCTCACCTGCACATTGGGCCGTTACGATCCGCGCCTCTTCGATGAAGTGCTCGACTGGCTTCAGGAAAATGGCCGGTTCATCAACATCATGCGTCTTAAGCGCATCCTCCGCACCGAGAAGTTCGCGGGCGAGCGGGCGCTGGCGGCAATTGCGGCGTACCTGAGCAAGGGCGCCGAGGCGTTGAAATGGAAGCTGCTGACGGAATCGGTCCAGTCGTCGTCGCCGCCGGTGGAGGAATTCTTCATTTCCACGGACGGCAAACCGCTGCCGTCGCTGGGTGGGACGGAGCCCCATTTTGGCCGTTACGGATTCAGACGCGGACCGCCGCGGCTCCGCGGCTACTCGCAGAGATTCCGCCCCACAGAAACCGCCAATCTGGCCCTTCAACTCCGCGCCCTCGTCGGTGTCAATACCCGGTGCGAGATTGTGCTCTACCTGTTAACCCATGAGGCGGCGCATCCATCACAGATTGCGCATGAGGCGTATTATTTCGAACGGGCGATCCAGGCTGCACTGGTGGACATGAGCCAGTCGGGTGTTGTGCAATTGCGTTCCGCCAGGCGGGAGAAATATTACTGGTTGCTTCAGAAGCGTTGGGCGGCGCTCCTGAATCGTCCTGAAACATTCCCTCAATGGATCACCTGGCCGCCCCTGTTCAGCGCGTTGGAACGGATCTGGCTGAAACTCAACGATCCGAAACTGGCGACGCTTGACCCGATTCTGCAATCCTCTGAGCTGCGTCAGCTCATGATCCAGGTGCGCCCCGCCTTGGAACGGGCACGATTCGACAAGAAACTTTCCGATGATCGCCAGTATCTCGGCAAAACATATCTGCCGGTGTTCATGTCCGATGTGATGAACCTTTTGAAATAGATTGCCAAGGACGCCAGCAAGGAGCCGCACAAAAATAAATTCACATTCTGCTGGAGGGGATTTGCCCGATTGGCAAGGCGCGAGCGACGAGCCCTTCGGCAAGCTCAGGACTCATCCCGAGCGGGAGTCGAGCGACGAGCATCCCCTTCATGAGTACCTATACCCCCTGCGCGTCGTGGCTGTAAATCACCCGCGTCCCGTCCACGAGGTCTTTTTCGCGAAGAGTTCCATTCTCCGCATAGACATCATGCGCCAATTCGGGAGGCGTGGCGAGGTCCTTCTCGGTCGGGGCGGTCCAGTGCATAGGAAAACGATTTTGGCTTTTTGCGGGGGGGGGTGCCAAGGGTCAAACAATTCATCATTTCACGGAGAAAAACACTCGGTTCGATACGCCTGTCGGTTCCCTCCGGCGCAGTCGAACCAAACTCCTTCTTGCTCTCCTCGCAAACGGCAAACATTCCAAGGTTGAAATCCTCCATGGGCGTTGCCTCGAGATTGAGCGAAAACAGCTTGTTCCAGATGAAAATCATCCCCCGGGCAAATCTGCACCAATCGAAAACTTGCGGTTTAGTCATGCCCTCGTCCTCGGGCATCCCCTGATACATCAACTTCCAGCCGGCCATCATGTTCACGGAATACTCGTTACGGGCGCCATCTTTCATGATCCTGATCACCTCGCTGGTGGCCATTTCGGTGAGCGCCTCGTAAACGCGCCGTTGGGAATACCCAAGCCCCCGGGCCAGCTCCGTAACGGAGAGCGACTCCCGCAGTAGCAGCCGCGCGAAAATATCTGCCCGCATCGTAACTCCAAAAAAGGCACGGCATTTTAGCATCAATGCGACGGGATTGGAAAAATCCAAAGCTTGGGCCTTCTCACTAAAAACCCATGGTGACCGGCTCCATCCATATTCGGCAAACACCGGATCTTTTTGACGGACGACCGCAAGGTCGCCAAGTTTCGGGAATACAGATTCCGTTTTTTCCACCTTTCCAGGTTTTAAATCTTTCGCCATGGCTGTCCATTTTGCGGTCACGTCATGTTCTGTCATCGTCGCCGCGACAGCACCCAGCAAACTCATCTGAAAATTGGTCTTGAGCCCCCCGGCCAGTGTCCGCAGGCGCGTGACATTCATCCACCGCCCATTGACGCGCAACCAATCCAGCACCGCGTCAAATAAACGGGGGTCATTCCGTCCGCAAGCGAGGCTGAGCAACACCAGGGGTTCCGGATCAAAAAGCGGTCCGCTCTTCAGGTTGGTGGAGGTATGCACTCCAACCTGGCCCCACTGAGACCAGATGAAATTCAGAACCGCTTGGGAAAATTCATCCCTTAATGCTTTGGGCGATTTGTTCATATCCAATCCGGTCGAGCACCTCCGCAAGGGACTTGCGGTATGGGCGGCTCGTTTTTCGTTTCAGCAGCCACGCAACGGCTGCCTTAACTTCGTTCGCACGCGGTTTTAGCTCCATGAGATCAGACAGATGCACCATCTGACGCTTGCCGGGGTTCATGACCGCCAGCATCTTGAGATGCACCTGATCCATCCTGCTTACAAAATAGACAATCAACCGCTTCCCGAACGCGCGCCGTTTCAACCGGTTTTCAACCCCAGGCGGCAAACCAAACTCCAAGAGCGAAGCGGGACCGAAATTGAGCCAGGTTTCCTTGATCCCTTGCTTCCGCGCAACCACTCCGACGAGTTTATCAAACTCATTGGAGACAGCCATTCCGGGAAGCAACCGAATGCGCCCCTTGATGAGCTGCGCAATGCAAATCACATCCACGTCACCGGTCAGGCGGGAAATAGTCCCGAGAATGTTCATGGCGGCCCCACCACAGCAAACCAGCCGCACCGGCTGATGTTCTTCAAGTTCCATCAGCTTGCCCAGCGCTTCAAGCGCCTGGAGAATCCTGTCCCGGTTGATCGCATTTTTTTCGTCTATGACGTAATTAGGCATATGGTAGGCTTATTTATGTCATACACGATTATTCGCGCACGTCAAGAGAAAAGCCACTCCAGGAATACCGTTTCACGGTGGCGGCTGACAACGCGGGGATGAGGGGTATACGTGCATATCGATTATGAGGGCTGTGGAACTACGGTTCAAATAGATGGCTGGGGCAAGGTCGAGAAGATATTTCGCGACTCCTACCCGGGCCTGTTTTGCAAGGGATTCACTTCTGATGAGTTTCTTCAGGCAGTCGGGCCGGTGGAGAAGTATGGGGCATTTCTCGGTCAGTGCTTGCATGATCGAGGGAAGCTCCAAATTAAAGCAATGGACGCCGACACCATTAAGGAGCTTTGCAAGAAACAAGGGGCGGACGCCGAGGAGGAAAGGAAACTCTGTGCCCTCTTTGAGGTGTGCTGGATCACGTAGCCGCACAGGACGAAATCAAACGCGGCGTCGGGAAGGCGCAGGGCTTCCCGCAGGTCGTGGACGAAAAGGCGGCTGGCCAGATGGGGTTTGCGCTCGCAGCTTAACCGGATGTTTTCGGCCACGGAATCCAATCCCATGGCGTCAAAGCCACGGCTGCAAAGCATGTCAAGATCACGCGCCCCCGCCCCGCAGCCCGCGTCTAACCCTTTCAAGGGCTGTCCCGAACCTGCTTGTCCTGAGTTTGCATGTCCCGAGCTTGTCGAGGTGGTCGAATAAAAGCCCTTCTCCAACCGGCTCATGAAATCTTCCATCAAATCCGCGTCACGCTGGAACCGAGCGTCCGATGTTTTGACATATTGCCGGTTTTCCTCGTTGATCTCCGCGTATCGCTTGCCGTGGGCGCGGTAGAAGGACTCGGAGAAGACAAGCGGGGATTCGGTCAGGGGTTGGAGGGTGGGGGCATTGTTTTATTATAAGTCCGACAATTATTTTCGGCCACTAAACCATTATAACTCTTTCTTTTTTAGTTATCTTTAAATGGTATTTCGCGCAAACCAACCCTATCTCTATAATACAACTTATCAACACCTACAACAAAAGCATCTAATCTCACAGTTCGTATATTATTTCCATCCGACAACGGATGAATTCCCGTGCTTTTCCCCAGCATTCTCGCCTCCTTCGGCTCTGCATATTTTCCGAAGATATTTACCTCGTATGCATTGCGCCCGGACTTTGTCGATGACTTTATGCACAGATTGAATCTCGAATATGTAAGAGCGCTATCAACGCTAAAAAATTCCAATAGAAAAATCGATGGCCTTTTCGTTGAATGAAGTTCCATTTTCTGAAAATGACAGAAATCGAGAGCAACCTCCTCTCCGGAAAACAATTTCGCAAGCACCGATGCGCAGGAATCGGTATCCGATGGTGGGATGGTTCCTCGGTCTGCAAAATGACATGACTCCCCTCTTGATGCACCTGCCGATAGCCCCAGTCACGGCACAAGACCTTGACCAACTCCAGACCGTTAAATCGCGTGGAACTTTCATCCGTGAGCCAAAACCTCGTCGCGCACCAAATGCAAGCGTATCGAGATGTCCTTCTGCGGTTGATCAAAATAAAATCCCTTCACCGCTTCCATGACATTCCGGCGCAGTTCTTCCCATGTGTCAGCCTGCGTAAAAATGCTCTCAGACAAGCATTCCGCCACAAAACCGCCATCGGATTCTTGGGTCACTTCAAAAACCAATTCGTTCATGGTTAAAAAACACCCTTTTCTTTTCATTGATGCAAGCCCATCCAAACTTGCCATCCGTTCCCCATATTCCACAAAGGAAAATCACCCCTTTTCCCTCGGGTAAAACCTCCTATGGGCCTCCTTCAAATCGCTGATGGTCAGCCGCAAGTACCATTCCGTGACCGCCAATGACCTAACTTGTGTCGGCGAAGTCCCTGCAGCAAGGCGCGCCGGGACAGAGGCGGATGCCCCAAATCTCCTGATCAGGGGAAGATGGAGGTTTCGGCGAAGGGGCAGGCAGATGCCTGCACAGCTTGTTCCGATCAAGGTCGGGGAGCGCCTTTGCCAGAATGTGAATTAATTTTTGCGCGGCTCCTAAAACCTTGAACCTTGTCCTTTATCCCTTTAATCTGCGCTCCAACTTTATGGCCAACGAAACCAAATCCTCCCACGCCGCAGCCAATGCAAAGATGGAAAAAATCGTTTCCCTCTGCAAACGCCGCGGTTTCATCTTTCAATCCAGCGAAATCTACGGCGGTCTCAACGGCGCGTGGGACTACGGTCCGGTCGGCGTGGAGCTGAAACGCAACATCAAGGACTACTGGTGGCGGCGGATCGTGCAGTTGCGCGACGACGTGGTGGGCATGGACGGTTCGATCCTGATGAACCGGGCGGTCTGGAAAGCCAGCGGCCATGAGGTGACCTTTCATGATCCCATGGTGGACTGCAAAGTCTGCAAACGCCGTTTTCGGGCCGACCAGCTTGAAACCTGCGAGTGCGGCAAGGATCCCAAAAAGACCCCCCTCACCTGCGGCTCCGAACTGACCGCCCCACGCAATTTCAACCTCATGTTCAAAACCTATGTGGGCCCCACGGAGGACGACACCTCCGTCGCTTATCTGCGTCCGGAAACCGCGCAGGCCATGTTTGTGCAATTCAAAAACGTGCTGGAAGTGGCGCGCAAAAAGCTGCCCTTCGGCATCGCCCAGATCGGCAAGGCCTTCCGCAACGAAATCAACCCCCGCAATTTCACCTTCCGCTCACGCGAATTCGAGCAAATGGAACTGGAATTCTTCGTGCCGCCGGATCAGGGCCTGAAATGGCTGGAGTACTGGAAGGATGAACGCCTCCGCTGGTACGAGGAAATCGGCATTCCGCGGTCAAAAATCCATGTGCTCGACGTTCCCGCCGACAAACGGGCCCATTACTCAAAAGGCACCTACGATCTGGAGTATGAATTCCCGTTCGGCGTGCAGGAACTGGAGGGCGTCGCCTACCGCACCGATTTCGATCTCAAACAACACCAGGAAGCCAGCGGCAAACCCTTGGAATATTTTGACGAGGAAACCCGGACCAAATTCATCCCCCATGTGGTGGAACCCAGCGCCGGAGTGGACCGCACCCTGCTGGCGGTGCTCTGCGAAGCCTTCGCCGAGGAGGAGGTCAAAGACGACAACGGCAAAACCGAGGTGCGCACCGTGCTGCGATTCCATCCGCGGGTGGCGCCCATCAAATGCGGCGTCTTCCCGTTGTTGAAAAACAAGCCCGAACTGGTGGCCAAGGCCCGGGAAGTCCGCGATCTGCTCCGGCCTCTCATGAACGTGTTCTACGACGAGGCCGGCGCCATCGGCCGCCGCTACCGGCGCCAGGACGAGGTGGGCACGCCTTACGGCGTCACCATCGACTTCGACACGCTGGGCGAGAAAGGCCCGGAACTCAAGGACACCGTGACCCTGCGCGAACGCGATTCCATGAAACAGGAACGCATTCCCATCAAGGATCTGCACGGCTGGCTGCTGCAAAGGATAAATTAAGTTCCGCCCAAGGCGGGACGGCTTGATCCGCCTTCGCCCAAGCGCTTCGGCGAGACAAGCGCACGACGCAAAACCAACTGGATTCCCGCAAATGCGGGAATTCAGAAATTGTCGTAATTTCATTTTATCCGAAAACATTGAAATTCCTGAACATTGAATTAAATCCGCCTGCGGCGGACAACTTTTCGACAGGATTAACAGAATTTACAGGATTGTTCGGCCATGCGGCCGGACATGGTCTTGCATAAAAATCCTGTCAATCCTGTCAAAAAATCCATCTCCAATTCATTTTTCGCCAAACATTGAATTTCCCAAATGTTTAAATCTTAAACCGTGAACCGTGAACCTTTAAACCTTGCGCCCGGCGCCCCTTCCCTGGATTTCCATCGCGGGTTGATCCAGGCTTTCGTCAATCTTCGCGGTTCCTACCGGATTGATCCCCATCTCCATCCCCATTATGAGCTTTTGTACATCATTCGCGGCACACGCGGCTTCAAACTCCACGGACATGTTCACCACGCAAGACGCGGAGATCTGATGATTTTCCGGCCGGGCGAATCCCACGAGGAATTTTCCAGGTCAAAAACCATTTCCTATATCGTGGTAAGATTCACCCAGGCGGAGCTGGTCCGGGATGGCATCGTTTTTCCATCCGCCGACAAGCTGGGGCCTGTTTTGCGCCTTCCCTGGAGGGATCGTTTTCTGGATCTTTTCACACGACTCATGGATGAACACGAAAATCCCGTCGAAGGCGCCGGCTTGCTGGTTCATCTTTACCTCACGGAATTCATCGTCCTCCTGCAACGCGCCATCAGCCAGTCCGCCAGCCTGCAATCACGCCGGAAAATCAGCGGCCACAACCAGGTCCAGGCCGCCATCAAAATCATCCAAACCCATCTGCACGCCCCTTTGCGCATCGCGGATCTCGCCCGCAGGGTCTTCATGACGGATTCCCATTTCACCCAGAGTTTCCGCGAACAGACGGGGTCCTCTCCAAAAAACTTCCTTCTCAAGGAACGCATTGACCGCGCCAAGGAACTCCTGGCCGCCACCCACCAGCCCGCCGGAAAAATCGCCCTGTCCCTGGGCTACGAATCCCCCTTCTTCTTTTACCGCCAGTTCAAAAAGAAAACCGGACTGACCGCCGGCCAATACCGCCGCCGCTTCGCCGCAAAAAAATTTCAATGCTGAACCGGGCCGGTCACATCCCCCTTTTCGCTCATTACATCTTTCCTTTCATTTCCGAGTGTGGCATAAGGCTGGGATGCATATGCGAGCGTTCATTTTCCTTTTGCTGCTTGGCCTTCTCGGCGCCGGCTGTGAAACCACCAAGCCAAAACCTGAAACTCAAAACGTCCACCGCGGCGCTTCCTTTGAAATGCAAATCCCCGCTGACGCCAGCGTTTTTGTCGACCAAGGCGATGGATTTGCCGTCCATTATGTGCGCGTGAGCAAGGACGGGAAGGCAAAATTGGGCATCTACGAGGGCCAGCGTCCGCAACTCTTTTCCAAAAAGGAAAACAACCTGACTGCCATGCGCCACACCGCCCTGAATCGCGAAAACATCCAGGGGGATGATGTGTGGGGAGTCGATTCCAACGCGTTAAACTGGCGCGAAAGCATCTGGAATTGCCAGCGGATTATCCATGGGAAAAACGGCAAAACCTTCCGCCTGCCCACCATGCTTCACATCTGGTATTTCGATGCCACCGACGAGGAACAAACCGCCTTCGATGCCATGATCAACAGCATCGAAATGCTCAAGTGACACCCGCCGCCAGCCAACAAACACCGTTGCGAAAACCAGCCTGGCTGCGCGTCAGGATTCCCCAGGGCGATCATTGCGCGAACGTTCAGGCATGCCTTGACAAGCGCCGTCTCAACACGGTCTGCGTCAGCGCAAAATGCCCGAACAGGGCGGAATGCTGGGACCGGCACACCGCCACCTTCATGATCCTGGGCGACACCTGCACTCGGAATTGCGGATTCTGCGCGGTTCGCCACGGCGCCCCCTCCCCTCCCGACCGGGAAGAACCCCTCCGCATCGCTCAAGCCGCTGTCAGCATGGGACTGGATTATGTCGTCCTCACCTCCGTCACCCGCGACGACCTGCCCGATGGCGGCGCCACAGCCTGGGCCTCAACCATCGAGGCGGTCCGCCAGGCCAATCCCCGCTGCAAGATCGAGGTTTTGGTTCCCGACTTTGCCGGCAAAGAGGATTCCATCCTGACCGTGCTGGCCGCCCGGCCCGATGTCTTTGGACACAACATGGAAACCGTGCCGCGTCTTTACCCCGCCGTCCGCAGCCATGCCGTCTTTGAACGAAGCCTCCGCGTCCTCCAAACCGCCGGCCAGCGCGGTTTCCCCGTCAAAACCGGACTTATGCTCGGGTTGGGTGAATCGGATGAGGATTTGAATGAGCTGCTGGTTCGATTGGAAAAGATCAAAACATCCATCCTGACACTTGGACAATATCTCCAACCCACACGCCATCATCTCCCCGTGCGACGTTACGTGTCCCCTGAAGATTTCAACATCTGGCGGGACCGGGCGCTGTCCATGGGATTCAAGGAGGTCTTTGCGGGACCGCTGGTCCGCAGCTCCTACCATGCCGGGGAACACGCGGAAAAATTTCTCCAAAACCTCCCGCCCCGCGCGCGATCAGAATTTGATGGGAAGATTTAATTCCAAAGGCTGGAGGAGATGACGCAGAAGCTGGTCGCGGCCGCATTTTTCCAGTTCGGAGAGAGTGCGGGCTTTTTCCACGCGAAACTGGCCGCTGGCGGTCCGGCGCAGACGGGAAAGATGTCCGCCGCATCCCAGCTTTTCGCCCAGATCATGGCAGATGGTCCGCACATAGGTTCCCTTGGTGCAAAGCAGCCGGAAATCAACCTCGGGCAGGGCGAAACGCAAAATATCGAGCCGATAAATGTGGATCAGCCGCGGCTTTCGCTCCACCTCCTTGCCCTTGCGCGCCAGCTTGTAGAGCGGCACCCCGGCGATCTTCTTGGCCGAAACCATGGGAGGCGTCTGGTACAAATCGCCCACAAACGCTTTGAATGCCTCGCGCAACTGTTCCTCCGTCAACGCCGGCACGTTTTTTTCGGCAAGCACCTCCCCATCGGCATCCTGTGAATCAGTGGCGATTCCCAGCTTCAGGGTGCCCTCGTATTCCTTGTCCTCCCCCATCAGGGAATCGCTAAGCTTGGTGGCTTTTCCAATCAATAAAATCAACAATCCCGTCGCCATGGGATCCAGCGTGCCGCAGTGCCCCACCCGTTTGGTCTGAAAAAGACGCCGAACCCTGTCCACCACGTCATGCGAGGTCGGTCCGCCCGGCTTGTCCACCAACAAAATTCCCATGGGTTCGTTAAGCATAGGTGGGGGAAGGTGGGGGGTTGGGATTCAAGATTCAAGATTCAAAATTCAAAATCTTGAACCGCGAGGCAAAGCCTCGCTATCCCTGCCGCAACGCCTCGCGGACCAAAACCTCCAAAGCGGCGGTTTTTTCCAGTTTTTCCGCGGCGGCTTGGACGCATTTCTGCGCATCGGCCTGCTTGTATCCAAGGGAAACCAGCGCCAGCGCGGCATCGTTCAGCTTTTGCTCATCGGGCGACCGGACACGGGCCAGACCGGGCGTCATCGCCATGTCCACCTCCCCGATCCGGTCCCTCAAGTCCACGATCAGGCGTTCGGCGGTCTTGCGTCCCACCCCGCGGATCTGGGAAAGGGCTTTGACATCCCCTCCCGCCACCGCGCTTTTGAAAGCCGGGATGCTCATGCCGCTAAGCACGGCCAGGGCGGTTTTCGGCCCGATGCCGGAAACGTACTGCACCAAAAGACGAAAGATGTCGCGTTCAGACTCCGTCATGAACCCGAAAAGAATATGCGCATCCTCCCTCACCACCAGATGCGTGAGAATTTTCACAGGCTGCCCCGGCTGCGGCAACCGGTCATAACTCGAAAGGGGAATCAAAACCTCGTACCCCACTCCGCCCGCCTCCACCACCACCTGCGTGGGCAGCGCCCCGGCCAATGTCCCTTGCAAATAGGAAATCATGCCTCCCTATTTAACATTCCCCGCGTGTTTTGTCATGCTTCACATGAGAGCAAAAAAAGAAAAGGATTTCCCTCCGCAACAGGGCTGCCCCTGGCCGCTCAGGAGATCGGCCCTTCCACAAAGCTTGTCGGGAATCCCCCCTAATTCACCAATGCCTTGGAAGGAAGGACATCCTCGGCAGGAAAAAGAAGGCTCAGGCGGTCATCGGCGGCGCCGATGGCGGCCACTTCGAGGCGGCCCTGAAAACATTTCATGACGGTTTTTGCCACTTCAAAGGAAAGGCGGGCGTCCCATGCCGATCCATGCTCGCCCTCCACCAAGGTGCTCCAGGGACGAAAACCCGAAGCCTCGACAATCAATTCCACCAAACGGGGGGCTTCCCCAACAGTCTCAGCCCCTTCCTCGCAAGCGGGACAGCTGGAGATTTCAATGGCACAAGAATCTTCCTTTGACGCCCCCGGCATGGGAGGAGGAGCGGCGCGGCTGGCTTCCGTCACCAATTCAAAAATCATGAGGGACAGCAAAAAATGGTCCGCATGCACGGGCGGAAGGGATTTTCCGCCTTTGAAACGGCAGGGCAAAATGTTCTGCCCCTGCAGGGATGGAACCGCCAGCGCCGACTCGACAACGGCATTCAAATCTGTTTTTTCAAGGTGCACCACCCTCCGCTGGGCCGCCTGCTGAAGGATGGCGGCCAATCCCACGGCCCGTTTCACCGCGGCGTCAATGTCGTCCAGACATCCCTTGCTGAAGGCATCCTCCTTCATTTCCTCGCGCAACAGGGAAACATTGCCCGTGAGACTCATGAGCAGGTTGCGGAATTCATGCGAAACCTTGGCGCCAACAATCCCCAGGCTGACCCACGAACGGTAATTCTGCAACTGCTCACTGCCGGAAGAGGCGGATTTGGGGGTGGAACGGTTTTTGCCGGTTTTGCCCGGCGCGCTGGATGACGATCTGGATGAAGCAGCCACACCGGCATACCAACAGATTGGCGTCACAAAGACAAGCGCTCGTTGGACGCCATCGCGGGGAATTTTGCGGAATTCGCAGATTGCAAGAACAGGCAATCGGGACTTGCCACACAGGGCATCACATGGCAGGTTCCAGTGCCCATGAAGATTGCGCTGGCGCAGATCAACACAACCGTGGGCGATTTTCAGGGCAACATCGCCCGCATCCTGAATTTTTACCGGCAGGCATCCGACGCCAGGGCGGATCTGGTGCTTTTTCCGGAACTGGCCATTTGCGGCTACCCCCCACGGGACCTGTTGTTGCGCCCGCAATTCGTGCTGGGCAACCTGCGCGCGCTGGAAAAAGCGGCTTCCCACATGACCGGCCCCCCCGCCATCGTGGGGTTCGTGGACCGGTGCGACTCCCCGGCCGGCCAGCCGTTGCGCAACGCCGCCGCCATCATCGAAAAGGGGCGCGTCACGGGCCGAATCCACAAGATGCTGCTGCCCACTTATGATGTTTTCGACGAAACCCGCTATTTCAGCCCCGCCGACGCCAACGAACCCATTGTCCTTTGCGGCAAACGCATCGGCGTGACAATTTGCGAGGATATCTGGAACGACGAGGATTTTTGGCCCTCCCGCCTGTACCGCCGCGATCCGGTCCGGGAATTGAAAAACAAGGGAATCGATCTGTTGGCAAACATCTCCTCGTCCCCATGGCATCTGGGAAAGGAAATCACCCGCCGCCACATGATGGAAACCGTGGCGCGCAATGATCAGTTCCCGATCGCTTATTGCAACAGCGTGGGGGGCAATGACGAATTGATCTTCGACGGCAACAGCATGATGATACAAAAAGGCGGCGCCCTGACAGCCCGGGGACGGAGCTTTGAGGAGGACCTGATGGTGGTGGATCTGGAGCTCCCGGCCTCCCCGCTTGCAACGGAGGCATCCAGCCCGTCCGCGGAAAATCTCTTTCGCGCCCTGACATTGGGCGTAAGAGATTATACCGCCAAATGCGGTTTTCGTTCCGTGCTGTTGGGACTGTCGGGCGGCATCGACTCGGCCCTCACCGCCTGCCTGGCCGCAGCGGCGCTAGGCAGGGAAAACGTGATGGGAGTCACCATGCCATCGACTTATTCCTCCCGCGGCAGCGTGGAGGACTCCCGCCTGCTGGCGGAAGCCCTTGGCATCCGATTTGAAAACGTGACCATCCAACCCATGGTGGAAAGCTTCCGCGCCGGACTGTCCGGACTCTTTGCAGGACGCCAGGAGGACACCACCGAGGAAAACCTCCAGTCGCGGGTGCGCGGGGTCATTCTCATGGCCATTTCCAACAAATTCGGTTCACTGCTCCTGACTACGGGAAACAAAAGTGAAGTGGCCACCGGCTATTGCACACTCTACGGCGATATGTGCGGCGGTCTGGCGGTCATCTCGGACCTTTCCAAGACCCAGGTGTACGATCTGGCCCGATGGATCAATGCCCATCCGGAAAAAACCGGACTGGCCAAAAATGTCATCCCTTCCGACTCGCTCACCAAGGCGCCTTCGGCGGAGTTGCGCCCAAATCAAACCGACCAGGACACCTTGCCTCCCTACAACACGCTCGATCAAATCATGGCCTCTTATGTCGAGCGTCATGAATCCATCAGCCAAATGGAGGAAAAAGGGTTCGACGCCGGTTTATTGAGGGATCTGATCCGGAAATTCGACCTCAGCGAATACAAACGCCGTCAGGCAGCCCCCGGCCTGAAAGTCACCACCAAAGCGTTTGGCGTCGGCAGGAGGTTCCCCATCGCCCAACGCTACCGCGAAACCTGACGGAAAACAGCAGCATCTGAGCGAGATTTCGATGAAAAGCCATCCTTGTTGCCCGATCTCGCATCCGTCAAAAAAGCAAACAATAATCAACATTTTTTTCGTGACTAAAAGAAAATTGTCATTTATGGCTTGCCAAAGAATTTCCACCTATGATCAAGCATGTCCAAAATCAATGTTCCCGCCAACCAGTTCGGGAGAAATCTGGCCATCTGCCGCAAAGAGCGGGGGTTGAGCCAGGAAATGCTGGCCGAAAGATGCGGTTTATCGCGCAATTTCATTGTTTTACTGGAACGCGGACGTCAACAACCATCCCTCCCCACCCTGTTGCAACTGCGAAAGGCATTGGGAATTTCCCTTGATGAACTGGCAGGACCATCGACGGAGGACTCCGGGAAGACGTCCGAAGACCCGGCGACCTACAAAACCAGGCCTTCTTCGCGCGAATTAAACTTGTTGATGCGCCAGCTGGGCAAACATTCTCCCGAGGAGGTCAAGGTTCTCACCGGCATCATTCGCCAGACCATGCGGCTGAAAAAGATGAAATAGCGGGGTTTATTGTTCATTCTCCGCTTCATAAGCTGTGAACCGTGAACGTGGAACTTTGAACCACGCCATTTTTTCTTCTCGCCTTTTGTCCCGGGGTGGTTTTTGAATCAGGAACTATGCGTTTTGGAATTCTTCAATTTCCCGGTTCCAACTGTGATCAGGATTGTTTGCACGTTCTAGGCCCCGTACTGGGGCAGGATGCGTTTTATCTCTGGCACAAGGAGGACGATTTGCGGCAGGCGGACTGCGTGGTGCTTCCCGGCGGTTTCTCCTATGGCGACTATCTGCGCTGCGGGGCCATTGCCCGCTTTTCCCCCATCATGCGGGAAGTCAAAAAGTTTGCCGAACGCGGCGGATTGGTCATCGGCATCTGCAACGGCTTTCAGATTCTGGTGGAAGCCGGTCTTCTGCCAGGCGCCCTGTTGCGCAACCGCACCCTGAAATTCCGGTGCGAAACCGTTCATTTGAGGGTGGAAAACAATCGCACCCCGTTCACCAACATGTGCCAGCCGGGACAAATCCTGCGAGTGCCCATTGCCCATGGCGAGGGAAGCTACTTTGCCGATCCGCAAACGCTGGCTGAAATCCAGAAGAACAATCAGGTTGCCTTCCGTTACTGCAACGAAAAGGGGCAGATCAACGACGCGAGCAATCCCAACGGTTCCGTCGAAAACATCGCAGGCATCGTCAACGCCAGGGGCAATGTGCTGGGCATGATGCCCCATCCCGAACGCGCCAGCGAAGGCATCCTGGGCTCGGAAGACGGCCGCGTGATCTTTGAATCCATCCTCCATTGGGCCCGGCAGGCCGTGTTGACCCATTGATCGCCGTCAAACACGCCTCACGGTAAATTTCCATCAACGGAAGGATGCCAGCATTCTGCCCAGGTAATCCCGGCTGCCCCCAATCAATCGGGAACCTTCCTCCAAGCTGAAATTCCCCTCGGTTTCCACGGAAAGGACCCCCTTGTAGTCCCGCCGGTGAAGCGCCCGCAGACAGCCGCCCACATCAACCGTCCCCTGCCCCAAAATCACACAATTTTCCCCTTTGACATCCTTTGCATGGACATGCACCACCCTGTCGATGACAGCCTCCAAGGTTGCCACCTCGTTGGCGGAAGCCTCTTTTTCATCGTCTGTCTGATTGGACGCCCATGAATAGGAGCCTCCCTTGGTTTCGACATAAGCAGCCCGGGCAACGTTGGCCGTGTCGTAGTTGATTCCCAGCCATTTGGAATCGGACATCGCCATGATTTTCTTCAAACCGGCGGCGGTCAGCGAAAAAGTCCCATGCGGTTCAATCGCCAGATAAACCCCGCATTCCCCGGCAGTGACAAGAATCTGCCCCAACCGATCACGCAACACCTTCAAGGCGTCCTCGTCGGAAAGGTTTCCGGGCTTGACTCCGTCGCCGGCAAAAACAGCGGGAATGCCCGCCTCCCTGGCCCAGCGGATGGCCTGCGAAATCCCCTCCACACACTGGTCATCCGCCATGATCGCGCCATGAGGCGCCCAAAGTCCGGAAACCCCCTTGAATCCCAAATTCTTTACCCTCTGTTTGAACTTCCCGGGATCATCGCGCCATGGGTCAATGTGCGGACAGAAAGGCGCGGTGGCCTGGGGCTCGACATATTCAAAACCCGCGCGAGCGATCCGTTCCATGGCATCCTCCAACGGGGCATTCCGAAAAGTGACGGTTCCACATCCGATTTTCAAAGCGAATTCCTTTCTATTGGCGCAGATTCCCCTCAATTTTGACCGGCAAATCGGGCAATGGTTCGCCGACAATCCGTTTCCATAAAACATCAAGCAATTCGTGGGCCACCCTTTTGATGGAAAACTCGTAGCGCATCACCGGCACAAGGTAATGATGAACAATCTCCTTGTTGGCCATCACCAAAACCATCAGTTTCCTGGCGGCCTCTCCGCCATGATCGGCAAGAGAACGCGCCACCCCCCTGGCGGCAATGTCGTCGGAAATCAACAAGACTTCGGGCCATCCGTTCTCCCCCCTGGCATTCCACTCTTCCACCAACGCCCGGGCTTGTTCATAACCAGCCTGCTCAAGATGCGGACCTCCAATCATCGCAGGATGCAATTGACGGGTTTCAACCGCACCAAGTTTCAACGCGCGCACGGCGTCATCCACCCCGTCAAGATCAACGGTTTTGCCGGAAACCTCATAAATGGCTCGCAGATAAAAAATTTTCCTCAATCCCCGCCGGACTGCGAATTCGACAGATTCCCGCCCAAAGCGGTAGTAATCCATGATCACCTCGGGAGAGGTCCCTTGGTAAGGCGGCCCCAAGCGGACTGTCGGCAGATTGAAGGCAAGATAGGATGCCTGAGTCCCGCTCAAACCGCCCAAAACCTGAATCATCCCCTTGAATGGATAATTGCGCAGGTCAGCGGAAAGGTTTTGAAACATGGGCGACTGACGAAAATCCGTCTGCGCATCAAGGCCGAACAATCCGTCGTAAACCCGGTAAGTCCAATATCGATCCTGCATGGACATCAATTCCTCGCGAAGATGCTTGCACACCGCCCGCTGGAAGTACGATGTTTCGTCCGACAGGTTCTCCCCGATCAGAACCCCAATGACCGATCTGTCCACGCTGGATTTGACAAAAGTGCCGCGTTTGGGTTTCCGATCAATCAATCCTTCGGCCCGCAGGTGAGCCATTGCCTTGATGACAGACGCCCTGTTCACCTGCAACTGCCGGACCAATTCATTGGTCGAAGGCAACTGTTCGGAAGGTCCAATCCGTCCGGTCAAAATCTGCCGCCGCAGGAAACGTTCGATCTGCACATAAACGGGGTCTGCCGTCCGAATTTCCAATTCGATCTTCTTCATACAAAGCCGCAATACAGCCCCCGTCGCCCGAACCATGGCGTCTTCATCCTTTGGCCCTCAAGCGTTCCTCCTGCTGGCGCGCCTCCTCCTTGATCTCGCTCTCGAAATCACCCCACAATCTGCGCTCGTAATTGGCTGTCTCCCTCTCCGCGTTGCGCAAGGCAGCCGCCCGGCTGGCCTTCGCATCCTCGTAAGCCTTTCGTTTCTGGGCTTCGAACTTCTTTTTGTCGTTCGACTTGGAAATCGCGTCGTAAATCCCCCCCACAATCAACCCTCCCAATGCCCCCCAACCCGCTCCCTCCCCACCCCCGGCCATCGCGCCAATCGCCGCCCCCGACGCCGCCCCGCCCCCCACGCGCATTCCCGTCTTGGTCGGCTCCCCCGAACCGCTGCCCCCAAACTTGGAGTTGTCCTTCTGGGGTTCTCTCGGCACGCCGGCCATCCGCTCCTGCCGGAAAGCATTCGTCTGCTCCTGAATCCGCTTGATCCGGTCATGAAAATACCGGAACCGCTTCTGCTGCTGCGCCATCAGGGAATCCACATCTTCCTGCGAACGCAAAAAAGCCACGCCCACCCCATCCGTCTTCTCCATCCATCGCGACTCAAACGCCGCCGCATGTTGAAAGGGGATCGGCTCCGCGTCCAACACCCGCCATACCTTGTCCTTCTTCTCCACCTGCCTCACCATCCAGGAAAACTGGGCCGTCTCCCCTTCGCGCAGCACCGGACTCTTTTCCTCCACCAGATAAACCTTCCCGGGAAGCAACTCGTTGGAAAGCACCATGTATTTGGCATACTTGGAAAATTCCTTGGGCGTATTGGCGGCAAATTTCAAATCTCCGACCGGCAGCAAATACTCGCTGGACTGCGCCCTTACCGTCACCAGATAGGTCACCGAATATTTTTCCCCGTTCTTCTTCAATTCCACCGGTTTCATTTCCACCAGCTTCAGATTGGCCGGCAACCGGCGCATCAGGGCCGCCGTCACCGCCGTTTCGCTGGGCATCGAAAACTTGCGCTGCCACCAGCTGAAGACGCCCTGTTTTCCCGCCGCCAATGCCGGGCTCACCCCTTCCTTCCCCCGCTTTTGCAACGCTGTCACATACCCCTGCCAGATCCGCCCGTCGCTCTGATCCCGCGATGCGGACCGGATCTCGTCGTCCGCCGCCGATCCTCCCGCCGTCTGGTTGAGATAAATAAAAACCCCCGCTCCCACAAACAACAACCCCATGAACACCAGCAAGACCAACCCGCCGCCAAGCCCCGCCACCCAAAGCCAGATGTTCGATTTTTCCGGTTTCGAAACACCGCCTCCACTTTCCGCTTTGGACAAAACCGGCGGCAACTGGCCATTCCCATTCCCCTTGGATTGCTCATCTTTCAAGCGATTAAAAGCCCCTGGCGAAGAATTGGTTCTCCGTTCATTCATGACATACTCCTTTGTCGCCCCTTTCTAGCTCCAGCCCGCCTCTCCCCTCAAGCATGAAATAAGGGATCATGCATTTAAATCAAGCCGCGCTCCCACCATGACAGGACTTTGACAGACAGGCGCAACGCCCTCCGGATTCCCGCATCCGCGCATACGCGTCAACCTAAGGAATCAATGAATCATATCTCCATCGTAGGCGGTGCGGGAGCCCCGCCCTCCATTGTCTGCGCGGCAAAAAATGGAGGGCGGGGCTCCCGCACCGCTTGTTGCCGCGAAGATAAATTGTCGTGTCTGACCATGACACAACTTGGAAATAAAATCCATGGAGCAGGTTTCCACACACGCCAAAGCACGGCATTTTTCAAAGTTTGCCCCCCCTCGGAACTGCGCGAATAGAAATTGGAATGAATCGTATCCCCGTCAGTCCACAGTCCTTTCCATTGCCAGAACGCAAGGCAACGCCCCCTTTCCGCTCATGCGCAGAAAAGAGTATCCGATTCCGGACATTCCCTGGAAAAATCCGGCGTTGGGAACAACGGGGGGAAGATTGTTGAAATAACAATAACCTCCCTGTTCACGGGATTTTTGAATGGTTCCCTGGACGATGCGAAGGGCTTTTTCGCAATCATCGGCACAACCCAACCGCCTGCCGCATTCCCACAAAATTTCCGCGCGCCCCAGGTTTCCGCAGCAACATTGGTCCACCCCGCCAAGGGGGGCATTTCGCATGACATTCAAAGCGCGGTCCAAATCCCGGCGGATATCGGGCGCATCCAAAAATTCCAACATCTTGAGCCGCCCCATGGCAATGCCGGCCGCGCCATGGCACCATGCGCAAAGAAACGGCTTGGCGCCATTGATCCCCATTTCATGAGGCCGCAAATCAGGCCAATTGCCAACCTTTTCGTCAAACAGGGCATCCTCGAATTCCAAGGTTTCAATCGCCGCCTGGGTGAAATCCGCCCGTCCAGCCTTCTTGCCCAACGCAGCCAGGGCATGGGCAAATCCGGCGGCGCCATGCGAATAACCGGTCAAAAAAACACCCGCGGACTTCCACGACAAATGACCCGTGGACGTCCTCTTTCGTTCCTTGAGCAGCCTCTCACCGCAACAGACCGCCATGTCCAGGGCATGGACATCCCCCGTCAAACCATGCAACCCCAGGAGCGTCAGTATGGCGCCCGCGCAGCCCAGAATGATGTCGAAATCCTCATCCTTGGCAATCATCTCCTCGTCAATCAAGCCGGCCATCTGCCCGGCGACAGAAACCAGCCGGCGGTTCCCAAGCAGATCGGCGCACAGACACAAGGCATGGATGACTCCTCCCAATCCACTCCCCATCCCCAATCCGCTCAATTTGAAAAAAATCCGCCGCTGGGGATTCTCCCAATCCCGCAAAAAGCTGTCCAAAGCCTGTCCGGCCATTTCGGCATGGCGCCTCTCCCCGGTGATCCGCGCGTAAGCGGCCAGAAAAAGCGACACTCCGGAAAGGCCGTCGTAAAGGCCCATGCCAATCGGCGCCAGTTGATAACATTCCGAATTGCGCATCAGCTGCGGAGAAATCCACACGACCGACTCTCTGGCAACCAGGGCGTTCTTCTCCAAAAAACCGGCGATCTTCCCAGCTTCCCCAATCAAATCCCCGGTCTGCGCGGGCGAAAAATCGGACGGATAAGGCTCCGGCATGGAATCCGCCGGAATCGAAATGACATGCCGGGCGGCGATCAACGCAAAAGATTGACGGATGAATTTCAACTGAAGCTGCCGATCGGCCGCCGAAAAACCCTCCAACCGTTTGCGCGCGCGTTCAATTCCGGAAATGGCGAAAAATGATTCGACCCTGCCGCCGTTCGGCAAAAGCAAATCGCGACCGCCCACCGAGGTCTGAAAATAAGGCACATCCCCGCGTTCCATGGCTTCCATTTCACACCCCATGATCGCCAATTGCTTGTCTCTCAACGACAGCCTGACCCCCATCAGGGATCGAAAAACAATCTCAAGCTTGAAACTGGCGTCCACCCCGTCCCCCAGCACGGAGGGATTCAAAAACGTGTTCAAAATCCGGGCGTAAAGCGACGTTGCGCGATTGAGAAACCGGACAGGACAGGCGCCCAGGGACTGGAGAGGTCCGCCGCCGGCCAGCAACTCCTCGCGATGTTTAAGCAACACATCATACATGGCGCAAAAACCATCCAGGATCTTCTCAACATGCGCGCTGGCAGTCACCGGCCGGCCGTCAAAAACAGGCAGATGCCGCGGTCCATCTTCCACATGCCACGTTTTCAACGCCTGTTCGAGAACTCCCCCCTGGCCTGCGGCAGCGGGAAGACGTTCCAGTCCCGATGATTGATCCACCCCCATCCCGCCGGGATTGAATTGGCGATCCTTCCCAATGGGAACCCATTGGGGAAGCATGCCCGTGGCAAAAACAGAAGAACTCATCAGTTCCACCGCCAACGCCCGCGCGCCATCCTCGTCGGATGGCTCCTTCCAGTCCACATAGGGAAGCGCCAGCATCTCCAGATCCACCGGAATCGGAAAAGCCCCGCTGGCCAGGATGTTTTCATAATGAAAATCCGTGCCCGCCATCGCGTGAATCAAGGCCAGCAACTGCCCCATCCGGCGGTGATAAGCCCCCGCCTCATCCATGGTTCGGCAGGCATCGTCGGACGCAAATTCCATCCACCCATACGAACCGCCATCCAAAACTTGAAGCGTTTTGAGGTCCATCCACGGTTCGCGCTGCTTCAACCAGTCAAGCCAGCCAAAAAATTCCTTCTCCATCGCGCAGTTGCGCGGCTTGTAAACCAGGCGAAACCCATCATCAAATCTTAGGAGAAAAACGCTCCTCCCGCAATTGTGCGAGTCGGCCACGGACGTGTCCATGCCGGCAATGATTCCCAAAGAACGGCCCCCGTGAAACCGTTCGGCAAGCGCTTCACCGTCCTTTTCCAGCCGCTCCAGAAACTCGGCAAGGGCAGCCACCCAAAAATCCATCCTCATGCAAACCAACCGCAACAGAACGGGATATTTCCGGGTGAACCCAACCAGCCCATCCCCGGTCAGTTCCTTGAGAAAAACCTTTTCCTGCGCCAAAAAAATCGGATCTCCCGGCGAAAATTGAGGCGGCGCTTCAAATTTCGCTCGCTTTAAAAACCTCACCCACTCCGCGTCCAAAACCCGGTGACAGGTCTGCCCCAGCCGGCAAAGAAGAGCATCCCGGACTTCCTTTCTCGCGGATTCGGACAACCGGCCCAGTCGCCGGGCTGGAACCGCTGTTTGCAAACGCTTTTCCGCGGTCTTTAAAAATGGGACAAAAAATTCATGGAAAGGCAGGACTTTGTTTTCCTCCGCCGTTTGCGCGCCTTGTCTCGCCTCAACCAGAATTTTCTCAAGCCATTCCACCCAGTCCGGCAGGGACCGCCGGGGCGCCAGTTGGACATCTCCCAGAAGAGCCAAAACATTTTCATCTGCCGCGGACCGGACACCCGCCATGGCCAGTCGCTTGGAAAAACCATCGGGATTGTCCCGGAAAGGTCCGCTCCTCCATGCCGCCAACCTTTTCCGGGCCATCTCCCGGCTTTTCTCCGAGGAAACTTCAACCGCCCATCCCCCCAGTCTTTCATCCAGGGAAAGCGCCTTGGACGCGATCTCCCTCAAAAAAGATTCCTCGTCTGGAGAGATGGAACTCGTGGTCATTGGGCGCCAGTTTATCTTTTTTCGTCTTCCAATCAATCCCCCGCTCATGGTTCATCTTCATTCCGTTTCTTTCCTGTTTCGTGTGAAGGATGACCGCCTGATCAACATTTCTGGGGCGGGCACAATTTGGTTGCAAGACAGAACATCACGGGAGTCTCGGCGTTATAGCTTTCAATCCAACCGACAAGACATCGGTGGCGGTGGGTGAAAAACCACCCCTTGGGTGGTCTCGGCGCTAAAGCTTTCAATCCAGCCGACAAGACCTGCACCTTTGCCGCCCACAATCCCCATGAGCAATTCTTCATCGGTGATTTCACCAAAAAATTCATCGGTCTGACTGGTTCTCACTTCCTCAATTTCAGTCTTCATATTGTCTCCTTTTGTTATGTCCAATTCCTTGAGCAAGCAGCAACCATGCCAGACAACACCGATAAAAATCTTCAGGAGACTCTTGCAAAACTACGCGCCTGGCATTGCTGCGAATAGAAGCGCAGGGCTATTTCCAATAGCGGCACGCCTCTAATCCGGATATTTCATCAAATTTACAATTTGTGAAATATCCGTCAGCGTTGTTCCGCCTGACGGAACAATGCTGACTTCGACGCGGTGTCGAAGACACACCTTGCTCACCCCTCGGCTCTGCTCGGAATGAGCCCTGAGCTTGCCGAAGGGGCTCAGGATTAACCCTGAGCGGAAGTCCCGCTTGTCGGGACTGGAGTCGAAGTCCGCAGGACGCATAGTTCATCTTTTGATGAAATATGCGGGCTAAACTTTCGAAGCTCTTGCAAAAGAAGTTTAAATATTGTCAACAAAGTTGACAAAGAGTAAAACATGGAATATAAGTAAACGATGTCCATCCTTTTTGCCATTGGCAGTTTGATATGCGCCGCCGCCAACGATTTGGTATTCAAGCGCTACGCCCGCAAACCCCGTTCCATCGGAATCTATGTGGCGCTGGTCGGGCTTATCTGGACGGCGGTATTCACATTCAAGGCTTCACCTTCCAGCTTCGAACATCTGCAACCAGCCACTTTGTGGTGGGGGATCGCGGCGGGCGTTTTTTCCGTGGTTTCCAACATTCTCCTCATTGAAGCCATGCGTCATCACGAAGCCGGCATCTGCGCCACCATCTACCGGCTGAACCTCGCGCCCGCCGCCATCCTGGCCTTCATTTTTCTCGGCGAACAAGTTTCCATGTGGAAAGTGCTGGGCATCCTGGCTGCCGCCGGTTCGGTTTTGTTGTTCTTCCTGCCCAATCATTCCACAAAAACTCATGTGCGCCACAGCCTGCCCATGGCCCTTGTCGCCGCCAGCTTGTTGCGGGCCGGAATGGGAATTTCCTATAAAGTGGGCATCTCCAGCGGCGCGGATGCCTCCCAATTCCTGGCCATCAATGGAGTCCTCTGGCTTGTCGGCGGCCTGATTTACGCCTTTTGGCTGGAATCTCATCCGCGCACTTTTTCCCTGCCCATCTTTGGATACGGTTTTTTCTCCGGCGCATTGGTCTGCGGCATCGCGCTGTTCATGATGCTCGCGCTCCAACGCGGAGATGCCAGCGCCATTCTGCCGGTGACTCAACTCAGTTTTCTGGTCACCGGCATCCTGGGAACCCTCTTTCTAAGGGAAGCCTTCACACGCCGCAAAGTCGCAGGCTGGATTCTCGCAGGAATCTGCATTATTTTCATGTCCTTCTCCGCATGAACATTAAATTAAACCGCACCGGAGCACAGCAGCTTGATGCACAATGCTCGATCCTCCTTCGCTCTGCGAGCTTGCGCCTTCGCCAAAGCTTCGGGCCACAAACTGGCGAGACACGTGCTCGACGCAGAAAACCGGCAAAGCGGTGCAGGAGCCCCGCCCTCCATTCATTTCGCGGCAAATGGAGGGCGGGGCTCCCGCACCGCCTTTTCCAGCAAACATTGAAATTCCTAAACATTAAATTAATGCAGCCCGTTGAACCATGAACCTCTTTCCTCAGCGCCCCAGTGCCTGAGCGCCTCAGTGCCTTAAGCATGAACCCCTCCGCCAATGACTTGATCGAAGTGGGACTCCGCATCCGGGATGAACGGAAAAACCGTCAACTGACCCTCGAGACCCTGGCCAAGCGGACCGATCTATCCAAGGGATTGCTTTCCAAAATCGAAAATTTCCGCACCATCCCCTCCCTCCCCGTCCTGGCCTCCATTGCCCAGGCATTGAATGTGGACATGGGCAAACTGGTGTCTGGAATAGGAGGCTCAACCCCCGCCCCCTACACCCTGATCAAAGCCGCGGAAAGAAAAACTATCGAGCGCGACCAAGCGGTGGGCTTTCTCTATCAGGCGCTGGGGGCAAAACAAATCAACGCCTCGGTCTTTGAAGCTTTCGTCTTGACCCTTTCCCCTCAAAGCCGCCGCAAACGGGTCTCCACCGAAGGCGACCAGTTCATCTTCATCATCCAAGGCGAGGTGGACTTTCACCTCGGCCAGGAATGCCTCCGTTTGACCGCCGGGGACGCCCTCTTCTTCGACGGCCGCGTCCCGCACGTCCCCAAAAACCCCGGCAACACCGATGCCATCCTTCTGGCCGTCTACCTCCTCCAAAACTAACTCTCCTTCAACAAAAAACACATGCGCTGCGCGTCTTGCATTCAACTCGGCGCCTGAACGCCTCAGGCCTCCCCGCCAAATCAACAATCAACAATCAAAAATTCCATGTCCCATTCCAATCCCTTCTCCCAAAAAGGACTCTGGCTCAAAGGCAACACCCACACCCACACCACGCAATCGGACGGCAAACTTCCACCCCGCGAAACGGTGTTGGAATATCAAAAAGCCGGATACGACTTCCTGTTTCTCACCGACCATTGGAAACGAACCGAAGCGCCATCCCCTGCCGGCGGCCCATTGGTCATTGCCGCCGAGGAACTCGACTTTTTCATCGGCGACCAGTTTTTTCATATCATCGGTCTTGGGATCCAAAAGGAATGGGCGCGCCGCAAATTCCGTTCCTTGCGGGAATTGAACCGCCTGGCAAAACGAGAAAAGGCCATCCTCATCGTGGCCCATCCCTATTGGTCCGGAAATCCCAGTTCGCTTTACCAAAACACCTCATTCTTTGGCATCGAGGTTTACAACGCCGTTTGCGACGTCCTCAACGGCAAGGGGTATTCAGACGTCCACTGGGATGACCTGCTCGATGCCGGTCAGCGCATTCTCGGTTTTGCCGCGGACGATTATCACCGCCCGAACTACATCATCACCCCGGGTTGGATCATGGTCAAAGCCGCCGCCCGCACCGAGGCGGCCATCCTGCAAGCCATTCGCCGCGGCCGCTTTTATTCCACCCAGGGACCTGTCATCAAAAACATCACCCTCAAAAAACGCCTCATTGAAGTCACTTGCTCGCCGGCCAGCCGTATCCATTTCATCGCCAACCGCTGTCACGGCACGGTCATCCATGGCCGCAACCTGACCCGCGCCTCGTGGCAAATCCCCCCCCACTGCAAATACGTCCGTGTCGAATGCGTGGACGCCGCCGGCAAAACCGCCTGGAGCAATCCGTTTTTCCTTTCTCCCTGAGAATTTCACCTCTCCCCTTTGCGCAGTTTGATTCCAAACTCATCATTCCAATTTACCTCAATCAAGGAACGATCGTTCCTTGATTGAGGTAAATTCACATCTCAGGCGCCGCGGCTGAAAATGGGGTGAAATCGCCGGGGGCGGGCGCGGTGTTGCAGGCCAGCGATACGCAACGGGATGCATCACCAATCTTCAGGCAATGAACCCATGCCGAAATCGTGCGCCACGGGAAACGGGACGTGGTGTTGCAAAGGGGATATTCCCCCTGGTCATCGCGGGCAATGGCAATCAGATCGGACGCGGCAAAAGTCCGGCGCTCCTTGGTGAGGGCAACCAGGCGGCGATGGCGGGCCAGCGTGCTGGCCGTGTCGATCAAAACAGACCGATCCGTCTCGGATGCCGGATGCCATCTCCTTCAATAAAAAATGGTTGGTTCGCAAAACCAAACCCTGGCGATGAAACCGGTGCGTCATGGATTTCCCCGTCTCCACAGGAGAACCGGAAAACAAGGGGCCATTTGTTGTCTGGAAAAAATCCTCCATCGGATCATCTTTCTAAAAAAACATTCTTACCCTTCAGGCCGGAATGTGAAGTTGTTTTTGCGCGGCTCATTAACGCCGAGACTTGATCGTCAGCGTTTTGACGGTTGCATTACCCTTGTCAACAACCACGACGCGGAGCTCCTGCTGCGTCGCCTCGACTTTGGCGATTTGCTCCTGTCCCAAGGCAAGCCATGTGAACCCATTTTGATTCTCCTGGGTCCCCGATTCGGCCAGCACCGTCCTGTGAAAATGTCCGCCAAGAACAAGATCGATCTTTCCCCGGTTTGCCAACGCCGTCCACTCGCTTTCATTTTTCGATCTGATCAGGTCGGGGCGGTGAACCAGAAGAATGCGAAAGGGCGCCTCAACCGCCCGGCGGTCGTCCTTGAGGTGTTTCTCGAGCCAATCATATTCCTCCCTGAGGTAGGGTTGGAACTTGTTCAGTTGGGAGTAAACGTTAACCTTGTCATCCTTGTCCTCCCCCGAATCCAGAACGATGATGTGAAGCGGACCGTGGTCGCGCGTGTAGTAATAGCGGCCTTCCGGGGTTGGAAAGTAGTCGAAAAAGCTCCGGGCAAACGCGCCCCGCGTCTCGTGGTTGCCCCTGATAAACATGCATAATTTTGAGCCGCCCAAAACCTGATCCATGGGGGCGAGCCAGGCGTTGACAAGCTGATCCTCTCTGTCAACGTTACTATATGCGTCCCCAAGATGGACGAGAAAGTCCATCGATGACCAGTCCATGTTCTTGAACAAGGCATTAATGACGCCAAGGTTTTCATGGGTGTCCGCAATCGCGCTGAAGCTTGCCGCCGGCTTTGTTCTGTCGAACGTTGTAAATGTTTGGGACTGGCTTTCCGCCGGCAACCCTTTCTCCGGCCAATAAGCCTTCATTTTGACAACACGCGTGGCCACGGTCTTGTAGGTGTAGGCCCGACCTGGTTCCAGCCCCGTGAGCCGGACTTCATGAAGGCGCCCGATGGGCAGGAGGCCGTGTTTTGCATTGTGCGCTTCCCGAGTCAGGTCCTCTCCTTTCGCTCCATAAACGACTTTGGAATGACAAGGGGTGTCCGTAAGCCAGACAATCGTCGCCTCCGTCTCAGAGAGGGACGTGATATACGGTCCCTGCATTATGACGGGTTTCGTGTCATGCACGACAAAAGGCTTGTCTTGGGCGAGGCTTGGCAGGACGGGGAAAACAATCAGCGCAACGCCAAAAACGAACGCAAAGGCGCATTTTTTCATTTTCGACTCCATTGACGAGGCCGTGGTTTGTGAAGCTTTCTTCATAGCTTGAGAGTACCGAATTCTGGACTACTCCTTCAGTGATTTTTTAGCTTCCTCAACTTCCAGTCTGGAGAGCGTCAGGGCGAGGTCGATCCATTTTTGGGTCAACATTTTGAATCGTTTGAAGTTT
>JAQUAF010000134.1 GCA_028687435.1 Verrucomicrobiia bacterium | reverse complement strand
CCGGAAGAAAGATAGATTTCTCCAGCCAACAATGGCCCGGCGACCATGGACAAAACCATCGTTGAAAGCATTTTTTTCATTTTTCCGCAGCTCATAACACACCCATTTTGAGCCCAACCGCTCTTTTCGCCTTGTCTGCCACCATTTTTTCAACGGTTTTCATTGGGATTTCCTATTACGGACAAGCTCTATCCTCTGCGAATCTTCGACTGACAGGCGATACTGTCAGCATGCGACACAATAAGTTGAATGGTAAATTTTTTTTATTTCCAGCCCCTAAGATCTCATTCAATCGCAAGCAAAAGAAAACGGCGGCGTCCGTAAAACCAAGCCATAAGGCTGAATATCGCAACCAAAAGAACAGCAAACACGCAGTTTGAGCGCAGGAAAAGAAAATCTTCATCCACCACAAAACTGAACTCGCTCATCACAATGAACGTCAAAAGAAAAAACAAAAAAGATTTCCATTGGGCGCCACGGAAAACAAATGCAAAATAGGCCAGTTTCAACAGGGCGGCGGCAAGCAAAGTCAATACGAATGCCGCCATATCCACGGTCGCAAGCGCAAAAACCCATGCGCTAAGCCAGAAAGAAACAGACTGCGCCAGATAGCAGTCTTGCCTGTTGACCGGCCGGGTGAAAATAAATTCTTCGGCTGTCCATATTTTGCTTGTCTGATAAAGAGGGTTTTCCGCATGTCCAAAAATATGACAACACAAAAAACGCAGAAAAAGAACATTTATGATCATGATGTAAAAAAAATCGCACGAACAATAGTGTGTATAAAAAGACCATCCCATGACGCAAACAATCATAAAAAGCCAGCTGCCTGAAGGCTGGCCTCCGTTCTCATATTTCAATAAGGCGGAAAAATATTTTATTCGGTTCATGCGCATAACAGTAAAAAAATTTAGCTGGCTGCATTTGCAGCGTTGATGTCAACTTTCAAAAAGCGATGCTGGCCGTAAAACAGGACTCCCGCCATAAAAACCAGCGCTCCAAAAAGCAGCAGATTTTGATGGCTGGCAAAAAAAATGAATAATCGCATGGCAGCCTCTATCTTATGTGTAAAATAATGCCTGATGATTACAGTCAAAATAAGCCATGCAACAAAAAACCAGCATTTCCAACGCAACTGAAATACTGAAAAGACCACCGCTTGAGAAATAGAAACACTCAAAATCATCAACCAAAGCCAAAAGGCGCAGAAAACAATCCGCCCCTTCGGAAGCGCGACATGCCATCTCAAGAGAGCATCGCTGTTTTTCACCTGATCCTGCTGTTTGATGCACACGTCTGGAAAAACTTTTTGGAAGTCCTCTGAAAACGTCCTGACTTTTCCAGAAGTCATGCAGCAATCCACCACAACCGCCGGATTAAAAAACGAGACCGCCAAACCCGCGCATGGCAGCGTCAAAATCAGGGTATGTACAAAAACGATTCGCGCCCAATAACATATCCTCCTGCTGACCGCACTGGTAAAAATAAATTCCTCCATGGAAAATACTGAGGAATTTTTAATCGGCGGAAAAACGGAAGCCATGAACACAAAATATGTTAATAGAAAAGACATTAATGAAACATCGCTTGTTGTTTCATCAATGCGTCCCATCGAAAAGGGCAGAGACATGGCGCCCAAAAAAAACAGCATGCATAGAAGGGGCATCAGACGCCTCGATTCAAATTTGAGCATGGCCCAGAACTGATCCAGTGGTTTCATGGAATTTTGAACGGTTTTTATGGTTTCCATTCTCATTCAACAGAGATTTTCAGAAAACAGCGGCGCCCATACTCAAGAATTGCCATGGCATAGATCAGAAGCGCCACGAACATCAAACACCGGTTGACGGCAAAGAATAAAAAGGCCGACACCCATGATTGCACGAGAAAAAAGGCGGCGCCCCCAGCAAAAAGTGGAAGCAGCGCCACGCCAGGAATCCAGAACCGGCTGATTTTTCGAAAACCCGCGACAGCAAACAGCATCCCATGCAACGTCAGGGAAACAAAAAGCAGAACCCACATATCGAAAAGCCTGAGCTTGATCTTTCCATCGGCGCAGTCAATCTTCTCTTCGCTGTTTTGAGCCGGATGGGCCGTGCTGTTTGAAAAAACTTTGGAAAAACGCTGAAAATAATCGTTTTCGTTTCTGTCAATTGCAACGGAAAATTCCATTCCAGGATAAAAAACAGCGTCGAAGAATCCGGGGATTGGCGCAATCATCATGCAAAAATAGAAACATGCCATCCGCGACCAATAACAAAGATTTTTGTGAATGGGCCGCGTGAAAACAAAGTCGTCCCATGGCCATTTTTTCATGCGCAGCGGCGCAAAAAGCGCATTAAATCCAAGGACCGGCAAACATGTCGCCACAAATGTCGGCAGTTGCCGGATGGCAATAAAAAGATCACTCAAATAAAAAGGGTATTTCCACATGGGAATCATCATGAAATTCAGGCATAAAAAAACGATGACGCCGACAAAAAGAGGCGCCCCTTTGAATCCAAGCAAGGACCTCGCCTCAAATCCCACCAAGGCCCGGAATTGCGCAAATGTTTTCATGGTCAATTCATGTTTAAAAAATTCGAAATTTGCCCGCCCTTTGCTAACGAAGGCGGGATGGAGTTTTCGCGTCAAACATCGGGCCTGTTTCATCGGGCATTCCATCCCGCGAAAGCTCGACAAAAAGATCCTCCAGGCTGAGAGACTGGGTCTCATATTCGCAATGATAGGCCGATGCGAGACGGTCCAAAACGGCGCGGTCTTCCGCTCGAAGCGTTGCCAGCGTCTCGTTTTCCCCATAAGTCATCCGATAACTTGCCGGTATTTCCATTTTGGCGGGATGCTCAAAATTGAAAAACCTCACTTTTAAAATCGTCTCCTTCAGCCGATCCAGGGAATCGCTGACCTTGAGCGTTCCATTGGCAATAATCCCGATTTCATCGGCGATGCGCTCGATGTCGCTCAGGATATGGGAGGAGATCAGGACGGTTTTGCCTCCCTGCCGGATCAGTTCAAGCAGTTCGTCGAGAAATTCCCGGCGCGCCACCGCATCCAGATTGGCGGCGGGTTCGTCCAAAATCAGCAAATCCGGCCGTTGCGCCAGCGCCAGAATAAAACCTGTTTGTCGCTGTCCGCCTTGGGATAAAGCCGAAATCCGTTTGGCCGGGTCGATGCGAAACCGCTCCAAAAGCCGATTAACCAACGCATGATCCCAATCCGGATAAAACTGCGAACAGAACCTGACCAGGTTCTTCACCCGCATGTAGGGCGGAAGAATCTGTTTTTCCGAATGATAGCCAATCTTCCGCTTGTCGGCGATCGTAAACCCAAGCGGATCCGCGCCGTTGACGCGAATTTCCCCGCTGTCCGGGCGGGTCAACCCGACAAGCATTTTGATGGTGGTGGTTTTGCCGGCGCCATTGCGGCCAAGCAAGCCAAAAAGGCTCCCTTTCCGCACGCGCAGGTTCAGATCTCTCACAGCCTGTGTTTTATCAAATGCCCGGCTGACTTGACGGGTTTCGATCATCCAATCATTCATGGGTATGCCTTTGGTTGGTTGCGTTTTTTTTGAATTGTTCCTGCACCATTTTCTCGACCTCCGCCGCCTCAATGCGGAGATGCTGGGCTTCCATCACCAATTGTTTGACGGATGGCAGGAGAAGCTGGCGTCTTTCATCCGCTGACATTTTGGGGGAGGACGGCTTGACGAACGTTCCCAAACCCCGGCGAAATTCGACCAGATCTTCCCTTTCGAGCAGTTGAAAAACCTTCACCACCGTCAAGGGATTCACGTGAAGCTGCTGGGAAAGATCCCGAACCGACGGCAGTTGAGTTCCCGCCGCAAGCTGGCCGCTGGCTATCCGCTGGCGCAGTTGCTGCAGCATCTGCCGGTAAAGAGGCATGCCGCTTTGGGGATTGAGGTAAAGAAACATGAGATTGAGTGTTGTAGTATAGTAAAACACATGGCAAATGCCTTGTCAAATCCAATTTTGATTTTTTTCAACGAGCGGCGCAGACAAGGCGGGAGTCTCCCGTCCAACCGCCCGAAAATATCTGGATGCGGGCATGGAGCCGATAACCAGCATGTCAATGAAGTCCTGTATCAATGCGCGGACGATTGGTGCTCGGAGTTCGAGAGCAATCAAGGACTGGATTTGGAAGACGATGATCGGGAAAAGGCCATTGAAGCCTATACCGCCGCGTTTTTCGATCCCAATCTGGCTGATCAAAAGAATTGAAGGTTTCCTGTCGAAAATCCTTCTGCGGTGAAAAGAAGCCGGGCTTGTCTGCCCATAAAATTCTTCATCACCAAAACTTAACCAAAAAACATCAACTCAAAATGAACGCTTACGAAATCAAACAAGCGGCCCGAGCCGGACGCTACCGCACATTGGCTCAAAAGGCGCACCAGGAATCCGATGCCGCCTATCAGAGCTACAAAAACATTGCAGATCAGATTCCCTTCGGACAACCCATTTTGGTGGGACATCATTCCGAAGCCCGTCATCGCCGGGACATTGACAGGATGGATTCCGCAATGTCCCGTTCAGTTCAAGAGGAGAAAAAGGCGAAATATTACGAGCGCAAGGCAGCAACGATCCAAAACAACCTCGATACCGGGCGTGTGGTTTCCTCGGATGATCCCGAAGCCATCCAGAAATTGAAGGCGAGGATTGATGACACCCAAGCGGAATCCATCCGCAGCAAGCTGTCAACCATTGCAAACATTCTCAAGGAAACGGTTTTTGGAAAATCCTCTGTTCCCAAGCTGAAGAAGGCCAAGGCGACGAAGCGAAAAGGAAAACGGTCTGCGGCTGTTCGCGCAAAAATGGCTGCCTCCCAACGTAAACGATGGGCGAAGTTGAAAGGCCAAGCTGGCAAAAAATCTCTGGACCCCAAGAAACGTCATACCATGTCGCCTGAAGGCCGTGCCAGAGTTGCAGCGGCACAGAAGAAGCGCTGGGCAGCCCAGAAGTCCGGATCGAAAGAAAAGACAACCTCCCCCAAGAAAACCAAGCGAACCATGTCTCCGGAAGGTCGGGCTCGTGTTGCCACCGCCCAAAGGGCACGTTGGGCGAAGGTGAAGAAGGAAAAGGCCAAGGGAAAGAAGGGACGCCCCACCGCTCAAAATCCGTTTTGAGGGTATTGGCAAACGACAGAGAGGCTTTTCTGAAAGCTGTGGGGTTTCTGTTCCCCCTCTCTTTTAATCATGCCATGACAATATCCACGTGGGCCGAAAAGCCGAGTTGCCCAAGCAATTGCTCGCAGTCTTCCCACGCCAGACCGAAGGCGCGAACATCAGCCACGCCAAGACGGGAAACAACGGCAGTCAAGGTGTTCGTGTGGGACTCATCAAACACCCCATCCATCATTGCATTTTCAGCCCAGTCCACCAACTGGGCCAACGTCATCTCATGATGAAGATAAGCGCCGATTTTTTCAGCAACCGTCTCTTTGGTGATGTTCATATTCATAATCTACACCTTGCAATGGCCTTTATCCACTGGATATTTCATGTGCGTTTCGACCAAGCGACCTTGGGCATCGTAAATTTCCTGCCAAAATCGGAGTGTCATTTCATTTGAATCCACTTCCTTCAGATAACGGGCACGCCACCCCATCCGCCCAAGCACATCAAGCCAGTAGCGCCGTCCACCGGTTGGAAGTTCGTCCCAACTTCCGAATTTGGCCTCATTTTGCGTGCGAGTACTCATTTTCTCAGATGTTCATCCGGCTATACCAATACCCTTTTTTAAAGGAAGTTTCCATCTCTTTGCGTATGCCCCAGAAATGGGAACAATGTTGGCATGTTGCCCAGCCTCTTCCTGTTTTTTCTTCATATAGGCCGCCACGGTTGCCGGGGTGATGGAAAACCATTCCTGAGCCTGTTTTTCTGTGACCACTTCCCGGTAGTGGAGGAAAATCATCTGAGGAGAGTTGCCCATTTCCAAGGAAACCTGGGCAGCGTTCTTGACCTGAGCCAATCGGTATGATCCATAGGAATGACGCAGGCCGTTGTGGGGCCAGTCGAAGCCCGCAAGATCAGCCAGTTTGCTCAATTTGTCGTGAACGCGTTCTGGTGGAGACACAGGCCCCTTCTTTTTACAATATGGAATCAACCAAGCAGCCAAATTTTCCGAAATGGGCACGATTCGTCGTTGCGCAGTCTTCGCTTTTGCCGCAGCAATCAGAATATGACTTTCAGAAAAATTGACGTCTTCCCAGTTAAGCCGCAAAAGTTCATGGTGTCGCAAACCGGCAAAACCACCGATGACTAGGAATGGCATCAGCGAACCATAAATCTCATGATGAGGTGGATTTTTTGCAGCAGCCAACAAGCGGATCATTTTGTCCATTGTAAAAATTCCGACTTCCCCAGACTTCTCTTTTGCCCGGCTAATGGCCTCCGCTTCGGTTGTGCGGTCTTTCGGCAGGTAGCCTTGCTGCTTGGCAAAGTTGAAAAATGTAATGAGGATTCTCCGAAAATTATTTCGAGTACGTCCCGACACCTCCAATTCGCGCAACCATGCCTCCATCTCTGCTGTGGTGATGTTGGCAATATAGCATTGGAAATTTCTTCCGAAACGCCCCAAACGTTTATCGATGTCCGTCAGGTAGATTTCAGAAGCACCGTCAGCCTTCTTGGCATCTTTAAAAAGATTCAAAACCTCCGCCACCGTTTTGCGAACAATTTTTCCATGATGGCGGAAAAAAAAACGACAAGCTTCAGCCAATGTGCCTGCTCCATTAAGCAATTGAAGCGCTTCAGCATATTCGACAGCCACAACATTCATCGCCTTCCCTGTTGGCTTCAGCACTTCAAGAGCGGCACGATAAATGCCTGCTTCCGCCTCGCTCATGCGAAGGCCCGAATGTTCGCCACGATAAAGGCTTGCCGCAACCTCTTTAGCCCTTGTTTCAGCCACAGGAAAGCTTCGAAAATTCTCCCGTTGACGTCCATCCGGCGTATAATAAACAACCGTATAGGTGGTTTTTTCCAAATTAACCCCCCTATAAATTTTTACCGTAATCGACCCCTGACGGACCAAAATAGGCCATTCATTCGTTTCGGGCAAGGCATGGGAACGGCCAGGAGCAACCTCACGCTTCATGCCTTCAACTTGTCATGTTTTTGTCATTTTTTCAAGTTGTTTATTGACTTGAGAGTACCGAATTCTGGACTACTCCTTCAGTGATTTTTTAGCTTCCTCAACTTCCAGTCTGGAGAGCGTCAGGGCGAGGTCGATCCATTTTTGGGTCAACATTTTGAATCGTTTGA
>JAQUAF010000133.1 GCA_028687435.1 Verrucomicrobiia bacterium | reverse complement strand
AAAATGGCATTCTGAACTCATTCCCAGTGCAAAATAGTCTGCCCAACAAATTTTCAGACGTTGGAGACCCAATCGCCATGCCAAAATCCTGCCTTGTCACACCCTGAAAACTCGGTACTCTCAAGAAATTGAACCTTTTCAAAAAAACCGACATCATCGGGGATGTTTCAGATTCCTTTAAATTTTCCGGAATAGCTTTCATAGTTACTGTCGTGCAGTTGGATGTATTAGGTGGAGATGCTTGCAAAACTCCACCAAAAATAAATATGAAAAAAAACAGAAGACCAAGAGATTGTGAATTATCAGCGAAAATTTCTTTCATTGGCTGGATCTTTCCCATCTGGCTTTTTTTTGGTTGTTTGCAAAACCATCCCGTGATTATCACGGGCGCGCACCAAACAGTGTTTTCCAAGCGTAAAAACCACGATAGATTGAACGCTGAAAAGAATTTGTTCATGCGACTCGAAAACATGGCATAAAGCCCGGCAGAACCATTATTTTTTAAGCAATATTAGATCCTTGAACTTGGCCGGGTTCTTTGCCTCACAAATCCCCTCAGTTATCTGAAGATACTGATGAAATCCGCGCCATTTAGGAAATCGTTTTTCGTCGCCATCATTGTCCATTATCGTCAGATTGAATCCCATATCGCGACGTGTTTTCGGATCCATCGGCACTAAAGTTGACCAGGGAAAAGCTATCTCATAACAAAGCTTTCCCTGCTCCTTTTTCACTGACGCACGCACATCCTTTACCACTCCAATCTCCTTGCCACCCACCAAGCGCCAGACTTCCACCTTGCCCGAAACTGTCATGGAAACAACGTATTCATAATCATTGTTGTCATAATTATCCTTCCCTACAGCATCATTCAATGTGTCAAAAGCGATCTGCAAAGCGTCATTAGCCCAAACCATTTTACCGCCAGCATATGGCGCCGCAAAAATATTGTCATAGACCTCAACCCCAAGATAAAAACATTCCTCATCCCATTGGGTGTAAACTGTCGCATTCAATTCGTTTTTTCCTTGAAAAATTGAATTGTCCAGCGCCACTGATCTCCGATGGGTGGCGCCCAAATTGATTGGCATGCCCTTGCACCATTCAGCAAAATCTCCGCCCACAGTTGGTGCGCTTGCGACATACACGCAGGGCAAAGGCCTCCATTCCGCCATAAGAGCACCTTCCTCCGTGGTTGCGACAACCTTCAGGAGATCCTTGTCTGGATCAAATTGGATTTTATCAAAGGCAAACGACAATACTTTCTGTTCGTCCGGTTCTAAAACGCAAGTCTGGCCGCCAGCAGTCATTTGCCAATTGGCGGGAGCGCTCACGACAATCTGTGGATGGATCATTCCGGATGTTCCATTCCATAAGAGAACCTGCAAATGATCTTTTTCGCCCCATTTAAGCATCATCGTTACTTGTTCAATCCTGGCTTTTTCAAAAACTTTGGCAAGCTTTTCAGCCATTTTGCCAGATATCTCAAAATAAAGCGGACTGCCGGTTAGCGTCAACAAACCGTCCTTGGGCAAATCTATCGGTGTCCCGACCATATTGTATGCATTGACCCCTGACATATTAAACTGCCCTTTTATTTTGATCGGCATGCGACTGTCGTCATAGTTCCAAATTGCAATAACACTTCGATTGTCTTTTTTGAACTGATAGCATATAATCTTGCCGCCAATTTTAATTTCCCGCTCAAATTTGGCATTGGCCATTCTGTTGACCATATGGTTATAAGCCACAAAAGCAGTTTTTGGCGAAGATGCAGCATAATTCATTAGATTATACGGCATAAAATACGTAATATTTCTTGTTCCTGTGTCAAATGAACAAAAGCGTTTTGCCCCTCTGGCCAAAGAAATCAGGTTCGCACGCACGAGATTCTCAGCCTGTGCCAGTTCGGACACAATTCCAACATACGACACGCCTGCGTGGGGTAGATCAGAATAAAGCGTATCCAAACCTTTCCATCCTACCTCGGTAATCCATATGTCTTTATCCTTTTCACGGTTGTATTTCCTTATTACCTGTTTTAGTTTCTCCAGCATGCCGCCAAAATCCACTCCTTCGGGGCTGCCCGGTTCGGCATAAGCATCCAAACCCACAACATCCACATAATCCAATGATCCCAGCTTAAAGTGCTCTTCCAACTGGGAAATCAGCCCCCACTGGCAGGCTCCATCCTCCGCAAAACCAATGATCACCGCAGTTGGATCAGCCGTTCTAATCGCTTTCGACGCCGCCTTCACGAACTTGATATACATGGCCGCCCTCTCCTCCAAAGGATCGTTCATGAATTCGCCCCAAATAAGCCAATGCTTGCACCGGTCCTTGTAGCGTCGCACCACTTCATAAGTATAGTCATACCATCCTTGCACCACCTCGTCGGTAACTTCTTCGAGCTTGTTGGGAATAGAATTGCTAATTCCTGACCATGGGGGCGCGCCCCATAGTCCTATCACCGGCGTCACTCCGCTTTGCTCGAAAACCGGCAAAAGCCTATCCGCCCGCTTCCATTGCTCATTATGCTCGCGCCAGTTCTTCGGCGCTTGACACCAATATAAAAAATTATAAACCATGCTGTATTTTACACCCGATTCCTTGGCAAAAAAACGGCGCGCCAAATTGAAGTTGGGCGTCTCCGGACAAAAACCGGTCACACCAAAAAATGAATCAACCCCAACAATCGCATTGTCAATAGGAACAATCACGCCCATCGACAACTCGGCCGCCTTTTGCGGCAATGCTTTCCCTTTCAACTCCGCCAAAATTTTATAATATCCAGGCGGCAAAAGAGTTTCCACTGTATGGCTGTCTCCCTGACCGGTCGGCAATAAAATCTTCTTTTTATCCCGCCGGACCACTTTCCGCTCAAAATCCATAATTGAATATTTGATTTCGGCCGAAACCTCATTTGTTGCGGCATTAAAAACATTAACCTCAAATGACACCGGCTCGCCCGCATGATAAATATTTCCAGGCTTTTTACAATAAATACCCAGTTCCGTTGAATCCGGCAAACGATAGTCGGTCAACACCCCTTTTTCCAACTGCACGGCATCAATCCATACGCTCCCCTTGCCGGTCAGATTTATGCTAATGGAATAAAGATCTGCTAGCGGCGAACTATCGCTTTTTGATCCCCTCATGCTTTGTATCGGCACGACACAACGCTGCCAGGCATTGGTTAAGACAAAAAGACGGCCAACCACGTCAACCTTCGTTGACTCATCGCTGCGGGCATAAAGCGAAAAAGTGTAGGTTTGCCCCGCTTCCACCGGCATCAGTTGACTGATTAAATTTACCGTACTGGCGCCGCCATTCGGACAAAATATTTTTAAACTCCGCCGGCCATGGAAAGCCATCTTATCGTCCACCTGCCATACACATCCTGCATTGTCGCAGCTACTGACCTGCCAGTTTTTCAAACCCAATTCAAAACTCCCATTGTCCACAACGTTATGCGGATTAAACGGGCGCTCCTTGAAAAAACTGGTGTAATTGACAACGTATGGATCATTTGTCAATACTTCGGATCTGGCCATATCCTTGTTCAATGTGCCACATGCCACTTTGGTGGAACTCACGCGGACATCATCAAAATAAAATACCACTCGCTGGCCATGGAAAGGAACGTTTCCGCCCACATGTAAATACCAGTTATCCAGATAAGCATCGGACTCAAAGTTAGCCTTCCGCAATGCTTCCCTTAAATCCATCTGAAAAAAAATCCACCCGTTTTCAACCTTCCACATTTCCTTAATCGACATACCGCTCTGGGCAAATTTACCCTCGCGATTCGCACCCATAATACTCCAGCCGAGCGCCACTTCCACATCCGGCGGAACCTTCTCCGGATACACATACCCCGAAAGATAAACAGGTTGATCCAACGCCACACGAATCTTCGGTCCGCGCCAGTAATTCCATTTATATGATTGTCCGCCTGGCGTCGCCGGTTGTCCGTTCAACGTCAGATCCAATTTGAATGAACGTACGCCGCTATAGGCCTTTTCCCCCTGAAAAACAGAGGCAATCCCCTTGAAATGGACAGTCATGAGCTTCTGCTTCTGCGCTTCTGCCGCGGAATCCCAAAATCCAGGATACCCGCAACCCCAAAAGCTTACGTCATCCTTGTCCTCAAAATCGTTGAAATAATAATCTTCAGCCACCGCCATTCTCGCCTGTCGGATGGCTAGCAGCCAAAACACCAACACTATCGTTTTATAAAGCCCCATCACGCTCTTCATTTTTAGGCACCTCCAAAAAACACACTTCAAATTTCAGTTGCAACTTTTAAGCGCAGGACTTTTTCCCTTTTTGATTTTTCAAAGGTCACGGCACCCAATTTTTGGGGTATTCAAGTTGCTCAATAGTTTTCCATTCCACATGTCCATCACAGAAGGCGAAGTTTGCGCCTCCGCCATGGCGCCATTTGATTTTTGTTGTATTCTCAGAAACAATCCCCCTTCTAAACGGGGAAAGCCATGGTCCATCATAAAACAGCAAAATGTCTGCTGGATTTTTTATGGATCCGAGCTTTATGAACGGGTAGTAGTCGGGATTGGCAATTACGTGATTATTGCCTATATAGGAATTAGTTCCTTGGGTTTTTGCCCGGTTTTCTTCTGTGACGCTCAAAAAGGACTCTCCTTTACTACTGGGGCAAAATGTTATGCCTTGCTGGAAACCTGTTGGGGCAGGGATGCATTTTGCGCGAAGCAGTTTGTCATCCCAACCAACATCCCATTCGCCCCCCTCCGGAAAGCGAGCATAGGGCGGAAAATCGTCGCAATCATTTGCGTACATCATAACGGCGGAGGCCAGCTCTTTAAGATTGACCATGCACTGGATTGCACGCGCCTGATCGCGCGCTTTTTTCAGTGCTACCGACAACAAGGATCCCAATATGCTAATTATCGATATCACGATCAAAAGCTCTAACAATGTAAAGGCCATCAGTCTTAGATGCTTATTCGGTTTGGCCATGCGTGATTCCCCGATTCCCCCGTTGTATTTTTCGGTTATGTTTTCAGCAACTCCTCAGCGATAGAAGATACCCCGTGGATTTTGATCCATTTCGTTCAAATTGTCAAGCCATAACTTTCTTTTTTCACGATGCTCGATGGTCTTTCCACAAAACACCTCCCCAGTTTGCGCGCCTCCGCAATCGCGGCGGCCATTCCGGCCGGCCCGCATCCCACCACGATGACATCATCTTGAATTTTCATTTGGAATCTCGGATCTTTTTTTATTTGGTTTTAAAGTGGAATCTTTACAGACAACATTTCTTTCTTCTTTTCAAGAGTTTACACCAACATTTTCCTTTGTCAAGTAGGTGAAAGAACTTTTCCCTACTAATACATCCCTCTTGACAAGTGGAATATATCTGGTATATTTTCAACATGAAAACGATTGAAATTGGCAAGGCGCTCCTGGATCAAATCCATCTTGGAGAATGGAAAACGGGCCAACGCATTCCTTCGGAACGGCAGATTGCCGAAGAAATGCGGGTTTCCCGCATTCCGGTTCGGATGGCCATTGCGCAATTGGCAAGGATGGGGATTTTGGAACAGCGGCATGGCAGCGGAACGTTTCTGATGAAAATGCCGGATTCCGCCACGGAACGATCCCTGCGCGATTATTTTGCGATCCATTCGCGTCTTCAAAATCGCGGAAAATTTCGGGCCAAACGGGTGGTCGTCCAACGGCGCTACCGTTTTGGATTCTACCATGGCATGACATCGAGCGATCCGATCGCGCTTTCCTTGATCGGAGGCATCATGGCCTATGCGCAACATCGCGACCACGATCTCACAGTCAAATCGGTTTCGGAAAATTTTCCCAAAAAAGACCAGTTGAGACAAGCTTTGCCGCAACTGATATCTTCCGCCACGGATGGTTTGATCGTTTCATTCGCAGCCCCTCCCGAGAATTTGACTCTTTATAAAAAAATCCCGGTTCCCACAATGGTTTTGTGCTACGGTGGCCTATCGGCCACTCTGCCCAATTCGATCTCGCTCGATGTGGAAGAAACCTGCCACCAAGCGCTGCAAAAGCTGGCCGGTCTGGGGCATCGTCAGGTGGCGATTCTCGAAAAGGAATACGGTTTGCCAACACCCAAGCTCTCTCACGTGTGCGATTTTCTCCGCAAGGAGCTGAAGCTGGACCGGATGCTTCATTTTTTTGGCGGCGCGCCTCTTTTGGAATTGTTGCCGCAAATGAACGGCGTCACCGCACTCTACGTGTCGGACGACGTCTATTGCCTGGAGGTCTGCCGTCAACTTGCCGAAAAAGGGCTGCGGGTGGGAAAGGACCTTGCGGTGATCAGCCAAACGAATCGGGGGATCGAACGCGGGCTGCCGGCTGCGGTGGGGCGCATGGAATTCGACATTGCCGGCTGGGGACACACCGCCGCCCACATGCTGGAATATCGCCTTGACGAAAACCTCCCCAGCCTGCCCCCAATCAAGTTAGGGGCCTACCATTTACCTGGCGCCATGCAGGTTAAGTCGTAAAGTGGTTGTGATCGGTGATGGCTAAAAAGTCATAGCCATGGGACTTGTACCACTCGATGACCTCCTGCGGACTGAATTCGCCATCCCCGGAACGGGTGGTATGGGTATGCAGATTGCCTTTAAACCACCGCCCTTGGCGTGAATACGGATTTCTCAATTTTCCCTTTTCCACAAACAGGGGCTGTGTGGGAACTGGGGGTCAACTCTCAACTCTTAACATTTGCTTCACGCACAACGAAAGTTGCAGTCTATGTTAAGTGTTGAGAGTTGACCCCCTTCTGGTTCCAATCTATTTCTTTTCCACGTCCGTTTTCACGGTCTTTCCGGATTCCGCCAGGCCGGTCAACAGGAACTCCTGCGTTTTGAACACCGTGAACTTGCCGTCCGGCATATCGCCGTTTTTTTGAATATCGCGGACGGTCAGCAAACATGAATATTGAATCTTTCCCTCCTTAAACCGGGCCACGGCCTTGAACTCAACCCCCACTTCCACGGAAAGACCTTCCGGATGCGAAAATTCCCGGGCGACCATGAACTTGCCCTCCGCGCCGGGCGAAAGAATCTGCGCGGGAGCGCCCAAAAGTGAACCGTCCTTCCCAACCTTGACCTCCATTTTGATCTGGTCCGATTGCGCCTGAGCCGAAAGGACAATAACCAAAAACAACAAAAATAAAGTTATATTTTTCACATCAATCCTAGGTGGACCCCAAAAATCGGGCCAGTGGTTAAGCTATAAAAATGACGGTTTTGGGTGTAGAACCCTAAACCAAAATGAGAGCACAACGACGAAGACACGACAGTAGTTTCAAAGCCCGAGTGGCG
>JAQUAF010000064.1 GCA_028687435.1 Verrucomicrobiia bacterium | reverse complement strand
AAATCCAAAGGGAAAATAAAACCGCCCCTGAGATGTTCGGCAAGCCAGCGTAGCCCTAAATCTAAAATTTCCTGACCCTCTAGGCTAAAACCCACCCAAAAAACCCGACGGAACTGCCATGCGCCCCTGTCGTTCAGCTCATCCCATTTTTTCTTGCACAAAACAAAACCTGCGTCCGTCGCGTCACCGCCGCCCGATGTTTTTGAATCATGCCCGGAAAACTCCCTCTCAATGTCATCGGCCAGTTTTACAAAATCCCTGTGAATCGCAAAAAAAGCGCGAAAATCCCCCTCATCCCTCTTTTCCAGTTCATTTTCAAGCCTGGCGGCCTGTTCATCAACGTTCTGTTTTAACGCCGCCAACTTTTCTCTCGATCCGCCCATTGACGGAATACTCCCAAAATCCTTCCTGATGTCCGCCTCGTTTAAAGCGCAGCCGAATACTTTCACTTCATCAATCATTCCATTGAAAAAAAACGCCATCCCTTTTTCGCCGCTTATATAGATTGGACCAAAAAAATTGAGTTTTCCGGCATTGCTTATTCTTTCACCGGCAGACTCGCCGTTGATGTAGAGCACAGTCTTGTTCCCATCGTATGTCACCGCAACGTGGCTCCAAATTCCCGCCTCAATGCCGCGTCCTTCGCTTTTACAATAAGCATCGCCAACAAAAAACGAACCCTGCAATGAACCTCCTTTCATGATGATTCTGTTTTGATGCGTGCCTGCATGAATGATATTCATGGTTGCGTTGGTTGCGCTGGGTTTTACCCACGCCATCATGGATGCGGTTTTGTCAAGATGCAGGGTTTTGCTGTCAGGACAAATGACGAATCCTCCTTTTCCATCAAATTTAAGCCCGGCGCCAAACCTCCCTTTGCCCCAGACCACTCCCCCCGTCATTTTGCCGTTGTTTCCATTTCCCGAACTGTCAACCGTCACATTCCCAAATCCCTCGTCAAAATGATACCAAAGAACAGGCCCCCTTCCGTTTTCCTCCCCGTTCGCCGCGATACCCGCGAGAAATAAAATCCCCGCAAAAATTACGGCCCAATGGCGGGATTTGCGCAGGCTGGAGGCAATTTTCATGGTGGTTTAAAAAATGATCTTTCAGCGGGAGTTGCGGATAAAGTGTCCGTTTTTTTGGCGAGTCAATCGATGGCGGCTCAATGTTCGGTGTTTGCAAGCGTACCATAACCCACCCCTGCTGCTATCGCAAACCGCCGCCATTGTCTTTTGCCGCTTTTTCTATTGCATTTTTGCACATCCAGGCTAGTTTCGCGCTTCTTGAAATCAGGCGGAAAAATCCCTTCGCATTGCGTGCGTTTAACTTACGCGTCCTCTGTGGGACATCCAATCGAAGGACGATATCGCACGCTGCCCCCTTCAATCCAGCCTCTTTACAACATGCACTACGAAGTCGAGCTGGGCATCGTGGTCAGCGGAACTCTCCGGTGCGATTATCAGAAAAAGTCCTTCACCCTGGGACCGGGAGAGGTCTGGTTCACCGGCATCTGGGAACCCCACCGAACGTATGCATTGAAAAAGCCATGCACACTTGCCTTGCTTCTGGCATCGCCCGACATGACGCCGCTGCTCAGTCCGTGGAGAGGAGGCACGCGCCCCTGGTTGACGCCTTTCCTCGCCCCAATCGGCAAACGGCCACAGGCAGGCGCACGCCGTCGTGAATCCCTGATCGGCGTTGCGGAACGCATCGGTCAGGCGCTTGAGGGGTCTCCGGAAGACCTCGGAGCATGGCTTCAGCTCTGCCTGTTGGAAGCGTTGCTTTGGGTCACCGAAGGACAAACGCGCCAACCTGAATCCGTCCGCGCCATCGCAAAACCCGGTGATCTCACCCCGGCAATCAAGAAGGCGTTTCAAACAACACGATTTGTGACCACAACCGAGGGGGCGCGGGCATGCGGACTGAGCCGAAATGCCTTTAGCCGGCGGTTTCACGAAACTTTCCAAATGTCCTTTTCCAATTTTGCGCTCCATCACCGATTGAGCGGAGCGGCCGATGATCTTCTCCATCACGATCTGCCCATCAAAGCCGTGGCCGCCAAATGGGGATTCCGGGACATCAGTCACTTTCACCGGACCTTCATCCGCCATTTCGAATGCAGTCCGCACGCCTATCGGCTCCAATCCCGTCAAACGCACAACCAGGAATAAAAAGCCGCTCAAAAATAAAATGAAACGGAATTTGACTTTTTGATTGTTCTTATTTATTATATTATTACAACAACTGATATTTACAATACCGTTGTCCCTCAATATTTAATCATCCCAGTTCCCTGACAGCCTGATGGTCCAACAACCAAAAAACTTGCCCCATGAATTCTTCCATTACCGAAAAATCGCGCCAGATCCCCGTCATCAACCAAGTCGATGTGCTGGTCGCCGGAGGCGGCGTGGCGGGGATCGCTGCAGCCATCGCCGCGGCCAGGATGGGCGCCAAAACGCTCCTGATCGAAGCCAACGGTTTCCTGGGGGGCACCGCCACCGCCGTGCCTATGAACTGGTTCGGGGGCTATGTCGCCCCCTTGCACAAGGGCATCATGAAGGAGTTCCTGGATCGGCTCGAAAAAAGAGGTGGCATCGGCAGGAAATTCTTCAACCCGGTGACCAATGGGTGGTTGATAGGTTTTTCTGTTGACATCTTCAAAATGCTGACGGTGGAAATGTTGGAGGAGGCGGGCGCCAAGCTTCTCCTTCACGCCTGGATCGCCGATGTGATCGTGAAAAACAAAAAAATCCAGGGAGTGGTCATTGAAAGCAAATCCGGACGGCAGGCCATCCTGGCCAAATCGGTCATCGACACAACCGGGGATGGCGATGTGGCCGCCCGCGCCGGGTGTCCCTACAAAGTGGGCCGGGAAAGCGACGGCAAAACCCAGGGCATGACTCTCGTGGGTCCCATTCTGGAAGGGGTCAACACGAAGAAGCTCTGGAATTTCATGCGCAAGTATCACCGCGAAAACCCAAAGGAAATCCACGAATTCATCCAGGATCGCCTGCCCTTTTTTGTGGCCAGCGGATTCAAGAGTCTGCTGGAAAAAGCGAAGAAAAAAGGCGATCTGCATTTTGATTACGACACCGTATGGATCAACGGCACGCTGGGAACCGACCAGGCGGAGATCGACGGCAGTTTCGTGGCAAATGTGGACGGCACCAACGTCAAGGACCTGACCTACGCGGAAACCGAATCGTTGAAACAACTGTCGTCGCTGGCGGATTTTGCCAAAAAATACATTCCGGGGTTCGAAAAGAGCCGCCTTCTGGATCGCCGCGGGTGGGTTTCGATCGGCGTCCGGGAAACCCGCCGCATCATGGGGGATTACGTCCTGACCGGGGAGGATGTTTCGACCGGAAAACGTTTTTCCGATGGAATCGCGCAAAATCTGGCGCCCATCGACATTCACAGTCCGGAAGGGCAGGTTTTCAAGACCCTGACGAAAGCCTACAACATTCCCTATCGCTGCCTTGTGCCGAAAAAAATCGAAGGTCTGTTGGTGGCGGGGCGCTGCATCTCCGTGACCCATGAAGCCTTGGCATCGGCCCGTTACATGCCATGCTGCATTGTCACCGGCCAGGCGGCGGGAATAGCCGCGGCTTTGGCCGCAAAAGCCAGGACCACCCCAAGAAATATCAAGGCTTCACAAGTGCAAAAACATCTGCGCAAAGCCGGCATCGCATATTGACCGGGCAGAAAAAGGAGTTTGGATGCCGGCAAAATCCGCAGTAGAATGATCATGTGACCTCAAAACGTGAAAAATACCCGCCTCATTCAGTTTTCAGGATGAGCATAGCATTCACACTGATCGAGTTGCTGGTGTGCACGGCCATCATCGGCCTTTTGGCCGCTTTGTTGTCTCCCGCCTTGAAGGCGGCCAGGGACAAGGCCAAACAAATCGCCTGCATGAACAATCTGCGCCAGATCGGCCTGGCGGCATCGATGTACGCCCAGAACAATGACGGCTGGCTGCCTCATTCGTCAAACAGCGCCTTGAAATTTTCCACGGCAAACAGACACTGGCGATATTTGCTTGCACCTTTCTTTAATATTGCCACCCCAACCACAACAAACCTGGAACACGGCGTTTTTCAGTGTCCCGCCCAAAAAAACACGAGTTGTGGCGATACAACCAGTGGTGACAATGGATTCTACGGCGGCTATGCATGGAATTGGAGATATCTGGGCTGGCGCGACAGCGACACTTCCCCCCCTTCTTGGGTCAACATCTCGGATGTCAATAACCCGGCGCAAACCATCATGGCGGGCGACAGCAGCGACTGGTACGCCGGCACAACATGGACTTACCGCTGTTTCATGCTCTACGACTGGACCGTTTCCACCGAAGGTTCCTCGGCCGTGAGCCACCGGCATACCGGCGGCGGAAACTATCTCTGGGTGGACGGCCATGTCAGTTGGCACCACAGGGACGAGATGTGGACCAACAGGGCCAAATGGTTTCCGCTCAACAAATGACCTTTCCCATCCCGGCAAGACCGCAGCGGAGATCTCTCCCAACCAAAGCCTGGCGGCCTGACAACCCTCACCCCGGCGACAAGGCGATGATGAAGCGGCCTTCCCTTGTTCCCGGACCGCGAATCAGCACGGGCTTGGCCGCATCCGGAAAAGAGGCGTAAAACCCCAGAAACTTCTTTCCCTTGTAGGCGGTCTCAACGAAAAACTCCCGTTTTCCCTGTTTTTTCCCCATGTAGGTGATGACAATGTCAAAACTGTCGGGCATTTCAAAGATGGCTTTCTCGTCGCGGATAAACTGCAATTGCGCAAAAAAAATCTGGTGGTAGCAATTGTATCCAAAATCCGCCTTCAGTTGGGCTGACAACAACTTGACTTTTGGATCCGACACTTCCGGCGCCTCATTGGTGGCCCTCAACAGGCGCACCTGCAAAATGGGCACATTCTCCGCCGCCCAAGAGCTGGACAAAAAGCCGAAAAACAGCCCTGCGCTGAAAACCGGTAATGAAAAAAGAAGCCGTCCCACGTCAACAATCCGCTGCGTCAGGAGGAAGTCCTGGACGGCACGTCCTCATCTCCATCCATCCCGGAAACCCAAATAATCGTGGCATTTCCCTGTTTGGATTCATAGGTGGTGGCGCTCACCTTGGGATGAAAACTGTAAACCTGCCAAATCTCGCCAAACTGGCTGCCATTCCTGGCGACCGGCCGCAAAAACCAAATCAACCCTCCCATGATCAACATCACCACCAACGGCACCCACATCAAACGCAACGATCTGGCATTCATGCCAAACCGGCGTCCAGAAGAGCCGCTCGTCTGTTGTTGAATGTCCATATCTTTTATGTAACCCTTTTTCCGCTGTTTTTCAAGGAATACTTTGTTTTTTCACAGCCACGCTGTAAAAAAAAAGCTGAGGACTGAAGGCTGACGGCCAAAGGTATATCGTCCGAATTCCCCAAGTTCCTGACAGCCTTCAGGCTTCAGCCTAAACAACCTCTTTTCGCAGCGCAGCCTGCGAAAAGAATCAGTTCGTCTTCAACACCTCGATAAAGGCTTCCTGGGGAATATTGACTGTTCCCACGGCTTTCATGCGTTTCTTGCCTTCTTTTTGCTTTTCCCAGAGCTTTCGTTTGCGCGTGATGTCGCCGCCATAACATTTGGCGGTCACGTTCTTGCCCATGGCCTTCACGGTTTCCCGCGCAATAATCTTGCCGCCGATGGCCGCCTGAATGGCCACCCTGAACAACTGCATGGGAATGACTTCCCTCAAACGCAACGCCAGCGTCCGGCCCCGGCTTTCGGCTTTCGTTCGATGAACAATGCAGGAAAAAGCGTCCACCGGCTCGCCATTGACCAGAATGTCCAGCTTGACCTGATCGCTTTGGACGTATCCAACCGGCTCATAATCCATGGAACCATAACCGCGGCTGATGCTCTTCAACTTGTCGTTGAAATCCACCAGGATTTCATTCAACGGCAACTCGCACGTGAGCATGACACGCCGGTTGTCCAGCGTCTCGGTATGGGAACAATTGCCGCGCCGGTCCATGATCAGGCTCATGATATCGCCGATCTGCTGGTTGGGAATCATGATGAAGGCCCGCACCACGGGCTCCTCGATGCATTCGATCACGCTCGGATCGGGCAAATGCACCGGATTATCCACTTCCAACTCCTCGCCATTGGTTTTTTTCACCCGGTAAATGACGCTGGGATAGGTGGCGATGATATCCTGCTGATACTCGCGGCGAAGCCTTTCCTGGATGATTTCCATGTGCAGCAACCCCAGGAAACCGCATCGGAAACCGAATCCCAAGGCCACCGAGGTTTCATGCTGGTAAACAAAGGCCGAATCGTTCAACTGCAAGCGGGCCATGCACGCCTTGAGCTGCTCGTAATTGGAGGTGTCGATCGGATAAATTCCGCTGAACACCATGGGCCTCACCTGTTGAAATCCCGGCAGGGGTTCCGCGGCCGGGCGCCGCGCCAGAGTCACGGTTTCGCCAATTTTGATATCCGAGGTGGACTTGATGTTGGCAATGACATAACCAACTTCCCCCGTCCCCAGGTATTCCTGCTTCACAGGCTCCGGCTTGAAACATCCCACTTCCTTGACCTCATAGTCATTGCCAGAGGCCATCAACCGGATGATCACACCCGGGCGGATTTCCCCCTCGAATACCCGCACATGGATCACCACTCCCCGAAAGGTGTCGAACATGGAGTCGAAAGTCAGCGCTCGAAGGCTCTCGGAGGATGTTTGACGGGGCGCCGGCAACCGCCGGACCACAGCCTCCAGAATGTCTTTCACGCCTTCACCGCTTTTGCCGCTGGCCTTGATGATTTCGTCGCGCGGAATGGCCAGGATATCCTCGATCTGCTGCACACAGGACGCCACATCGGCGTTGGGCAGATCGATTTTGTTGATCACCGGGATGATAACCAAATTCTGCTTTGCCGCCAGATGAAGGTTGGCCACGGTCTGGGCCTCGACTCCCTGGCTGGCATCCACCAGCAACAAGGCGCCGTCGCAAGCCGCAAGGCTGCGCGACACCTCGTAGGAAAAATCCACATGACCCGGGGTGTCGATCAGGTTCAGTTGGTAATCCTTTCCGTCCTCCGACCGGTAGTTCATCCTCACCGGATGCGCCTTGATCGTGATGCCCCGCTCCCGCTCCAGATCCATTCCATCCAGCAACTGGTCCCTCATCTGTCTCTGCTCGATCGTGCCGGTCAATTGCAACAAACGGTCCGACAAGGTGGTCTTGCCATGGTCAATATGGGCGATGATGGAAAAGTTTCGGATGTGTTGGGTGTCCATGCGGGCGGGATTGATTCAAATTCAAGATTCAAGGCGCAAGATTTAAGGTTTAAGGCAAAAGGTGCAAGGTTAAAGACAAAATTAAGTCCCGGCTGAATCGGGCACGCTCGACGAGACCACGCTCGATGGTCGATGCAAACACCCGGCTTAAACCTTGCCCCTTATCCCTCCGCTTCATCTGTTTTCCCGTCAGGGGACAATCACCGGCCGTGTCTGCAAACGGCTGGCGTTGTCAGACAAGGCGTCGCGAAAAACCCCGGTCAGCGGCGGAATATCCTGCAACCGCATGGTCGTATCCCTCTGCCCCCCGCCATTTTTCCACCGCTCGTTCCACCATGAAAAACCCATCACCTTGGGCCAGCGCCCGCCGAACAGGGTTTTCAAAGCCTTCTCCGTCCAGACCGCGCAATCCGTATTCGGATGCCCCGCCGTGCACCCAAACTCCGCCACCACCACGGGCTTGCCGGGGGCCATCTTCAACAACCGAGGATAAACCTCGTCCAGCATTTGGGCAAACTCCCGTCCTTCCTCATATGGGCCATCGGGTTTCTGGGGGCCATAAATGCTTGCCGCCAGCCAATCAATATAGTCGTCCCCGGGATAATAGTTCTCAAACCGGTTCCATCCATCCGGCGGAATCTGGCTGTCATCCACATGAAAGACCCAGGTGATATTGGACGCCCCGGCTTCCCTCATGATGCGAATGATCCGCCGATAAGCCGCCCGGAAACGACCCGGTCCCTTTGCCTTCCCATTCCAGCGTCCATTCCAGACAAACCATTCGCCATTCACTTCCGTCCCATACTCCACGATCAAAGGTGAACCGAATTCCCCCGCCCTCTTTCCCCATTCCCTCAAATCCCGGTCAAACTGTCCTGATAGAATGGCTTTCAAGGTATAAACCGGATCGGCCTGCGGCTCATCGGCAAACCCCTGCGAACGCAACATGAGCCGGATGTAAGGAACCGCTCCCGCATCCCTGATCCACCGTGCGGTTGCCAAGGGAAACCCCCTGCCATTGAACCAATTGTGGGAAAAATAAACCCATGCCGCCGGTTGCCCCGCCAACTTTTGGTAAACAGCCAGATCGTTGGGAGTCAAATCATCCTCATCACCCGTTATTCCGCCGGGATAAACCCCGTGATAAATCCGGCCCGGGGGGGGCAAGCCCATGCGAGGCAAAACCTTTCCATCGCCGGTTTGAACTTCAGCCGCGGAAAAAACAATCGCCGGAAAAAGAAAACATGCCAACCAACACAACATCGTTCACTCGCCTTACTTTTTGAACCGAACCGTCTGGGCGATTGCGTTTTCAGCCGCATCGACCGCCCGCACATTTACATAATGTTCCCCGGCCTCAAGCGCATCCACCGGCAGATGAAAAACGCTGTTGAGAGAATCATAAAGATTCCCCACCGGCAACAAAACCCGCCACGGACTGCCATCCACCGACACCTGCACATCCTTCACCACGCTCACCGTGTCGGAAACAGTCAGTGTCAGAATCCCTTTCCTTAAAACCTGGGGGGAAACATCCGCCTGGATCGACGGAGGTGTATGATCAATCGTGAAAATATCGCCGACCATTTCCGTTACACGTTCCTCGCCGGCAGGATTGGACAACCGATCATTGGCCACCACCTTCAAGAAGTATTGTCCATCCGGCCATGTCGCCGCATCCCACGAAACAAAAGGCTCGTCCAAATCCTGTTTCAAGGTTTTCCACTCCGCCACTCCCATCCACCGGTAATAAACATCATAACGGATCGAATCCCCATTGGGATCGCTCGCCTGCCAGGTGGCGCCCCTCCACCCCTGATGTTTCCCTATCTGCGCGCCGGGAGGACGCATGGCCATGGCCACCGCACCCGCCCCGCCCCCCTTCACGCCAGGCAAACTGCCCCCCACCAAATTGGGCATGGGCGAACTTCCGGACGGAATCTCGACTTTCGGCATCCGGTAGTACTCCGCATTGGGTTGTCCGATCGTAATCCTGCCCAACTGGGGAGGCAGATTGCGGGGCTGGTAGAAAACAACCATCCGATCCAGCCACGCCGCCCTGCCCTCGCCGCCAATCTCAAAAGCCAGACGATACTGCAAATAACGCGCCGGCTGACTGCGAATCTTCTGTTTGTCATCCACAGCCACCCAGTCGTTCCAAACCTTGTCGGGTTTTGCGGTATTGCCGGATCGTGTGCTGACAACCATTTTCCCCTCCCCGGAAACCATTGTCCAATCCGCCTTGCCCCATGCAGCCGGCGTCCGCGCGTCCAAAACCTTTGATTCATAGGTTCCCTTTCTGGCCGGTTTGTTGGAAATCAACCAGACCGCCCCTCCGTTGGAAGTGGCCGCTTGCAAGCCCTCCTTGTTTTGCCAGAGGGCATTGACCGCCTTGGCCTCAAGATTGCCCAACACACTGAAAATGCGCGGCCCGGCAACCTCAATCAACCGCCCCTTGCGTCCGGTCCCCAACCAGACCTTGTTTGCCTCCAATGCCATCAGGGAATACACATCCTCATTTCCCGACCACCATTTTTCAGCCACTCCATCTTCTCCAATCCTCACCACTTCTCCCATTCCCGGCTTGCCGTCATCAACCGGCTTGAAAGAAACATCCTCCACCTTCGGCCCGTTTTCCCCATCCTTGATCTCCCTGACGCCGGAAACACCCCCCGGCGCCTTGATCGATGAAACCAGGTTTTTCAGGCTGCTGATGACACTGCCGGCGCCGCCGGAAGATCTGCCATCCCCAATGCAAGCCGCAAAAAGGCCGCCATCCGGCGCCATGGCAAGACTTTTGACCTCGCGATAATCGGAGTCATAAACCACAAACGGCTTGCCGGCATTTCCCTCCAGGGAATCAAATCGGAAAACCTGCCCCCCGCCGTCGCTTCCGACCCATAGACGTTTTCGCTCATCCAACAGCAAACATCTCAAATGGGGCTCATCGCTGTCATAAAAAATTCCGCCCCGTCCATCGCGATCCAATTTGTACAGTTTCCCCTTGTCGCCGGTTGCCACGTACAGGCATTTGCCGGCCTCATCCCAAGCCAAAGCCCAGATATATTTTTCCTTTGGCTCAAAAAAAACAGACGACGCGCCGTCCGGCGCAATGCGGTGCACTTTTCCATCCGGCGAAGAGCCGGCAAACAAATTTCCCTCCCCATCCACGGCCAGCGCATGCACCTGTATTTCCTTGGCCTTGAAAAATTCCACAGCCTTGTCCGCCGCCACCTTGAAAACCTGCCCTTCATTGCCCGCCGCCACATAAAGCGGCGCCCTGCCGCCGTCCCTCGGCGCAGCCACCGCCCATATCACCTCCGCCGGCAAGGACACATCCTTTTTTATCTCCGGCCCCGGACAAAGGAATCCGTCCGAGGTGATGCCCACCCCATGGGCCTCTCCCTCGCTGAAATCCCCCTGGCTGTCATGGCGCCACTTCTCCGTTCGCACCGCCCACGCGCTGGGCAGCGCCGCCAATACAAAAAACATCGCAATAATCTTTTTCATTTTTTTAAACCGGTCCGGAACAAGTTCCGCGCCTGTCGCGACGGCGGCGCAGGAGCCCCGCCCTCCGTTGATTTTTCGAAAAGACGATGGAGGGCGGGGCTCCTGCACCGCCTGCTGCTTCAAGAATTTTTCCATGTTTTGCACAGAAGTTAATTGAACCCAAATAATCACGGTTTTATTCTCACCGTCACACTCTGGCTTGCGCTCAACACCGTCCCAAATTCAAATGCCTGCCGGGCCAGAACCTCGTCCTGCAAGGCCATGGTTTGCGAACGCAGAGTCTGATCATTTTGCATCAGAACCCGGACTGAGGGAGGCAGGGACGGCAGACGCTGATCCTGCAACAACACCCCATCGGCCCGGCGCTGGATAAAAAGATAAAGCTGATCATGACGCCGCCGATCGTTAAGCAAATGAACCAATTGCTCCATGCTCGCCAAATCATTCCCCCCCCTTGACCGCAATCCCTCGATTTGTTTCGCCCGATCGGCATCCGCCAGGGTTACGGTCACCTCCCCTTGCTTGACCTCCTCCGGCAACCTGATCGTAAATTCCCGTTCAAAACGCTCGCCATGCCAGGGTTGAAAAGAGGCTTTCACCTTCAGGGCGTCTCCGGCACGGGCCTCCATGGGCTCCACCGTCATGCTCCTCAACCGCGCCAAACGGACAACCGGCGACATGTTCGCCTCCACCTGGATGCGGACAATCCTGGGCATGGCCAGTTCGCTCCGGTAAAGAGGAAGGAATTGACCGGCCATTTCCATCACCGCATCCAAAGCCCAATCAAACCGTTCACCGGAAAACACATCGTCAAAAACCAGCTTGGGCGCCCCATCGATCTCGATCTCGCTCTTCACCCGCAAAGTGGCCTCCTCGCTGTTCTCCATCCCCTTCGCCAGCGCATCGGCCAGGACCGTTTGAAAAACCAGCGGCGTAAAAATCTTGTTGTCGCAAAACTCCAATTTGTAGGAATGATTTTTGCCGGACGACCGCAAATCCACCTGCATGGGGACAAGTTTGGGTTTGACGCCGAGGCGTCCTCCCACGGCTGAAAGACGATCCTGGGTCAGCACCCCCGCAATCCCCCCTTTGTTGGACATTTTGAAAGAGCGCATGTAACTGGAAACCACGCCAATGATCTCAGCCTTGCCGCAGGGAATATTGACCTCGCCGATATTGAGGAACGGATGTCCGAAGGCCAGGATCCGGTCGTCATCCCTCCATGTCAAAGTGCCTGTCGCCGCGAGATTGATGTCTCCCCGCGCCACCACCCCCGTCAACGCGGCCCCCGGCTCAAGCTCAACCTCATCCAAATCCGCCGTCCCCCCCCCGCCTGAAGCCAGCGGCGCAAATCCGGCCTTTTCAAACCCCTGGTTCACAAAATCCGCAGCCAAAGGATGCACGCCGCTCACCTCCAAAGGCAGGGGAACCATCTGCCGGACCGAACTCTCGCCCAATCCGGCCAGTGCCTTCATGCAGGAAATCATCGTGCGCGGCGCGGCGCCTCCTGCCGCAGCCCAAACCGGCGCTTCAAAAGAAATTTTTCCATCCGCAACCCTCGTATTTCCCTTGAAACTCCACAACTCCAACATGGATTCGATCGGTTGAACGCCAAAAATGGGTTCCTTGTTGAACAACCATCCGTAAGCCAGCGCCCCCATTATCCGTCCATCCACATAACAAGGACTGCCGCTCATGCCGCCCGCCACCACCATCTGCCCTGTTGCATCGGAAAGAAGCTTGCACCAGATGATGTCGTACCCGGGACCGGCAAAATCCCTGGCGATCCCCATCACCTCAAACTTGAATCCCTCCACCTTCGTGCCCGCAAAAACCGTCTTTCCCTCTCCCTTCATCCCCGGACGCACTTCCTTCAACGGCAAAATGGCCGGCGCCGCGTCCAAAACGGAAAACGTCAGAAAAAAAACGGCCATTGCTGAAAACAAATGCGCCACCCCCCTATCAAACACAATCCATGGGATGGGTCAAACCTCAAAGACCCCTCTTGTTCCGGCACTTTTCCAGCAATTCGGCGACTCTCCGGCTCCGTCCCTTCATTTTTTCATCCAACGCCCGGAGAAAAGCCTCCATTTCCTTCAATTCCTTCGACGACAGCCGCGGTTGCCGCAAAAACATATCGGCATAGGCCGCTCTCAAACGCAGGTGATCGTTCCTCTCCATGGCGGTTTCGAGCAGACGAACCGCCGCCGCTGATCCCTGCCGCCTCGCCACGATTTCCGCCCACGACACCCATGCCTCGGCATATCCCCCCTGGGCGGCTGCTTCATAACATTTCAACGCCTCCGTCTCATCGCCCAACCCCTCATGACAAATCCCCGCGTTAAAGGTCAGCGCCGGGGAGGGAATCAGCTTGGCGGCTTTCAGAAAAAGCGGCAGGGCCTCGCGAAAAGACTCCTGTTTCACCAGCGCCCTGGCCAGATTGTTCAACGCCCCGGCATCGTGGGGGTCCGCAGCCAAAACCCTCCGGTAAAGTTTGATGGCCTCGCCATGCTCCCCCAACTCCGACAAGGCATTGGCCATATTGAACCAAACCCCCGCGGCTTGGGGATTCAAACGCAGAGCCTGCCCGTATGCCGCCAGGGCTTCCCGTGGTCTTTTCTCCTCGCAAAAGGCGTCGCCGAGATTTTTCCATGCAAAAAAACCATCCGGGTCCACTTTTGTTGAATGGGTCCACAACCTCACCGAATCGCGCCAGATGGCATTCTGCCGCCAGGTCATGATTCCCAGCGCCATCGTCAAAACCACCGCCAGTCCGATCCATGCCTTGCGCCAGCCCGGCTGCGAAACGCTTTTTTTCCACCCCCATGACATCACCCACGCCGCGATCGCCGACCATGGAATCGCCGCCAGGTACGTGTACCGGTCCGCGGCAAACTGCGGACCGCTGGCTGCCAATCCCAAAAACGGCCCCACCATGAAAAGATAGGCCAGCCAGCAAACCATGGCGCCCGGACGCCAAACCCAGGCGGCCGCCGTCACACCAAAAGCCGCTCCCATAGCCAGCCATACCACCGGTTCATTGAAATGGTACAAATGCTTGAAGGCATAAAGCGGATTCAAATTCGCCGGCCAAAACATGGTTTGCAGATAATGAAGATTGGCCGCAAACATCTGCGCCAGCCGCGATCCAACATCCAACACCTGCAAATCGTAGGCCGTGTTGTCCAGATCGCCGCATCCCACTCCGTAAACGGCCCCCAGCCCTGAAGCCAGCGACAGGACAATCATCGGCACTTTCTCCCCCAGCAAGCGCATGGCGCCATGCCAGGAAATTCCCTCCCACCGTCGCAAGGGATGAACATCCAAAAGCATCAAAACAAAAGGAACCGTCACCACCGATGGCTTCGCCAGCAAGGCCAGCACAAAAAGAACAAACGCACCCAAATACCAACGCCTGCCCTTTGCGCGGCCCGTTCCAGCTTCCGCATACTCCAGATAAGACAACACCGACAAAAGCGCCAACGCGCCGGAAAGCACGTCCCGCCGTTCGCTCACCCATGCCACCGATTCGGCTCTCAACGGATGCAGGGCATAAAGCAAGGCGCCAAAACCAGCCGCAAAAAAATCCGCGCAGTTCCGCTCCCCTCCATCCTTTCCAGCCGGCCCGGCCATCCTCAACAACCGCAGAATCAACCACCCCGCCAATGCCGCGTTCACGGCATGCAAAAAAACCGAGGACAAATGATATCCAAACGGTTCCAGCCCCCACAGGGCATGATCCACGGCCAGGCTCAACTGGCTCAAAGGCGCATAAAAGCCATATTGAAAAGTCGTGAACATGAGACGGAGGTGCTCCCGATCCAATCCCGCAATCTCACGATTCCCGGTCACATAAAACGGATCGTCCCAATTCACAAAATCATGCCCCAGCGTCCCCGAAAAAACCGCAAAAGTCACCCCGCCCACCCCCAGCAACAACCAAAACAGGGATGAACAACTTGATTTCAGCTTCATGCGGGCATACCTTAAACGGAAAATCGGTTTCTTCAATTCATCAATTCTCATCATGAAAAAAGAATGCCAGACCGCCAAAAACCGGCAGGCATGCTCCTGCACCTATGAACCCTGCAGCCGCAAGGGCATTTGTTGTGAATGCATCGCCTACCACCAACGCAACAGCGAAATCCCCGGCTGCCTTTTTCCTCCCGAATGGGAGAAAAAATACGACCGGAGCATCGCCGCCTTCTTGAAAGCGCACGGAGCCTGACCCCTCCCGCCGCTTCCCATGAACAACGAACCGCTTATTCCGGCGCATCGGGACCATCGACGCCAGAGGCACAACCGCCTTTTTGTCTATCCCGTCATTTCACGCCGGGCCAGGGGCGTTTCCATCGGAATCAATCTCAACCCTGACAAGGTCTGCAATTTCGATTGTGTTTATTGCGAGGTGGATCGCCAAAGCAAACCTCTGATCCGGCAGGTCGATCTCACGTTGGTCGAGAACGAGTTGAGGAAAGTGCTGGCGTTTTACCGTTCCGGAGATCTTTTCAAACATCCGCCATTCGATTCAACGCCTGCCCCCTGGCGTCGTTTGAACGACATCGCTTTCTCCGGCGAAGGCGAACCCACTTCCTGCCCTGTCTTTCTGGAAGCGGCAACCCTTGCGGCGCGGATAAAAGATGAAATGGCCGATGCTTCGGTCAAAATTGTCCTCATCACCAATGCCACCCTCCTGGACCGTCCCAAGGTGCGGCAGGCATTGAAAATCCTCGACGACCATCAGGGGGAAATCTGGGCAAAACTGGACGCTGGCACGGAAGATCACTATCGCCTGGTCAACCGTTCCAATGTGAAATTGGAACGCATTCTCAAAAACATCGAAACCACCGCATTGGAACGCCCCATCCATATCCAAAGCCTCTTTTTCCGTCTGCATGGACAACCGCCGGACAACCAGGAAATGGACGCTTATCTTGGGCATTTGCAGCATTTTCTTTCCAAAGGCTGCCAAATCAAGGAAGTCCAGGTTTACACCATCGCCCGTCCCACGCCCGAAGCCTATGCCACCGCCCTGCCATCGGTGGAGCTTCGCCGTCTGGGAGAGCTCATACGCAGCAAAACCGGCATCCCCGTCCAGTGTTACGCTGGCAACGCGGGATAAAAATCCATATCCCGATCTATTGGTCCGTGGACTTTTCCTCGTCCTTCTTTTCATTGCTCTTCTTCTTGGCGCCCTTTTCCTCCTCGTCGCCGCTGAAGAAGCCGCCCACTTTCTGGGAAAACGTCTCGTGGCTCACCCCTTTGTACTTTTTGCCTTTCAGCTTCAAGCCATCGATCTCCAAAATATTGCCTGTCGTGGCCGACACTTCCATTTTGCCCAGTTTCTTGTTGTTCTCATCGTACCATTGAAAATACCAGACAGGATTGGACTCGCCAGGATGGGGCTTGCACAACCGGACATTGATCGAATGCAGGGGAATCCCACCCTCGGCCGAGGCTTTTTCGATGAAGGCAATGCATTTTTCGGAATCGACCTTCAGTTCCTCCGGACGAATGATGTAGTGCTTGTCCCCCCCGTCAAAAAAATTGCCGGGAATGATGTTCTGAACCATCTCCGGCCCGATCATTTGAATGGAACGGATTTTTAAAAACACCTGGTCGTCGAAATACCGCACCCACCAATAGCGGGGCCGCAACTTGGCCCCTTCGCTCTCCATGGAAAGCAGGGAATTGGCCAGCCGGTCGCCCACCAGTTTGCGGGCTTTATTCAAGGTTTCAATAGCCGACAGGGGCTTGTCATCCGCCGCCTGCAAAAGGGAACCCGTCAAAAATACGGCCAGCAAAAGGGAGGGAAGAAGCTTCATAAGGGCTTCATACCATGATCCCCCCCAATCTGCAAACGGATTTGCGCCACCCGAAATCCCGCCGCCCTCGCATGATGAAACCCATTGTCTTGGCGCGCCAAACCAGATAAGTTCCTTCCCCATGCGACGCGATTTCAAACCTTCCCCTCTGAAACTGGCGATGCCCCTGCTACGGTGGCTGGTTTTCCTTATGATTGTGGGCGCCTTCGGCCGCTGGTGGGCGCTGTTCTGGCCCTGCCTGGCGCTTTTCCTTTTTCACGCCGCCTTTCATCGCAACCCCCGTCGCCCCCTCCCGGAAGACCCAAAACTTCTGATCGCCCCCGCCGACGGCAAGATCACGGATATCACGGAAATGGACGAACCCAAATTCCTCAAAGGCAAATGCATTCGCGTGGGAATCTTCCTTTCGGTGTTCGATGTCCATGTGCAACCCTCCCCCTGCGACGGTGCCCTCCGTTTTGTGGAATACCTGCCCGGCCAGTTCCTCGACGCCCGCAATCGCGACGCCTCGGCCCGCAACGAAAGCCAGTTGCTCGGTTTGGAAACCCCTGACGGCATCCGGATCATGGTCAAACAAATCTCCGGCGCCATCGCACGGAGGATCATCCTCTGGCGGCTCCTCAACGAGGAGGTCAAACGGGGCGAATTGCTGGGCATGATCCGCTACGGTTCGCGGGTGGAGTTGTTCCTGCCGGCCGGATTCGCCGAAATCCTGGTCAAGGAAGGCGATCACGTTTACGGTTGCAAAACCCCCATTGCCCGCAGAAAAAAATAAATTAGGCCGGGAGGTTCACCACGTTTCACGTGGCCTGCCCTCCATCATTTTCCACCAAATGGAGGGCGGGGCTCCCTCACCGCCTTTTCCAGCAACTTGAATTTCCTCAACATTCAAATTAAAATGAAAAAAAGGCGTTTCTCCCCCCGGGCCTTTCTGACCGCACTGTTGATCTGCATCGGTCTGGCCGCCTGTTACACCGTCCCTCAAACCGGACGCAAAGCCTTCAATGTCGTCAGCCCCGAAACCGAAATCAAGCTGGGTTTGAAAAGCTTTGAGGAGATCAAACATCTGGAACACATCTCCAGCAACGCCGTGCAAATCGCCGCCATCAAGCGGGTGGGAGAACAAATCGCAGCCGTGGCCAACCCCGACATTCCCAACGCAAAATGGGAATTTGTGCTTTTCGAAAGCAAGGAACCCAACGCCTTTGCGCTGCCCGGGGGCAAGGTGGGGGTTTACACCGGCATCCTGCCCATCACCATGAACGACGGGGGGCTGGCGGCGGTCATCGGGCATGAAGTCGCCCATGTGGCCGCCCGGCATGGTGCCGAACGCATCAGCGAACAAATGGCAATGGCGGGGCTGGCCACCGGCCTGGCCATCGGACTCAGCGGCGAAGACAGCCGCACCCGCAACCTGGCCTTGCTCGGATTCGGCGTGGCCACCACCGTCGGCGCCGTTCTCCCCCACAGCCGCCTGCAGGAACGCGAAGCCGATCGCATCGGCCTGACCTACATGGCCAAGGCCGGATACGACCCCAAGGAGGCAGTGGCCTTCTGGCAACGTTTCATGGAATACAACCGCAAACAAGGCGGACGCCCGCCGGCATTTCTTTCCACCCATCCCACCGACGAAAGCCGCATCGCCTCCCTCCAAAGCCTCCTGCCCGAAGCCGAGGTTTACTATCAAACCAGCGGACGAAGATAAAAAGTTGAGGCTGGCGTCTGAAGAAAAACCATTTTCTCAACACCGCCAGACTTCGGTCTTCAGCCCAAACAACCCGCCCCTCTTACTTCCACGAAGCCGACCTCACCACGATCCATTCCCCCGGCGCCGGCCAGACTCCGGGCATCCCCTTGTTTTTGACCCGCACCAGGGAAAGGCTGCTCTTGCCCTTGACCTCGCGCCGTTCCACCAGCAAATCCAACTGCCGGCCGGCATTTTCCTTGGAAATGACGAATGGCACCGTCAACTTCGCCTCCTCTCCCGGCGAAAGGGAATCCAATTGCAAGCCAATCCGTTCCAGCAAACTTTTGTCGCGCTCGATTTCGCAGTTTCCCCCGTCCACCCGCAAAACCAGCTTATCCTTCCCAAACGGCTGTTTTTTGTCCGACCGGTTGGCAACCTGCAAGGTCAGCTTTAAAACGACCTGTTGGTTCTGCAACCCATATTCCGTCTGGACCAACTGGACGGAAAAAGGCTTGGCGGGAATCACATCCCCGTACCGATAAGTGCGATTTTGAAAATCCCCGCATCCTGCCAGCAGGCAGACCGCAGCCAGAAGAAACATGCAATGCTTCATGAAACAAAGGTAAAACATCGTCCCACGGAAAGGAAGCGCTTTCCTCCACCCAAATGAATTTACCTCAATCAAGGAACGATCGTTCCTTGATTGAGGTAAATTGAGGACGCCACGCATGCCCGAAACAACATCCAAAAACACGTCTTGAATCCCTTTTACTTGATCAACGGCAGGGTGGCGGCCAGCCGCAAATCGACCGCCATGTTAAGCTGGTTTTCGATCTGAAAAAAACGGACCGCTTTCTTTGCCGGAATGACATCCAGAAATCTGCGGAAATATTTTCTTTTCAAATCGGTCTTTTTTTCATCCAAATTGAACACCTTCTTCGCCAAGTCCCTGGCCTGTTCGTCCGTCATGGTCTTGTTCTCCTTGACATATTGGCGGATCAATTCCAATCGCGCATCGTTCACCTTTCCCATCTCGGCTTCATATTCCCGGTGGGCCGGCCAGAATTCCGCGGCCTCTTCCTCGGTAAATTCCATGTTCTGGGCGATAATCACCGCCTTCTGAAGCTTCAGATCCATCCTGGCCAGTTCCACAAAAGCGCGCAAATTGCCGGCGTCAGGTTTGGCATCCGTCCTGGCCGCCGATTTGCCGCCCGCCCAGCAGCAGGAGGCCAGGCCCAAAACAAAAACCGCCGCAAGTGTTCCAATACGCATCATTTTCGTCGTCATAATTTTCCTTTTCAAATCAATCCACACGCACACTCAAAGGCGCAGCCAGCCGGAATTCCAACAACGTGCCGGGCGTCACGGTCACCGTCTCCCCTTTTCTCACCAATCCCGTCATCGCGCCGATCGCCGCCCCCTTTCCCGCGCCATCCCCTCCATTCACCGCTCCGCCGATCATGGCCCCCATTCCGGCATGCCGGGCGGTCTTGCGGGTCGATGAGGCCCCACCCTCCTTGAAACTGGAGGTTGCCATGGGCAACGTGTTGCCGCCCAATATCACTTCGGTCAACCGCAAATCCAACGACGATTTTCCCAATGCCCGCCCCGCTTCGGTCGATCCCTGCACCTTTCCATATATGATCGTCCCGGCCGGAATCGCCACCATTCCATCCACCAGCAACCCGTACTCCAAACGGGTGGTAAAAGTGGTTCCCGGCCCGTTTTGAGAGGAAACACTGTCCATCATCCGAACCATGAACGGCGTTCCCAGCGGGATCGTCGCCAGCTTCCCCTTCGATGCTGGAGCGGGCGCCGGGGCCGGCGCTTGGGAAACCGCCGGCGTCGTCGTGAAGGTCAGGGCAACAATCTGCGCCGTCTCGAGAACCTGCAATTCCCCTCCCGCATCGAACCGCACCGTTCCCGCCGAACCGCCCATGTATTTTCCGTTGAGCACCCGTCCGTTTTTCAATTCCAGGACATCCGCCCATCCCATGACTCCCGACAACGCCAGCGCAACAAAAACAACTGTTTTGAATTTCATAATGGTTTGTTTGAAAAATGCAATGCGCGGACCCTACAACAGCGCCGGAGATTTGGCAAGCCGTCCGCCTCCATGTCCATCAAATCTCTTCGCTCGACATTTTTGCCGGAGAATCCCATTTTACCGGCCATTGTGCCGGTTCGCTTTTCATTGGTTTTGGTTGCGCTCTGCCTGTTCACAGGATGCGGGAACAATCCGCATCCATCCCCTTTGCGCGAAAAACGGGAAGACGGCTCTCCTTGGAAAACCGCCTATCGCGCGCTTCCGGACACCCCCCGCTCCCTGGATCCGCAGGTCAGCTACGACACGCTCGGGCACGCCGTGATCGGAATGGTTTACGAAAGCCTGTTACAATATCACCCTTTCAAAACCGATCCCTACGAGTTGACGCCCTGCCTGGCGGCAAGCCTGCCGCGGCGTCTTCCCGGCCCCGGCGGAGGGGCCATTTACGAAATCAAACTCAAAGCCGGTCTCCGTTTTCACGACGATCCCTGCTTTGCCGCCACCGGCGGCAAAGGACGGGAAATCACCAGCGAGGATGCGGCTTATGCCTTCAAACGCATGGCTGATCCCAAAGTGGAATGCCCCATCCTGGCTGTGCTTCAGGAATACATCCCCGGCCTGCAAAAGGCCTATGAACAGGCAAAAGCCAAGGGAAACTTCGATTATCAACAACCGATTCCCGGAGTGGATGTCGTGGACCGGTTGACCTTGCGGCTGCAGTTGGTCAAGCCCTATCCGCAAATCGTCTATTGGCTGGCCATGCCTTTCACCGCGCCTGTTCCGCGCGAAGCCGTGGAATACTACGACGGCCGCCGGCATGGGGGGGAAACGCGTCCCCAATTCAAATTTCATCCCGTGGGTTCCGGCCCCTTCCGCTTGGCGGAATGGAACCGCAACCGGCTCATCCGCCTGGTCCGGCATGAAGACTATCGTGCCACCGTCTTTCCGTCCGAAGGCTGGCCCATTGCCGAAAACCGCCGGTTCCAGCCCGTTGCGGGAAAACCGCTGCCGCTGATCGACGAAGTCCATTTCACCATCATCCGCGAGGGAATTCCCCGCTGGCTGCTTTTCCGGCAAGGTTACCTCGACAGCACAGGAGTCAACAAGGATGTCTTCAACAGCGTGGTGAGCATCGGCCAGGAACTCACCGCAAAATACCGCAAGCGGGGCGTGCAATTGCACAAGGACACCGAGCCCTCCACCTTTTACATGGTCTTCAACATGGAGGACCCCGTGCTCGGGCGCAACCGCCCGCTTCGGCAGGCCCTTTCCACCGCGTACAACGAAGATCTCTCCATCGAGATTTTCTCCAATGGCATGGACATCAAGGCCGAGCAAATCCTGCCGCCGGGAGTCTTCGGTTACCAGCGCAACTTCGTCAATCCCTGCCGCCAATTCAACCTGGCCAGGGCAAAGGAATTGATCGCCGCCGCCGGCTATCCCAACGGCATCGATCCAAAGACCGGCAACCCCTTGGAACTCACCATCGACGTGACCTCCGACAGCCCCGAAAGCCGCCAATTGACCGAATTCCAAAAAAACCAGTTCGAACAGCTCGGCCTTCGCATCAAACTGGAGGAAAACCTCTGGTCCCGGCAGCAGGACAAGATGGATTCGGGACATTTCCAGATCATCGCCTACGGCTGGCGCGCCGATTATCCGGACCCGGAGAATTTTTTCTTCCTCTTCTACAGCCCCAACCGCCCCCCCCAGGGCAACAACCATTCCCGCTATGCCTCTCCGGAATTCGACCGGCTGTTTGAAAAAATGCGCACCATGGAGAACTCACCCGAACGCTTGAAAATCATCCATCAACTCAACGCCCTGCTTGTGGAAGATTGCCCCTGCGTTCTTCTGTCGCACCCGGTTTATTTCAGCCTGAACCAGCCATGGTGCCCCCGCGTTTCCTCCAATCCCCTGCTGTCCGGCGGACTCAAATACGCGGAGATCGACTCCGCCTTGAGGCAGGAACGGCAGGCCGAATGGAACCATTCCCCACACTGGCCCCTTGGCTTCCTGCTCTTGCTGATCGGGGGCGCGATTGGTTATGCTGTTTTCTGGACCCGGCGACATCATGCTTAACTACCTCTTACGACGGATTCTCTATCTTTTCCCGATTGTGTTCGGCGTGATGCTGATCACCTTTTCGCTTTTCTACGTCGTTCAAAGCCCGCGGGCCATGGCCCTGCAAATACTGGGACCCAAGGCGCCAAAGGAGGCTGTCGCCAACTGGCTTCACAACCGCGGTTACGACAAACCCCTCTTTTTCAACACCGCGCCCGGCAAACCACCGCTCGACTCCCAATTTTTCCACTACATCAAGTCGCTGGCCATTTTTGACTTCGGCGTATCCGACGCAACCGGGGAACCTCTCACCGAGGTCTTCAAACGGGGCGCCATCCCCTCCCTGCTGATCACCCTGCCCTCGATGTTGCTGGGACTTTTTCTATCCGTCAGCTTTTCGCTCTTTCTCGTGCTGGTGCGAAAATCCCTGATCGACCTGACCGGCGTTTTCATCTGTGTGGTGTTGATGAGTTTCCCGATCATGGATTACGTGATTCTCGGACAATGGCTGATTGCCATCAAGACCTCCTACCTGCCCGCCTTCGGGTTCAACCTGGAAGGCATCACCACCGCCAAATATCTGGCATTGCCGGTCTGCATCGCGGCCGTGGCCGGGCTTGGCGCGGAAACCCGGCTTTATCGCTCCATCTTTCTGGAGGAAATCAACCAGGACTATGTGCGAACGGCAAAGGCCAAAGGCGCATCCCCCAACCGCATCCTCTTTTCGCACGTCTTCAAAAACGGATTGATCTCCCTCATCACGCTGGTGGTGGCCTCGCTTCCTTTCCTGATCATGGGCTCCCTGGTTCTGGAAAGTTTTTTTGGCATCCCCGGCTTGGGCAACCTGACCATCACCGCCATCCGCACATCCGACTTCGCCGTGGTGCGCGCGGTGGTTTACCTGGGTTCCCTCCTCTACATCCTCGGCCTGCTGCTTACCGACATTTGCTACGCGGCCGTTGACCCGCGCATTCGATTCCAATGACCCCCTGGCTTGAAAATCTGATTGTAATTGGCGGACTGGCGATCCTGATCGCCACCCTGTGGATATGGGCGCATTCCGACCGCTGGCAACGGGCATGGCAACGTTTCCGCCGGGATCGTCTGGGCATCGCATCCCTGGGAATCATCGCGTTCTATTTGCTGGTGGGGTTGATGGCTTCGCTCCGTCTGCCCGCGCCGGCGCACGGTCAGGCGTGCCCCACGATTCTGGACCGGCTTTTCAGCGGCGTGCCCAAGGAGAAAAGTTACAGCGCGCCGTTTGCCGACACCACCTACTCGGTCAACCGTCCGGAACCCCTCAAGGGCCGCCACCCCCTCGGCACGGACGTGCTGGGCAAGGATGTGCTGCTGCAAACCGCCAAGGCATGCCGCACCGCCCTGATCATCGCCGGCCTGACCAGCCTGATTTACATTCCCCTCGGAACCCTGCTGGGCATTGTGGCCGGATATTTCCGCCGCTGGGTGGACGACATCATCCAGTATGTCTATATCACCCTGGCCTCCATCCCAAACATCCTTCTGCTGGTGGCCATCCTCATGGTTTTGGGCAAGGGCCTCAGCCAGATGGCCATCGCGCTTGGCATCACCAGTTGGGTCGGCCTTTGCCGCCTGATTCGCGGGGAATCCATGCGCCAGGCCACACGCCCCTATGTGGAAGCCGCCCGCGCCCTCGGACACGGCCCATGGGTCATCATCACCCGCCACATCCTGCCCAATGTAATGCATCTGGTCATCATCAACCTTGTTCTCGGTTTTTCGGGCCTGGTGCTTTCGGAATCCATCCTCAGCTACATCGGCGTGGGCGCCCCCGTGGGCACGCCTTCCTGGGGACTCATGATCGATTCCGCCCGCATGGAATTGAGCCGCGAACCGGTGGTCTGGTGGTATCTGGTCTCCGCCACCGGCGCCCTGTTCTTCCTCGTCCTCTCCCTCAATCTCCTCGGCGACGCCCTCCGCCGCGCCTTCGATCCAAAAAGCTCCTAAAGAGCCATGAAGAGCCCAAGAGCCTGGCCAAGCCAGGCGCAGACTTGTGCCTGGCGCGCCCAAGAGGACTCGAACCTCTAACCTTCTGATCCGTAGTCAGATGCTCTATCCAATTGAGCTATGGGCGCTGAACCACGAAAGAGGCGGCATCCTACGCGGCTCCCCGCCAAAAGGCAAAAGAAAAAGCCGTTCACTCGCGCGCCTCATCCTGCAAACTGCCAAGGCGGCGGATCTCCGGCCAGATCGTCATGACCAGCGCCACCACGACAATCGTGCCCAGCCCCCCGCTGACCACGGAAATGAGCGGCCCAAAATACTGGGCCACCAGGCCGGACTCAAAACTGCCCAGTTCATTGGAAGCGCTGATAAACACGCTGTTGACCGCCGAAACCCGGCCGCGCATTTCATCGGGAGTGCGCAGTTGCACCAGACTGTGGCGCACCACCACGCTGATGTTGTCCGCCGCGCCGCTCAGGGCCAGCGCCAGCAACGACAGCCAGAAGCATGTGGAAAACCCGAAAACCACCATTGTCACCCCAAACAAGGCCACCGCCCCCAACAGGGCCCTGCCCGCCCGCCGCATGGGCGGCATATGCGACAGGGCAATGGCCATCACCAGCGCGCCAACCGACGGCGCGGCCCGCAGCCACCCCAGCCCCGTCGGCCCGACATGCAAAATATCCTTGGCATAAACCGGCAGCAACGCCGCGGCCCCCCCCAGCAACACCGCAAACAAATCCAGCGTGATCGCGGCCATCACCAGTTTCGTCCGCCAGACAAAATGAAAACCCGCCACCAAGGTTTTTAATGTGGCCGCCCCGGCCTGCCGCGACATCTTCGGCGGACGGATGACATAAATGAAGCACACGTTGGCCAGCATCATCACGGCATCGATCACATAAACCCAGAGGGCCGTCTTGTGCCAGGCAATCAGCAACCCTCCCAAAGCCGGCCCCGCCACCGAGGCAATCTGAAAAGATGTGCTTTTCCAAGTCACCGCATTGCTGAAAATTTCCTTGGGCACCAAGGAAGGCATCAGAGCCTGGCTGGCTGGCCACAGGAAAGCGCGCCCCACCGCCCCCAATAGAAGAAGGATGTACATCCATTCCACCGGCCCTTGAAGAAAGGAAACCACCGCCAGCCCCACCGAGCACAAAACCGCCGCCATCTGGCACGCAAGGATGATCCTCCGCCGATCCCATCGATCCGCCAGCTGCCCGGCCGGCAAAGCCAGCAACATGATGGGCAACGCCTGAACCATCCCCACCCACCCCAAAGCCATGGCGGAGGACGTCCTTTCGTAAAGCTCCCACCCCACCGCCACCGACTGCATGTTGCTCCCCATGCCGGCCAAAAAGCTTCCAACGGCAAAAAAACAATAATCCCGAAACCTCAATGCCGCGTAAGGATCATGCTTCCCCCCCCCTCCAACCGCGGCGCCGTCCTCCGTTGGCGGAGAATCGATCAGCTCCTCTGGATCGGGAATTTCAGTCATGAAAGGGACTTCCTATCACTTTCATGGACGCCACGCAATTTAAGAGGATACATTTTTGGCTTTATCCCACCGGGGTTTCTTGGGTAATTTGATCCGGTGTTAACAGCACAACCCCAACTCAATCTTCTGGCCCAGCATGCGGCCGAGGGACAGGATCTCTCCGCTGCGGAAATCGAACAGGCCATTCATGATCTTTTGGAACCGGGTGTGTCGATGGACGCCAAGGCGGAGTTTCTTCTCTGCCTCGCCCGCAAAGGCGAAACCGCCCGGGAAATCGCGGATTTTGCCATCCTTCTGCGGGATCTGGCCGTCGATCCGCATATCGACCTCGGCATCCTGGGAGGCTCCCTTCTCGACACATGCGGCACGGGCGGAGACCTTTCCCAAACCTTCAATGTTTCCACCGCCTCCGCCTTCGTTCTATCCGCAGCCGGCATCCCCGTCGCCAAACACGGCAACCGCAGCGTCACCTCCAAATGCGGAAGCGCGGATGTGCTGGAAGCTTTGGGATGCCGCATTGATCTCCTCCCTTCCCGCATGAAGGAAGGCGTGGAAACCCTCAAGCTGGGGTTCCTCTTCGCCCCCCTGTATCATAAAACCTTCAAAACCATCCATCCCGTGCGCGAGTTGCTGGCCAAGCAGGGCAAGCGCAGCATTTTCAACCTGCTGGGCCCCCTCATCAATCCCGCGCGCCCCAATATCCAAATCGTGGGGGTCTATGATCCGGAAGTAACCGAGATCTACGCCCAGGTGCTTCACCTCATGAAGCTCAAACGCGCCACCGTGCTGCACGGCTACGATCCGGGACGCAAACCCTGCCTCGACGAAATCTCCCCATTCGGTCCCACCCGCGTCACCCAGTTGCACTCCAACGGAAACATGGAAACCTTCGACATTGATCCGGCGATCTTCAATCTGCAAAAGACAGGCATTGAAGAACTGCGCGGCGGCGATCCCATGGGCAACGCACGCATCATCCTGGACATCTTTTCCGGCAAGGAAAAAGGCCCCCGCCGCGATTTTCTCCTGCTCAACGCCTCCGTCGGTTTCGTCCTGGCCAACAAGGCTGGCGACATGGAGGAAGGAATCAAGAAAGCCAGCGAATTGATCGACAGCGGCGCGGTCATGGAGAAACTCAACGCCTATCGAAACTTTACCCAGCAGGCGTAAGGCCGGATCGTTCCGCTTGTAAAGGCCGGAAAACGAATGCATCCGCAATCCCCGCCGTTTTTCAACCTTGAGCTTTGAAACCAACATCCGTCTGATCGTGGGATTGGGAAATCCCGGGAAACGATACGCCAACACCCGCCACAACCTGGGTTACCGGGTGGTCGAAAGTCTCGCGGCGGAACACGGGGCGGATTTCAATCCCCACCCCCGCATCCCCGCGCTGATCGCCGAATGGCGCGCCGACGGCCTCAAATGGCTGGCGGTCAAACCCATCACCTTCATGAATCTGAGCGGCCAGGCGGTGATCGCCGCCCTCAACTTCTGGAAAATCCCGCCGCAGGCCATGATCGCGGTGGTGGACGACGCGGAACTTCCGCCCGGAGATCTGCGCCTGCGCGGCAGCGGCAGCGCAGGCGGCCACAACGGCTTGAAATCCATCATCGACCTTTTGGGCTCAAATCGCTTCGCCCGCCTTCGCGTGGGCATCGGCCGCCCCGTCACCCCCCAAATGCCGCTGTCCGACTGGGTTTTGAAGAGTTTTGAAAAATCGGAGTTGCTTTGGCTTGAAAGTTCCATTAAAACCGCCACTCACGCTCTGAAGAGCTGGGCAGGCAAAGGTTTGGAGGCCGCCATGAACCAATTCAACCAAAAGGCAGCCGCCACACCGCAGCCCGGCGCCACCAATCAAGACTGAAAAATTTGAGATTATGAGAAAATCGTACGAAGGGTTGTTCATCCTCAACACCGCTGGCAGGGAAGAAAGCAGCAAGGACATCATTGAAAAACTGGAAAAGGAAATCCAGGGTTTCGGCGGCAAATCCTCAAAGGTCGAACGCATGGACAAACGACCTTTCGCCCGTATCGCGCACAAGGTGGAATCGGGTTACTACGTCAACATTGTGTTCGACATCGAACCAGCCAAACTCCCCGCCCTCCGGGCCAAGCTTAAACTTGAGGACGACGTGTTCCGCATGTTGTTCCTGCGTTCGGAAAAGAAATCCGATCAGGCTTCGGCGCCCGCCAAAAATTAACCTCCATCACCCCTTATGGCTTACCTCAACAAAGTCCTGCTCATCGGCAACCTCACCCGCGACCCTGAAGTGCGCTACACCCCCAGCGGAACCGCAGTGGCGGACTTGGGGCTTGCCGTCAGCCGGCGATACCGCACCGAGGGAGGCGAGGACCGGGAGGAAGTCTGCTTCGTCAATCTTGTGGTCTGGGGCAAACAGGCCGAGGCGGCGGGCAAATATCTTAAAAAGGGCCGCCCGATTTTTGCCGAAGGACGGCTTCAATACGACACATGGGAGAAAAACGGCGAAAAACGCTCGACCCTCAAGGTCAATTGCGAACGCATCCAATTTCTCGGCACGTCCGGCAAGGAAAGCGGCGGCGGCGCAGGACCGGCCGAGCCACGCGCCGCTCCCTCGGAACCCGCCGGCGAACCCAAGAGCGCCGGCTCAAATGAAATGGAAAACGATGATGTTCCGTTTTGAACATCGATCCATCCCACCTGCCTGATTTGCACAAAGGACTGAAAAATGCTGACAAAACTCATACTCACTGCCAACATTCCAACCCTCGGCGCCGAGGGAGACCAGGTTTCCGTCGCCAGCGGCTACGCCCGCAATTATCTGGTGCCGAAAAAACTCGCCGTCATGGCCACCGCAGCCGCCATGAAACGCATCGAATCCCTGAAACTCCTGCGGGCCGAACGGGAGCGCAAGGAACTCGAACAAGCCCAGGAACTGGCGGGCAAGATCGCAAAATTCCACAACACCGTCGAATTGCAGACGGCGGAAGACGGAAAACTCTTTGGATCGGTAACCAATGCCGACATCGCCACAGCCCTGGCTTCGCGCGGATATGAAATCGACCGCCGCTCCATTCTCCTGGAAAATCCCATCCGCAAGGTGGGTGTTTATGAAATCGAAATCCGCCTTCATCAGCAAGTCACCACCAAGTTTAAGCTGACCGTGGTTTCCGCCAATCAACCCACGCCCCAAGCCGCAAAAGAGGATGATCCGAAGGCAAAGAAGGGCAAAGGCGCAGCCAAAGGTGCGGTCAAAAGCAAGGGCGCCGGCGAATCCAAACCAGCCAGGAAGTCTTAACCGCCCTTTCAAAGGCTGACTATGGCCCCGGAACAGCCTTCCCGCTCCATGCCCCAAAGCGCGGAGGCGGAGGTCGCCGTTCTGGGTTCCATCCTGCTCAATCCAGGCGAGGCGCTGGACCTTTGCTCCGGGGTCCTCACCCCCGAGCATTTCTTCCAGCGAAGCCACCAGATCATCTACTCGATCCTGGATGAAATGCAGAAAAAAGGCGAACCCATCGACACCGTCTCGGTTTCCACCCGGCTCAAGGACGCCGGCAAACTTGAGGAAATCGGCGGCGCTTACTACCTGAGCAAACTCTCCGTCGCCTTTCCCACCGCCGCCCACGTCCGCTTTTATGTCGATATCCTGCGCGAAAAGCACCAGTTGCGCCAACTGATCGACACCTGCACCAATGCCATCGACGAGGCATTCAAGTCGCAGGAAAACGTGGATGGACTGATGGACCGGGTTGAAACCGGGATCCTCAAAATCTGCGACGACCAGGCAGGCAAGGAAGCCCTTTCCATCAAGGAAATCAGCGAACGCATCGTCGAAAACGTCAATCGCATCCACGAAAACCGGGGCAAACTGCCCGGACTCTCCTGGGGCTTCCGCGACCTCAATAAAATCACCTTCGGCCTGCGCTCCGGGGAAATGATCGTCGTGGCCGCCCGCCCAGGCATCGGCAAAACCTCCCTGGCCATGAACGTGGCCGAAAAACTCGTGCTGAACGAAAAAATCCCCGTCGCTGTCTTCAGCCTGGAAATGACCGCCGAACAGCTCGCCCTCCGTCTTGCCTGTTCGATTGCCCGCATCAACGTCTGGGACCTCTACCATGGCGGAGTGCCGGACCGCATGCTGCAGGAATTTTCACGCGCCGCCCATGTCATCGGCAACTCCCCGCTCCATATTGTGGACACCTCCCAAATGAGCATCGCCCAGGTGAGAGCCACCGCGCGGCGCCTGCAAAAACGCAGCGACATCAAAATGATTATCATCGACTACCTCCAGCTCATGGTCGGCAACTCCAGCCGCGCCGACAGCCGGGAACGGGAAGTCGCCACCATTTCCAACGGCATCAAGGCCCTGGCCAAAGAACTTAGCGTCCCCATCATCGTCCTGAGCCAGCTCAACCGCAATGTGGAACAACGCGACGACCGCAAACCCAAACTCTCGGATTTGCGTGAATCGGGCGCCATTGAACAGGACGCTGACATCGTCTGCCTGCTTTCACGCAAAGATGCTTATGAGGAAGGAACCGGAACTCCCCTGGAAGCCATCCCCGCCGAAGTCATTATCGCCAAAAATAGAAATGGCCCTGTTGGCGAAATACCCTTGACATTTTTCCCAAAATATACACGATTTGAAGACTTAAGCCCGCATGAAGCCTCTTAACCTCTTGATTATGAACATATTACATATTTCCAAAGCCTGGCTGCTACCGGTTCTCACGGTTTTTTTCCTTTTTCATGGCAGCATCAAGGCTCAGCAACCCCCTGCTGCACCCAAAACAGATGACACACCGAAAGCCGAGGACACCACGGACAAAACCGGCGACAAGGATCAGGCTGCTCCGGAAAAGAAAAAAGTTGCGGCTGTCGAGGATGGCGCCAAACCCCGGGAAGCCGGCGCCATTGTGCGGGAGGTGGAAATCCGTTTTGCGGGCCCCAAAACCACCAGCGACAGCGTGGTCCAGGCCAATATGCGCACCAAGGTGGGCGAACCCTTCACCCAAACCAATTCCGATGACGATGTCCGGGCGCTCTACGCCACCGGATTGTTTTCCAATGTGAGAATCCTCCAGGAGAAAATCGACGCGCAAGGCGTCAAGGTCATCGTCATTCTCCAGGGAAAAAGCAAACTCAAGGAAGTCGTTTTCGAGGGCAACAAACGCTTCAACGCGGACAAATTGAGGAAGCAGATCAAGCTCAAGCCCAACGAAACCCTGAGCGAAAAACAGGTGGCCGAGGCAGCCAACACCCTCATTGAATTTTATCAAAAGGCCGGTTATTACGCGGTCAAAATCAATTTTGAAATCACCCCCGATGAACTCACGGGGCTGAGCATCGTCAAGTACATCATCACGGAAGGCGCCAAGCTCAAGATCGACCACGTCGATTTCAAGGGCAACAAGGCATTCACCACCAAGGTGCTGCGCAAAAAAATCGAAACCCGGAATTGGAACTGGATTTCCTGGCTGACGAAAAAGGGATACTACAAGGAAACCGTCATCGACGAGGACAAGGACAAGATCGCCGAATTCTACCGGTCGGAAGGCTATATCGACGCCGAAGTCAAGGATGTGAAACTCGACAAGCCCACCAAGGATAGCATGGTGGTGACCTTCTTCGTTTTCGAGGGCAACCAGTATAAGGTGGGCAGCCTCACCGTCACCGGGAACCAGCTTTTCACCCTCGCCGAGATCGACAAGAAACTGGTGATGAAAGCCGGAAAACTCTTCACCCCCGGTGGTCTGCAAGGCAACATCAAGGCCATTCAGGATCTTTACGGCGCCCGCGGCTATATCGACACGGTGGTCAAACCCACCAAAACCCCCAATGTGCAAAACGGCACCATGGACGTGGCGTTGGAAATCCGGGAGGGCGATCTGGCTTACATCGACCTGATCAAAGTCAACGGCAACCTGAAAACCAAGGACAAGGTCATCCGCCGTGAACTGGCGGTTGCCCCCGGCGAAATTTACAACACCGTGAAAGTTGACGCGTCCAAAAGACGCCTGGAAAATCTGGGGTACTTCTCCAAGGTCAGCGCCACCGCCGAGGAAACCGATGTCCCCAACCGCAAAAACCTGGTGATCTCCGTGGAGGAACAACGCACCGGCTCCATCAGCTTCGGCGCAGGATTCAGTTCCGTGGATTCCATCCTCGGGTTTGTCGAGGTGTCGCAAGGCAATTTCGACATCATGAAGCCCCCCTACTTCACCGGCGCCGGCCAGAAAGCCCGTGTCCGGGCCCAATTCGGCGCGCGTCGCCAGGACTACGTCATTTCCTTCACCGAACCCTGGTTCCTCAACCAGCGCCTGGCGGTGGGCACGGATCTGTTCTACAAAGAGGCCAATTACTACAGCGCCCTCTACAATGAACGGCGTTACGGCTTCGATCTCCGCCTCGGCAAGGGGCTCGGCGATTTCAACCGCATGGACCTCACCTATACACTCGAAAACATCGAAATCTACGACATGTCCAGCGGCGCATCCCAGGTCATCCTCGACGAAAAAGGCAAGCGCAGCAAGAGTTCCGTGCTCCTGAGCCTCTCCCGCGACACCCGCGACGACCTCACCCTGCCCACCCGCGGTTACAAGGTGGAAGCCTGGTCGGAAGTGGCCGGCGGCCCCGCCCTCGGCGGCCAGACCAAAATCTACAAGATGGGGTTGAACGGCCAGATTTATTTCCTCATGCCTTGGTGGGAGAAAAACATCCTGTCCTTCAATGGCAGCACCGGCACCATGGACCAATGGGACGACGCCGATCGCGTGCCCCTTTACGACCGTTTCTTCATGGGCGGTCCGTCTTCCGTCCGCGGCTTCAAGTACCGCAACGTGGGCCCCAAAGACAACGGCCAGGATGACGGCGAACCCATCGGCGGCAAAACCATGGCTTTTGTTCAGACGGAATACACCGTTCCCGTCATTGATCGCGTGCGTTTCGCCACTTTCGTTGACACCGGCCAAGTCTGGTCCAAGGCTTACAACTACGGTCCGGACGGCGTTACGGTCGGCGCAGGCATCGGTCTGCGGCTAAACCTGCCCATCGGATCCATCAACCTGGACTACGGCTGGCCCATCCGCCATCCGCAGGCGCCTGATTCCGGCGGCCAATTCTCCTTCAGCGGCGGAACAAAATTCTAGCCATCCGTTCCCCCCTCATCCGCCTGCCGGCCCCTCCGGCAGGCGGATGTTTTTTTCCCGGGAAACAGCCCCGATCGCATCCTGCGGGACAGACACGCCAAAACAGGGCGTTTCGCGTTCCCGGAAAGACAGACGGTTCCAGACCGGAAAAACCAGGAATCATCCGTATGAAAATCGAAAAATCTCCATGCGCATTCCATGTGGGCGCATGGCAGCTCCGTCGGGTTTTTCGGGTGGGTTTTAACCTGATGTGAGGGGATCCCCGGTCATGAGGCTGCGCAGGTGATCAGTTTAGGTGGAGGGAGGGCATGGAAATCTGTTTGGCGT
>JAQUAF010000132.1 GCA_028687435.1 Verrucomicrobiia bacterium | reverse complement strand
CCCGGAAACCCTCCCCATTGACGCTCATGGCCACCAGCACGCTCACATTTTTGATTTCACCGGCCCAACTGCGCTTCAGCCAGATCGCATCCAGAAAAACATAAGGTTGTTCGCCCTCAATCGGCCGGTTGCGCCAAACCTTTCTTGTGTGGTTCTTGTTCGTTTGCCAAAACCACATCAACTACCATGAAGGGGGCACCCCCTTCAATTTGCGAAAAATTTAATACGTTATCCAGCCAGGAGGTGGCCGATTCAAAACGCCAGATCAAGCTCTGGGATGTTCAAGACTTGGATTTTACCGAGGAAGCCATGGGCAAAGTCCGGGTGGTGATCGCCGAGGAGAAATGGGAACAAAAACCCCGGGTGGAGGGCCGCCTCCAACGCAAAGAAGAGCAAAGCCACTGGCGCTGGGTGGCCACGCGGGAATTGGACGGGTATGGGGCCGAAGTGGTCTGGCGCATCGGTCATCGGCGCTGGGGGGTGGAAAATGACGCGTTCAACGAATTGACCCAGCACTATCACCTCAGTCATTGCGCGCATCACCATCCCGTGGCCATTTTGGCCTGCCTTCTGATCAAGGTGCTGGTGTTCAATCTTTTCGAGTTTTACGCCAAGCTCAACGGCAAACTCTGGCGGATGGACTGAACCACCCTCTTGGAAATTGCCCGGCAGATGGATTTGTCGTTGGAACAATGGGAGCAATTGGAGCCCATCTGGAGCGGCTGAGACGATTTTCCAGGGAGTGTGTTACGGGAAAACTGTTCTTTGAAAGTCAATTTGAGTTTTTGCGGTTATCCGCCATGGGTGGGGTGTCTTCACGACAAGCGGGGGCGCCGGACCGGATCAGGTGTTGATCCGCCGGACGCCCCTAAAAAAATGATGCCGACCCGAAAGATGGCGGAAACAGGCAACGTTCCGAAATCGCTGCATCCTGCACGGCGCATTTGACAATCGGTGTTAATGGTGTTAATATTCGTTTATAGTGGTAACGCAAATCTACTCTTCGTTTCATCCGAAAAGATCAAGCACGGCTGGTCAGATTCGCGAATTTGTCCGACAGCTGATTATTGACGGCAAACTGCGGCTTGGGGAAAAGCTGCCGGCGGTTCGCGAACTCGCGGATCAATGGGGGACGTACGGCCCAACGGTTCATCAGGCGCTCCTCGGGTTGATCAAAGAAGGCGTTCTTGAAGCATACCGCGGCAAAGGTTTTTACGTTTCGGAGCAACGGCTGCCGCTGAAAGACATCGGGGTTTACTATTCCGATGAAGCGCTGCTCGGTCCCGAGGTTTTGTACCCTAGCGCCTATTATCGGGTTCTCAAGGAAGAGCTCCTCGGCCGAGGGTATCGAGTCCATCTCTGGATCGATCCGCGTTCCCCCAAGGAGCGAAGGCAACCCTGGCCTCGTTTAGTGGAGGCCTGCCGCAAACGCGAAATTCAGGGCCTCATTGCTCGCGGAGGCACGTCGAACGAATTCCCCTGGCTTCTGAAACTTCCCATCCCCGTGGCCATCGAGAGCCCTGACCGCCTCTCCCAAGGGGTGGCATTCGATCTCCGCGACTTCTCCCAAAAGGCCCTCAAAGCATTAATCGCTCAAGGCTGCCCGAGGGTGGGCCTCATCACACTGACCGCGCTCCACGCCGTTCCGCTTGATGGCAAGGAAACGTACTCGGCGGCGGTTCCCGAAGTTTTCCGGCAAGAAGCCGAAAAGCTGGGGTGTGAAACCTGTCGCAACTGGATTCAAACGCTTACTCACGCCTCTTTTCCCAAGCCCTCGCTCTCCTCGCACGAAGCCTTCGGTCGCGAGAAATTCCTCTCGCTCTGGAGCCAATCTCATCGCCCCCAAGGCATCGTCGTCTATCCAAGCTCGATCGTGCCAGGAGTTATTCAAGGCGCAGTTTCCGCGCACGTGCAAGTACCGCAAGAGCTTAAATTGGTCCTCCATCGCAGCTCAGAAGTAATCCTCCAGTCAGCTTTTCCTGCCACCTGGCTGCTTAGTTCCGATCAAGATAAGTCTCGCGCCCTGATTGAACAGATTGAACGCCAGTCCAAAGGTGAATCGCCTCACCAGATCTTGGTCCCATTCAAGACCGATGCTGGCGTTACCGGTGAATCAATTCAACGGTGAGACTCACCATGAAACACTTTTCTCGGGGAAAACAACATTGAGATCACACCTCGACTCAATCATGGCGGTCCGGCCCAGCTCGCAGTGCTGCGGATATGCCTTTTCCTTAATCGAACTGCTCGTTGTAACCGCCATCCTTGGCATCCTCGCCGCTCTTCTCTCTCCAGCGCTCCGAGGCGCCCGCGACTTAGCGAAGACAGCGAGCTGCACCAATAATCTGCGCCAGCTCGGCTTTGCTCTATCGATGTACGCCGAAGATAACAATGGCTTTTACCCGAGTGTCTACACGGGGTCCTGGAGTACGACCTGCATGTGGTATCTCGCGATCAAAAACCGGCATGCCGCCCTTTCCGAACGAGTGTTACTCTGCCCGGCTTGGCCTCCTGCCACTTATCCTGGCGACGGGAGTATGCAAGCCTATGGTTTTCAACACCCCTCGGGCGCAATCACATCAAGTATTTCGCTTGCGAACGTCTCACCAGATGATTTTCTTCTGGTGGATAGCATTAATGCGGACCCTGCCAGCACCTTGTATCTTAAGCAGATCTATTATGTACGAACCGACTTAGCCCACTCCGTGCACCTCCGCCATAGCGGCCAGGCGAATACTCTGTACGGCGACGGCTCAGTGAGATTGACGGCTAAGACCTATTTCTCGGGGCGAGGTTTCAGCGTATTTCCGTAGCACGCTCCCAAGCCCGAACGGTTGAACTGCTGCGGCTTTACGGTCTACTTCTATGCAACAACTTTGTTTACTGAGCTTTTTAAGCGCGCTCCTTTTGACAGTCTCGCGGCTGTCCTTGGCCGCGGCGGAATCTCCTTGCTTCTATGCCGATTTTGAAAACGGCCCCGACGCAACCAAGGCGGCAGGAAATCCACGCGCCGCTTGCGCTCAGCCGGCGATATTCAAAGATGGCCTTTGCGGTCGCGCCATCCTGGTTGGTTATAGCCCTTGCGAAAAGAAAGGGCACTGGTTGCGCTACGCTGCGCCAGCTAATCTTAATTTAACCGGAGGTACGATTTCTTTCTGGGTCAAACCCGATGATTGGAAGACCAGGGACAAAGCGTTTCGACATTTCTTTGAAGCAATTGGCCCGACGGCGCGACTTCTTATTTACCAGTATCGGACCACGAAAGAGTTGACGTTTCTGCTCGGACCGGCGCAAACCAACGAAGGCAAGTCCCAATGGACAGCTGTCGAGACCCCGATCACGGATTGGGACCAGACCTCCTGGCACCAAGTTGTCTGCACGTGGGATACGAAGGAAATCAAACTCCACCTCGACGGAGAGCTACGGGCCGCCAAGCCGATCAGAGTCGCCCCCAGCGGCGAATTCTCTGAATTCGCCATTGGCGGCTTTCGTCCCGAAGAATGGAAAGGCACAAGTGGGCTTAGCTTGCTCGATGAGCTAAAGATCTTTGCCACGGCTTTGCCATCCAGCGAGGTGCATGCCAGCTATCAAAAGCCTGGCCCGTTGACGCGGCCAAAGCCCTTTCTTGCTTTACCCATGACCGCGCTGGCTCCGGCTTCGGGAGGGCCCATAAAAACGGGTGAGTACTCGTTTCAAGGAACTGGTTTTTTCGACTTGGCGACCCAGCGCTACGCGCCTACCCAAAGCGCTTACTATTTGGGTTACGATTCAACCAACCTCTATCTGGCCATTACCTCTCCAATTGCGGGCGCTTTGCGCTGCGAGGCGACGCGACCAGATGATCCCAACCTTTGGAAGGACGATGTCGTGGAACTTTTCGTCAAATCCCCAAAGGAACCTGTGGAGGTTTTCCATATTATTGCAAATTCACGCGGCACGATTTTCGACGCCAAAAACAACGATGCGCGCTGGAGCATGGCCGGCTTGCGTTGCCAAAATCACCTCGAACAAAACACGTGGACTGCGCGATTCACCATCCCTTTCAGTGAACTCGGCGAGCCGGCTCCCAATCCTGGAGATTCTTGGTTCCTTAATATCTGCCGCTCTTTTGCCGGACTTGCCCAATACACCTCGATGGCTCCGGTCAAGTCGTCTTACCACGATGACGCGAACTTTTTCACGATCCAGTTCGCACCAACTTCACCCTCCATCCAGCTGGCAACGATAGGCAATCTAGCGTGCGGCCTGCTGGCAATGGATCTGCACATTGCCAACAGGACTGCCAAGGCGGAGCACATCCAGCTTTCGGCGACGGTCCGTGACGCCACCGCACCGGAATCGAACTTTGTCCGAATGGAAAATTTGGCAGCCAAAAAGGATGCCAGTTTTACCTTCACCCGATCCGGCCTGCGAGGAGATGGAAAGTTCGATCTCCAGGTATCCGGACGGACGGGGCTCCTCTACCGGAACACCTTGGTATTTTCCACGGAACCGCCCATAAAGTTTCTCTACCTTTACACCCTGCCTCAGAGAAACGCATTGCGGCTTGGATTTCAGCAACTCGAACTGACGCATGCCGGGAAGTCCATCCTAGGTGAAATCAAGCTGCTGGACGAAAACCGACAGGTGGCACTGACGCACAGCTTCCAACCAGAACGAAGCAATTATGAAACCGAAGTCGAAATTGGCGCGCTAAAGGACGGACATTACAGCATCGAAATAGCTTTCGCCACAGCGGACGGCGCAATCTTGCTAAAAGAATCCCGCACCTACTTAAAAGGAAAGTGGCCGCCACCGTGGACTGGCAATCAACTAGGAAGTGCGGACCAAGTGCCTGACCCGTGGGTACCCCTCAAAACCGCCAACCGAACCGTCACGTGTCTCAATAGAGTTTATTCTTTTAAAGGAAGCATTCTGCCGTCCCAAATTAGTTCCCAAGGCGAAGAGCTGCTCAGTTCCCCGATCGCGGTCCGCGCCACACTCGGCGGCAAGCAACATACTTCCGAGGCCCACCGATTCAAATGGATTGAAAAAGGAAACTCGCTCACAAAGCTGGAAACCGCTGGACGACTCGGGCCAATTCCAATCAAAGCCGAAATTGCGATTGAGTACGATGGTTTTCTCTGGATCAATTTAGTTCTGGATCCCGAGAGGCCTGTTCTCCTAGAAAACCTGGCGCTTGAGATTCCCTTTAGACCCAAGGCCGCAACGCTCTTAAATACGGGCGATTACTTCCTTCGAAACACCGGCGCGCTGCCGCCGAATGGATGGTCTCAGTCGCTAGCCGCGAAACCCGTGTTCTGGCTGGGTAATGCAAGCTACGGTTTGCAATGGACAGCCCAGAACCTGGCGGGCTGGCACTTTAGCCAGCCCGATCACAATTTGGAGATCACCTCGGACAAAGATGCGGTGGTCGCGCGTCTGCATCTCGTTGATTCCCCCATTTTGCTGCAGAAGCAACGGCAGATCGCCTTTGGGCTTGAAGCCACCCCCGCGCGTCCCCCGGTTCTAGGCTGGCGCAAATGGCGATTCGGGCCAATGCTCACGAAACAACAACGCACCAACTTCTGCATTTGGTTTCTTAAGTGGTCGAGATTTTACGGATACCCCTCTCCCGCCGCCGACGCATCGACCCGCCTAGCAGCGCTTAAAAAACAAGTCGCTAAAGTCGCTCCTTATCTCGCCCTCCATGCCACCTCGCCCCATTCTCCTGAGGCCCAATACTACGGCAATGAATGGCGCCAAACTCCTCAGCCCCGCACCCCCCTTACCTATGCTCTGCCGGGGGCCAAGGCGGATCCCGATCTCGACGAAACTCGAGTCTGCCTTAATTCGCAATCTTACCGCGATTTCTTTTTATGGAAGCTCGCCGAGAGCCTGAAGTCCCTGCCGCGGCTGGATGGCATCTACTTTGACTGGGCACAGCTTTTCTCCTGCAACAGCCTTGAGCATGGCTGCGGGTGGCGTGATGACGAGGGCAATTTACAGTCGAGCTACGACGTGTTGGGGGCCCGCGACTTTGCTAAACGCGTGTATGTTCTGCTCAAGAATTCGAATCCCGATGCCGTTATCCTTCATCACGAATCCGGTGAGGTTAATTTGGCGGTTCACGCTTTTGCGGACGTCCTCGTTGACGGCGAAAACCTCTGGGATTCGATCGCCAAAAAGGACGTCCCGAACTACTACCAGGTTCTTCCGGTTGATAAGTTCCAGGCTCAATACTCCTCGGCCCCATGGGGGCCAACCGTGGCTTTTTTGCCGCAGTTTACGAGAAGTGCAATAATGAAAGGCAACGATCTGGCGAAGACCTGCACACCCCAGCAACTTTCGGCCGTCGTTTCACACCTTTTGGGCCTCATCCTCGTCCACGATACTCAAATCTGGATGACCCATCTCCCGCCAAGCACAGCAACACTCGCAGATAGATATTTTAACATTCTCGATGAATTCGGCTGGGACTCCGGGGTGGAATACCTGCCGTACTGGCGTAAGGTCCCCGACTTTACCCTGCTCGAACCTGAACGTCCCGATGTGGTGCTTTCGGGTTTTAAAAAGAACGGCAAGCTGCTGTTGGTTCCCTTCAACAATTCGGATCAGGACCTTGAGGTCAAAATTCGCCTGCAGCTTCCATCTTCTGCGCTGCCACAGATTTCCGAAAAGTGGACCAAGGCGACGATTGCCTGCGATGGCAACCGCCTCACCTTCTCTCTCCCCAAACGCAGTTTTCTCGCGATCCTGATCGAAACCCAGAAATGATATGGAACCTAAATGTGCCACGTTAGCGGCCGCGTGGCGCGGGCTGCGGGTGGCGGAGATTCGGCCGAAGTGATATTGCTAACCCGACTTCGCCGATTCGCAGCACTTTTGCCGAATATTCGGGGTTTCTCTATTCGGAACTTATTGAAAATAAAGGACTCAGTATTTTGAAAGTGCTGTAGTGGAAAAAACTTCCCAAAAACGTCCTGTAGTGAAGACTGTTCAAAATCGCCTCCTTGATAATCAAGGGGTTACGGGAATAACAAATGTTTTTTGCTCGCGAATCGGCGAAGTCGGGCTAAAACAACCCAAAGGATTCTATGATCTCCTCGACGGATCGTCAGCGACTGCGCAGCCTTGCCGCGGAATACGCAGAAATTGCAAACAGCCCTTCAATGAATGCGCGTCGTGAGATTTGGCGTCGCTCCAACCGGCTCGAAGAACGAACGGTGCTGTTTCAGATTGAGGACAACGGTACGTTCTTTGCCGACCTGTTGCCAAAGCCACAGTGCGAAGGAGAATTCGAGCGCGAGTTGGAGCACGAGTTGCTCCGGGCTATTACCAATTATCGCTTGATTGGCGACGACCGGGTCTTCCCCCCCTATTACTGTATCAACTGGATCATCGAGCGTCCAGGAATTTGCCCTGAACTGCGGTTCCGAATCCCCCCCTTTCAAAAGCGTCCGGGGATAGAGGGGAACCGTGAACGTAAAACCCCACCCCATCAAGACAGGCGAGTTCGCACCGGCAAGAGCGCCAGTGAAAACCTGTCCACG
>JAQUAF010000005.1 GCA_028687435.1 Verrucomicrobiia bacterium | reverse complement strand
CAGCTTTTTTATGGAAGTAAACCTTGGGCAAAGTTTTCCAAGGAAAAATGGCCAATCCACCCACAAATCCAGCGACAGCGAGGCGAAATTTTTCCGGTTTGCTTGACAATCCCCATAGCAGGAGCGCGCCATCATTCACTCGCGGCGTGCCCGCCCCGAAGCGTCCGCCGAATCCAAGGGTGTCGCGTTCCCGCTCGATGCAATGCTGCTGTTGTTTCCATTCCACGCCAAAGGGCGGATTGGCGAGCATGTAATCGAAGGTCCATTTCTTGCCGTCTGGATTCCGGTCAAAGCCGTCCCTGGCAAAGGTGTCGCCGAGGATGATGTTCTCGGTGTCCTCGCCCTTGATGAGCATGTCGGATTTGCAGACAGCCCAGGCCTCGTCGTTCCAGTCCTGGCCGAAGAGCTTGGGTTGGGCGTCGGCGTTGAGATCGCGGATGTATTTCTCGGCAACGGACAACATGCCGCCCGTGCCGCAGGCGGGGTCGTAGATGGTTTTGACCACATGGCTGCGGGCAAGGTCCTTCTCCGGCGAGAGGAGGAGATTGACCATCAGCTTGATCACCTCGCGCGGGGTGAAGTGTTCGCCGGCCTCCTCGTTGGATTGTTCCGCGCCGATCCGGATGAGTTCCTCGAAGACGTATCCCATCTGGACGTTATCCACGCGTTGCGGCGAGAGGTCGATGGCGGTAAAACTTTTAATGACGAGATAGAGCAGGTTTTTATCCTCCATCCTGGCGATTTGCACGCCGAAGTCGAACCGCTCCATGATGGTTCGAACGTTGGAGGAGAATCCGTTGAGGTAACTGTTGAGATTCGGCGCGATCTGGTTCGGATCGTCGAGCAGGCGCGGAAGGTCAAGTTTGGAGAGATTGTAAAACGGGTGTTTTGTGATTTGGGAAAGTTTGTGCCGGATGATGTTCTCAGGCTTGGTCTTGATGGCGGCGTGTTCCTTCAACACGGCGGCCTTGGTTGGCGCAAGAATGCAGTCGAAACGGCGCAGGACGGTGAGCGGGAGGATGACCTTGCGGTACTCATTCCGCTTGTAGGGCCCCCGCAGAAGATTGCAAATGCTCCAGATGAACCCGGCAAGTTGGGAATGAGTTTCGGTTGTCATGGATTAAAATTCCAGGAGAGGCTATTTTGGCCCGTCGGAGCGGAAGGGAATGGCGGGCAGATCGGCTTTGTTGTAGAGGTTGCAGCCTGGGTTTTCAGCCCAGCCGTAGCGGACAAAAATGGGTTTTTCCACTTTGGGGGAGCTAAGGTTGACAAAATCGCCTTCGATGACGGCGTCGGCCCACTCATATTTCCGGTTTGCATCGGCGATGGCGAATCCGGACAGTTTGTCGCCATTTTTAAAGAGCAATCCGCCTGCTGTTTGGGTGAAATGAACCCGGACGGTTTTGTCCCTGATTTCCATGGTGTCGAATGCCGGGCTGCTGGCTTCGCCGGGTTGTCCATAGGCGAGGTTCAGGGCGCTCAAGGCCAGACGTTTGCCCACATCCTGCTTGTTTTTGGGGTGAAAATCGGGTTCGCCGATATCGATGGTGACGACCAGGGCGCATTTTGGATTTTTCTTTGCCGCCAGGGCCTGGGCCTCGCGGAGTTCGGCCCATGTCGAGTCGTAAGGGGTTGGCCGGGGTGTCGAATAGTTGGGCAGTTGAACGATGAAGAAGGGAACTTCGGGTTGTTCAAACCGGGTTCGCCAATCCTTGATCAAGGTTGAGAGAAGGTTGAAGTATTGTTTGGCGCGCGGGACATTGGATTCGCCTTGATACCAGAGGATCCCTTTGATGGAACTGGGCGCCAACGGCGCAATCATGCCATTGTAAGCGGTTGAGAGGTATTGGGGATTGTTTTCGAATCGGGTTGGGTAGGGGGTGGTTTGTTCCCATCTCGTGGTTTCGTGAAAAAGCCATGGGCCGGTGAGGGGGATGGGTTGGTTTTGGGTATCGCCCGGCAGTTCGATCTTGAGATCTTCCGGCTTGTCAATGAATCCGCCGGCGCCGCCGGTGTCCAGGATGCGCAAGGCCAGGAGATTCCTGCCTTTGCGCACCAGGTTGGCGGGGATTTTGTAGTCCCGCGCCAGATTCGTTTGTTCCAAACCGCCGACTTTGACGCCATTGAAGAAAGTGGTGTCGCGAGAGGAGATTTTGCCAAGATGCAGAAGCAATTCCTTGCCTGCCCACGCTTCGGGGATGTCGATCTCGCGGCGGAACCAGACAATGCCGTTGAATCCGGGAAGTCCGCCGCTTTTCCAAGGCTTGGGATTGTCCATGGTTTTCCAAAGGCTGGGAACAAATGTTGGAGCGGCCCAGCCGGCGCCTTCGGAGGAGCCGACATCGTTGAACTGCCACCACTCGGTTATTTTCTGGTTGAGGTTGGCAGGGCCTCTTTTTGATTCGCTGGCCGCCTGTTCAAAGTAATCCACTTGTTCTTTGAGATAAGGCAGGGTTTTGATTGCGTCGAGAGAAAGCCATGATTCGGCAGGGGTCCCGCCCCATGTGGTCTGGATCAAACCGATGGGGATTTTCAATTCCTGATGCAGATGGCGCCCGAAAAAGTAGGCGGCAGCCGAAAAGCCTTTCCAATTGCCGTTGGCGATGGTTGCGGGCGAGCAGACCTGCCAGTTGCCGCGCAAGAGCGGCTGGGGTTCCGGGGAGGCAATCCTGCCGACGCTGAAAAGGCGGATGGATGGGTAATCGGCCTTGGCGGCTTCTTCCCCCCCTTGATTGACCATGGTGATGCCCATTTCCATGTTGGATTGGCCGGCGCAGATCCAGACATCCCCCACGAGAATATTGGACAGGGTCAGTTTTTGAGGCCCTTCAATGATGAGATTGAAGGGGCCGCCTGCGGTGACGGGGTCGAGTTGAACGATCCATTTGCCGCCTTCGCCGGCAGTGGCCCTGGCGTTTTTATCGCAGAGGGTGACCGAGACCTCCTTGCCCGGGGTGGTCCACCCCCAGATGGATATCCTGGCATCCCGTTGCAGGACCATGTTGTTTCCAAAAAGCGGATGGACGAAGGGTTTGTTTTGCGCATGGATCGCGAGCGGGGTGAAAAGTGTCCAGCAAAGTCCGGCAAGAAGAATGTGGCGAATCATGCCCCTTGTATAACAGGAGATGGAAAATAATTCAATGCGTGCCGTCGCAAAGAAAAAACCGGGCCGGATTCCGGGTCCGAATCGCGAGTGAAAGATTCGCCGGGATCTTTCACTCTGTGACGGCCAGTTTGTCCGCCAGCCCTGAAGATCGGCGTGTCCGGCGGACGGCCGCTGTTTCAAAAATGTTTTTGCAGCACCAGACTTTCACCCTGCTGCGGGCGCGGCTGACGGCGGTGTAAAGGAGTTCGCGGGTGAGAAGGGGCATATCCTCCGGGGGCAGGATCAGCAGAATCTGCTCAAACTCCGATCCCTGGCTTTTATGAATCGTCATGGAGTAGGCTTTTTTATGCGGGGGCAGCCGCAGCGGGGTAAATGAACGAAGAGCTCCATCGCTTCCGGCAAAAAAGGCCCTTGTGTCCTGTCCTTCTGTTTTGAAAAACACGCCAGTATCGCCATTGTAAAGCCGCAACCGGTAATCGTTGGAGGTCACCATGATCGGGAGTCCATGATAAAGGGGTGTTTGCTGGGGGATGATTTGTTTTTCAATCAAAAGGTCTTCAATGAGCTGGTTCAGGGTTTCCACACCGTAAGGACCGTGATGGGTGGCGCAAAGGATTCGATACCGTGCAAAAGATGCCAGGGCCGTCATGGGGTCCGGGCAGGTCAGCGGGGGAACAAGGTGTTCCAGGACTTCTTCGGCGAGTTGCCGTCGCAGGTTTGCGGGAGAGGGCAGTTCCGCGCAGGAGATTGAAGGATCGTCCTTTTTGCGGAGAAGTTTCAAAATTTCCCCACCTTTTCCCTCCTTGATGAACTGGCAGAGCGATGGAAGGCTGCTGTTGGAATTGAAACGGTAATTTTTCGAGAGTGTCGTGATGGATGCAGCCAGGAGCCCCTTGCCGGCCTTGCGCTGGCGTTCGGCGGCGCTGCAAATATCGCCCAAAACGCTGCCGGCGTCCACGGATGCGAGTTGATCCTGGTCGCCCAGAAGAATCAGCCGTCCGCCATCGGGAATGGCCGCCAGGAGTTTGGCCATCAAAGGCAGGTCCACCATGGACGCTTCATCCACGACCACCACGTCGGCGGAGAGGGGATTGTCGCGATTGTGTTTGAAATCAACCGAGCCATGGATGGGGCCCAGGAGACGGTGGAGGGTTGAGGCTTCGAGGGGGATTTGATTGCGGATTTTTTCGGGCAGCGTGAGTTTGCCGATTCCCTGGCGCAGGGTTTCCTGCAACCGGACGGCCGCCTTTCCGGTGGGGGCAGTCAGAAGGATTTTTAATTCCTTGGTTCCGGCCCGCCCGGCCAGGGTTGCAAGGATTTTAAGCACCGTGGTGGTTTTGCCGGTTCCCGGGCCGCCTGCAATGACGCAAAACGGGTTGTTTATGGCCATTCGGGCTGCCGCCAACTGGTGATCATCGGCATTCTTTCCAAAATATTGTTCCAGATTTCCGGCGGCCCCGTCATGGTTGCCGGGCGGGGGGTGTCCGGCAAATGACAGGATTTTTTCGGCCACTTGTTTTTCATAGCACCAGTATCGTTCCAGATAGAGGCGCTCGCCATCCAGAATCAGGGGGCGTTTTTGGCCTGGGCGTCCGACGACGGGGGATTGGATGATGTCTTTTGCCAGAGCTTCGGGATCCGGCCACTCCAGTTCAAGCGGCTGGTCTTTTTCATCCCTCAAAACCGGGGCTTCTCCAAGCGGAAGGCAGATGTGGCCTTCGCCCATCTGCTGGCTGACCAGGGCCGCCAGGGGGACTGTCCATCTGGAGCGGTTGTCATCCAATCGACGGATCAAATCCGCGAAAGAGAGGTCGATCTCCTTCAGGATGGAGCACTCCGTGGTCAGATTATCGAGTTTCATGATAAAGAAGTTTTTCCAGCTCATTCATCAATGCGGGGGCGGGGCGTTGGGAAAACACTCCGCTTCCGGAATGACCGGCATGGATGCCCCGCAGGAAAACATATTGCACGCCGCCAAAATGTTTTTCGTAATCAAAATCTGGCATTCGTTGCCGCAGATAGAGGCAGGAGGCCAGAACATACAGATGGTACTGCAGGATGTAAAAATTGCGCGTCATGGCTTCACGCAGATGCCTGCCCTGGTAAAAGCCGGGATTGGAGCCCAGCCAGTTGGATTTCCAGTCCAGGACGTAATAACGGCCGCCATGTTGAAAAAACAGATCGATCACGCCTTTCAGAAAACCGGATTGGGAGTCAAAATGCAGACGTTCCATGTGGCGCGGAAAATCCTCGTCTTCCAGGCCCTGGCTGTGATTCCGGAATACGCGGGCCACGTCGGAGGAGGAAAATGGGTTCAGGGGGAAATAGAAGGGAATTTCCGAAAGCCGGTCGGAGGGTTTTACTTCCTCCAAACGCGGGCCGGTTGTCCCTGCCGCATCCAGTGGGCGGGCCCGGAGTTCGTCCAGCATGGCGCAGACGGGACCGGTCCACTTCTTGTCTGGAAAACCGTGCAAGCGCAGCATTTCCCGCACTGTTTCAGGCGTCCGGGAATCCGGCTGAAAAGGGATGGTTTCCAGGAGTTCATGGAAAAAGTCGCCGGCCTTGCCTCCTTTGGGAAAGGCGAAAAGCCCTTCTCCCGACGGCGCAAGGGGGGGGGTGGCCTGAGACAGATCATAATCGCGGTCGGGGTCTTCCGGATGGTTCCGGGAGGTCCATGCGGAATAACTGGCGACCAGCGGTTGATCCGGAATCCGGCGGGAAAGGGTGCGGGCTGTCAGCGGATCTTTTCGGACGGAGGACCGTTGAAAGGTTCCGGGAGGAAGGGGGATGTTGATGTCAACCGTTTCCAGACCAATGCAGTTGAGCCGGCGCAAGGCATCCACCAGGACATTGGCATCCATTTCGCCGGATTCCAGGTTCACCTGGTCGTAGAGATTCAAGAGGTAGCCGAACGTGGAGAGGTTTTGCCCTTTGAGGTGTCCCCAGTAGAGGCGGCACATGTGCCGGGCCCGGGTGACGGCGACATAAAAGATCCGCAGCCATTCCTCCAGGTTTTCCCTCACTGCCTTGGGATGGCTTGATGGACTCTTTTCGATGTCCATTGCCAGACGGGAGCAGCCCTCCTTTTCGTCGTGGAAAACATAGCTCAACCGTTTGGTGTCCGCCGATTCCCAAAGAAAAGGGCAGAGAACCACGTCGTATTCCAGTCCCTTGCTCTTGTGCATGGTTGCCACTTGGATGGCGTCATCATCCTTGTCCAGCCGCAAGGTGTATTCTTCCGGGGCGCGGGTTTCATCGGTCTGCCGTTCGTCCAGCCACTGGAGAAGCCCGGCCGGACCGAGCCGTTGTTGCATTTGGGCCTGATGAAGCAATTCCGAAAGATGAAGAAAATTGGTCAGGCGCCGTTCGCCCTGGGGGTGGGAAAGCACCCGGGGCCTGACCCTTTGCTCGTCAAGGAATTGGTGGAACATGACGATGAAGCCGCACTTTGTCCATGTCTCCCGGTAGCGCTCAAAAGTCTTGAGCCAGTCTTCGCTCTTTGTCTCGCTGCTTTCGATCTCCAGGATTTGAGGAAGGCTCATTCCCAGGAGCGGGGTGGCCATTGCCGCTTTCACGAACTGGTCATTGAACGGTTCCAGAACCGCAGCCAAAAACATTCCCAATATGCGGGCTTCAGCCGAGTGGAATACGCTTTCCTCATCCCGGATGACACAGGGGATGCCGCGCGCTTCAACCGCCTCACGGATGTCCTGTGCCTGATAAGAGGTTCGCACCAGAATGGCAATCTGCCCGGGACTGATGGGGTTGGAATCGATGCGGCAGGAATCCTGAAGAAGCGCCAGTATATCGGCAGCCGCCTTTTTGCAGATAAAATCATTGGCTTTTTCCTTGCCCAAGGGAGGGATGTTTCCATCTTTTTTTGGCAATGCTGTTGAGTCGGTGATGAAGACCACATCCAGCAGCGTCACGGGCCGTTGTCCGTCGCGGGTGAAAGGTTTCTTGTCGGCAAGACCGGCCGATTCCACCGGTTGATAAGTGATTCCGGGATGCAGGAAGGGATTGTTGCGGGCGGTAAACAGGGCGTTGACCGCATGGGCCAGGGTTTTTTCGGGCCGGCGGGTGAAACTCAGGGTGTATTCATTGCTGGCCAGCTTTCGTGCCGCCAGATAGCTGTAGATATCCGCACCCCGGAAGGCGTAGATGGATTGTTTGGGGTCGCCGATCAGAAAGAAGAAATGCCGGCCCTGGCCGAAGAGGGTGTTGAAAATATGATATTGAACCGGATCGGTGTCCTGAAACTCGTCGATCAGGGCGGCTTTGTAACGTTGGCCGATGGCTTGTGTCAGGGCTGCGGCGCCATCGCCCCGGAGGGCTGCGTCAAGACGCAGCAGCAGGTCATCGAAGGTCTGGGTGTTGCGGAGTTGCTTGAGCCGGAACATCTGACGGTCGGCTTCATCGAGAAACTCATGCCGGATGTTTCGGAGATGGATTGATTGAAGATCGTGAAAAGCGCTGCACAAAGCCGGAAATGAATCCTTGCCGGCCCCGGGAAACCGGTGGCAGCCGATCTGGAAGATGGCGTCAAGAAGCCCGGGCATGGGGATGACATGGATGTCTTGTGTGGCAAGCCGTTCCATGGCTTTCTTGATTTCCGATTTTTTGGGCGTTTTGTTCGTTTTATGTTCAACCGGAGTTCCTTTGGGCAGGCCTTCCGCGTAAAGCGATTTCTCCCTGTTCCAGGCTTCCTTGATTTTTTCAAGGGTTTGTGCCAGCGCTTTGATTTGTCCGGCGGAGCCCCCGGGGGTGGCCGGAGGCAGAAAAACCAGATCCCGCCGGTTGGCGCGCTGGTTCAGGAGTTCCGCCAGTTCGCCGGGGCCAAAACCCGCCTGGCAAATGAGACCTCCTTCCAACTCGTCCGCCTTGTAAAAACGGCGGCGCCAGAAATCCTCCGCCACTTCCTCCCGGAGAGAGAGGGCATCCTCAGTCAGTTCCACGTTGAACCGGATTCCGCTTTCAAAGGCGTTTTCGTGGAGCATCCGGTTGCAAAAACCGTGGAGGGTGAAGATTCCCGCCCGGTCAAAATCATGCAACGCCTGTTCCAGCCGGTGCAGGTCCGCTTTGATTTTTCCGGAATCGGCCTTGAGCCGCGCCGCCATTTCCGGCAGCGGATCATTCACAGGCCGGTTTTCCAGCGTGGATCGGCATTGTTCGGCGGCCAGCGCCAGGCGGTGGCGGTTTTTTTCCCGCAATTCGCGAGTGGCCGCTTCCGTGAAGGTGACCACCAGGATTTCTTCGATCCGGATGTCTTCTTCCAGGAGAAGCCGTGTCACGATGCCGGTGATGCTGAAGGTTTTGCCTGTGCCGGCGCTGGCCTCCACCAGGGTGACGCCGCGTTTCATCGGTGACCGGTCGAGGGAAAACTCCTGGGGCGCGGCGCTCATTGCAGGGGCTCCTGATGGTTCAAAAGGGGATCAAAAACTTTGATCGCATACAGGGGAAACCCTGGATCCGAAAGATCGTCGTGGCCAAAGAAGAAGTCGAAATAAGGGTCGTTCTTCTCGGAAGAATCATTTGCATCATAAGCGGGAGACCAGATCATCCGGGCCTGCTCAAGGGGATTGCCGGGTTTTCTGCCTTTTTTCCCATTCTTTTCATATTGCATCCAACGCCGGGTGCAATCGGCAAAGGCAAAAGAGGCGTTGGGAAAAAACGGCAGGGGCTTTTGCAGCCCTTCCCAGTAGATTTCCAAGAGCTGTTCCAGGATCGTTTCCGGGTTTTTCACTTTGGGCAGGCGATGGCTGGCATCCTCAAAAAAACAGAGTGTCTCTTCAAACGGGCTGGCGGCGGCGCTGGCGGCCAGGTGATTCAGCCAGAAACGGACCAGATGTTTCCCCTTGGTGTTGGAGCAATGAAATTGGATCAGCCGGTTTCCGTGAAGAGGGTGGATGTTTCCGGTGAGCGTGAATCGTCCAATGGCCAGATTTATTCGCGAGGTTTTCTTCTCTGGTTTGACCCATTCACGCAGGTTTTCCCAGAACTGCCGGGCTTCGATTTTTTCCGCTTCAAAAAGGTGTTTGCCGCTTGTCCCGACGGGAAAAACCTCCCGGCCGCTCACGTTGGACCAATCCGGGGGGATTTTTCCGGTCAGATGACTGTCGATGATTTCCTCTTTGATCTTGAATCGGGCCAGGGATGAGACGGCAAAGGGTTCTTTTTCATCCACAATTTGCTCCCCTTGCCGGAGACGGATCCCCAGCCGCTGGATCATGAAAAATTTTGACGGATTTTGAAAGAAGCGGATCAGATCCTCCAGTTCCACCTCCATCCATTTTTCTTCTGTTGGAGGAAGCAGGGGGGGGGATGGTGATGAGGCGGCCATGGCGGTCTCCCCGGCCAGAAGGCGGCTGGCTTCCAGATTGGCCGCTGAATAACTGAAAAGGGATTTGCCCTGAAAATAGGCCGGGCTGAACGGTTGAAGACGGTGGCGGGTGGTGAGGGCGGCGCGGACCGGTTGTTGGAAGCGGACGATGTGATCGAGATAGTCCAGAAGTTCGCAGACCACGACCGAGGGGGGCGCCTCCACGTTTTCCCGGGGGGAGAGGCCGCTGTAGCTCAGATAAAGAATCTGTCGCGCGGTCAGGATGGTTTCCAGGAAAAGCTGCCGGTCATCGGCCCGGGAGGAACGGTCGCCGGGCCTGGGGTTTTGCTCAATCAAGTCAAAGCCGATCCGTTTTGGCTGGCGGGGAAAAGCCGCATCGCCGAGTCCTAGCAGGCAGATGACGCGGGCCGGGATGCAACGCATGGGCTTGAGCGAACAGAAAGTGACATGGCCCATGAGGAAACCGCCCGTTGTGGCCTGGGTGACCAAAAGATTCTCGAGATGATAGGCGATGATCCGATGATCGATCTTGCCGGTGAACACATTTTCCGAGGCCGTTTTTGACAGGGATTCCAGAGCCTGGCGGATGGGCCGGGCGGCAGCCCGTGATGATTCATCTTCCGGCAGGATGCTTTCCAATATCATTCCCAATTCCTCGATCCAGTCGGAAAGCGTGCGGGCTTGTTGCAGTCTCTTTTCCATGGAGGCGAGGGTTTCCACGGCCAGATTGAGGCGTCCTGTCAGCCGGGCCAGATCGCCTTCAATCGGATCGTAAGGAAGGATGCCTTGAAAGACGTCCCGGTTGTCTCCCCGCATGGCGTAGCCGAGCAGAAGACGGTCCAGTCCCTGCCGCCAGCTGCAGTTTTCAAAATCCAGTCCCATCACCCGGTGGCGGTGTTCCCCGTCAATTCCCCAGCGGATGCCAGCTTCTTGAATCCATCGGCGGATTGCGGCCAGATCTTCGTCGTTCAGTTCAAAGCGTTGCCGCAGAATCGGAGTTTCTAGGAGGGAGATCGCTTGGCGGGAAGTGAACCGGGATTGGGGAAGATCCAGAATATTTAAAAACAGGTCCACGACTGAATTGTCGGCGCGCGGGTGACGGTCGGAAATGCTGTACGGGATTTTGTGGCGATCATTCCCCGGTCGCTCGAATACCGCCCGGATGAAAGGGGCGTACTCTTCGATTTCCGGGGACATGACCATGATGTCTTGCGGGTGCAGGCCGGGATGGGTCTGGAAAAGATCCAGCAGTTGATCGTGCAGCACCTCCACCTCCCTCATTGGACCATGGCAGCAATGGATCTGGATGGATCGGTCCTGGGGTGAAACCTCGCAAATGTCGGTGATCGGGTCGTCCAAATGGAAAAGATGCCTCTGAAGGGTTCCCAATAATGAATCGGAATCCGGTTCGGTGAAATCATCGTGTTCCTGGATCTCGTCCTTGGCAAACAGGAGTTGGAATAACTCGCGTCCTTGTTTGCCAAGGGAGGCCAGCAGCGGGTTTATTTCGTAAAGATGAAGTTCCGGAAGGGAAAACTCTCCGCCCAGCCTGGCCGATTCGCGCTGACGTTTCTTTTCCAGTTCCCGGGCGGTGTCCACGTCTTCCAGGGAGTCCGGGCTGGGTGACAATAGAAAAAGGTGGATGGGGATGTGTGATGAGAGGGCGTAAATAAAATCCAGGTAAAGGGGGGGGAGCGAAGATATGCCGAAAATGCAGATTCGTGAGGGAAGGGGCGTTTCGGATGAGGACGGAACCGATGAGAAATCCGTGCTTTTCATGATCTGCCCGAGGGGAAGACCGTGGCGTCCGTTTTGGGAGAGATGCCGCCACAGAATCGCCTGCCAGTCGTGGGAAGAAGGATCGTTTTCCCATCCGGAGAGAATGTCGGGACGGTAAACCAGATATTGATCAAATACCGATGCTATTTTTTCAGCCAGTTGGAATTGTTTCAGGGGATCCTGGTCTGCCAGATAGTTGCTGATGGGGGCAAAGGCATCCTGCCCGGAGATCGAGGGGAGGGAATCCATGATCTTCCAGCTCATCAGGCCGGGGTTGTTGATCAGTCCTCCGGTTTTGTCGGGGTGCCAGGCTTGCAGGATGGAGAAAATGAAATCCCGAGGATAAACAAAGGCCTGATTCATGCACAGGCCGTTGCGCCGGGCCAGTTCCAGCGAAAGCCAGCGTGACATGCCGCGGCCCTGGACCACCACGGTTTCCGGTTGAAACACCCCCGGCAGGGGGTGTTCCAGAAGCTTTGCCATCCGGGTTGCCAGCTTCTCAATTTGATTGGAACGATAAAGATGAAATTGGCGCTGGGCCATTGCTTGGAGTGGCGGAATTTGCCCGTGGAGTTTGATGGGTGAAACGATGAACATCGTAGCCATTTATGAAATGGCATAAAGGTAAAAATTGCGTTGCCATGAGTCCCATTGTCGTTGAAAGCAATTTACCTCAACAAGGGAACGATCGTTCCTTGATTGAGGTAAATTCATCCGCGTGGGTTGTGTCGCTGCACAGCGCCATTTTGTCTTTAAGACGGCATGGCGCGGGCTGTTTGGCGGTCCCGCTATCTTCCTGTTCCTGTAAGGAGAAACGGACCGGCCAGACGGACGGCGGCGGCAAGACCTTTCTGTTCGCGGAAAGCTGCCAGCCATTTTCGTTGGGTGAGGGCAAGGGCGGTGGATGCATTGCCGGAACGAACGGCCTCCGTGTAGAAATCTCGCATGAAACGGGCGGTTTGAAGATCCGCCACCGGCCAGAGTGTCACCAGCACGTTTCGGGCGCCGGCGCGGCGAAAACCGCGTCGCAATCCAAGAACGCCCTCGCCATCGCGAACTTCACCCGCGCCTGTGTCGCAGGCGGAAAGCGCCGCCAGCCAGGTCCCCTCCAAATCCAGCAGTGCGGCGTCTTCAGCGGTGAAAAGTCCGGAATTTTCGGGCGCCGGACGCCCTTTGGCCATGGCGTCAAGGGTGGCTTGGGCGCCGTTCAGCGCCAACACATTGCGCCGCATGGGATGAGCGAAGAAAACCGGTTGTTGGGACGGAAAATCCTTGTCGCGCAGATGAAATCCGTGAACCGCGAGATGAAGAATCCAAGGGGAACGGACACTGGCCAGCGTCTGGCTGGTGGCTTGGCGTCCAAGGAAAACCTTCGGTGCCGCATGCCAGTCGCATGCGGCGCTGGCAAGGTATTCCGCTTCCCGCCTGCTGGCGGGAAGGGGCTGGCATTCGATTGGAGATGGGGACGGGGAATGAACAGGGCCAAATTCGGGTGCCGCCAGAACAATGATTTCGCGAAGTCCCGCTTCTTGGGGGATGGCCTGGAGGAGGTCCCGGCCCGAAGTCAAATGGTTCACAAGGTATTGTTCTCCAAGAAAATGACCGTCGCCGTTTAGCAGGGTTGGGAAACTGATGAAATTGAGGGCGGTATCGGGAGAGATCAAAAGGGTGCGTGGGTTGTTTGTCAAAACGGCGGTGACCGGTTGGATGATTTGTTGGTGGAGTTGGGATAGGATCTGACTCAGGGAGGAACTGCGAACGGAACGGCGAACATAACGTTGATACCGTTCCACCAAGGCGTCGATTTTCTCCGCGGGACCAAGCGGGATCCATTGGATGTCCGCTTTCCGGGATAAAACCAGCGCACCATAGTGAGGGACAAAAATCCCCCTGCCTTGATGGAATTGATAGCGGATGTATTCCAGCAGGACGCCGCCGGCGGGGATCGCCTGCCTGACCTGGCTGGCTGTGATGGTCAGGGTTTGGCGGACGTGGGAGGATGTCAACCGTGTCAGTTGGGATTCGACACGGTTTTGTTCTTCGATCAGATCTTCATAGTTGGCCGGGGGATTGGCCGGGGTTTGTTCGGCCTGATGGATTTGCCGGGAAAGCAACCGCAGCCGGGCGAGAAGGTTTGCGCATGCCGGGTTGTTTGCGAGACGAAGCTGCCGCTGGTCTTCCAATGCGGAATCCAGCGCAAGTCCCTTGAGCCGGAGAATGGTGTCGGCGATGTCGTCGATGCCGCCGAGATTGATGGCCAGGCTGCACAGGTCGAGGGTCCGCTGCATTTCGAGCCGTTGCGATTCCGATGCGAAAAAGAAAAGCTGGTTCAGACGCGTTTCCTCGTCGGCCAGCAGGTCGTGAACGCGGATGGCAGCCTGGGCGGAATCTTCCATGGCGTGTTCCACATAGGCCAGGCCTTTGCGTGTCTTGAGCGTGTCCGGATGAGCGGCGCCCAGGATTTCCGTCTGAATGGACAGGGCCTGGAGATAAGCGTCCTTTGACTGGGTCAGTTCTCCGCATCGATGAAGATGCCGGGCCAGATGGGAAAGCGATGCGGCGGTTTCCGCGTGCCGTTCCCCCAAGGTTTGACGACGGCTTGCCAGGGCTTCCATGAGCAAAGGTGCGGCTTTTTCCGGCAGATTCAATTGGTCGTAAAGCTGGGCCAGCAGGTCAAGGTTGCGGGCGGTGTCGGGGTGTTTGTTGCCCAGGGTTTGTTGGCGTCTGGTCAGTGCCTCAAGGAGCAGGGGTTTGGCTTTTGCGGCTTCGCCTTGTTCGGCCAGCAATTGTCCGAGCTGGCCGATGCTGGTGATGGTGTAGACGTGGGTGATGCCAAGAACTTTTTTGCGGATGCGAAGGACGCGTTCGAAAAGGGGTTTTGCCCGCGCATAATCCCCCATGCTCCGGTAAAGCATGGCCAGATTGTTCAGTGTGGTGGCGGTGTCGGGATGTTCGCGCCCCAGTTGTTTCTGCCGGATCCGGAGCGCCTGGCTGAACCCCTGTTCGGCTTCGTCATAGCGTCCCAAGGTCCAGTAAAGCGTCGACAGATTGTTCAGGGTGGTTGCGGCGGACGGATGTTCCGAACCCAGCGTTTGGCGCTGGATGAACAGGCTTTTTTGGTAGAGTTCCTCCGATGTCTGATATTGGCCGGTGTTTTCGTTGAGAACCGCGAGACTGTTCAGACATTCCGCCACAAGAGGATGGTTGTTCCCGTAATGTTCCCGCCGGATATTCAGCGCTTCTTCAAAAAGCGGACGGGCTTCCCTGTAAGCGGCAAGGTTGGCATGAAACCATGCGAGGTTGAAGAGAGCGGTGGCGCTCTGCGGCGATTCCCTGCCATGTTTTTTTCGGGCGATTTCAAGGGTCCGCAGAAGAAGGGGTTTGGCCAGGTCGTATTGACCGGCGCGGGAATGAAGACGCGCGAGTTGGGTCAGGCTTTCAACGAGATCGGAACTGTCGGCGACGTGTTGTTCCTCCTCGCGAGCCAGGATTTGCCTGGCCAGGGCAATCGCCTCGTCGTTGCGTCCTTCCTTTGTCAAAAGCCGGATTTGAAGGCGGGATTCCGCAGTGGATTTGCCGGAGAGGGATGTGCCTGCCGCCGGTGAGACCATCGGCCAGACAGACAGCCAGATCAAAAGACATGGCGGAATCACAACGCCTGAAAAATGTCTTGCATGGCCTGCCGGTGACATGCGCGGAATGTGATGCTTTCGCAAGTGCTTGTCAAAAGGGTTTGTTTGTTGGACGATGGCGCCTTGTGACCGACGAACAGAAAAACCTGCTGCCCGCATTGCAGGCGGGAAATCAGCGAGCTTGGGAAGAGGCTTTCCGTCTGCTTTACCCCTGCGCTTTTGCAGCCGCCAGGCGGGGGAATGCGGCCATGGGACCGGATGACCTGGAGGATGCCGCTGTCGAGGCGTTGTCCATGGTGGCGGATCATGCTGGCAGGGTTAAAAGTTTTGACGAACTGAAGGCCCTGACGACCGCCATAGCCATGAGACATGCCATCTCCCTGCGACGCCGGGAAATGGCGCAAAAACGCGGGGCAGGCCAGACCGGAAGCCTGGATGCGCTCAAAGAGGATTCATGCGGAAAATTCGAGCCGCCCGGAAATGAAGTGTCTCCCAATATCGGAGTGGAGTTGTTTGAACTGAAAGAAATCTTGACCTCCGCAATGTCGGAGTTGGATGATCTTTCGCGGCAGTTGATTGCGCAATTTGTGTTGGATGGGGTTTCGTATCGTGATCTGGCCGCGAAACATGGCAAGCCGGTGGGGACGGTGGGGGTGTTGATCTACCGGGGGCTGGTCAGGATCCGGCAGCGCTTTTCCCAAAAACCGGATTTGATGAAAGAACTGCGGCAATTTTTGCGATAAAGTATCAAGATGAGCAAAGACTTCGACAAACTGGCCGGTAAAATCCTGGGCGGAGAAGGTTCCGAACAGGAAAAACGGGCTTTTGAAAAGTTGTCGAACGGAAATGCCGCCAAAAAACAGGAGTTTGACGGCGTCCGGGAAGTCCTGGACGTTTTGAAAACAGGCATGCCATTGGCCTCTGCAATGGATGCAAGTCAGCCGGTTTTGCCGGAATATCGGATGAGCCAGTTGTTGGGCAAGATCAAGACTCCTGCCAGGGAAGAGCCGCCAGAAAAAGTTCAGGCAGCTCCAGAGACGGAAGTTTTCTGGTGGGATTGGGTGAGGGAACGGTTGGGGGTTGGGCTGGCTTGTGCCGCCGTCATGGCGGTGGTTTTTCTCGCATTGCTCATGCCGTCGGGGCATCCGGTGGAAGTGGGGGTTTGCCAGGAATACGCCACCCGGGGATCCGCCGCCCTGCCGGTTTTCGAGCGGCAGCCGGGTCTTGGATTGGTGACTTTTGATGGAGAAAAAGCTTTTGAAAAATGGCGGTCTGCGCCGTTGGCTTGGAATCAAAAGGCCAGACTTTGGATCGACGAGGAAACCGGCGTTCTCCGCATCATCCACCGCGATGCCGCGGGCAGGATTCAGCAGGATTCGGTTCCCTGGCCGGATGACGGACGGGGGCAGGAAAAGGCGCTGAAGGAAGCTTTGGATAAAGTTCGGCGGTGACTGTGAACGCCGATCTGGAAAATGCATTTCACAGCCATCCGGTGGCGCGGGCGAGAAGTTGGACGTATTGGATGTAGTTGTCCCAACTTACGTCTGAGGGCACGCCATGGTCGCAGCCTGGAAGGAAACCTCCGGATTGGATGACCGGTTCCAAACGACGGATTTCCGCTTCGATTTCCGCGCCGCCCCTGGCCATGGCCCGTTTGTCCACGCCGCCGCGGAAGGCCATTTTGTTTCCGAATTGGCGGCGGAGAGCGGCGATGTCGTTGCCGGCGGCAACCTCGATGGGGTCGCAGATATTGATGCCGGCTTCGATCCAGAGGGGGATCAATTCACCGATGAAACCGTCGGAGTCCATGGCGTAGATGGGTGCGCCGGCTTGCCGGATGATGTTTCCCCAGCGCTTCCATGTGGGCAGAAGAAACTCGCGGGCCATGGCGGGCGAGATCATGGAGAAACTTTTATAGGCCATGTCCTCGGAAAGATGCACGCTGTCCGGGATGACAATCTCGAAAACGCGCTCCAGCAGAATGGCGATGTGATTTTCCCAGAATTGGATCATGTCGCGGATCAGCCGGGGATCGTCGTGGAAGAGCACGCAGAGTTGTTCGAACCCCAGCCATTCGCGCAACTGCCAGAACGGGCCTGAAAAGTGGATTTCGAGAAACGTGTCCCGATCACGCAGATGCCCGGCCAATTCGGCTGCGCCGGACGGCAACCTGGACGGGTCGTCGGCATGATAACGGTTTTTCATGTTTTCCCAGTCTTGACGGCTTTCGACCGGGCATTTGATCCAGCGCCTTGTGACGAAGTCGATGGCGCTGCGCAAATGTTCCACTCCAAATTCCTTGCCGATTTCGCAAATGTTACCTTTCCAATCCTGCACAATGAGGGAATCTTCCCTGGTTTCGATTATTTTTTCCTCGAATTGGGGGATCATGCGTTCATTGACCGGAAAACTGCTTGAAGCTGCCGGCCATGGCAGTTTGCCGCCCGCCTGACGATAGGCGTATTCATTATAGTTGGCGACGTTTTCAGGCAGACCTTGCCGATGCCAGTTTTGGAGGGTTGACTTGCGTCCGCCGCCGGGTTGGAGCGGGATGCGATCGGGTTTTCCGAAAAGGAGGGTTTCAATGGCGCGTTGGCGTGGCTTCATGATTTTAAAGGGTTGATGATATTTCCTTGTTATGGATATAATGTGCATAACATTTTGAGGCATAACAATGGATGAAACGATTTGAAATATGGATTAATCGCGCATGAAAATTTTCCATGAAACCCGTTTCAGGATCCCAAGCGCCATGGAGAACCGGTTGGGGGTTTGGGTTGATCGTATTGGTTCGGATTCCCGGCGCGAGGATCCGGCGCCACGCCGGCTGAGGATTTTGGGACAGTATGCCGCGGTGGCAATCGAGACGGGGAGCGGCAGGTTGTTCATGCAGGGAAAGGCTGTCATGTCGTTGAGGGCGGGCGATGTGATTATGTTGAGTCCGCGACAGCCCGCAGCCTATCATGCGTCGCCTGTGTGGACTTCGAGGTGGGTGGTTTGGAATGGGGCGGAGATGTCGTTATGGGAAAAGTCGGGGTTGGCCTGTTTCAAACACCCGGTGATTCACGGAGGGGATGCGGTGGTGACGAGGGCGTTCCGGCGGCTGGATGAACTTTTGCGTTTGGAGGATGGGACGGCCGCAGTGGAGCGCAAGAGTGTGTTGATGGAAATGGCATTGGGATTGTCTCGTCTTGCCGGCGGAAAAAATGCGGGAAGGGGGGACGATCTGGCCGCCAGGGTGGCAGCCTTCATGGAGGAGCGTTTCCAGGAACAATTGTCGGTGGAGAATCTGGCGCGCCGCTTTCATGCAAGCTCATCGCAGCTCCGGCGGTTGTTCAAGGCGAGGATTGGATGGACGCCAAATGAATATGCAAATGTCATCCGGGTGACCAAGGCCAAGGAGTTGCTGTCGCAGGGAATGACGATCAAGGAGGCGGCCGCGCAGACGGGGTTTGACGATTGTTTTTATTTTATGCGGGTGTTCAAAAGGGTTGCCGGTGTGACCGCGGGTTGTTTCCGGCGCCATGTTCGCGGAATGGCGTGACAGTTTTTGTTGAGGACTTCCACTGAGGCCAGGAGTTTGGCGAAATTCAGCGCGCGGGACCTTCCTGGTCGATGAAGGCCGGGAGTTGTGTGAAACCGGCCGCTTTTGCCGCGTCCATGACCTTGATGACCAGTCCGAAGCTGGCCTTTTTGTCAGCCTGCATGGCGAGGGTGGGCTGCGGATTCTGTTTGCCCATTTCCTGCAACGCGTTGCGCAGTTGGGAAACGCTCAATTCCTTGGCGTTCAGATAGATTTTTTCGTCAGGCGTAATGCTCAGGATGAGAGGTTCCGTCTGGGAAAGCGGGGCGCCACTCTTGGCTTCGGGAAGGGATATTTTGACGGCCGGCAGGGTTTTTTTGAAGGTGGTGGCGGCGACGAAAAAGATCAGCAGCACGCTGAATACGTCGATCATCGTGACGATGATCACCGTGGGTTTGCGGGGCGTGCGTTGGAAGAGTTGCATGGGAACTCAGTTGCCGGCAGGGGGAGTGGGCGCGGGTTTGTACAATTTGGCCAGCAGATCCAGGCAAAGCCCCTCGATTTCCGACATGTAATGTTCAATCCGCCGACTGTAATAAGCATGGATGACCAGCGCCGGAATGGCCACCACCAGCCCGGCGACCGTCATGTTAAGGGCTTCGGAAATACCGGCCGCGATTTGCATGGCTTCAGCCATGCTTTCCTTTTCACCGCGCCCGAAGGCCGCAAATACGGTGATCAAGCCTGACACGGTGCCCAGCAACCCGAGCAACGGCGCAATGCCCACGATGATTTCCAGTGTCACCAAACCGCGCTCCATTCGCACGGTCTCGGCCCTTCCGCATACCTGCAGCGCGTCGATGTTGTCCGCCTTGGGAGAGTCGGCGTGGGCGAGGATTCTCTGGACAAGCCGTCCGAGGGAGCTGCTTTCCCCCATGGCGATTCCCTGGAGAATTTGTGTGTCGCCGCCGGGTTGAAAATGATGGATGGCATCCTCCAAACTCATGGGAACAATCCGTTTGCGCTGCAAGGCGATGGTTCGTTCGATGATGATGGCCAGTCCGACCACGGAACAGATCACCAGCGGGACCATAAACGGGCCGCCAGCGGTGAAGAATTGGATGATTGCCTTCATGTTGGTTTCCGTTTCCCTGTGGGAAAACCCACCTGAACGCAAGAAAAAACGTAATGACCGGGAAGGTTTATCGCCTCGGAAGGCGTTGACTTTTGCGAAAAAAATCATGCCGCTGGTGTCTGGATTCCCGCATTCGCGGGAATGACGAATGGTTGATGGAAACTTCCAATCAAGTGCCATATATTTTCGCATTTCCATTTTGCCGTCATTCCCGTGAATGCGGAAATCCAGACGTGATGCGAAATTTTTTCGCCAACTTGACTTTTACGATTTTTGATTTAAATTGTTAAACATAGTATATGAGTTTATGACTTTTAAGTATTGATTCAAAAACCGTTGAACCGTTGAACCGTGAACCCCTGAACCTCTCACCCTTGAACCTTAAACCTCCCTTAGAACGCCGTCCTTTGCATCAGCAGATTGCCTCTCTGTTGAGAGAGGAGATTGTTTCCAACTGCAAGGAGGGCCAAAAATTGGAATCGGAATCCGCACTGGCCAAGCGTTTTTCAGTCAGTTTCCTGACGATCCGGGAGGCCTTGCGCACACTGGCTCAGGATGGGTTGGTTGTCCGGCGGCATGGGAGCGGCACCTATGTGGCGGATCGTTCTGCCCAACGTCATGTGGCGGTATTGATCGATTTTGATGTGTCCGATCCGCGCACTTCATATTCATATCTGGCGGAGATCCAGCAGGCGCGGCATTTTTTCGAAAGCCGGGGATTCAAGGCAAAACTTTATGTGGGACGGCGCCAGCTTGGAGTGGATCAGAAGGTGGACGGTCTGACATGCCAGGAGTTTTTGAAGGAAGCGCAAGATGGCCGGTTGGCGGGCGTGATGGCGGTGGCCACTCCGTTTGATGCGCGATGGGTTGATCTGTTGCGCTCGAATCGTATTCCAGTGGTAGGCGATGGGGAGGAGTATCCGGTCAGGGTTCGATGGGATTGTTTGAAATTGGTTCGTGATGGGGTGGCGTGTCTGGCGAAGCGAAATTGCCGCCGGGTTGCGGTTATGGGATGGAAAGGGTGGGGCGGCCCATTGAGAAATGATGGAATGACTTGGATTGATGTGGTCAAAACCGCTTTGCAAGAACAGGGGTTGCCTTTTTACGAAGGTTGGATTCGTAGCGATACGCATCCCAATTTGAATGGCGCCGGGTGGGAGGAGTTCCGGGAAATCTGGCGGGCGGGTGATGAAAAGCCCGATGGTCTGCTGGCGTGCGATGATATTCTATTTGCCGACGCGGCCATGGCCATCATGGATTTGGGGATCAAGGTTCCCTCGCAATTGGTTGTGGCAACTCACGCCAACAAGGGGGCGGGAACATTTTATCCGTTTCCGGTCATCCGGCTGGAGCAGGATCCGGAAGCCTATGCGGTGAAAATGTGCGAGATGCTGCTGGCGCTGATGAAAAACGAGGAGCTTTCCGAAAAACAGGTTTACCTGCCGTTTCAACGCTTGATTGAATTGGATGCGCAGGCGTTGACGGCCTGTGCAGCAGGCACTCAGGCACTGGGGCACTGAGGGAAAGCAATCTGGATGGCGGTGAGGGAGTCCCTCCCTTCATAATCGGTGGAACGAAACAAATGGAGGGCGGGGCTCCCGCACCGCCGAACCGGGATCATCGAGAAATTTGCAAATGTGAGGAAGTGAAGAACAACAAACCTTAGTGCCTCAGTGCCCCAGTGCCTGAGTGCCTTTCAAAAAAATGAAAACACAATACGATGTCATTGTAGTGGGAGGCGGCCCGGCCGGAACGGTTGCGGCAATCGCGGCGGCGCGCAACGGAGCGTCCACCTTGTTGATTGAACGCCAGGGGTGCCTTGGCGGAATCGCCAGTTCCGGATTGCTTTCGGTATGGGGTCCCTTTGATGACGGATCGCGTCTTTTGGATTGGGAACGCGATCCGTGTTACGAAAAGGGCCTCCCATTGACTGATGAAATGAAAAATTTCAAACGGATCATCAAGGGAATCCCCGAGGAAATGTTGAATCGTCTGCTGGCCATGAACATGGCGACGGATTACGGTTGCGGTTTCATTCCCGTCAATCCCGAGGCTGTCAAGGTGGTCAGCGAGGACATGGTTTCGGAAGCGGGCGCCCAAATCCTCTACGAAACCATGTTGATTGGCGCTGTTCAAGGGCGGCCTGAGGCCGCCGCTCGATGCTCGACGCTCGACGCTCGACGCGCTGATAATCCTGAATGCGTACACATCGAAGGGCTGCGCATAGCCGGGAAGAGTGGAGTCCGGGAACTGAAAGCCCGATTTTTTGTGGATGCCACGGGCGATGGCGATGTGGCAGCATTGGCGGGCGCCGAATTCCAGAAAGGAAGGGAGCATGATGGCAGGATGATGGGTGTGACATTGGTGTTTCGTCTTGGAGGAGTGAACATGCCGGGACGGTTTTACCTCGACCGGGAAGAAATGGCGCGGTGCAAACGTCTGTTTGCCGAGGCTTACAAGAAGGGGGAGGTGAAGGCTGTTCATGGCGTTGGGTGCATTCAAAAAGTGCCGGGCATGGATGGAGTGGTTGCCGTCAACAGCCAGCACACCCACAATGTTGACGGCACCAGCGATGAGGATTTGACACGGGCGTTTATCCAGGGGCGCAGGGATGTCCAGGAAAGGGTGATGTTATATCGCAAGCATCTTCGGGGATTCGAAAAATGCTTTTTGATCGATACCGCCTCCATGATGGGGGTGCGGGACACCCGCCGGGTGCTTGGGGAATATGTCCTGACCGGGGACGATGTGGTTTGCGCCGCGTCTTTTGAGGACAGCATTGGCCGCAACGCCTACAATCTCGACATTCACCTGCCGGACAACAAGCGATCCGTCGAGGAGGGGCTTCTGAAGACCGGAACCAGCTACCAGATTCCGTACCGATGCCTGGTCCCGAAACGGGTTGATAATCTTCTGCTGTCTGGACGGTGCATTTCCGCGACCCACGAAGGCGAATCCTCCGCCCGCATCATGCCCTGCTGCATGGTCACCGGCCAGGCCGCGGGAACCGCCGCCGCCTTGGCCGTTCGCCAAAAACAACCGGTTCAAGGCTTGGATATTTCCTGCTTGCAACAGAAGTTGAAGGAACAACAGGTTGTTTTATAAACCGAATTGTTCGGCAAATCTTCTTCAACTTCGATCCCTTTGAGCCGCTTTCAAAATGATTTGAAAAACGATGAGCTTTAATTGTCAACGAACAAATAAATATCCTCTGAGTAATCTAAAAATCGCGGGATTTCGGTTTTTTGGTCGAACGGGGCGTTTTTTGCCGCGAATGGATAACATCCCTCCTACGCGTCAATTTCTCAAGTGACCAATCGCTGAAAAAGCTGCATGGCCGTGCAGGCCAAAACGTTGTTCGTGATTCGAAAGGGGGTCGTCTCCTGACCAAGGCCGTGGCCAGGCAGCGCTCATATCATGATGTGCTTACATTGGAAAAGTTTCGGGCTCAACTCCTGCCAGAGATGTGGGGGCCGGTTCCTGTATTGATCAATGAGTTGGTTCGTGGCACCCAGATCTTTGAACGTGCCAATCTGAATTTCTGGAACACCAAGGAAGCGGTGAAACCCAATCGCCATCTCATTGGCCTAATGCTTGCGCACAACGGCCGCTGCTGGTCTTTTGGCCCGGCCGAGTACATGCGGCCATGGGATTGCCTGGTGGCCGTCATGCAACAGCATGGGTTCTACTCTGAAGGATCCCGCTTTTATCCCTATTGGGAAAAACTGCCAGCCATTGAGTTCAGAAGTTGCCGGTCAAAGCGAGTTTGTGTCTCGGTATACGAAGCATCGAAGGAACTGGCTTTGGTCGTCTTTAATGACTCCAATGAAAATGTGACCGGACAGCTTTGGCTTGGCCCAGAAAAATATCCTTGCGATCAAGAAGAAAAATTATTTTTTGACGACGCTTTTTCAGACGCTCAATATGCTTTGAAAGATCAAACGATCAACTTGGAGGTCCCAGCGCGGGATTTCCGGTTGCTAATTCGCCGTGCTCATTAATTTCTCAATGACAACGAAGGGGCTGAGCCCCGTGAACGTTTGCGGAAAATACGGGCAAGCTGCCCGAGTTATCCATTGACCGGAGTTTATCATGAATTCTTCTGATTTGCGAAAATTCGTCTCGTCGCATGAATTGGGCGCCGTTGGATGGTTCCAAGGGAGGGGGTTTGACGGGTATTTGAGGGCGGTTGAGGAGCGGGTTGAGTATCATCAAATGGCTTATCGTCCTTATGAGGCGTTTCTGCGGGCGGGAAGGGCGGCGGAGCGGTTTGCCACGGTCATTGTTTTGGCGGTGGATTATTTTTATGAGAATGCCTATCCCGAGGGGCGGTTCAAGATTTCAAATTACAGCCGGTTTTGTTGGAAGACTGTGGCGGAGAAGGAGAAGCTGCTGACTGATTTTCTGAAAACGAATGGATTCAAGGCCGAGCCGCTCGATGTGCCGGCCCGGGCTGCCGCATGCGCCGCAGGGTTGGGGTTTATCGGCAAAAACACCATGTTTTACGCCACGGGAATGGGATCTTACGTGGGTATCAGCGTTATCGGCACGGATCTGGTTCTGGCCGTGGAATCCGAGCCGCTTGAGCAAGTCAGCAAGGCGACATGCCGGCAATGTAATCGGTGCGTCGAATCGTGTCCCGTCAAAGCCATCTTCCCTGAAGGATACCGGATCGATCCGTTGAGGTGCATCTCTTTCCTGAACCGCCATGCGCCGGAACCCCATAAGCGGGAACCATCCGATGTTCGCGCCTTGGATCGCTGGCTGCACGGCTGCGAGGCTTGCCAGGATGTGTGCCCCGTGAACAAGGGGATGAACCATCGGAAAAAAGTGGAATTCTCCGATCATCTCGATTTGTGCGGAATAAAAGTTCCCAACAGAAGTTCCGCGGACCGGGAATTCATCCGCGCCCGTCTGCCTGAAATATCCGGGGAAGCCTGGCGCCAGTATGTGGATCGCCTGACCGCCTGAAATGGTGGGGTTCCTGCACAACCTTTTTGTCGCTTGCAAAGCAGACAGGCAGCACAGCCTGTCTCCGGCGTTTGCTTCGGAGAGCCTCTTGGATAAAATTCTGGCAATCCTGTTTGTTTGGTCTAGGCTTTGGCTGCGACGAGCCTTGAATTTCATGGAGGGGTGATGATGAAGAATGACCTGTTTCGGTTTTTTGCGGTTTCCTTTTTTTGCCTTGCGATGTTGTTCCCTTGCGGATGCGGCATTCTGATTGCGGAGGATGAGGGCGATGATGAGGAGGGGGGCGATTCCGGCGCCGTTGCCCATTCACATGGCAAATTTACGGTGGAACGGGAAAACCTGACCATGCCGGATGGCGTCAAACTGGCGGTTTCTTACTGGATGCCCGCGGCTGCGAAAACAGGCTCAAAATTGCCGGTTTTTTTTGAGCTGAACGGGTACCGGAAGGATGATCTTTGTTATCTGTCGTGGGACTATCCGGTTGGCGCTTATTTTGCCAGACACGGATATGTGGTCGCAAAAGTGGATCTCCGCGGCACCGGCGACAGCGGCGGGGCGCTTCCGGAGGCGGAGTATTCCGAGGAGGAATTGTCCGACTGCGTGGAAATCATCAGGCAGCTTTCCCAAAAGCGATGGTCAAACGGCAAGGTGGGGATGTACGGTCTTTCGTGGGGCGCGTTCAACTCCCTGATGGTTGCCCGGCGCAAGCCTCCCGCCCTCAAGGCCATTTTGATCGCGCATGTTTCGGATGATCTTTACTATCAGGATGTTCATTTCATCGATGGGGTCATGCATACGGATGTCTGGGAGGCGATGATCGACACCTACAACGCCCTTCCGGACACCAGAACGAGGGCTCTCACGCCGGAGTTTTTCTCCAACCGGTTTGATCGTCCACCGTGGCATTACAAGTGGAAGGAGAAAAATTCCGACGGCCCCTTCTGGCGCAAGGAATCCGCCCGGTTCCATCCTCCGGTGGAAATCCCGGTGTATGTCATCGGGGGGTTGCTCGATGGATATCGCGACACGGTTGTGCGCCTGCTGGATTCGCCGAACAAGCAGATCAAGGCGGATATCGGGCCATGGAATCACAGCTGGCCGGACACCGGAGTGCCGGGGCCCAACTACGAGTGGAGGAAAAAAGCCCTGCGTTGGTGGGATCATTGGTTGAAGGGGACCGGCAACGGCATCATGGATGAACCCCGGTTCATGGTTTTCGTGCGCGATGCGGTTCCTCCATCGGAAGATCTCAAGTCCACTCCGGGAGAGTGGCGATGCGGCAACTGGCCCATCGGCGGCATCAAGGGACGCCAGTTCTATCCGGGGGAAAACCGGAAGCTGCTTGCTTCCGCCCCGGGCGAAGCAAAGCCCTGCTCTCTTGTTTACAAGGCCGGCTCTGGCACCAGTGTTCATGGCTGGTGGGGGGAGACGAGCGGTGACATGGCTTTTGACGATGAAAGCAGCATGGTGTTCGATTCCGAGCCTTTGAAAGAAACGGTCGAAATCATTGGCATACCCAAGGTCAACCTGGCTGTTTCAGCCGATGCTCCGCTGTTTCAATGGTCGGTTCGTCTGGAGGATGTCTGGCCGGATGGGACAGTCTCGCTGGTCAGTGGAACGCTGATCAATCCCGCCGACCGTGAATCGCGTCTGAAGGCGTCGCCAATGGTCCCGGGCGAAAAGATCAAAATCGCCGGCGAGATTCATTTCACGACGTGGAAATTCAGGCCAAACCACAAAATCCGCCTGTCCATCTGCAATGCCCAGTTTCCCATGGCATGGCCGACTCCTTGCAAGGGATCCACCAAGCTTTATCCGGGAGCCGGCACCTGTGTTGAATTGCCTGTTGTTGAGAAAAATACGCTGACCGCTTCGTGCGACCTGCCCAAACCCGAGCCGGAGGAATGGCCGCCCGACGCGTCATATTCCGAGGAGAATGAAGGGAAAAGCTCGCATATTGATTACAAGCCGGAAACGGGGCAGGCGGTGTATTCCTGCGGGATCAACCAGAAGATGACCATCCGGGACACCCTTTATCATATGCAGGAGAAAAACGTATGGAAAGTGAGTGATCAGGATCCAGCCCACGCAACATACGAGGCGGCGACGAATTACGCCATCCAATCTCCGGATCGGGAGCTTCGGCTTGTTGTCAAGTTCCGCATGGCATCCGATGAGAAAAATTTCAACCTGACCACCGTCCGGCAGTTGTTCGAGGACAAGGAATTGATCCGGGAAAAGAAGTGGGAAAAATCGATTCCGAGGGGCAATCACTAGGTTTTTCGCAGATTTCGCTGCGGAAAAAAGGCTGATAGCTGAAGGTTGACAGGCTGAAGGAGGATGAGAATGGCCGGCGATTTTTTTCACAACAATTTGTTGTCGTGAGATTTTGGATTGGCGCCTAATTCAGATAAGAGGAGAGTTTTTTTGCTCGCGCGGGGTCCAGTTTTTCCAGCCGCCGCCAGATGAGCCGGGCTCGGTCCTTCTGGCCGCTGGAGGCGTAGGCGATGCACAGGTTGTTGAGCGCCTCGATGGAATCGGGCTTTATTTCGATGGCTTTGCGCAGGGCGGCTATGGCTTCAAAGGGTTGGTCGATTTGCAGATAGATTCCGCCAAGATTGCACCAGGCGCTGGCATGTTCCGGTTTGAGCCGGACCGCTTCCTGGTAATCCGTGAGCGCCTCGGTGGAGCGTCCGAAATGTTCATGGGCGCGTCCCAGATTGTACCATGCGCCGGCGTCATCCGATTGCAGACGGGTGACTTGCAGGCAGGCGCTGAGCGCTTCGTTGGTGCGGCCCAGATCGGTATAGAGAACGCCCAGGTTTTTGTACGGCGCGGGATCTTCCGGCTTGAGTTTGGCGGATTGTTCAAGGGCTTGAATGGCGTCAGAGGAATGTCCTTCGGCCAAATGGGCCAGCCCCAGATTGAACCAACTGTGGGACCAGTCCGGGCACAATTGGATGGCGCGTTGAAAGTCCTTGATTGCCTCGGTGAATTTGCCGGATTGATAATGCAGGTCGCCGACGCGATTCAAACGGGTGGCTTCGTTTTCCCTGGCTTTCACGGCGGGGTCGATGGGGGGAGGCGCGTTGGTGGGGGCATCACGAAGGGGTTGGCGGAAGCGGAGCCGGGTCAGGCGGTTGGTGTCGGTGGAAGGACCGATGGTTATGGGGGGGGGGGAAGCTGGGGCGTTGGTGGGAGACGACACGTTCCGGAGTGAATGGATGGTGATGCCGGCTTTTTTGGGGACGGCGTTGGTCACCGATGCGCTTTGCCCAATGTTCTGAAAAAGGGACAGAATGAGCAGGGTGAAAAGGTGGCGCTTCATGTTTGTGGGATGGTAACGGTATTTTTGCAAGGTTCAATGGACAATTGACGCGGGACGATGAGCATTGTTTTACGTGGTTTTTAATTTTTAATTTTGGATTTTGAATTGCGAAGCATCGATAGAATGAGTTTGCGCCGGTGAAGGGGAATGGGTATAGCATCCAAAATGCCATGAAATCCCTGGTTGTCATCCCCACTTACAATGAACATCAAAACCTGGCCAGATTGCTGGATCGGTTGCAAACCGGCGGGGATTTGGAGGTTTTGTTTGTGGATGACAATTCCACGGATGGAACACGTGAGGAAATCCGGCGTTTTGCCGGGATTCACCAAGGGATTCATTTGATGGAACGTCCCCGGAAGATGGGGTTGGGCACGGCCTATATCGATGGTTTCAAGTGGGCGCTGGCGCGATCCTATGACCTGATTTTTGAGATGGACGCGGATTTGTCCCACGATCCGGGGGAGATTCCCAATTTCATCGACCGGATCCAGGGAGGGGCGGATTTGGTGGTGGGTTCGCGTTATGTCGATGGCATCCGGGTGATCAACTGGCCTTTGGGGCGTCTCATGCTCAGTCTGGTCGCCGCGAAGTACACTCATTTCTGGACAGGACTGCCATTGACGGATCCCACGAGCGGGTTCAAATGTTTTCGCAGGAGGGTGTTGGAATCCATCGATCTCGACCATATCCGCTCGAACGGGTACGCCTTTCAGATCGAGATGGATTTCTGCGCATGGCGCAAGGGATTTCATCTGGCGGAGATACCAATCATTTTCACCGACCGGACTCATGGCGCCACCAAGATGAATTCCAAGATCGTGCGCGAAGCCGTCTGCATTGTGCCCATGCTTCGCTTCATGCATCGCCGGTAGGGACGAAATCCTGCCAATGGTTTGTCAGATTTTAATGTTTAGGAATTTCAATGTTTTCGGATGGAAATGAGATTTCGACTGTCTCTGGATTCCCGCATCCGCGGGAATGACGGAAGGGGAGTATGCCCATTTTACAGTTGTCATTCCCGCGAAAGCGGGAATCCAGTTGGCTTTGCGTCGTGCTTCGAGCACTTGTCGCCATAGAGCTCGCAGAGCGAAGGCGGATCGAGCGTCAAGCTGCCGTCCCGCCGTGGCGGGAGCGCGGCTTAATTTAATGGTGTGATTTGTTTTTCATCCGCTTGACTTTTTTCTTTGAAGATATATATTTCAGATAAATATATTGAATTGGAAAAAGCATGAAGCAAAACAATAAAAAAACTCCCGGTCCCTTGGATGGACTGTATGACTTTTCCATTTTACGCGATTTGCGGAAACGGGAACAGATGAATATCCAGGAGGTTGCCAGACTTTCGTCGGTTTCTCCGGCTGTGATTTCCAAGCTGGAGCGCAATCAGAGCAGCGCCGAACTCACGACTCTTTTCCGCCTGAGTCGTGTTTTTGGCATGAACACGACCGATTTGCTGACTCTGGCGGAGTGCCGGACCTCCCACAAGACCAAGGCGGAAAGCCATGTTTCCGGGGGATTTACTTTCCAGGAAATCCGTTACGCCAATGTCCGGTGTCTTTTGGGCACGGCAAAAGCCGGGGATAAAACTTCGCGTCCGGAAGTTCATCAGGATGATTACGAACTGGCCTGGGTGCTTAAGGGGAGTGTGAGCGTCTCCCTGCCTGCGGAGAAACACGAGTTGAAAAGCGGAGACGCCATCCAATTCGACGCCGTCCTTTGCCATTCCTACGAGGCATTGGAAGACAGCGAGATGCTGATTCTTCATCTGAAGAAAGCCAAACGGTTTTAGCGCCAATGAAAATCGACCCCAAAATCAGTCCGGCCAGTCTGCGGGAAAAAATTCAACGTCTGTGGAAATTGTCCGCGGCAAAGATTCATTCCATTGAGAAAACATGCGATCCTGCAAAGGGGGCGCCGGTGTTTACCGTCCATGGGCGTTACACCTCGCGCGGCTGGACGGAATGGACCCAGGGGTTTCAATTTGGCTCGGCCATTCTTCAATTTGACGCCACAGACGACAAGGATTTTCTTGAGATTGGCCGGAGCAAAACCCTTGCTGTCATGGGGCATCATCTGACCCATATGGGGGTCCATGATCATGGTTTCAACAATGTCAGCACGTATGGCAACCTTCTGCGGCTGGCCGGGGAAAAACGCATCGGGGAAAACGAGTGGGAACAGCGCTATTACGAGGTGGCCTTGCGCTGTTCCGGCGCGGTTCAGGCCAGGCGGTGGAACAAAATTCAGAATGGGTGGGGATATATTTATTCATTCAACGGTCCTCATTCGCTCTTTGCGGACACCATCCGATCCGGGCGGTCCCTGGCGATTGCCCATCAACTGGGGCATGTTTTGTTGGATGAAAACGATCAAAGGGTTTCCCTTTTGGAGCGGATGATCCGGCATGCCCATGCCACCGCCTTGCACAATGTTTACTATGGGGAGGGAAGGGATGTCTGGGATGTTTGGGGACGGGTGGCGCAGGAGAGCGTTTTCAATCCCAACAACGGGTCATTTCGTTGTCCAGGCACTCATCAGGGTTTTTCCCCTTTCTCGACTTGGACGCGCGGCTTGGCTTGGATCATGCTGGGTTTTCCGGAACAATTGGAGTTTCTCGAAACCCGCAAGGATTCCGAGTTGAAACCGTTGGGGGGGCGCGTATTCATCGAGAAATTCATGCTGAAAGCCGCCCGGGCATCGTGTGATTTTTACATCCAAAACACCCCCGTGGATGGGGTTCCTTATTGGGACACGGGAGCGCCGATGTTGCATCGGTTGGGTGATTATCTGAACCAACCCGCCGATCCGTTCAACGATTGGGAGCCGGTGGATAGTTCAGCTGCCGCCATCGCATCCCAAGGCTTGCTTCGTTTGGGGCGTTATCTCCGGAAAAAAGGGAAAAAGGGGGATGGGGATCGCTATTGGAATGCGGGATTGACCGTCCTGAATGCCCTCTTGGATGAGCCATACTTGAGCGTGAGCAAAAAACATCAGGGGCTTCTGCTGCATTCGGTTTATCACCGGCCGAACGGGTGGGATGGTCTGCCGGCAAAAGGCGGGACGCCCCGGGGCGAATCCAGCATGTGGGGGGATTATCATCTTCGCGAGGCGGCGCTTTATGTTCAGCGCATCGATCAGAAAAAGCCATACCTGGCATTCTTCCATTGAGAGGCTTTTGCAAAACTACGATGCATGGCGCGATGAACCGCTTTGGCCAAATCCAAGGAAGACTATTGAACATCGATGAACAGGATGAATGGGATGTGTTTTTTAAATGGGCGGGGGTTGGATTTTATCTTGTCCATCCTGTTGATCAATGTGAGTTTCACATGCCAATTTAACCTCTTTCTTATTTCCTCTCATGCCATGATTCACACCGGATTGGTTTCCATCACATTTCGCAAGCTTTCACCCGAACAGATCATTGAGTTGGTTGTTCAGGCGGGACTTGAAGGCGTCGAATGGGGGGGTGACGTCCATGTGCCCCATGGCCATTGTGAAAAAGCGGGAATGGTCCGCAAAATGACCGGGGATGCCGGCCTGAAAACAGCCTCCTATGGTTCCTACTACCGCGTGGGACATGAGGAGTTGCTTCCATTTGAATCAGTGTTGGAAACCGCTTTGGCGTTGCGCGCCCCTGTCATCCGGGTCTGGGCGGGCAAAAAAGGGTCCGCTGAGGCGGATGATGGTTATTTTGAAAAAATCGTTGAGGACTCCCGCCGTATTGGAGAATTGTCGGCCAGGGAGAAAATCAAGATTGGCTATGAGTGTCATGGAGGCACGCTCACCGACACTCCCGATTCTGCGGTAAAACTCCTCAAAGCGGTCGGGCACGAAAACGTTGGCTCCTACTGGCAGCCGGCTGTGGGTGCAACGGGAGAGGTGGCGGTGAAAAGCCTTCAATCCATGCTTCCATGGCTGGTCCACGTTCATGCGTTTCACTGGCGGGATGGCGCGGTTCGGTGTCTCTTGGAGGAGGGAGCGGATCGATGGAACGCTTATCTTCAAACCATCAAATCCACCGCCCGCGATCATTTTGTTCTGATGGAATTCGTCAAAGACGATCTTCCCGGGAATTTCCTGAAAGACGCAAAGACGCTGAAGAACTGGGTTCAGCGGATCAAAGAGAATCGCTAATCCGGATTTTGAATCAAAATCCCGGAAATTCGAATATCGAAACTGCAAGAAAAACTCAAACATCCAATGATTAAAATTTAAAATGCTGCAAGGGAACATTTGCCCCCGTTCTCAAACAATATCCATTGCGTTTTGTTCGTGCTCATTTATTCGGATTTTAGAGAACCGCTTGCAAAAAAGGCTGAACACATGAAAAGACAACACACGACGAAGGCATCAAGACACGAACCGTTGGGTTATTCTTAACCCAACCCGATGGGGGTTGTGGAGAATTCAACTCAAATGCAAACTTTTGCAAGAGAGCGCCGAGGAAGCCAGAAACCATGCGGGTGCAAGTCCCGTCGGTCGAATTAGACGGTTCACGACCGAAAGAGATGCCCGGAATGAGGCCGCGAGGCCGAAGCCGCAAGCGGGGCATCTTCTGAACCAACAGGCCATAATGAAACTGAACTCCATCTAATGAGCATCGAAAAGTCAACAACCGGAAAGTCGAGCGGCTTCTTGCACCGCGAAGACTGTCAGAGGCGGACGAATCAATCGTCGCAGTCCGTTTATCGATCCGGCGGTGTTTGCGGAGATGGCATGTTGGGAAAGGCGACTGGGGTAACTCGGGAGACCTGTCTGCGTGGGGCACAAGCCTCAACGTTCGGCACAACTCCGACAACGGAGGAGGCTGAAACGGCGCAGACAGGAGTCGGAGTCCTGTATAGTAGCGAAGAACCCCCTGTAATGGGGGTGGAGCGAAGGCGGGGCAGTAGTGCAGGTGCGTCCAAAGCCGAAAGAGAATGGGGCGATGGCCCGGAAGGGATAGCAACGCCCACGGTGTCGGAAACGGCAACGGGAGTTCGGAAGTTGCAGCGGACGTTATATCGGCAAGCCAAGAACAAACCGAAATGGAAAGCATGGAGCCTGTATGGGGATGTGTGCCGAAGGGAAGTACTGGAGGCTGCACTCAAGCAGGTGATAGCCAACGGGGGAGCACCCGGAGTGGACGGGGAGAGGGTGGACGACCTCGCGGAAGACGAAGGGCAACGCGAGCAATGGCTCGCGAAGCTCCAAGCCGATCTGCTGGGGAAAACCTACACCCCCAAACCAGTCCGACGGGTCTATATTCCGAAGGCCAATGGGAAGAAAAGGCGGTTGGGAATCCCGACGGTACGTGATCGGGTGGTGCAGACGGCGGTGGTCTTGCTGCTACTGCCCATCTTTGAAGCCGACTTCCACGAGAAGAGCTACGCCTACCGACCGAAGCGGCGAGCGCAACAGGCCCTCGATGCAATCAAGATTGCATTGCTGAGCGGAAGGAGAGAAGTGGTTGACGCGGATTTGAGCGACTACTTCGATACGATTCCGCATGCCCCCTTGATGCGACTGGTCAAGGGGAGGGTAAGTGACGGCAGCATCCTGAAACTAATCAAAGGATGGTTGCGGGCGCCGATTATGGGAGAAGACCCTGAGACGGGAACAAAACGCACGGAAAAGAACCGGTGCGGAACGCCACAAGGCGGGGTGATTTCCCCGCTCTTGGCCAACCTGTATCTCGATGGCTTGGATAAGGCTGTCAATGCAGGAAGGCAGATGAAAACGGTGATGGTTCGATACGCTGACGACTTCGTTGTTCTTTGTCGCAAAGGACAGGGGAGGCAGATGCACCATCGGCTTAAAAGCTGGTTGGAACGGAAAGGGCTCAAGCTCAACGAGAAGAAGACACGAGTTGTGGACTTCGAGAAGGAGAGCTTGGAGTTCTTGGGGTTTCGGCTGGCTTGGAGGAAGGCGAGAAGCGGCAGGAGCTATCCGCACTGCGAACCCAGCCCCAAAAGCTGTGGCAAGCTGCGGGAAGCGATTCGGGAAGAGACTACCCGGAGCACCCAGTGGAAGAAACCTGAGGAAGTCATCGCCCGAGTCAATCGACGGGTGAATGGATGGATTGGCTACTTTCATTACGCCAACAGCTCGCACGCGTTCAACAGGATGCAGTGGTGGACCAGAGCGCGCGTGCGGCAGTGGCTATGGAAGAAACATGCCAAAACCAAAGCTCATTACGGCGATGCCTACTGCAATCAACGACTCCACAACCATTATGGCTTGATCCGTTTCCCCATGTACATCCAACGGAAATGCGCATGAAGCAAACCGAAGAACGGCACTCCGAAAGCCGGATGCGGGAAATCCGCTCGTCCGGTTTGATGAGGGGGAGGGTGATTCCTTGGAAAATGATATGCGGTTACTAAGACCCATACGGGGAAACCCAGAAACAGGATATACCGAAATCTAAAATCCAATGAAACCATCCCTACTCTACACCTCTTAAGATATGAAAGCTGGTTTTTATGAAACAGACATCACTCCGCCGGTTGGAATTTATCTCGCCGGATTCGATTACCGCACAAAACCCAGCGAAGGCGTCACAGATCCACTTTATCTCAGGATTGCCGCCTTTGAGGATGATCAACACCATTCATGGGTTGTGGTCACCGCCGATCTGTTGAAATTTCCAGCCGCCATGTCCTGGAGATTGAAAAGATGGTTTGCCCGCGCCACCGGCATGAATCCCGCCTGTTTGCTGTTGAATTCCTCCCATACGCATTGCGGTCCTATTCTCTCCCCTTATCCAGCCATCCCCGAATGGCCGCTCAACACAAGCTATGTCGATTCGCTTGAAAAAAACATCCAGACCGGTATCCGGGAGGCCATGGCCCAAATGGAAGACATTTGTCTGACCTTCAGCTTGGGACACGCCGATTTCATGGTCAACCGCCGGCTTCCCACGCCGGATGGCGGAACCGCTTGGGGCGCCAACGAACAAGGTTGCGTTGACCAAGAGTTGCCCATTCTTGCGGCATATACCCTTCGGGACAAGTTGAAAGCCGTTCTTTACAGTTGCGCATGCCATCCCTCCAGCAAAGGAGGCTACCTGATCAGCGCCGACTACCCGGGCGCCATCTCCCGCTCGCTCAAAAGCCGTCTGGGATCGCAAGTCCACACCTTGTTTCTTCAGGGCGCGGGCGGCAGCGCAAAACCGCGATTCTTCAATCCGGCCAACAAGGCTTTTGTCCAGGCAACACCCGCTCAAGTCGATGAACTTGGCGAAAAAATGGGCGCTCAGATCGTCAGCATCATCCAATCGCGCGATGCCTCCCCCCTGAACGTCGATCTCTCCAGCCGGGAAAAAGTCATCAAGATTCCTTTCGACGCGTCAAAATATCCTTCTGACGACAAACTGATGGAAATGATGGACCAGGACTGCGATGAATACGGCTGCTCCCCTCAAATCAACCGTTTTTGGGCCAGGGAGTTTTTTGAAAAACGCCGGACAGGGACGCTGCCTCTCCATCATGAAATGTTGGTGAACAAGACCAGATTATCCGGAGACCTGACCCTAATCGGCGCATCGGGCGAGTGGACGGCGGAAGCCGGGACCTTGATCAAACAAAGCTTTCCATCCGCAAAAACAATCCTGCTGGGATACTGTTTTTACACCAACGCCTATATTCCCTCCGACAGCATGCTGCCGCAGGGCGGTTATGAAGTTCTGGCCTCAACCCGTTATCTGGCCGACGCTCCATTTGCGCCGGGAATCGACCGCTTCCTCAAGGATGAAATTGCAAAACTTTGAAATCATCATTAAAAACCGTCCTTTGGCGGGAAAGACCTTCCACTGGAAAGACGAGAAAAACAATATGGACAACCCTAATAAATGCCGCGCATTCACGCTTGTGGAATTATTGGTCGTCGTGGGAATTTTTTCCCTGTTGGCTGCCCTGCTCATGCCCGCGCTGAAAAACGTCCGGGAAAACGCAAAACAGGCTGTCTGCATGAACAATCTCCGCCAGATCGGGCTGGCCCTGAACCAATATGCCGCCGACAACGAGGGCGTTTTTGTGCTCATGATGTATCATCCGGGCTATTCGCCCCCATCATCAGGTTGGGGGCGATACTTGTATGGAAGCCTTGCGCCCGTGAAATATCTCAAGGATTTTCGCACCGCCTATTGTCCCGCGGGCCCCACTGTCACAAACCAATTAACAGCAAACGGCTTGACTTACACCTACGGCTGTCAGCGAAGATCGGCAACAGACGAAAACAGTTTTATTCCGGATGAAACCTATCATGCAAACAACACGGTTTTCGTCAATCTGGCCAATTTGCGAAATCCGGCCGAATATCCCATGTTGTTCGACAGCGTTGATCCGATCGACAATTGTCAAGTCTATATCATCTACAATTCCCCTGGCACCACCCAGGATGGAGTTCATCTTCGTCACAACGGCTGCGCAATGGTTCTTTTCGGGGATGGACATGTGGCGCTTTGCGAACCGGCGAGGTTGAAGAATTTTGGAATTACCAAGGGATTCGCAAAAAACGGGAGCCTGGTGACGTTCTAACCCGGATTTCGCGCCAAAATCCGGGAAATTTGAATATCGAAACTTCAAGGAAAATTCAAAACGATGCAAGGAACAATTTGTTCCCGTGCTTAAACACCGCCCTTTGCGTTTTATTCGCGCTCATTTCATTCGGATTTTTGATTTCGAGTTTTGGATTTCCTGCAAATTTCAGCTTTTTGATGAAGTTTGCAGGCTAATCCCCTGAAGATGAAAATATTTTGCAAAGACAGCCTTCAACGCCAAAAGAAAGAATCAATCCATGTTGAATGAAAATCCATTTCTGGCGCGGAAAGACGCCTGATCCTCCGGATTTCATGAAAACCAGCCCCCAACCATCCCTTGGTTTCCAGCGGAATTCTGCCGGTTTGTCGCTCTTGAAATTATGCATGGCTGCCGTCCTCCTGGTCTGCGGCTGTGCAGACAGGAACATTCCCAAAAAAGCCCCGCAAGAAACATCCCGGAAAAATCCGGAAAAAAAACTTCAAGTAGTTTCCTCCCAAGCCCCCAAGGTCACGCCGCCAGACGTCGCGGATGTCAAAAAAACGGATGCGGACTGGCCGGATCGAATCCGGCGGGATCATCCGCGGCTGTTCTTCAACCGGGACACTTGGCCGGTTGTCAAGGCGCGCGCATTGAATGAAAAAGCGGACGATTGGCGGAAACTCAAGGAACTGGCGTTATCCCCCAAGCCGGAAAAACCGTGGTCAAACGTTCCTCCACCCAAACAACGTGAGGGAAGCGAAACGGTCCCAGGCGACTGGGGATACGCCGTTGCGCGGCTGGCGCTGGTCCAGCGCATCGAACCCGATCCCGCAAGGCTTAAAAAAATCAAGGACATGCTCTATGCCAGCCTGGATTATTACCGGGCCTGTTATGCGGACAATCAGGCCGCCAGTTGGTATGGCTGGACGGGCATCTGCTGGCTCTCGGCCATGGATTGGATTTGGGATGAATTGAGCGCGCAGGAACGAAATGAGTTGGGCAAGGGCATGCTGGAACATGTTGACGATATTCTGAACAAACCCAATGTTCTCCGACGGAACCTCGGTCTGCATGGCGGTTTTTATGGGGAAGGCGCCATGGCCTGGTATGTGGGATTGTTGTTTTCAAAGGAAGGGATTGACGATGAACGGGCGGCTGCGTTCCTGCAACGCGGATATCAGGATCATCAGGAGATGCTCAAATTCCGCTCCGAGGCGGCCGGGAAGGACGGGGGCATCAGCACTCCGGTGGCGGGATATTGCATGGCCGCCTATCCTTATGCTGAATGGAATTTTTTCCATGCCTGGCAATCGGCGTTGAACGAGGATTTTTCCGGACAGTGGCCTTATCCAGGATTGTTTCCAAACTATGTTTTATGGAATTGGCTGCCGGAAAACCACATCTTCGGTTACGGCGATGATCATCACGAAGCCAACAGTCTGACAAATGCCCGCAATGACCTGTATGTCCACATGTCGCAGATCATTCATTTTTACCAAAAAACCCATCCGGAATGGGCTCAAATGGCGGCTATGGCGCGGGAAAAAACCGCCATTGCAAAACCGCGTTTTATTTTTCCCGCCCATCCTTTCATTACCGATGATCCAAAAACGCCAGCGTTTTCCCCATCCGGCCTCCGGTTTCCCCCGGCGCGATATTTCAAGGGCTTCGGCCATGTCATCATGCGTTCCGGCCAGGAACCGGATGACACTTACGCCCTGTTCGCCTGCGGCGGTCTCAATGCCACTCATCGGCACTATGACAACACCCACTTCACCATCTACCGGAAAGGTTTTCTGATCCTGGACACCGGCACACGGGACGGGAACACGGACAACCTTCAGAATTATTACGCGCAAACCGTGGCGCATAACTGCGTGATGATCAAGATGCCGGGCGAAGCGCCATCGCCCTATTGGAACGGGCAGGTTTACGGGCAGGACGGCGGGCAAAACAACATTTTGGGCGGCAAAGTGGCGGCGTTTGAGACCGGCCCCCAGTACACTTACGTGGCGGGCGACGCCACCGGGGCTTATCATCCCCAAAAATGCGGAAAGATGCTGCGGCAGTTCATTTTTGTTCCACCCTTCCATTTTGTCGTCCTGGACCGGGTGACATCGACCAAGGCGGAATATTCCAAACGCTGGTTGCTGCATCACGCCAATGAGCCCGAATTGCTGGCGGACAAAACATGGCGAAGCGACCAGGCGGAAGGACGAATCTATTGTCGGACCCTGCTGCCCGCAGACGCCGTTCTGGAAAAAATCGGCGGTCCGGGAAAGGGATTTCTGGCGGATGGAGTCAACTATTCCATCGACGCGCCCCCCTCCAAACTCCTCATCGATCAAAAATACGTTTTAAAAACGTCAAGAAAACACAAAGCCGGCGAGGTTCCCGAACTGTTGGGGCGATGGCGGATGGAAATCAAGCCGGGGACGGCGGGGCAGGAGGACCTTTTTCTTCACTTGATCCAAGTGGGCGATAAAAGCCTTGAAAAGATGAACGATGCGCAACTGACAAATGAAAATGGCCGCATCAAATTGAAATTTGCGTCCGGGATAAAAGAAATCCTGCTGGAATTCAAATCCGCCGATGAGACAGGGGATCGCATCAAAATCATTGAAGCCGGCAAAACCCTGGCGGACAAGGAACTGGCCCGCGATATCATGCTTCAGGAAGGGCTGGCGTCCCCTCAATCATGAATATTTTTTTACAAAACAACAAGCACCATGAAAATCAAAAATCATCAATCTAAAATCAAAAATCTCCCAATGACCCGTTTTTACAAAAGATTCACTTACGAGGAACTTACGGATTACCTTAAGGAAATCGAACGAAAACATCCCGGTCATGTCCGTTTGGAATCCATCGGCCAGACCGAGGGCGGCCGCCAGATCTGGCTTTGCTGTCTGGGCAACAAGCAAATTCCCGATGAACGCAAAACCGGCTTTCTCATCACCGCCAACATCCATTCGCCGGAACTCTCGGGCTGCTCCTCCGCGCTTTGTTTCATGGAATATCTGCTGACGCATCAGGCGGATCACCGTCAGTTGCTGGATGAGGTGGTGTTTTATGTCGTTCCAAGGGTCAATCCGGATGGCGCCGAGGATTTTATCAACAGCCGGCGGGACAACCGCAGCAAGCGGACCATGCTGGACCGGCCCAACGGGTTTGTGACGGACGACGAGGACGGCAACGGTTTGGTGCTGCAAATGCGGTGGCCGGATAAAAACGGGAAATGGAAGGAACATCCCAAAGATCCCCGCCTGATGATTGAACGGAAGCCGGAGGATGCGGATGGAAAGTATTATGAGGTGGCGATGGAAGGGCATTTCGAGAATTGGGACGGCAAAACGAGGGATGTTTCCCGTCCCGGCTGCCGGAATGCCGATTTCAACCGCAACTGGCCGGCCAACTGGCATCCCAGCGAATGGGACGACAAATCGTTTGGAGATTATCCGCTTAGTTTTATCGAAACCAAGAGCCTGGCGGATTTCATCTTCCGGCAGCGGAATATCTTCGCCTCATTTTCCATTCACAACGGGACCTTTGCTCTCTTCCGGGTTCCCGGATATAAAAAACCGGAGGATTTTCCAGCCTCCGACATGCGGATGATTGACGAACTGGCAAAGGAAGGGGAAAAACTCACCGGTTTCCCCGCCATGTCTTCCCGCCAATATTGCGTCAAAAGTTTGTTCCCTCACTTGCTGCCCGGACTTTTCCCCGACTGGGCCTATGAATATCAGGGACTGCTGACGTTTGAGATCGAAGTGGGTTGGGGATACATGTCAGCCGGCGTCACGACCGAGGGAGTGTTTGCCGACCGGCCCGATCGAATGGGATATCTGAAATACAAGTTGGTGGAATATCAAAACAAGGGCGGACACACCATTTTCCATCCATGGAAGGCTTTCCGCCATCCGCAACTGGGCGAAATCGAAATCGGAGGCGAAAGCCATTTTGACCTGCTGCAAATCGGGCCGAATCTGTATCCGCAAATCGTGGAAAGCGTGCGCAAGATGGTTTTATACATGGCGGATTTGCGTCCGCGCATCACCATCGAACTCAAAAAAAACACCGTGTCGGATGATCTGCGCTCCATCGTGGCAACAGTCCGCAACGAGGGTTATCTGGGGACCCAGATCACCGAACAATACAGGAAATTTTTCCCTCATAAAAAGCCCGTTTGCCATGCCATCGCCGACAAGGGATTGGAGTTGGTCGAAGGCCTGCCCATCGAGGAAACCAACCATATCCCGGGAAGGAACCATCTGGAAAAATGTTATCTGGTCAGGGGACGGGGTGAATTCCGGTTTGCCTTCGAAAGCGACAAAATTGGCAAATACGAAGCCCGGGTCACAATTTAGAACGATCGTTCGATCCGTGCCGGGCTAAAGCCTTGGAATGGTCAAGCCTCCGTCTACCATCAACACTTGGCCGGTGGAATAGGCCAGGTCTCCGCGAACCAGCATGGCGGCTGCGCGTCCGACATCCGCGGGGGTTCCCCAGCGGGCTTGCGGGAGCAGTCCCTCCTTGATGCGCTGATCGTAGGCGGTGCGGACTGCGGCGGTCATGTCCGTTGCGATGAGGCCGGGCCGGATTTCATAGACGGGAATATTGAATTCCGCCAGGCGCGCCGCCCATAATCGTGTTGCCATGCTCACTCCGGCTTTGGAAATGCAGTAATCACCCCGGCTCGTGGATGGCGTGGTGGCGGAGACCGAGGAAATATTGATCACGCACATGGGGCAGGCTGGATTGTTCTTTCGTTGTTCGATCATCCAGCGGGCCGTTGATTGGGTCAGAAAATAAGGGCCTTGAAGGTTGGTGTGGATCAACCGTTCAAAGCTTTCTTCCGTGGCTTCCAGGATATCCACCCGCGCCTGCGGCGCCACTCCGGCATTATTGATCAGGACATGCAGCGCGCCGAAACGATCTTTGATTTTGTCCAGCATCCGCTGTCTTGCGCAGGCATTCCCCACGTCGGCCTGGCAATACAATATCTCGCCGCCCAAGGAACGGAGATGATCCAATTCCTTGGTCACCGCGTTTTCCTCCCTCATTCCGCAAAGAGCCAGCCGGCAACCCTCCCTTGCCAGACATTCCGCAATTCCGTAACCAATGCCGCGGGTCGCGCCAGTGATCAAAACCGCCTTCTTGTTTGACGAATCCATAAAATCACCGTCCTCCTTTCATTTTCTTGAGCTGTTCCGCCTCCGGCAAGGCTTTGTAATAATCGTCCAGCGGAAAGCAGCCGGAGATCAATCCTTTGCGGGGCGCTGTGGTGCAATCGCTCAAGGTCCGGCACAGACGGCGGGGAACGATGGTCCCTTTTTCAAGCACATCGGATGGAAATTCCGGATAGGGCAGGACCATCCGCCCGATCCCCACAAAATCGGCGCCGCCCTGCCGCACCACCGACTGGGCCACATGCGGCAGAAATTCCTGCAAATAACTGTATCCCGATCCGGCCACAATCATTTCCGGACAATGCCGTTTCAATTCCGCCGTCACGGCAATATGGCGGGCCACGCCAATCAGGGGATCTTCCGGCGGGCCATAACCATCGGAAGGCGGATAGGCCGCCGGACGTTCAAGATGGGGGCTGTAGTATGGGCTTCCTCCGGAAATGTTCACCAGCCGGATGTCGAGTGATTTCAGCAAGTCCATGAAACGGATGGCTTCGCTCAAGTCGTGGTTCACGGGATGGGCTTCGTCAATCGCAAATCCGTACCGGTAGGGAAGGCAGGCTGAGTAATTTTCGGGAATGCCCGGGCCCAATTTTTTTCCGGAGCTTTGGGTTGGATCGGGATAAAAGGGGACCGTGTCGAAAGCGCTGAATCGTACCCCGATCAGCAGATGCGGACGGCTGGAGCGAATTCCCTTTGCGATTTCGCGGAGAAGGCGGGTGCGGTTTTCAAAGGAGCCGCCATATGGTCCGGGACGCGTATGGGCGCCGAGAAATTCGTGCAGCAAATAGCCATGACAATGTTTGATGTCCACGAAATCAGCGCCAGCGTCGGCAGCCACCCCGGCGGCCTGGATATAGCAGCCGATCAATTCCTCCACTTCGCCATCGCTCAAAATGGCCTTGTCGCTGGTCACGCCAACCCGTTGATCCAAGAGTGGATGACGATAGGCTACGCGAGGACAGGGTTCGCCTTTGGGACGAGCGAAGCGTCCCGAGTGGGTGAGTTGAAATCCCACCAGCAAATCGTCTGTCCGCCCATGATGAAGGCGGTGGGCATCGATCAGTTTTTGGCGGAGCCCGGCCAAGTCATCCAAATGTGCCGCATCGATCTGCAATTGATGGGGATTGGCGCGTCCTGCGGCTTGAACCGCCATGGCTTCTCCGCCCCAGATCAGTTTCGCCCCGCTACGGCCAAAATTTTCCCATCGCCGGGTGAGTGGGGGGGTGGGACGCCCATCGAGGGTTGCGTCCCATCCTTCCATGGGATGCACTGCCCAACGATTGCCCACCTTTCGTCCTTGGACTTCGATGGGTTGCGCCAAAGGTGAATCCGGCGCCTTTAGAATTTTTTCATCGCAAGGTAAATTCAGTTTCAAATCTGCGGCAAGCTTGCGAAACGCATCGATATTTCGCAACGACCCGAGTTTGACAAAGTTTAAAGTTTGCATGGAATGTTTTCCTTGATAATATATATCATTGAAAAATATATCTTTCAAGAAAATAATGTTGTTTTTTAAATTTGAAGGGTGCAGATGACCTAATTCTTGCGACAAAAAAATGTACGACCGGATGAAAAATTGTCGCGATCAGAGCGGCATAGGGAGACGACTGAGGAAAAATGAGGGTAATGGCGAGGAGAGTGTTGGGATTCTTGTACGCCTTAAAGAGCGTTGAAAGGGATTGCGTTTTTGGTTGAGGGATGGCATGTTCATGGAACAGGACTCATTTTCCATGAATATTCTTATTGTGGAGGACGACCGGCAGGTCCGGGGCATGCTGTTCGACATGATCAACGCCTTGGGCAGGCACGAGGTGAGCGTGTTGTGCAACGGACACAACGCGGTCAGCCTGCTGGCTGATCCGAAACACGGGTTCAACCTGGTTTTTCTGGATTTGAATCTTCCCCGTCTCGACGGCAAATCGGTGATCGAGGCGTTGAGCGGACTGGTGAAAGTCAATATTGTGGTGATGAGCGGCGATCCAGAGCAGTATGGGCAACTGCCCAAGACGATCCGGGTGCTGACCAAGCCCTTTTCTCTCAAGGACATCGAAAAAGTGATGGTGGAGGCGGAAAAGGGGCTTTTGGAAGGGAAGGCTTCCGCTTCAGCGCCCCGGGGACGCGCCATGTCCCAAAAAGAGATGGACCGCCTGAACAACATTGGTTTCACGGTCGAGTTTTGAAAAAACGGCAGAGCGTTCCGGTTCTGGTTTGGAGATCATCGGTGTGTCCCGTCCGCTGCCACATGAGGCTCTTGCAAAACTTCACATTAAAAAAAGGCCCCCCGGTCTTTCTTGTGGAAAAACCGGGGGGATTGGGGGGCTGTAAGCCGGGTTCTGTGCGGCGGCGGGCAAGCCCGCTGCCGTGATCATCATTCCTCTTCCCGAATCCGCGCAAAGCGCCGATTCTGGAGCCGTCAGGAAACGCCTTGCGGTGTTTCCTGGCCGGCTGCGACCTTACCCGGGGTTCATAACGGGTCGGGCAGGCCCGATTCACCCCTTCTTGGTCTCGCTCCGGGGGGGTTTTCCATGCGCCGTCGATTGCTCTCCGGCCGGTGGGCTCTTACCCCGCCTTTTCACCATCACCCCTTTCGGGGCTGTCTGTTTTCTGTGGCACTATCCGTCATGCCGCGCTTGCGCCAACGGCATTCCCCCGTTTGTCACGGGGCGCCCTTGCCCGAGGAGCCCGGACTTTCCTCTCCGGACGCCAAAGCGTCCGGAGCGATGATCCGCCCCTTGATTGTTTGGAGTTTAAAACCGGGGTGGAGACGAATTTGAGGCAGGTTGTTGCCTCGAAAATTCCCAATAGTCTTCAGCCTTCAGTCTAAACATCCAATTCAAACTACTCCGGCATCCAATATAGGATACGTCCGCAATTGGTGCAAGCGATCAACTCGGAATCGTTGCGGACATTGTGAATGGTCTGGGCGGTCAGGGTCAGGTGGCAGCCGCCGCAGAGGCCGTTGGTGACGCGGACGATGGCCTGGCCGTTTTTGCTGCGGGCGATGCGTTCGTAGCGGCTGCGCGCGCTTTCGTCGATGCCGGAAGCCAGTTGGGTTCGTTCGGTCTGAAGGCTTGTCACCTGTTTGCGGATGGCGGCGTCCTTTTCCCGGAGTTGCTGCCGTTGCGTTTCGATCCGCTTGGTTTGTTCGGCAAGCTCTTCCCGGGCTTTTTTGACAATGACCTGGGCCTGCTCGTATTGCTCCATCAGGTCGAGTTCGGTATCTTCGATCTTGCGGATTTCCTGTTCGGCCGCGGAGATTTCGTGTTGCAGGGCGTGGAATTGGTCGTTGTTTTTGATTTCCAGAAGCTGGGTTTTGTACTTGTTGATCTGGGTGCGTTTTGACTCCACCTCCACTTCCAGCCGTTTGCGCTCGGCTTCGATGCGCTGGGATTCGCCCTTGGCGGTTTCCGCCGTGGCGGTGGCTTGTTGAAGGCGGTTGCTCAAATCTTCTTCTTCGCGAGGCATGCGTTTGCTTTCGATGTCCAGCCGGAGGAGTTGTTGATCGCGGTCCTGGAGAACCAGGAGTTGTTCAAGGACGGAATTCATCGGGGAATGGTGTTTTGGGCGTACTTGGCGAGCATGTCGGCCTCCAGATTCACGAGGTCATGCCGGCGTTTCCAGCCGAGGGTGGTGAGTTCGAGCGTGTGAGGGATGAGCCAGATGCCGAAGCTTTTGCGGGTGACCGTGGCCACGGTCAGGCTGATGCCGTCGATGGCCACGCAGCCTTTCATGACGATATAGCGCATGAAACCGGAGGGAGGTTCGATTTCCACATAAACATCGGGGTATTTTTCCTCGTGCCGGGTCAATTTTCCCACGCCGTCGATGTGGCCGGTGACCAAGTGTCCGCCGATCCGGTCCCCCATGCGCAAAGAACGTTCGAGATTGACACGTTGTCCGGTTTTGCAGGCATGGAATACGGTGCGGTTCCAGGTTTCCCGCAGGATGTCGAAACGGAATCGTCCCTGCCGGTTGCCCACCACGGTGAGGCAGCAGCCATTGACGGCAATGGAATCGCCGATCTTTACGCCGCGACCCAGTCCCTCGTGGGTCACTTCGATGACAAAGCTGGCCGCCACCGGCTTGATGCGCGCCAGTCTGCCTTGTCCTTCAACTATGCCGGAAAACATGATTTCTCCTCTCTGCCCGACGCGGGTTCGATGCGCGGGTTCCAGCCATTCTTGCCGATTGGAGGGCGGGGGTCAAGTCGTCCCGCCAGTTAATAATCGTTGGGGAAGGATGGTGTCCGTCTGCCGTCCCTGGAGCAGGATTTCCGCCGCCTTGCGTCCGAGGGCGGCAAAATCGCATTGGACGCTGGTGATGTTTCGCGACTGGACCACGGCGCTGCCCATGCCGGAGATGAGGCCGGCTTGTTCGGGGCATCGGAGACCGGCGTTTTGAAGGGTTTTTTGCAACAGGCTGGCGACATTGTCTTCCGGGCAAAAAACCGCCACCCGGTCGCGTTGTTTTTTAAGCCTGTCAACAAAGGCGGCGCGTTCTTCGGGGGTTGCAACTGAAAAGATGCGGTCTTTGGGCAGGGGACATCCCACCTCCTTTCCGGCGGCGACGACGTTTTCGATCATGGTGTCCACGGGAGCGTCGCAAGTAAAGGGCACCGCCAGCCAGAGTTGCTGATAGCCCCGGGCGCAGGCGTGGGCCACGGCAAGCAGGGCGGCGGCCTTGAAATCCACCTGAACGTTGGAAAGAAAGGGAAGGGATGTCTTGCGATAAACGACCACCGCGTTGTGGAGAATATCCTGAAATTCAGCCAGGATACTGTCGGACCATGCGTCGTCGAGCAGGACGCCGCCGGTCAGGCTGGCATGGGTGAGGGAGAATTCCTTCAGGGCCTGCCTTTGCTGTTGAAGCGAGGCGTAAGAGGGAGGGCGGCTGAGATCCGGATGTTGAACCAGCGATTCGTTGTGGACGAAAAGCATCCCTCTTTTGTGCTGGCCGCAAACCTGGCTGAAGCCCTGCATGATGTTTTCATAGGCGATCGACCATGTTTCGAGCCGGCGCAAAAGGCAGGCCAGCGGACGCGGTTTTTCGATGAGTTCCCGCGCTTCGGCATGGTAGAAACGCCCATTTTCGTGCCGCCAGAGAAGGCATTCCTCCAACAGCTTGAGCAACACCCGATAGGCGGTGGTATTGGAAATACCGAATTTTCGGGCCAAATCGCGTGTCGAGGGCAGGGGGGACAGCCGGTCGAGATGCCGCTGAGACAGCATCTGTCGCAGGGCAAGGTCCAATTCGCTGGCGCCGCTGCCGCGCAAATCGGAGAAGTTTTTTTGGGGTTGGGTCATGGCGGAGTTGGCCGGGGCTGCTGTGGGCGGATAAAATTCAACCGGCCAAGAAATGTAACATATTTTTTTTGTTGCGCAACAAAATGATGTGTGTTACATTGGTTGCACTATGAAGAAAATTGCAATTCTCGGACTTGGTTTCATGGGCGGCATGCACGCCCAGGCATATGGACAACTTTCAAAAGCCCAACTGACGGCGGCGGTCGAAGCGGACCCGGCGCGGGCGAAAAAAGCCCTCAAGATGTTGGGGCTGGACCTGCCGGTTTATCCGAATTTGAAGGCCCTGCTTGCGGCGGAGGATGTGGATGTGGTGGACGTCTGTCTGCCGACTGACGAGCACGCGGAAAACGCGCTGGCCGCCTTGAAGGCAGGCAAGCATGTGTTTTGCGAGAAGCCCCTGGCCCGTTCGGTCAAAGAGGCCGAGGCTGTGGCGAAAGCCGCGGACAAGGCGGATGGATTCTTCATGGTGGGGCTGTGCATCCGGTTCTGGCCGGAGTATCAGTCTTTTGTCGATTTTGTGAAGTCCAAGAAGGCTGGCAAGCTTTTGAGCCTGACCATGCAGCGCCGCAGTTCGCGTCCGCTGGCCAGCAGCAAGAACTGGCTGCAGAACAGCAAGCGTTCCGGCGGGGCGGTTTTCGATCTGCATATTCATGACACGGATTTCGTTCATCATTTGCTGGGCGCTCCCAAGTCGGTGACCAGCGTGGGAACCCGGGATTTTGCCGGATACAGCCACATCTTCACGCAGTATGAGTTCAAAAATGTCGCGGTGAGCGCCGAGGGCGGATGGAACTATCCCCCCAACTGGGGATTCCAGATGGCGTTCCAGGCGATATTCGAGAAGGGCGCCGTGGAATACGATTCCCGCGCCAATCCGTCCATGATGGTGACTCTTGGCAATGCCAAGCCGGCGCCGTTGCCGTTCAAGGCGCCGAGCACAAAAAGTTCCAGCACTGGCGAAGGGAACATTTCCTCCCTGGGCGGTTACTTCAATGAATTGCAGTATTTCATCAACTGTCTTGAAGCCGGCAAGGCGCCCAAGCTGGCGACAGCCTGGCAGGCCTGCGAATCGTTGCGCACGGTCTTCGCCGAAATCGAGTCGGCGGACAAGGGCAGGGAGGTCAAACTGTAGAGTTCTCCGTTTGTCATTGCGAGAAGCCACGGCATAGTGGGCGACGAAGCAATCCCGGTCACGAGATTGCTTCGCCCGCCGGGCGGGCTCGCAATGACAACAGCGGGGAGGCAGATAAATCTGAAACGTTACAAAACTTAACGCATTGTTATTCATGAAAAAATCCATCAGTATCTGGTCGTTTTACGGCAATTGGTCGCTCGAACAAAAAATGAAACTGGCCAGGGATGCCGGGTTCGAAGGATTTGAAATCGATTTGTCCGAGGACGGGCCGGTCAATCTCAAGAGCAAGAAGTCCGATGTCGAAGGGGTTCGCAAGCTGGCCGGCAAGGTGGGCATCCAACTCAGCGGGCTGGCCACCGGGTTGTATTGGGGCGCCAACGCAGCCAGCGCGGATGCGGCGGTGCGCGCGAAAGCGGCCGGCATTTTGAAACGCCAGATCGAATGCGCCAATTGGCTCGGACTCGACGCGATCCTGGTGGTTCCCGGCGCGGTCGGGGTGGATTTCATTCCCGGCGGGGAAGTGGTTCCCTATGACCTGGCTTATGAGCGGGCGGCGGATTTCATCAAAAAGGCGATTCCCACGGCGGAGAAGATGGGGGTGACCCTGGGGGTGGAGAATGTGTGGAACAAGTTTCTCCTGACTCCGTTGGAGATGAAGGCGTTCATTGATGGCTTCAAGAGCCAGCAGGTGAAGTCCTATTTCGATGTGGGCAATGTCCTTGCCACGGGTTATCCGGAGCATTGGATTTCGGTTTTGGGCAGGCGGATTGCCCGGGTTCACCTGAAGGATTACCGCAGGGCGGTGGGATCGGTGGATGGTTTCGTCGATCTTCTTTCCGGCGATGTGAATTGGGCTGCCGTGATGGCGGCGCTGAAGAAGGTTGGATATCAGGGATGGGTGACGGCGGAGATGATTCCGCCCGTGCCGTTCTACAAGCATTGCCCGGAGGTGCTGATCCACAATACATCCAAGGCCATGGACGCCATTTTGAAGCTGGCGTGAGTGTTTGGTCCGTTCCCTGCCGTCCGCTGTTTGCGGCGGCAGGGGAGCGGGCCGGAGGTTTGACGTCTTTTGATCAGCGCGCGCCGACCTGTTTCAGGGTCTGAAGCAGCTTGGCTCGGTTGGCTGGATTCATTTCGCAGAGCGGCAGCCGGTATTCCTCCCGGACGAGCTTGAGCATGGCCATGGCTGCCTTGACAGGAATGGGGTTGGTTTCGAGGAAGAGGTTTTTGAAGAGCGGAAAGAGCCTGGCGTGAAGCGCCAGGGCGTCATCCAGTCGTCCCTCGCGGAAGGCCCGCACCATGTCCGCGGTTTCGCGGGGCATGACATTGGACGCGACGCTGATGACGCCTTGCGCCCCCACCGACATGAAGGGGAGGGTGAGGGAATCGTCTCCGGAAAGAATGATGAAAGAGGAGGGCAGGGAGGCCCGCAACAGGCTGACACGATCCGGCGTGCCGCCAGCTTCCTTGATGCCGGCAATGTTCCGGCAGCCGGCTTTCAGGCGGCAGATGGTTTCCACGCCGATTTCGATGCCGCAGCGTCCGGGAATGCTGTAGAGGACCAAGGGCAGTTTGGTTTTCGACGCAATGGCCTTAAAGTGGCGGTAGAGCCCCTCTTGGGTGGGTTTATTGTAATAGGGCGCCACTTGGAGGGACGCGTCGGCGCCCGCGCGCTCGGCGGCCCGGGTTAACTCGATGGCTTCCTCGGTGCAGTTTGCGCCCGTGCCGGCCATCACTTTGCATCGGCCTTTGGCGGTTTTAACGACCAGGGAGACGATGCGGATGTGTTCCTCAACGCTGAGGGTGGCGCATTCTCCGGTGGTTCCAACGGGGACCAAACCGTCAATGCCCGCGTCGATTTGCCGTTCCACCAGTTTTCGCAGGGCCTTTTCGTCCAATTTTCCGTTGCGAAAGGGAGTGATCAGGGCTGTATAGGTTCCGGTAAACATGGGAGGTGTTCAAGAGCATCTCCTGTTGCTGAAAGCAAGGTTAAATTAAGCCGGGCCCCAGCGTTTTGGGCGGGCAGGGAACGTTTCCCGTCGATGTGCGGGGCATTTCGGCGACTCACCGCGATTTGTTCGGCAGCATCAAGCAAGGTGACCCGGCAGGCGGTTTGCCAGAAAATCCGCCAGCACCGGCTTGATTGATTTGAATTTTCTTTATCTTCCGAAGAAAACGCGGAAAACTAAGGCGAGCATGTCCAATCATTCACAAGCCGAGCATCCCAGCCAGCCGGATGACATGCCATCCGTCACGCGGGTTTTCAAACCTGGCGATCATGCGGGCTGGATTTACCAGAACGAGGAACAATACCGGAGGGTGATGGTTTCGTTTGTTCGCGAGGGGCTGGAACAGAATCAACGGGTGCTTTGTCTGGTTGATGAACATTCGCGCGAAGCTGTTCTTGACATGTTTCGCCAGGACGCCCTGTTTTGCCGTCAAATCAATCTCGAGGAGTGTTTAAAATCGGAACAATTGACGGTGAAGCCCGCGAAGGAGGTTTATCTTAGCGATGGCGCTTTTGATCCCGATCGGATGATCGCCCTGCTGAAAGCCAAAACCCAGGAGGCGCTGGCCAGGGGGTATTCGGCGTTGCGGGTGACGGGGGAGATGACCTGGGCGCTTGGGGTGGATGCCGGGATTGCGCGATTGATGGAGTACGAGAACAAGCTCAATGATTTTTTCCCGGGGAGCCGGTGCCTTGCCATTTGCCAGTATCCCGAGAGGCGTTTTTCCCCCGCTATTTTGCTGGATGTCCTCCAAATTCATCCGCATGTGATCGTGGGAGAGGTGCATCATGAGAACCAGGGGTATTTGTCCCCGGCCGATTTTGGGAGGTTGACGCGGGAGGGGATGGCGTTGAGGGCTTGGAAGGATCGATTTGCCGAGCAGAAACGGGTGGAGAAAGCCTTGAGGGAGAGCAATCTGAAGTTTCAGGCCCTTTTTGACAATAGTTTCCAATTCATTGGATTGCTGACTCCGGATGGGACGCTGATCGAGGTGAATCGGACCGCCTTGGAGTTTTTCGGGAGAAAGAAGGCGGATGTTTTGAACCAGCCTTTCTGGGAAACCCCCTGGTGGACCCATTCCGCGAAACAGCAGGAAATGCTGCGCCAGGCTGTGAAAAAAGCGGCGCTCGGGGAAATCGTCCGTTTTGAGAAAACGAATATCGATAAAAATGGAAAGATTGACAATTTTGATTTTTCCCTCAAGCCGGCGAGAGACAACGCCGGGAATGTGGTCTATCTGGTTGCCGAAGGCCGGGATATTACCGAGCGCAAGCATGAGGAGGAGGGGTGGCGCAAGACCACGGCATATCTGGACAGTCTGTTTAATTATGCCAACGCCCCGATCATTGTGTGGGATCCTCAATTCAGGATCACCCGGTTCAACCATGCTTTTGAATTTTTGACCGGATGGACGGCGGATGAGGTGATGGGCAAAAAGGTCGATATGTTGTTTCCGCCAGCCCATCTGAGCCATGCAATGGAATTGATTGGGAAAACATTGAAAGGCGAACGCTGGCAGTCGGTTGAGATCGAAATCCAGCATCGCGACGGGATGGCGCGCACGGTGCTTTGGAATTCAGCCACCCTCTTTGAGACGGATGGAAAAACGCCGATTGCCACCATTGCGCAGGGACAGGATATCACGGAACGCAAAAAGGCGGTGGAGGCTTTGCGCAAGACCAACGCGTATCTGGACAACCTGTTCAATTACGCCAATGCCCCGATCATCGTGTGGGATCCTCAATTCAGAATCACCCGATTCAACCATGCTTTTGAATTTTTGACCGGGTGGACATCCCGCGAGGTTTTGGGAAAGAAGGTTGATTTGTTGTTTCCTCCCGGGCGGGCGGAACAGTCGCTGGAGTTGATCGGAAAAACCTTGAAGGGGGAGCGGCTGCAAACGGTTGAGATCGAGATCCGTCACCGGGACGGGAGCGTGCGGACGGTGTTGTGGAATTCGGCAACCCTTTTCGATGCGGACGGGAAAACGCCGGTTGCCACGATTGCGCAGGGGCAGGATATCACCGAGCGCAAACGCGCCGAGGAGGAGTGGATCAAGGCCAACCGCCAGCTCAAGGAAGCCACGTTGCACGCAAACGAACTGGCCAAACAGGCCGGGAAAGCCAATGTGGCCAAGAGCGAGTTCCTGGCCAACATGAGTCATGAGATCCGGACGCCCATGAATGGAATCATTGGCATGAATGGCCTGCTTTTGCTCACCGAGCTTGACGATGATCAACGGCGATATGCCGAGGTTGTGCGCAATTGCGGGGAATCCCTGCTGGCGCTCATCAATGACATCCTTGATCTCTCAAAGATTGAGGCGGGCAAGCTTGAGTTGGAGACGCTGGATTTCGACTTGCGCGTCTTGTTTGACGATTTTGCCGAAATGATGGCCGTGAGCGCCCATGACAAAAAACTGGAGTTTGGTTGCGTGGTTGATCCGGACGTTCCATTGCGTCTTCGAGGCGATGCGGGGCGCCTGCGCCAAGTGCTGATCAATCTGACGGGCAACGCGATCAAGTTCACCCGTGAAGGAGGGGTTTCCGTGCGGGCCAGTCTGGTGTCGGAAACGGAAGACCACGCCATGGTGCGTTTTTTGGTGAAGGATTCCGGGATTGGAATTCCGGAGGAGAAACAGACCATCCTGTTTCAGAAGTTCACCCAGGTGGATGCCTCTATTACGCGCCAGTATGGAGGAACGGGGCTTGGGCTGGCCATTTCAAAGCAACTTGTGGCATTGATGGGGGGAGAGATCGGGGTCAACAGCCAGGAGGGGAAGGGGGCGGAATTCTGGTTTACCGCGCGGCTGGGCAAGCAGGTTCGGATGGGGGCGGCTCCTTAAGGTTGAGGATCGCCAGTCCGATGGCGTTGGCGCCCAGGGACAGGATGATGAGGGTCCATTGGGCGCTTGTGGCGCCATGGCCCATGGCGGCCGCGCCGGCGGCCAGCAGGGGGCCGATAAACATGCCGAGACCGAGGATGGATTCGTGCAGTCCTCCCAGTTCGCCCTTGTTGTCGCCATAGTCCAGGGAATAATAAATGGATCCGGAATAGGAGAGGCCGATGCTCGCGCCAAAGACGACCAATGATCCGAAAACCACCGCGGGATTTCCGGCGAAAAAGGCGATGGCCAGGCTGAGCGGCGCCAGCCACAAGGCCCATTGGCACCAAGCCATGTGGTAGTGCCATCCTTCCCATTTCCAGAAAATGAGAAAGGCAAAACCGCGGGCAAACAGGAGGGTGCAGGTCAGCCAGAGGGTGGCTTCGGTGGGCAGCCCCAGACGCAAGCTCATTTGTGGCGCCAGGGCGGTGAAACCGGCCAGCATCAGAAAACCCAGGCCATTGCCCAGCCAGCCCAGTTGCATGAAACGGCGTTTTTGAGCCTTGGGAATGGTGTCGCCGGTGTGGGGCATTTCCATGGCCACGACTCCCTCGTCGTCGTGGTTGCGGGGGCCCCACCGGATGGTTGGGATGGTGAGGAGATAGATTAGACCGGGCAGCCAGAAGATCGAGTCGGGATTCCATTTGAACATGAATCCGCTCAGGAAAAGGCCGATTCCATCGCCAAAGGACCATGAGAGATTGTAGATGCCCAAGCGGTTGGGCATGGAAAGTTTGCCGGGAGAGTGGAGAATGGCGGCTTCCAAGGACGGCCAGGTCGGCCCCACAAAGAGATTGTACAGGGCCAAGGCAACAAAAGGCATGATCAGGCAGGGTATAAAACTGCCGGTGACCAGTGTGGCGCCCATCCCGGCAAAACAGACGATCAGGGTGCGGTCATATCCGAACCGGTCCGCCAAACGTCCGCCAAAAAAGGTGGAGAAAAGATAGACCAACCCCTGCACGGAGGCCAGAAGCAGGTTTGTGGCGTCGCTGAAGGCAAACCGTTCCCGTGTCCAGAAAAACAGGCACATGGTGAAGATGGTGCAGTTGACGGCGCTCAGCCCCTCAAGCCAGTAATAGTGCGGGATCTTCAGTTGGGCGGATGACCTCATGGAAACGGCAAGTATAATCTCTCCGCCGGGAGGGGGAAGGCCAAACTGGAGCTGTTTGACGATGAAAACGGTGTCGTTGCGATTATTGGGGCGGTGGCAAAATGAGGGGAAGCCGGGCGATGCGGACGGGGTGGAATTTTGCGCATCGTGGATATTTCTGTTGCGGGATCATGGGGAGGGGATTAGCTTGTTTGCGATTTCTTTGCCGTCATGAGCGAGGTTTACAAACACCTGTTTTTTGAGGGATTGAAGGCGTTTCGTTCCCTGAGACGGCGCGGCTGCTCTCCGCTTTTTCCTTTGCGGGAGCACCTGCGTGTTTACGATTGCGCCCGTTGCAAGGCCGATTTGATTGCCGGCTTGAATGTTGCCCTGGTGGCTTTTGCGCAGGGCATGGCCTATGCAATGGTTGCGGGACTGCCGGTGCAATGCGGTATTTATGCTGCGGCCGTTGCCGGATTGCTGGGAGGGATGTTCGGGCGCAGCCGGTTTACGGTTTTCGGACCGACCAATGCCACCGCCATTCTGGTTTTGAGCGCCCTGATGGTTTTACCTCCCGAGGTTGACCGGAGGGATGGCGCCGCTGTTTTATGCCTGCTGGTGGGGGGATGTTTGTTGGTGGGAGGATTGTTGCGTTGGACGGATGTGATCCAGTTTGTGTCCATCAGTGTCATTACAGGATATGTTTCGGGGGCGGCCCTGTTGATTGGAGCAAATCAGGCGGGCGCCCTGTTGGGAATCGATGTGGAAAAATCAGCCACCTTTTTTGGAATTTGCGGGGAAATTTTCAGGCATATTGGCGAAACAAACCGGTCATCGCTTTTGTTGGGGAGCCTGACTGCGGGGTTCTGGCTGGTTTTGCGCCGGTATTTTCCAAGACTGCCGACTGTTGCGGCAACCCTGGCGCTGGCCAGCCTGGCGGGATGGGGGATGAGTCAGGCGGGATGGTCCGTGGAAATGCTCAAAGGCATTCCTGTGGGACAATGGGAACTGGGCTTTTCCGGCGTGGATTGGGGGATTGTCCGTTTGTTGTTCAGCCCGGCGCTGGCCATAGCGCTGGTGGCATTGCTTGAAAGCGCCCTGATGGCCAAGACGCTGGCGTTTCGTTCCGGAGACACGGTCAATATCAATCAGGACATGGTGGGTTTGGGAATTGGCAATCTGGCTTCCGCATTTTGTTCCGGCATGCCGTCCTCGGGATCGCTGACCCGGTCCATGTTGAACTGGAGCAGCGGGGCGGCGACGCCGCTGGCCGGGGTTGTGAATGGGCTGCTTTGCGCGGCCGGCGCGTTGTTTTTCGGCCCCGTGATCGGCTGGGTGCCGGCGCCGGCGCTTGCCGCCGTGGTGTTGATGACCTCGTTTTCGCTGGCAAACAGGGCTCAACTGCGGATCGTCTTGAATTCGACCAAATCGGATCTGGCTGTTTTTGCCGCCACTTTTGCCTCCGCCCTGTTTTTGCCGTTGGATTTTGCCATTTATCTGGGAGTGGTGGTTTCCATTGTGCTTTATCTGCGCAAGGCAAGAATGCCGGTGATGGTGGAGTACACTTTCAACGAGAAAGGGGAGTTGTGTGAGATGGAATCCCCGGCCAATCGCATGAATCCGAAGATCACCATCCTGCATGTGGGCGGGGAATTGTTCTTTGGAGCATCCGATCTTTTTTTGGAGGGCATCCGTTCAGCGGCCAGGGATTCCAACATCAAGATTGTCATTTTGCGTCTCAAGGACGCCCGGCATTTGGATGCCAGTTGCATGATGGCGCTGGCTGAGTTGTTGGGGTATTTGCGTGAAACGGGGCGGCATTTGATCATCAGTGGAATTCTGGCGGAAAGCCACCGGGTGTTGCGGCATTCGGGGTTGCTTGCGATGGTCGGACCGGAAAATGTGTTTTGCGGGTCAACTCGCGACCCGAATGTGGCCACCCGGCTGGCGTTGAAACGAGCGGTTGCCCTGCTTGGCTGCTGACAGCAGAATGGCGCAGTTCGTTTTTCGGGAGGTTCGAATAGTCTTTCTTGATGGCAATTTTGGATTTTTACATTTGTCCTATTTTTCTTGCCTAACGAGCGGCGGGAGCTGATAAGTTGGGGGTGGCGTTGTTATGCCGTCGCTGATCTACATATCCGAGGATGTGGACCGGTTGATTTTTCAACTGGGCCAGACCCCATTGGCCGTGGGACGGGGGGAGCATGTTCATGTTGACTTGCCCGATCCGGGCGTTTCCGGGGATCATGCGGTGATTTTTTTTGAGAATGGCCAGTACGTTGTTGAGGACAAGTGGTCTTTGAACGGAACATTTGTGAATGGCAACCGGATCAACCGGCAGATTTTGAAACATGGGGATTTGATCCGGTTTGCGGATTATATTTTCATGGTGGATTTGAAGGATGATCCGCCGGCTGGAGCATCTGTTGAGGCTGCAGCGCCGGAGTCCCCGCCCGCCGAAGCCGGTCCATCGGAAGCGCAAGCCACGCCTTCCGCATCTCCTGCGGCATCCGTGGCGGCTCCTGTGTCGCCCCTGCCTCCTTCCCAGGCGATCAAGGTGGCGCCCAAACCTCCTTCCATCAAGGTCCCGAAAGTCCAGGTGGCTTCTCCCAAGAAGGCGATTCCCAGGGCCACTGCTCAACCGCGAGCCAGAGCAAAGACGCCCTCCCAGCTTCCAATGACCACCCAGCGGAGGCTGCCTGTTCCGATTAGAACGCCCTCCACTTCCTTTATGAAGATTGGAGATATGGCTGTCCAGGATCGCTATGCCGAGAGTTCTTTCCTTTGCGGTTGCTTTGGGCCATTGGGATTTTTGCCGGCCATTATTTTGGGACACCTTTCCAAGGAACCCTCGCCGGCAGCGCTCAAAAAGCGCAATATCGGCATGGGGTTGGGGTATTTTTTCCTTGTCGTATGGTGTGTGGCGGGGCTTTTTTACTGGAAATCCCATCGGGTTGCCAAACTTCACAAGAGCGGGGGATTGGCGCCGGCTGCAGATTCAACAAAAGTGGCGGGGACGGTTCCCAAAATAACCCAGCCGCTGAAATTGTTGAAGGGTGACATGATGTGGCCCCCCCCCCGGAGCGTGTATCAGGCGGTTTTGGGGTTGGGATCCGCTTCTCCAAGGCAATCGGGAGTGACGGCAAAAGGCGGCAATTTGAGCGCCGCCATGGAGGCTGTTCGATCAGTATGGACCGATGGTCTGATTGTTTGCGAACCGGAAATTCTCCGTGTTTTGACGCTCCCGGACGGACGGACCGTCCGGTTTGTTTTTGAGGATTGCTGGACAAATCCAAATTTTACGGATTACAACAGCCTTTTGGTTCCTGACAAAAAGACAATTTTTGGCCCATTTCATATTCCCAGCCTTGCTGATGCGGCATTTTTTGCCCGTGACAAGAAGCTGGCGGGCAAGGTGGCGCAGTTCAACAACGAAAAATATCCATGGGCTTGCGCTTTGCGCGGTGTGGAATTGAGTTTGAAGGAAATGCCGCAAAAGGCGGTGTTCCAGCCTGGCATCCTGAGGTGGATGGTCATTCTCAAGGCCTCCGTCAACACCCGCCCCTTCCCGATCAAAACACTTGAGGGCAATCTGATGAGGGATGAGCCCAAGACCTACACCCTGCATCCTTTTCCGGCGGAGTATGTCGCCATGATTGTTTATGATGGCAGCGCCAGGAGCATTCTCCGCCTTCAATTTAACGAACCGCTGTTTTCTTCTTCGGACATGGATGCGGCCACGCAGTTGATCAAGGATGGATTCGGGGTTATTTTGGAAAATCGTCCGGACACAATCAATCACGTCGGACCGGTTTTCCGGCTTAACAGTCTGGGACGATAGGCTTGACTGGCCGGGAATTGAGGGTGATCTGCTTTCAGCTATTTCTTGTTTTTTGCCTTGGCGGCGTTTTTCCCCTCCGGAGGAGATTGCAACAGCCGGGTGAAAGGCAGATAGCCTTGCAGAGGGGCCAGGCGTGGATCCTGAATGGCGTTGGTTCGCAGTTGATGGTCCAGTTTGAAAGATTGCGCCAGACAGGACACGGCTTCATCATGCCGTCCCAGGGATGCCAGCAGGATGGAGAGATTGTAATGGGCGGGTGCATACTGCGGCTGCCGGCTGATCAGCCGTTTGAGAAGGGTCTCGACGCGTTCCACCTGGTTCTGGGCGGCGTAGAAATCCAGCGCTTTCTGCCACCAGTTCAATGACGTCTCTTTGCGATCAAGATACTCGTCGATCACCTTGTTTGCGTCGGACATCTTGGCCCGGGTGCGCAGCAGTTCGGCAAATTGGAAGATGAATTCCGGATTTTGTTTTTTTTGCGGATAAGCTGCCGCCATCTCTTTTTCCTTTGCGGCAAGGGCCTCCAGACTGCGGATCTGGGCTTCGGTTTGCCATGTTGCCCGGTTGTTTGGATCCAAACGCTCCCATTCCTGGCAGATGACCATGGCGTCGGTGAATCGTTCCTGTCCGGCGAACAGTTGGATCAGGCGCGCCCTGGCTTCCGAACTGGTGGGACAGAGATCGATGGATTCCAGAAGCGCGTGTTCGGCTTCCTTCGTCAGGGCGCGCGCGGCGTAGAGTCCTGCGATTGAACTGCGCAGCTTTGAAAAGGCCCGCCGGGCGACAATGTCATTGAGGAAAGCCCGGTTGGACAGCAGATCGGCGGTTAGCCGCTTCCAGCAGCTCATGTCGCGCTGGATGACTTCCTGTGACAATTCCTTGAGCGGTTCCTTGTTCAGCTTCATGATCAAGCCGCAGGGTTCAAGGTAGGGATACATCCAATTCAATGGATAGCTTTCCTCCACATAGAAGGAGTGTTTGTCTTTGTTTCTTTCAAATATCCAGCGGGCCACTTCGCCATTGATGGCGAAAACCCCTTCGAGTCCCTGAACCGTCGCCCGAACCTGGCCGGAGGCGTCCTTTTGAAAGACGATTCCGGGGATGGATTCTTTTTTTGCGTTTTCAATGGCTTGGTTGAAAATAACCGTAAATTCCTCCTCGGAAGGCAGGATGAGGGGGGCTTTTGGATAGGTTTTGTCGCGTCCAAGCAGCTTGTGATACCACCGATCCATTTTTGGACGTGTGGTGGCGTAGTGGTCGCGGATGTATTTCATGTAGGTCTGATCCGCCAGCGCGTTCTGGGTGATGATGTAAAGATCGCGCCGGTCGAAGTCCGGGTCGCGCTTCCATTTTTTGTCCTGAAAGCTGTCCACGAAAATCATGTAGGTGGGAACAAAACGTCCGGGGTCCGTGCCGCCATAGACCACGGCATCCTTGTCAAGGCCTTTCAACATGTCATGGCCGTAGCGCCAGCCAAAGTCGTGGCCGCGCATTTCAGCGTCATTCCAATTGGCAGTGATGGAAAGCAGCGGCAGCATGTAAATGACCGTGAGAATGGGCATCGGAGATGGTGACAGGCGCAAAAGGAGCTGGATGCCCATGAAGTAGAGGGCTGCCCCGCCAAAAGAGGCGGTGATGACCATGCCGGATCTGCCGGTGTGCAGCCCCCAGAAGGCCAGAATCATCATGACCAGGGCGAAAAGAGCCTGGGGAACAAGGTTCCGCATGCGTTTGGCGAAGTACACTGCAAAGACAAGCCCCAATCCCACCCACAGGGAAAAGACGCCGTGCGCCAGTCCGTAAAAGACACGGCAAATGAAGCGCGACTGGTCGTCAAATTTGGGGTTGAGAAGATAGACAAGAGCGAACCCCATCAGAAAAAAGCACGAAATGGTGAAGGCCATGTATTCCGCGTCGCGCCGGCGCAGAAAGGGAATGAAGAATAGGGGGAGGACGGCTGTCACAACAAGCGGCGCGGTGAAGTTTTCGCGCAGATCGTCGAAGAACATGACATATTGTTCGACCAGATCGGGCAGGGGGCGTTTGGTCTCAATGCGTTCGTATTGTTCGCGAAGGATATGGTGGCGGAAGCCGTCAATGGTTTTGGTATATCCCCAATTCATCGGCGGGTTGGTGGCCGATGACAGGGGCATGTAGAGATAAAGCGAACTGCCGGCCAGAAACATCAAGGTGCTCAGCAGAAATGGAGCGGCGGCGCGCAACGCATTGCCTTCCCCGGACATATGGCAGACGATCAGCCAGACGACCAGCAGGAGGGTGATGAAGCAAAGGACACATGTCAGGTATTTCCATAACACCATGTTCCGTTCGCTGTTGAACATGAAGTCCAGACCTATTTGCAGCAGGACGCCGATGAGCAGCGAAAAAAACAGGCAGAGCACGTGGCGCAGCCCCAAATGGGCGAGGTTTTTGAACAGAAGCAGAAGATAGGCGGCAAGGAGGCCGGCGGCCAGCGGCCACATGAACCAGAAACCGCCGCGGATGGCCAGGGTCGCGCAGACAATGGCAGCCAGGGGGCAGGTGTCGCAGAAGAGTTCCTCATCGATGAAGAATAACGCCAGCATGAAGGCCGGCGCGGCGACCAGGATGGTTTGGTGATTGGTGATGCCGATGCCGACAAAAAGGGAGATCAAGGACGGCCAGCGCCATTGCCCCGGCGAATCGAACCACCTCAGCGTCAGCAGGCAGAGCAGCGTGAAGAAGAAGCTGTTCATGCTGTACACCTCGGTGATCACCGCCTGCGCCCACATGGTGTCGGTAAAGGCAAACACCAGGCCGGCCACCACAGATACGGCCTGAACCAGGCTTTCCCGGGAAACGATTCCGAGATCGAAGTCCTTGAATTGTTCCAGATTCCACAGTCGCACCGCCAGTTTTGAGGTTAGAAGGCTCAGTATGCCGGCTGCCAGGGCGCCGTAGAAAGCGGACATCAGATTCACCCGCCAGGCGATTTCTCCATAGGGGATCAAGTGCGCGAACAAATAGGAGGAGATTGTCCAGATGGGATAGCCCGGGGGATGTGGGACGCCCAGATGATAGGAGGCGGTCAGAAATTCGCCGGAATCCTCCAGGGAAACGCTTGGCGCCAGGGTGAAGAGATAAACCGCAAAAGTGACCAGCGTGGTAATCCAGAAAGACAGCCAATCTTTGCGTCCGAAATAAGGTTGTGGGGAGGCCATAAAGCGGCTGCCATTTGTAGCACAGGCGCGAAGAAGTTCAATCCCCCATACGACTAATAAAACGAGGGGTTTGCCAGCAACGGAAGGATGGCTTAGGATGGGGACGTGAATTTCAAGCGTCTTTCAAAGGCAATTCTTGACTGGCAGGTGGGCTGCGGGCGCACACGGCTGCATTTCCATTTGCAGCGTTTTGGGAGGGATTTGACGGGGTGGTTGGAAGGAGGGGAATCGCATATTGGGGCGGTGGCCGCCGCTTTTGTTCTAAAAAATGGCAGGGTGCAGGTTCGGACCCTGACCTTGCCCGGTCATCGGGAAGGGGCGATTGCCCGCGCATTGGCGGTTCAGGTTGCGAGGCGCTGGAACTGCTCCTGTTCCGTGGTTTGCGGCATTCATTTGGACGCCATTACCCGGAGGGAGATTGCGACGGTGTTGCGCCGGGTGCGTAAAATTTGCAAACGAATAAAGACCGTTGACCCGGCGGATCCAAAAATCACCGCAGCCGGCTCTTGAGCAGATCAACGATTCGATCGACGTCTCCGGGGGTGTTTTCCTTGCCGAGGCTGAAGCGGAGCGCGCCCATGGCCGTTTCGCGGGGAACCCCCATGGCGGCCAGAACAGGGGAGGGATCCTTGCATTGTCCCCGGCAGGCCGAGCCGGTTGAAGCGGCGATTTCCGGGATTTTCTCCAGAATCGCGGCGCCGATGAATCCCTTGAAACTGACATTCAGCGTATTGGGCAATCGTTCGACAGGATGCCCGTTGATTTGGATCCGGTCTCCAAACGCTTTTTCCAAGCCATGTTGAAGCCGGTCTCGAAGCCGCTGGAACTGATTTTGACGGGAGTCCGCTTCGCAAGCCGCCTGTTCCGCTGCGGCGCCCAGACCCACGATGCCCGCGACATTTTCCGTGCCGGCCCGGAGTCCGTTTTCATGTTCGGAACCGTGGATGAGAGGATCGATGCGAATGCCTTGCCTCACGAACAGGGCGCCGATGCCTTTGGGCGCATGAAATTTATGTCCGGCTGCGCTGTAGAGATCCACTCCCAGATCGGCAAGGGCAACGGGAATTTTCCCGGCGGCCTGGGCGCCGTCCACGTGGAAAAGCACTCCTTTTTCGCGTGTGATTCGGGCGATGGCGGCGATTGGCTGAATGACGCCAGTTTCGTTATTGGCGTGCATGACGCTGACGAGAATTGTTTTTGGGGTGATTGCTTTTTGGACTTCGTTGGGGTCAACCCTCCCGTAACGGTCCACAGGGAGAAAAGTCACCTCGAATCCCTGCTTTTGCAGATATTGCAAGGGCGCCATGACGGATGGATGTTCGATTTGGGAGGCAATGAGATGGTTGCCCTTGGAACGCAGGAGCGATGCCGATCCCTTGATGGCTTGGTTGTTGGATTCACTGCCGCCGCTGGTGAAGATCACTTCGGAGGGATGGCAGCGCAAAAACCCCGCCACTTGTTGTCTGGCCTTGTCAATGCCTTCGCGGGCAATCCGTCCCGGTTGATGGAGACTGGAGGCATTGCCAAATTGTTCAACGACATACGGCCACATGGCGGATGCCACCCGCCGATCGACAGGCGTGGTCGCGTTGTAATCGCAATAAATGACTTTCATGACAAAAACCTTCCTGCCGGTGAAGAAAGGGCTTCAAACAACGCCCCCAGAGATGGCCCCGCAGGGCTGTCGTCTCCCATGGATGCCGGGGAAACCATTAAATGATGACTGCCACGGCCACCACCACGGCTGCCGCCGCACTCACTTGGGTTGCCGCGCCGGCATTGACAACCTCGGCCACATTCGCGCTTGAACTGACGTGGGCATCGACGCTGATGGCAGTGCTAATATTCACGTAGCTGGTTTTGCTTTTTCCGCCGGCGACCATTTCAAGTTCTTCCACGTTGAGTTCATCCGAAATGCGGGTTGCCGGACTCAGAGGAATGACAAAATATCCTTCCTTTTCATTGGCTTCCAGCACGTTGATCTTCAGCCCGTTGGGAACGGTGATGCCGAGGCTTTCAATGACGGCGACTGGATTGGTTTTGAATTTTTTGCGGAAATCCGCGTCTTTCTGGCATCGGGTGTAGATGTGAGCGTAAACCTGATAAAGATTGGCTGGCACGGGCAACTCATTCAATTCCTGCTCTTTGGGAAGGGGTTTGTTGGAAAGAACGGCGTTTCTTTCCAGGAAGGTGTCGCGAACCACATGAATCTTGGCGTCTTCCGGCAATTTGATTCCGGCGGTGGTCAGTATTTTTTTGGGATTGGCAATCAAATCTTTCCGAAAAGCCTCGTCCTGCCAGGCTTTTGCGATGATTTCACCTAATTTTACCGCGTCGGACTGACTGATATTGCCGCTCATGAATACTTCTGGCTTTTAATATTTTTAGCGCTTCCCACCCGGGAAGTGAGGCGTACCCGTCCTTATAACAGGAAAAGACGGAATGTAAAGCCTGTTTTTGCGACGGCGCAACGACCGAATTACGGCAAAAACCCTCCTGCCGGTGAAGAAAGGGCTTCAAACAACGCCCCCAGAGACGGCCCCGCGGGGCCGTCTCCCATGGATACCGGGGAAACCATTAAATGATGACTGCCACGGCTACCACCACGGCTGCCGCCGCCGCTGCGCCCACCTGGGTGGCCACGCCGGCATTGACAGCTTCAGCCACATTCACGCCTGAACTGACGTTCAATGCGGACTGGACGTTGACGGAGGAGTTGACATTCACGTTGGTTTTGCTTTTTCCGCCAGCGACCATTTCAAGTTCTTCCACGCTGAGTTCATCCGAAATGCGGGTTGCCGGACTCAGAGGGATGACAAAATATTTATCCTTCTCATTGGCTTCCAGCACGTTGATCTTCAGCCCCTTGGGAACGGTGATGCCAAGGCTTTCGACGACGGCAACTGGATCGGTTTTGAATTTTTTGCAAAAATCCGGATCTTTCTGGCATCGGGTATAAATGTGGGCATACACCTGATAGAGGTTGGCAGGCACGGGCAACTCATCCAATTCCTGTTCTTTGGGAAGGGGTTTGTTGGAGAGAACGGCGTTCCTTTCCAGAAAGGTATCGCGCACCACATGAATATTGGCGCCTTCCGGCAGCTTGATTCCGGCGGTGGTCAGTATTTTTTTGGGGTTTGCAATCAAATCTTTGCGAAAAGATTCATCCTGCCAGGCTTTTGCAATGATTTCACCCAGTTTTACTGCATCAGATTGGCTGATATTGCCGCTCATGATATTACTCCTTGGTTTGTTGATATTTTAATAAATCCCATGATGGGATGAGGCGCGGCAGATTACTATGAAAAAAAGCGGCAAAATGCAATGCGTATTTTGCGCATATTTTTTTATGGGCAGACGGTTTCTTGAAAAGACCCCGGTTGGTTTTCTCATTGTCCCACCTGGCGGACTTTGACAAAACGTCCTGTCCGGGCCGACTGGGTGGCGGCCAGACATGCATAGGCGCTCTGGATGCCGGTTTCAATTGGAGTGCGGGATTTTTTGATTTTGCCGCGCACCAGATTGATGAAGTCGTGCGCCAGTTCGGTGTCTCCGCCGAAGTGGCTCAATCCCTCGCCGGGTTTGATGGTGTCCGAGAAGGGGGCATGGTGCCGGATCCGCCGGAGTTCGTTTTTATACCAGTCGAAGGAGAGGGTGCCTTCATAACCGCTGACGGTGGCGCCGCGCTGCTGGGCGTCGCGGCGGGAGAAGAACACCTGGGTGTAAATTCCATGGGCGCCGGAGGCGAATTCAACCAGGGCGCTGGAACAATCCTCATTCGTGCCGCTCTTGGGTGTGCCGCAATCGACGCTGAACGTGCAAAGGTGATCCTCGGTTGTGCCGCCGGAGGAATTGCGTTTGCGGTTTTGTGGGCTTTCCAGACAAGTATCCTGTTCCTTGCATTTTGAACAGCGCAGGCCGGCTGGTTTTTTGCCGCCGAAAATCCTCCCGTAGTTGCCCATGGCGGCGATGCGGACGATGTTGGATCCCATCAGATGGGACATGTAATCCAAGTCGTGGGTGGCTTTCTGGAGAAAGAGGCCGTGGCTGATGTTGTAATAACGGTAAAAAAAGTCCCAATAGCAGGTGCCATAGGGGACGTAATTAAGGGCTGCAATGTGGTCAGGACGTCCGACTGCGCCTTCCTCGATGAGTTTGCGGGTCATGAGACAGAGGGGCGACACGCGCAACGGGAAACTGACCACCACCTTGCAGCGGGTTTTGCGGAAGGCTTTCTCAAGGGAAAGGGCTTGGGACATGCTGATGGCCACCGGTTTTTCGAGATAGAGGGGGATGTCGTAGCGGGCGGCTTGAATGGCAAAGGGGGCGTGAAGATTGCAGCGAGTGCCAATGGCCAGGGCATCCAGATTGGCTTTGCGCACCATTTCGTCCAGGGTTTTATAGAAAACGACATCCTTGCGGTCGCACTCATCGAGCCGGGTGCGGGCGTTTTCCTGGTCTGGATCCACAATGCCCACCACACGGAGATCCGGCTCAATACTGCGCAAACAGGATTTGATCACGCCGCTGATGCGGCCCCCATGTCCAACAACTCCAAGGCGAAGAGTTTTTTTCATGCACCCAATGTGGTATGGGGGCGGGAAAAATCAACTTTATTTATTGTTGCGCAACAAAGAGGGGGCAAGGGAACATTTCATTTGACAAAAAGGATGGCTGAATTATATTTTCGTGTAGTTACACGGAAAATGAAATTTTATTTTTAGCAGCTTTTTCCATGAAAGATTCCAATCACTTCTTTAATTCCAGTTATACCGGTGAACACTTGAATCGTGTTGCGTTTCCCCTGGGAGGGATTGGCGCCGGCATGGTTTGTCTGGAAGGTGTCGGGGCCATTTCCCACGTATCCGTCCGAAATAAACCCGATGTTTACAACGAGCCCCTGATGTTTTCCGCATTGTACGTGAAGGGTGTCAAAACCGCGCGTGTCCTTGAAGGGGCGGTTCCCCTGTGGAAGGCGTTTGGCGTCCAGGCGGGTTCCGGAAATTTTTCCGGTTGTGGAAATGGCCTTTCCGGACGGACGTATGGGCTGCCAAGATTTTCCGAAGCGGTGTTCAGCGCCCGATTTCCGTTCGGCATCGTCCACTTGCGGGACGACTCGATGCCCGTTACGGTGGAATTGACGGGATGGAGTCCATTTATTCCCGGAGATGCCGACCATTCCAGCCTGCCGGTGGCGGGACTGGAGTTTCGAATTTCCAACCGGACGGCCAAAACGCTGGAGGCGGTTTATTCGTTTCACTCCGTTCATTTTATGAAAACGGCGGAAAAAAGCGGGGCGGCCGTGTTGCCGATCAAGGGAGGTTTCATTCTGCATCAACCTCCCGTGAAGGAAAAACCGGAAGACGAGGGGGCGTTTGCCGCGTTTGCCATGGATCCATCGGTGAAGGCGGACTGCGGCTGGTTTCGAGGAGGATGGTTTGATTCGCTGACCATGGCTTGGAAGAATGTTTCAAACGGGCGTGTGTTTGCGCGCCCTCCCCATCGCAAGGGCGATCCTGCCAATGGGGGAAGCCTGTATGTGCCGTTCAAGCTCAAGCCTCATGAGGAAAAGACAATCCATCTTCTTTTTTGCTGGCATGCGCCCATGAGCAAGGTTCGCGCGGGCGAGGAACAGGAGGGGTGTTGTTCAAGTTCGGATTGCAAGGTAAAATTGAAAAACACATTGCCGGGTTTTGTTCCATGGTACGCGGGCCGGTTCAGGAATGTTCAAGCCCTGGCTGCGTACTGGCGGAAAAATTACATGTTTCTCCGTCGGCAAAGCCGGATTTTCAGCGATTGCTTCCATGACACCACGCTGCCTCCCGAGGTGGTGGAGGCGGTGGCGGCGAACTTGACGATCCTGAAATCACCCACTTGCCTGCGCCAGACGGATGGGCGTTTTTGGGGTTGGGAGGGTTGCCATGATGCGGCGGGGTGTTGTCACGGAACCTGCACGCACGTCTGGAATTACGCGCAAACCATTTCCCATCTATTTCCCTCTCTTGAACGGGGATTGAGGGAGACGGAATTCATGGTCAATCAGAATGAAAAGGGACATCATAATTTTCGCGCCAGCATTCCCATTCGGCCGCCCGGCCACAAGTTTCATTCGGCGGCGGATGGTCAGTTGGGCGGTTTGATCAAACTTTACCGGGAATGGAGGATCAGCGGGGATACCGCTTGGATGCAATCCCTTTGGCCAAAGGCGAAACAAAGCCTGGATTATTGCATCGTCACCTGGGATCCGGACCACACTGGCGCCCTGTTGGAGCCGCACCATAACACCTACGATATCGAATTTTGGGGCGCGGATGGGATGTGTACGAGCTTTTATCTGGGAGCCCTCCACGCAGCCGCGCTCATGGGAAAAAAATGCGGAGAGGATGTCCGCCGCTACCGGGTATTGCTGGAAAAAGGGCGGCGGGCCATGGAAAACAAGCTGTGGAACGGAAACTATTACATCCAGCGGGTTCAATGGAAAGGTTTGCGGGCCAAGGATCCAACCCAGGTGCAATCCATAGGCGCCATGCATACTCCCGAGGCGCTGGCTTTGCTCAAGAAAGAAGGCCCCAAATACCAATACGGAACGGGTTGCCTGTCCGATGGGGTTTTGGGGGATTGGATGGCGCGGTGCGCTGGAATCTCTTCGACCTTGAAGCCAAAACAGGTTCGCAAACATCTGGAGTCTGTTTTTAAACATAATTTTCGCGGGAATTTGTCGGATCACGCCAATCCCCAGCGTCCCGGATATGCTTTCGGCCAGGAGGGCGGGCTGTTGCTTTGTTCGTGGCCCGATGGAGGCAAGCCCACGTTGCCTTTTCCTTATAGCGACGAAGTTTGGACGGGCATTGAATATCAGGTTGCTTCCCATCTGATCATGATGGGCCGGCTCCGGGATGGATTGCGGATTGTCAGGACGGTGCGCAAGCGTTATGACGGGCGCTATCGAAATCCTTTCAACGAATACGAATGTGGCCATTGGTACGCCCGGGCGATGGCATCCTATGGACTGCTGCAGGCGCTGAGCGGGGCGCGCTATGACGCGGTGGAAAAAATTCTCTATTTGAATCCGGCAGTAAAAGGGGATTTCCGGGCGTTCCTTTCCACAGCGACTGGTTTTGGCACCGTGGGTATCCGTAATGGCAAGCCATTTTTCGGGGTGAAGTCCGGGAAGATCGAGGTGAAAAAGATGGTGTTGGGGGAGGTTGCCACATGATCAGTTCCCTTGAACTGGCCCGGATTTGCGGGGTATCCCAAGGTACGGTGGATCGGGCGATCCACCATCGAACGGGCATTGGGGAGGCGACCCGGCAGCGGATCCTCAAAGCCGCGGCCGCGCACGGTTACTCTCCCAATCCCGCCGCCCGGGAAATCATGACTGGGAAAAGCCGGATGGTGGGCGCCTTGACCCCGGTCACGAACAGTGTGTTTTTCATGGATCTCCTGCAGTGCATCAAAGAGTCCCTGGCGCCGCAAGGTTTGAGGGTTTTGCTGGCCACGGTCAACACCCCGGAGGAATTTCAGGAGATGATTGGGGAGTTTGCCGCTCGACGGATGCGGGCGGCTATCGTGGTGCCTCCCGAAGAGGGAATGGTCATTTCGTCCCATGTGACCCGGGACATGAAGGTGGTCAGTCTGCTTAGTCCGCTGAGAGGTGATTCCGCAGTCTGTTTTGTGGCGCCGGATGAGGTGGCCACTGGGAAAAAGGCTGTTCAATATCTGGCCCGGAAAGGTCATCGCCGGATTTTGCATCTGACCTATTGGCGGGAGGCCATGGCCATCCGGGATCGGGCTCGCGGCTATGAAGAAGGCATGGTTGAACTGGGCGAGGCGCCGGTTATCTTGCGCGATCTTAGCAGGCCAATTTTGGCCAAGGCGATTGAAAAATATCGTCCGACGGCCCTGTTCTGCCACAATGATCCCCTGGCGCTCAATGTCATCCGGATTCTGGGTGAGTTGGACTTGCGTGTTCCCCGGGATGTTTCCGTCATGGGCGTGGACAACAGCCCCACCTTCCGTTTTCTCTATCCTGATCTGACCACCATGGCTTATCCTCGGGAGAGAATTGCCGTCCAGGTGACCGCCTGGATTTCCGGAAACAAAAAGCCGAGGCTGATGGAGGGATGCAGAATCGTGGAAGGCCAAACGATAAGAAAAATTCACAGCCATCCCATAATTTCGTGAAACGGCCAATTTTTCATTTTTGTTCAGGAGAAGGAAGCAAAATGCCAAAAGCTGAGATTAAGAATCCGGAGATTGTGGTTCGACTCCGCTCACCACCCTGAGCGACAAGTCGAAGGGCTTCACCCCCTGTTGCTCCCGCCGTGGCGGGATTCGCAATGACATTTTAGGAGGTCATTGCGAGGTTTGGGAAAAAGGGACCGACCCGTGCTGCGCCGAAGGCTTCGACGAGGCGAGAGCAATCTCTGAAAAATTATGGGATGGCTCTGAGAAAAATTTATGAAACTGAAATTGGCGCGCAGCCCCTTGGCGATCGAATTGAATCGCATTTTACCGGAATATTTCGGCCTGGACGGCGGCATTCCATGCGCCTGCCTCCCGGGGTTGAAAAAAGACACACAGAAAGAAAATCACTTGCGCTTTTTAAAAAGGGTGATAGGTTGAGGTCAATGGCGGTTGGCAACAGCCGCCAAAAAATTGCATGAGAAAAACAAACGTTTGTTCAGTGGGGATGCCTGCGAGGGGAATCGCGGGGCTCAAGGATGTGGCCGCCAGGACGGGGTTGTCCGTTTCGGTGGTGTCGCGCGCCTTGAATCCCCATCCGGACAAGAATGCGAGGGTGGCGGAGGAAACCCGGAAATGGGTGTTGAATGTGGCGGGGGAAATGGGGTTTCGCCGCAACCGGTCAGCCGAGTTTATGAAGCGCGGCGGGGTGGCCACGATAGGGGTTTTTCTGCCGGCGTCGCCCAATCGGTTGGTGGCGGATCTGGTGTTTGGCATTGCGGAGGTGTTGGAGGCCGAGGATTTTCCCATGCAGATCAGCTTTGACAATTTTGCCGAGGGATTTCGCCGGTTTCTTGAGCACAACATGGATCTTTCCCATTCAGGGGTGATTTCCTATCCATCGCTGGTGGACGACCCGAAAGTGGAAGCGGAAGTGAAGGATTACTGCCGGGGAAAAGGGCGGATGGTTTTGTTGAACACCGCCTTGCGATTGGATGACGTGCCGGTGGTGGCCATGGATGAGGAATTGGGCGGGCGCATGGCGGCGGAACAACTGCTCGAACGGGGGTGCGGACAATTTTGCGTGGTGGGAAAGTGCATGGGCAGGCAGAAAGGGTTTCATTCGGCATTGGCGGATGCGGGGCGGAAAGGAAATGAATTCAATGGTGATCCGGACGGGTTGAAGCGACTGGCATCCTTTTGCCGGGGAGGAAGCGAGGATCGTCCGGTTGGGGTTTTTGCGGTGACGGACATCCTGGCTTTGCGGGTGATGCGGGCTTTGTCCGGTGGTGATGCCCGTGTTGGAACGGAGGTTTTGCTGGTGGGGTATGACGATCTGGATTTGACCGGGGAAACGACGCCATCGCTGACGACCATCCATCAACCGTTTCGGGAGGAAGGGCGGATGGCGGCCCGCAAGCTCATCAACCTTATTTACGGGGGCAAAGAAGATCCGGTTTTGATTTCGCCGCGCCTTGTGGCGAGGGAATCGGCATGACCTCCTTATCGAAAACAAAAAAATGAAAAAAGAAATGCGTGTTGGTATTGTTGGGTGCGGGGGCATTGCCCGTTGTCACGTGAACGCCTATAAGAATTCAAAGCGCGCCAGGCTGGTGTCGGTGTTCGACCTTCATCGTCCCGCGGCCGAGGGACTGGCCAAGGAGACCGGCGCCAGGGTGGCCGCATCGATCGGGGAAATGGTGGAGATGGACCAATTGGACGGCGTGAGCATTTGCACGCCTCCGGCGGTTCACTATGACAATTGCCGTCCTTTTGTGGAAAATGGCGTCGGCGTTTTGTGCGAAAAACCGATGGAGGTCAACGCGGTCCGCGGGGCGAAACTGGCGGCGCTGGCTCGCAAGCATCGGGCGGTGGTGATGGTGGCTTTCTGCCATCGTTTTCATCCGGAGGTGGCGGAATTGAGACGTTTGATTGACAAGGGGATCCTCGGTAAACCGGTCTTTTTCCGCAATATTTTTGCCGGATATATTTCGTTCAAGGGCAATCATCGCGCCAATCCCAAGCTCTCCGGCGGCGGCTGTTTGATCGATAATGGAACCCATGCGGTGGATATTTTCCGTTATCTGGTTGGCGAACCCACGGCGGTGCAGGCCATGGCGGCGGATGTGATGCAACATCTGCCGATCGAGGACTTTGGCATGATCCAGCTTTCGGTGAAGGACAAGGTGTTTGGCGAGATCACCACCGGATTTTCCCTCAAAAACGCGGGCGCGTGGGTGGAGTGGTTTGGAACCAAGGGATCAGCCCGCATCAGTTATTGGAATCCCGGGCAACCCAACCTGGCCATCATGAGGGATGGCGACAAGGAGTGGAAGGCGGTGGATTGCGGCAAACGGCCGGATCGGTTTGCCGGAGAGATCCAACACTTCCTGGACTGCGTGGAGACCGGACGCAAACCGTCGCCAGGCGCCGAGGATGGCGTTCAAGTGTGCCGGGTGCTGGATGCGGCTTACAAAGCTGCGGCAACGGGAAAAAGAGTGAAGGTGCAAGCGAAAGGTTGATTGGAAAGGATTTTTAAATAGAAAAAGGCTTGAAAGGTTCACGGTTCACGGTTTTTGGAGGCAAGGAATGGATGCTTCCTGGTAAAAAAGCCGTCCGATTGAACCTGTAAAAAAGAAAGAAAAACATGAAGAAAGAAATAAAACGCATCGGTTTTGTGGACTACAATCTGGAGAATTATCACGCCAACGTTTATCTCAAGGCGCTCCGGGAAGAATTGAAGGATCTGGGGTTTGAGATTGCGGGATGTTGGGGGATGAAGGCCGCCGAAGGGAAGGAGTGGGCGAAGAAGAACGGGGTGCCGTACCATGAGACGGTGGAGTCCCTGGACGCGGCGGTGGATTGCTACATGATCCTGGCGCCTTCAAATCCGGAGGTTCATCTGGAATTGTGCAAGAAGGTGTTTCCGTGCCGCAAACCGACCTATGTGGACAAGACTTTTGCGCCGGATCTGGCGACTGCGCGAAAAATCTTTGCCTTGGCGGACCGGTGCAAGGTGGCGATCCAGACCAGTTCCGCCCTGCGTTACACCAATGTGCAGGCGCTGGCGGACAAACTGGAGCGGAAAAACATCCGCCATATGGTGACGTGGGGTGGCGGCGGATCCTTTGGCGAGTATGCGATTCATCCCGTGGAATTGCTGGTCAGTTGCATGGGGCCTGAAGCCGTGAGCCTGATGCGCCGGGGCGAGGGCGATCAGCAGCAATTGCTGATTGATTTCAGCGGCGGACGCACGGCGGTGGTGAATGTTTATTGCAACGCCAACACGTCGTTTGCGGCTTCGGTGACGACCGGCAAGGAAACCCAGTATCAGGTGGTGGATTGCGGAAAGCTGTTTGTGGACGCGGCGGTGGGCATCCTTGGGTTCCTGCGCGCGGGGGTTCCCAATGTGGATCGGGCGGAAAGTTTGATCATCCGCCGGATCCTGGATGTGGCGGCAAAACCTGAATCGGCCAGGAAAAAAATCAAACTCTAATCTTTTGCCGGCTGCGTTGCGGGAAAAGCCGTTTGCCTCGCAGCGCAGCCGGGTTGACTATGGTCTGAAGTCTGAAATAAAGAGAAAATCATGAAACCATTCAAAATTGGCGTGTTGTGTGAATCGTTCCGGCTTCCAGTGAAAGAAGGCGTGCGAAAGGCCAGGGAATTGGGGGTGGAAGGGGTGCAGATTTATGTGGCGGATGGTCCCGGCAAGGTGGGGACGGGCATGAGCGCCAGGGAAAGGTCCGAATTCAAGGCGTTTTGCAAAGGGGAGGGGCTGGCTATTTCCGCGTTGTGCGGAGGAATTCCCGGCATGGGGTTGGAGGATGCCGCGGAAAAACCGGAGAAAATCGTTGAACTCAAGAAGGCCATGCAGTTGGCGGCGGATCTGGGCGTCAGCGTGCTGACCACCCATATCGGAGTCATTCCTGACGAGGCAAAAGGAAAGGTTTACGACAGCATTATTTCCTCGGGACGGGAAATCGGCCGGTTTGGAGAACAGACGGGGGTGACGATGGCCATCGAGACGGGGCCGGAGACTGCAAAAACCTTGAAGCGATGTCTTGATGATATCGGTTCCAAGGGGGTTGGAGTGAATCTGGATCCGGCCAACCTGGCGATGGTGACGGGCGATGATCCGGTGCAAGCCGTGCATCTTTTGGGCAAGGCGATTGTTCATACGCACGCCAAGGATGGGAAAAAACTGCAGCCATGTGACGCGAAAGAAATTTACCATGCATTTGCCCTTGGTGGTTTTGCCGCCTTGGAGAAACGCATGGGCAAACTTTTCGAGGAGGTGCCTTTGGGACAGGGGCAGGTGAAATGGGATGCCTATCTCCAGGCGTTGGCGGATGCGGGATTCAAGGGATTTCTCACGATTGAACGCGAGGTGGGCGCTGATCCCGCAACGGATATTGCCGAGGCGGTTAAATTCCTGCGCACGAAGCTGGAGAGGTAAGATGACCTCGCGTGAACGGGTTGAGAGGGCTCTGGCGCACGGGGAACCGGATCGCACTCCGATTTTTGAGTATGTGCTCCAGCCGCCGGTTGCGGATTATTTCCTGGGCCACCGCTATGCTGATGGCGAACATTGGAATGAACTGGTTGATGAAAAAGGATGGGCGGAGGCATTGCGGCAAAGGGCGGGGGATATCGTTCAATTGGCCAAGGCATTGGGACATGACTTGGTTTATGTGCCGCCCGTCCGCCCTCCGGTCAAAGGGGCGGAGCCTCCTCCGCCTCCCTTGCCGGTGTTCAATGATCCCGTCGAGGAATTGGAATGGCGTGTGGCTCGCGCGGAGGAGAATTTTACGCCGCCACCGGACGAGTATTATCTTATTTACACATTGCTCCGCCAGGAAATGGAACGGGCGGAGGTGGATTTGCCCATTGTGGCGCCGGCTTACGCCCATGGTGTTTGGACGGATGTGGCGCTGATGCAGGTCATGGCGCTGGCTCCGGAATTGGCTCACCGGCACTTTGCCCTTGCCACCCGGCGAGCCATGCTGCTGATCGGGAAATATGTGGCATTGGGGATTGAGATGATCGGGGTGGGCGGGGACTTTGCCGGAAATCGCGGGCCTCTCATTTCTCCCGCCGCCTATCGCCGGTTCATTGTTCCCGAGGTTCGCAAACTCTCGCAACGCATCCATGAGGACAAAAGGCGGGCTGTGAATGCCAGCGATGGGGACTTGTGGCCGGTGATCGATGATTTTTTGACCGGTTGCGAAGTGGACGGCTATCTGGAGATTGAAATGCGGGCGGGAATGGATCTGGCTGAACTCAAAAAGAGATTTGGTTCGCGGATCACGTTTTTTGGCAACATGGATTGTTCCAATGAACTGTCAACAGGCACGGTTGACGAGGTGAAAAGGCTTGTCAAAGAATGTTTGCAGAAAGGGATGGGAAACGGAGGTCACATCTTTTGCTGCAACAATGCGATCACAGGCAGTGTCCCCGTGAAAAACTATCTGGCGATCGGTGAGGCTTACCGGGAATTTTTCGGGTTGGCGCCTAAAATATGATGTGGCGGATTTCCGCCTCGTTATCGCGCTGGACGGTGCGGCTGTATTTGATGGCTGGCCGGCCGAAAAGCATGGCGTAAAAAACGTGGTCGGGCGGAATGCCCAAAAGGGTGCGGATGTCAGGCAGGGTGGCCAGCACAAAGTGCAGCATGCCCCACCAGACGGTGCCAAGGCCGGCGCTTTGTGCCAGGAGTTCAAAGTAGGCCAGGGCCAGGGCCACGTCCTGCTGCGGACAGGGGGCGTCCGCCTCCGCTGAAACGATCAGGGCATGGGGGGCATTGCGAAAGATGATGTCGCGTCTCTGCTCGAAGTAAGGGGCGATGGTATTGGTCAGGTAAGCGGCTCTTTCGGGGATCCGATTGGCCTTGGCTGCCTCATTAAGGCCGGTCATGACTTTTTCCCTCAATCGGTTCATGGCTTCCCTGTCATCGATCAACCGGAAGGTCAGTCGGCGATTGTTGATTCCGGTAGGGGAGTTTGCCAGGGTTGCCAACAACTGTTGCAGCAATTCCGGATCGACATTTTTATCCTGGTATTGACGGAAGCTGCGCCGGCCGCGGATCAGGAGGGTCATCTGGTCGAGGTTGGGCATGTGGGCGGCATCGAGAGGGAGGCTTGCCTCGGGTTTTTTCCCCAGGATGGAAAGCGCCGCCGTCGGGCAGACGGCCAGGCAGTGCTGGCATCGCAGGCAGTTTTCCTCCTGTTCGGGGCGGATGAATGGAACCTCTTTTTCCTTTTGCTCGATGATGCAGACGGGACAGTCTGTCACGCATCGGCGGCAGCGGATGCAACGTTCGGCATTGATGGTGAATTGAAGCATGGCAGATCCGGGTTGTTGATGGCGGGCAACGATCAAGGCGTCGTTTTCCCGGAAATCTGCCAGATGACGCGAAAAATGGCAAGCGGACAAGGTTTGATGCAATTTTGTTGTCGCTATGGATTTGGAGACGCCAGCCGCAGTGTTTTGATTTCAAACGGTTTGAAGGAAAGTTCCAGGGTGCGGCCATTGACTTTGGCGGGCTGGGCGTCTTCTTCCAGCATGTTGGTGAAGACCGCCTTCCGGAAGGGAAGGTTGATGGTCAACCGGCAGCGGGTTGATGCCCGCCTGGCTTCGTAGAGACGGAGCACGATGTCGCCCGAGCCGTCCTCGGCGGGTTTGACGGTTTCGATGACGACATTTTCCGAATCCATCTCAAAAAGGCTTTTGTGTCCTGCCGCGCCGGTTTGGGTGGTCACGGGGATGTTCAATTCATAGGACTCCTGAATCAGGCGGCTTTCAATAAACGGACCGTTCCATGCGTAAAAAGAGTAGGTGAATTCATGAACGCCCAGATCCGCGGTCATATCCGGGGCCAAGGGAGCTCTCAACAGGGTCAGATTGATGGAGTTGTCCTCGACGCTTACGCCGTATTTGCAGTCGTTAAGAACGGCTGCACCGCGGTTTTCCTCGGCCAGGGCGGTCCATTTCTGGTTGCAAACCTCGAAACGGCTGGCGTCGTAGGGACGGGTGGCGTGGGTGGGCCGCCGCACGTGGCCAAACTGGATTTCCTGCAAGGCATCCTCCGCGCGGACTGTCACGGGGAAGTTGACCTTCAGGAGTTTGTGGCTTTCGCGCCAGTCCACAACCGTGCGGAAGTCCAGCCGCCGGCTGCCGGCGCAGAGAATGATCTCCTGCGTGAGCGTGGATTGGTTGATTTTTCGTTCCAGTTTCAGCGAGGCAAAAAGCGGACCCTTGGCGCCAATCTGCAACCGGGCGCGTTTTTCCAGTTCCACGGGCTGCTGTTTGTACATGCTGTCGATATCCCATGCGTCAAAGGAACTGGGCACATCCTTGTAAAGACGCAGGGAATTGCAGGGCGCGGCGGCCAGTTCGCGTCCGCTTTCCTTGTCAAAGAGACTGGTGATTTCACCCTGTTCATTGAACGTTGCGCGGAGAAACTCGTTTTCCAGCGTGCCCGGGGCGGCTTTGACTGGCGAAGGGATTGAGGCTGCCGGTTTGGCGCGTCGCAGGGTGGTCCATCCGCAGGAGGGGATTTCGGCCAGCGCATAGGAACGGCCGCCGGTTGTCTGGACGGGCAGGGGAGCGCCTGAGTGGGTGGCGGCGCCTTCAAATCCCCTGGGAAGTTCCACCAGGGCGCGGCGTTGCCAGGAGAGCGAATTGAAAAAGGCGGCGCTTTCCCGTCCGGCGCGGGTCAGTTTTGCGCGAGCATTCGCGGCGATTTGGCGGGCTTGGGCGATGACTTTGGCATGAGAGGCTTCGGCTTCCTCGTAAACCCTGTGGATGGATGAACCGGGAATGATGTCGTGGAATTGGTTCAGCAACACCGTTTTCCAGAGTTGATCCGCCTCGGCCAGCGGATAGCGGAAACCCGCCAGAAGACTGGCGGCGGCGCCCCAAAATTCAACCTCGCGAAGGTTCCATTCGCAGAGACGATTGCCTTTCTTGGTTTTGGCCTGGGTGGTGTAGGTGCCGCGATGAGCTTGGAAATAGAGTTCGCCGACCCACGAGGGCAGATTGCGGGTGGAAACGCGGTTAAAATAGGCGGTGGGTTCGTCGATGGAACATTTCGGACATCCTTCGAGATTCTTCATCCGGCGCAAATATTCCAGGTGATCCCTTGTTGAGCCGCCGCCGCCGTCGCCATAGCCGAAGGGGACCATGCGCCCGGGGTGGGATGATCCTTTTTGAACCCGTTCGTTCCAGCGGGTGATGATGTGCGTGGGGCTGGTGAGGGAATTGTAATCGTTGTGGAGATAGGACAGCACGCGGGTGCCGTCGATGCCTTCCCACCAGAACAGGTTGTAAGGGAAGGGATCGCCGCCGTTGTAGGTCCAGAAGATTTTCTGGGTGGAAAAGTATTTGATGTCGCACCCTTTCATGATCTGGGGCATGGCGCCGCTGTAGCCGAAGACGTCCGGCAGCCACATCAATTCGCTTTCGACATTGAATTCCTCGCGATAGAAGCGTTTGCCGTGCATGAACTGGCGGATGAGGCTTTCGCCGCTGGGAACGTTGGTGTCCGACTCGACCCACATCCCGCCATCCGGCGTCCATTGTCCGCGTTTCACGGCTTCCTTGATCCTGGCGTAGAGTTTGGGATAGTGGTTCTTGACCATCTGGTAAAGGTGGCATTGGCTTTGGAGAAATTTATATTCCGGATACTCCTCCATCAGGGCCAGTTGAGTGCCGAAGGTGCGCGCGCATTTGGATTCGGTTTCGCGCAGGGGCCAGAGCCATGCGACATCGATGTGGGAATGGCCAAAGCAATGCATGAATGGGGCGGTGGAACCGTTTTGGGCCTGAAGCAGCGGCTTGAGCAGTTTTCGTCCGGCGGCCACGGTTTTCATCATTTCATCCCGCGGCAATTCCAAGTCCACGGCCAAGGTCAGTTTCCTCAGGGCATGGTTGATTTCCGCGATGCGCAGGGATTCCTTGTCCGCCATGCTTTCGCGCAGTTCAAAAAGGGTCTGGGTGTCGAGCCAGAGCTGGTAGAGTTCCTCTTCCCAGATGCCGATGGAACAATCCCCGACGCGGCATTGGGGAATGACCGGTTCGGGAACCATTTTTGTGCCGTGCGGGCAGGGGCCGCCGCCGCAAACCATGGGGCCGTGTCCTGCATAAGCCTCCAGCAACAGGTGAAATTTTTCGCCGGCTCCGGCTTTGCGGCTGAGAGTGACCTCCTGGTGATAAAGATCCCGCGCGCCGGCATGGCGTCCGTTGATGTAAACCGCCGCCTCGCTGGATCCCCAGCCTTCGCCCTTCCAGAAACTGGCCTTGAGCGCCACCCGCCTGCCCGCGGCTTCCCGGGGGATCCTGACGTTGGCGCGGAACCATGCGTATTCCCATTTTTTGCCCCAGTGGGTTCCGGTTGGCATGGGCTTGAAAGACTGCTTTTCGGCCTGTGCTGCGGTGAATTGTTTTGGGGTGGTGAAGCCTTCGAATTCGACGGGCTGGAGTTGGCGGTAAAAAAGTTTGGGCATGGTGTTCCGCCAATGTTCGACGCGCCGGAGCCATTCGGGATTCAGTGTCATGGAAGGATCTTCTTTAAAGTGAGAAGGAGTTCAGTTGACCGCAATATAGCAGCCCTTTTTGAAATGCCAATGCACCGATTGAAAAAGACTATGCACTTTTCCCGGATTTGAGGACAAGGATCTTCTCCTGACGGCCTTCAACCTGTCAACCTTGCCATTTCACTCCGCCTGGCAGCTTTCGGTGTTCCAATAGCAGGGGGTTTTTTCTGAAGGCGAACAGATCCAGAGCTTGTAGGGGATCAGTTTCTTTTTTTCACCGCTTTTGCCCGTCATGAGGTCGGCAAGCAGCGACCATGCGGCATGGCCGATTTCCTTTTGTTGCTGGACGTAGTAATGGCTGCATTTCACCCTGCTGCGGAAACTGTTGCAACTGTAGCGTCCGCCGCCCTGCGAGTGGGAAATGATTTTGCAGGCGCCGCTTTTTTCGGGACCGAATTCGGCGAGGACTTCAACCAGAAGATTCAGGATGCATTCATTGTCCACCAGAAACGCATCCCACCAGTGTCCGGATTTGAACATGGTTCTCAATTGTTCCTTGAAGTTGCGTGCGGGCGCCAGGGTGGCGCCATAGAGATTGCGGACGGCATGCTTCTGGCATTCCGCGGCAAAAGCCCGGGTGATGACCTCGGCGGTGACATTGCCCGCCGGTTCGTTGCGGCAGATGTTGAGGATGGTGCGGCAATGGTTTTTGACGAAGAAATCGAAGGCGTCGGACAGCATTTTTTCGTGGTCCGCCCTGACGCATGCGACGGGTTCCTTTGCGCAAACCGGATAATCCCTGTCAACAATGACCAACGGGGGGCCGGCAGCCTTGATTTTTTCGATGCCGTTGTCATTGGCGTCGTTTTGAACCACGATCATTCCATCGACCCGTCCGGATTCGACGGACTTGACGCATTTTTCCAATTCATTGCGAAAGAAAAGGGCGAGGTTGTATTCCGTCTGGTTCAATCCTTCGGCGATTCCGCTGACGATGGCCATGCAGTGCTGGGAGTTCAAGGTTTGTTGTTCGGGCAACAACACACCGATGGTGAAGCTTTTGCCGGTGGCCAGGGTTTTGCCGGAGAACGCCGGTTTGTAGCCGAGGTCCGCCGCGATTTTTCTGATCCGGTCGCGGGTGGAGACCTTGAGTTTTGAGGAATCCTTTTCGGAAAGGGCGTAGGTGACCGTGGCGCCGCTGACGCCCGCCAGCCGGGCGATGTCATTTCGGGAAGTGTTGCCGGTCTTTTTCATGGACCCAATCTTAAGACTTTGAGAGCTGCGGGGCCAAGGTTGAAACAATATGAATCCAATTCGCCCAGTATTTTTTTGCCGGGCAACTCATCCAGCCTGTATTTCCAGTTGAAATTCAGTTTGCACTTAAACAGTCTTATTTGCTGAATGCCTCCGGTTTGCCGCCCAGTTCTTGCGCAATGACCTTTGACACGCCGGGGTCCGCGAGGATATGGCCCATTTCAACCATCTGAATGCCTTGAGCGCCGGAACTCTTGATGATTTGGATTTCTTCGCGAATGCGTTCGGCGCTCCGAACGTCGTCCTTGAACTTGTCCTTGCAATAAAAACCGATAAAGGGCGATCCCTTGCTGTTGGGATGATAAAGCGCTTCCTCCCTGACCACGATGTCGCTGTATTTTTTTATTTTTTCCAGCGGCCAGTGGGGTTTGAAAAACCAAGCGACGGTTTGTCCGCAGTAGTCCACAGGCAGCCGGTTGCCGTAGAGAAGATTTGGATAAAAAGAGGGATAGATGTGGCAGGTTGTTTTTGCATCCGCCTTGATGGATCGCGCATAGGCCACCGCATCGACATGAAATTTGACGATCATGTCCTCGCTGAACCGGTGATCCGCCTCCTGCCGCTCCATCCCCGGATGCGATGTGATGTATTTTTCCCTCAATTCATTGCACAGGGGGCAATAGCATCCGTGAAAATTGTCATAGCCGAAAAAGTCAAACGCGATGCCGTCAAATCCATCCTGAAAGGCCTTGGCCATGGTTTTTTTGGTGTTTTCCAGGCAATCCGGCTGAACAAAACAGCAGCCGGGTTGCTTGCGGGAAATGACCTTGCCGATGTCATTGGCAGAGGGCGGTTCTCCGCCGCAATGCGGATTTTCCTGCAAAGCATATTCCGGATCCAAAAATTTCTGCCGGGCCTTGGAGGAAGGATTGACGCAATAATACGATTCGATTCCGGCCTTTTTGCAGAGGGCAGTGAAGAGGGTGGGAAATTTGCTTTGCGCTTGGGACCATTCCATTGCGTTGAACCCCAGTTCCACGGCTTTTTGCACGCCGGATTCGACGTCCGCTTCAGTCAGGCAAGGCAGGGTCCATGCCCAGGTCATTTTCCATTTGATCATTGATTTTTCTCCGTATGGGCTGGTTTTTCCTGTTTTTGTCAGAAAACAGGAGGCCATGATAAAAAAAAGAATGCATGCAGAAAACCAGCTTGGCGACCTTTTGAAGATGGCTGCAAAATAATTTTTCATAAAAAAATTGTCTGAAGAGGCTCTTGCAAAACTACGATGTGTGGCGCGATAAGTTCCTTTGGCCGGATCCCAGGCGGCGCGGCAGGAAAATCCCCAAAGCGGGCTTTGATCCGCCTTCGCCCGAGCGCTTCGGCGAGACAAGCTGCCGACTTGTTCCGAGCGAAGTCGAGGAGGCCAACGCCGGAGTCGGCCAAAGGAACTGTCGCCCAACGGGTTGCGCGGCTTTTTTCCAGCGATGGTCCCGCTTTGCGGGATCGACTGTGCCGCACAGCGGCACCACTGTGGGGATTGGCCAGTCGCCACGCCTTGTCGCTGGAAAAAATACGCTGCAACGCCACACATCGTAGTTTTGCAAGAGCCTCTGAAACCTTAAATTTACACGGTAAACACATGTTTTAAGGTAAACTATCATAAAAATTTACCCGGTCAATTTTTTTTGTTTGCAGGGGGGGAACTTGAATGATTCTGTGATTTCGAATCAGAAAAAATACGGTTTTATGCAATGGGAATGAGGAAAAAACAAAAAATTTTTGGCGGAAAAGGGGCATCGCGCGTTTCATAGGAAAATGGAAGGAGAGAATCAAAGATAACTCGAAACCAAGCTTGCGTTCGCATGTCAAGTTGTATTTTTGGCAATTCCTTCCTTTCCTGTTCCAAGGGAATGAGGTAGGATTTTGTCTTGACGATTTCATGCCGTTCGATTCGTCCGGAGGAAAGCCGGGAAAAGGACGGGATGGGCTTATCCATATGATCCCCAACAGGTTGCGCATGATGAAACGGCGTTCCCGCGGAATGACCGGGGTGCGGTAGCTTTCTTTAAGGTTCAAAATTCAAGATTGTAAAAAGGGAAGCCATTTTTAAAACATCGAGATTGGCGCGGGACTGGAGCCGGAAAGATCAGGTTGTAATAAACGATGGAGAATTTTGAACAGGAAGTCGCTGCGGGGGCGCGTTTTCAGTTTGGAAAAAACTGGAAGTCCTTTTTGTCAACCCTGACTGAGGAGAGAATCCATGTGGCCGGAGAGTCCTTGCGATCCATGTTGGAAGCCGGCGATTTGCGTGGAAAAACGTTTTTGGATGTCGGGTGCGGCAGCGGTCTTTTTTCCCTGGCGGCGCGGCGGATGGGGGCGAAGGTTTTGTCCTTCGATTATGACCCGGACTCGGTCGGATGCGCCATGGAACTCAAACGTCGGTATTTTCCCGATGATACCGATTGGACGATCCGGCAGGGCTCGGTTTTGGACAAGGCTTTTTTGAATTCATTGGGGACGTTTGATGTGGTTTATGCATGGGGGGTGCTTCATCACACGGGCCAACTGTGGCAGGCGACGGAGAACGTGACGTTGCCGGTCAATGCCAACGGCCTGCTTTTTGTGGCGATTTACAACGACATGGGGTTGAAATCAAAAGTCTGGCGGGGAATCAAGCGCGCGTATTGCTCGGGATGGATTGGAAAAATGGCCGTCGCGGGGATTTTTATTCCCTATTGTTTTGCGCGCGCCGTGGCCTCCAGTCTGAAGCATGGGGAAAACTTGTTTGCGCAGTACAAGAAAAGACGCGGCATGTCGATTGTGCACGATTGGTTTGACTGGCTGGGCGGTTATCCATATGAGGTGGCCAGGGCGGAGGAGATGATTCGGTTTTATGGAGACAGAGGGTTTGGGGTCAGGAAACAGATTCTCCGGAATGATTCGGGAAATAATGAAATTGTTTTCCAGAGGAATTCTTAAGGTGGTTTTTTGTCTCAAGTGATGCAACGATTGAAGCCGTAATATTATGAGGAGGATTGTGCCTTGATGATTGGGGTTGAACCGGGGCAAGAACGGGAGAGAAGCGAGAAAGCCTGGTTGATTCGAAATTCCGCTTTAGCCGGCGGCTTGTTGTTGGCGGGAAGGGCTTTTTCAGCCGTACGGGAGATGGGGGTTGCCTATGCATTCGGAGTGTGTGCCGAGTTGGATTTTTATGTGATGGCCTTTATGGGGGTTACAGTCATGCAAATGCCTTTGGCTGGCGCCATGCAGGTTTCCCTAACACCACAATTTGTCCGGCTCTTTGAAAAAGAGGGCGCGGACAAGGCGAGGGAATTGTTCCAGCAGGTAATGATTCGTTTTATCGCCGTCCTTGCCGGGATTGTTTTGTTGTCGGCATTGGCAAGCGGTTTGATTTTGCCCTGTTTTTCCAGTTTTTGCTCCGTTGGCTGGAGGGATTTAATCCTGCCTTTATTTGCGGTTTTGGCTCCGGCCTCCTTGTCTGCCGGGGTTGCAACGGTTGGCGCAGGCATTCTGAATGGACGGGGTGATTTTCTCCGGCCCGGTTGCGCTGCCGCGTTGAATCCATTGATTGGGTTGGGGGTTTTGCTGGCCTTTTACAGAAATTGGGGCATTTATGCGCTGTCATGGGCGGTATTGGCAGGGAGCGTGGTCGAGTTGGGGGTGATTCTGGGAACACTTTGGCGGACCGGATTGTTTGGGGGAATTCGTTGGATGCCGCTGTCGGCGGAAGCCCGTTCAGTTTGGCGGCAGTTTTTTTTTGCGGTCGGAAGCGGCCTGATCATGGCGCAAACAGCGGTTGTCGATCAAACCATGGCGGCCCTTCTTGGGCCTGGAAATGTTTCATCTCTTAGTTATGGGGGCCGGTTGCCGTCGGTCGTTCTGTCTGTTCTGATGGGGGGAGTTTCGAGCGTTTTGCTGCCATATTTTGCGCGTATTGCGACGAGGGATGAGATTGCGCCCCGACGGATGTTGGAATGGGTGTGCCGCCGGATGTTTTTGCTGGCGGCAATTTTGAGCGCGGCCATGATTTTGCTGTCCGAACCGCTGACCCGTCTGCTGTATGGGCGAGGCCGGTTTCTGCCTGCGGATGTGGCCACCGTGTCGGATATAACGGCTTGTCTGGCCCTGCAAATTCCATTTTACATGGTGAGCGTGACCGGCATCCGGTACTTGTCCGCCAAAGGATTGAATCAATGGATGTTGGGAATTTCCGCGGTCAATCTGACGATCAATATCGCGGGAGACTATCTGCTTATGCGATGGTTCGGAGTGGCGGGTATAGCGTTGAATACGGCTATCGTTTATTTGTGTGCCTCAATTATGGTTTGGGGAGTTGTCTTCTGTTTGAATTCGGGGATGAATGAGAAAAGGATGGAAAATGAATGACCGATTTTTAGCAGATGTCAGCAATAGAAGGGAAAGGCGAAAGATGCTGGGGGATTTGGCGTCGGAAGCGGACCGCAGGATTGGAGGCGTTTCAGGAGAATGGGGGTTGATTCATGGGCGGCGGTTGGATATGATTGTTGAGAGGGTTCTTTCTGTCGGAAGGGAAAAGAAAGACGGTTCGGTGCGGATTTTAAATGCAAGTGGTATGTCGAAAGGTCAGTTCGACTTTCCATTGTTGACATGCCTGCGCCATTGTCTTGAAGGAGGGGAGATTTCTTGGACGGCGGTTGAGCATCCCGAATCTTCTTATCTGAAAAATCCTTGTTTTCAGGAGCAGGTGAAAAATTTGGGCATTGAAGTCAAGTGTTTCGATTTGAATCGGGCGGGACCGGCTTGCCCGATTTTGGACGGCAGACAGTACGATGTGGTATTATTGACAGAAATATTGGAGCATCTTGATTATACCACCGCCGTCCGATGGATTGCGGCATTGCGCGAGATTGTCGCTCCGAATGGGATTCTCATCATCACGACTCCCAATTTGTGCCGGATATCCAATCGGATCCGCATGTTGTTTGGGCGCGATGAACTGGGATATTTTGGGGATGGCTGGAATGAGGTTCGCCAGGGATTGTTGGGGCATGTTGTTTATTGGGGGGTGGATCGTTTGGAACGGTTATTGGATGAGATTGGGTTCGAAGTGGTGGAAAAATTTTATTTTAATCAAGGCCGGATTTATGGACGGGGACAGTGGCGCGAAAAAGGAATTGGGTTGTTGATGGACGCTTGGGCGAGCATGGTGCCACGTGGGAAAACTCATTTTATGATGGTTGCCCGGATAAAGGATGGGGGAAATGGCGCCTGAAGTTTCCATTTTGCTTGCCTGCTTCAATGGCGTGGCAAATCTGGCGGCCAGCCTTCGAAGTGTTCAGGAACAGACCTTTTCCGGATGGGAGTTGATATGCGTGGACGATGGTTCCACGGATGGTTCGGCTGGTTTCATGGAAAGCCTGGCTCAGGACCAGCCGCGGCTTGTGGTGTTGCGCAATGAACGGAATTTGGGGCTGACTTGTTCGCTCAACCGGGCTGCGTCTGTGGCGCGCGGGCGTTACATTGCCCGGCTCGATGTGGGGGATGCATTCATGCCGGAAAAATTGGCCAAACAGGTTGCTTATCTGGACGATCACCCAGAGGTGATCTTATGCGGGACGCAAGTGGTTTTTACGTCCCAAGGAAGGGAGGTTGGACGGTCGCATTTTGCCTGTCAGGATCAGGATATCCGCCGCCGGTTTGTAACGAGGCAGGGGGTTTTTTGCCATTCCAGCATCATGTTTCGAAACAGAGGTGTTTTTTATAATGAAGCCTTTCGTTATTCGCAGGATTTGGAGTTGTATATGCGAATGGCGTGTTTGGGAAAACTGGCGTGTTTGGACGAATGTCTAACGGTATACCGGTTTGACGAGCAAGGATTGACTTTGGGGAGAAAATATTTTCAACGGCAGTATGCCAACGCGGCATATGAATTGTATCGCCGGGGCTTTTTTTCGCCAGGGCGGCCTCCTCCGGAATTGCCGTGGAAAATCCATGACAGGTTTTTGGGACGTTTTCTTTGCCGTTTGAGCATGCGCTGTTTCCGGCGTTACGTGGAAAACCGGCCGACAGCGGTGATTCCCTGGCTGTGGCTGGGATTGTCTTGCATGATTTATCCGCCTTTGTTGTTTGACTATGTCCAAAAAGCGATGGGGTGGGCGCGCGTGAGGTTTTTTGAGGGGGGGAAAGTTCAACGGTTCAGGGTTCAAAGGTTGGAGAAATAAGGGATTCGATTTCTTTGAAAAACATGACAAGATGGGCGATCATTGGCGATTTCAGTCATCCCAATTATCTGGGTGGGGCGGCCCGGCATGTTTACGATTTGGCGAGGGAATTCAGGCGACGCGGGATTGAATGCTGCCTGGCAACGCGCAGGCCGGATGGTTTTTATGGCTTGGGAATAAAAGACAAGTTTTGGGAACAATTGAAAGCGGAAGGACGGCTGGCTGAATTTGGAAAAACGGAGATGATGTTGCCTTGGCGTTATTGGAAAACTGTGCGTGGGGCGGATGTGGTGAATGTGCATCACCCGATCATGGGGTTTTGGGGAGGACTGCTGGCCAAGGCGATGGGGAAAGCTCTGATTTATAATTTTCACGGGCCTCTTTGCGAGGAGTATCGCGCGAAGGGCGGGAGGAATTTCCTGGTGATCTGGATGTATCGATGGCTTCAAAACTTGTTGTTAAGACTGGCGGATGCGATATGGGTCCATTCCGATTACATGCGCGGGCTGTGTTGCCGTCTTTGTCAGTCATGCGGGGGGAAAATCCGTCAGTTGCCCGGTTATGTTGATGTCCGCCGCTATCATCCGACACGGAAAGATGCGCGGAGATCGATCCGCCAGCGGTTGGGATGGCGGGAGGATGGAAGTTTCATTTTGACCTGCCGGCGGTTGACCCCGAGGACGGGGGTGTTGGAGTTGGCGCGGATGTGGCCGGAGACGGTGCAAAGGCTGGCCAAGCCCGCCACTCTGGTGATTTGCGGACGGGGCGAGTTGGAACCTGAGATTCGGCGGGCAGCCGGCGAGGGGGTAAAGGTGATGGGATACGTGGAAGAGGAGTTGCTGCCGGATGTGTATCGCGCTTGCGACATGTGTTTGTTGCCCAGCCGTGAATTGGAGGGGTTTGGCTTGGTGGTTTTGGAGGGATTTGCGTGCGGTTTGCCTGTGTTGGTCTCTTCGTTGAGCGGCGGCGCGGCGGAGTTTGTCCGGACGATCAATCCGGCCTGGATTTACGACACGGATGATCCCCGGGATTTGGCGCGGGCGATCAACGGGGTGCTGGCCGCGCAAAATGACGGATTGACTGAGCGGGGATTGGTTGATGTCGCCACAGCCCACGATCTTTCCCGACTGGCGGATGCTTATCTTGAACTGGCTGACGTGCTTCCAAAAAAATGAACAGATCGGGCGGTTTGTTTTTGCGTCCGTCAACATGGGGGGTGGGCGCATTTTTTGTTGTGGTGTTGGGGTGCGGCACATTGTTGCGATTTGCGCAGGGAATCGATGTGGGTGAGGAACATGCGTTATACATCCTTTATTATCTGGGGTTGGGCTGTTTGTTCGTTTGGTTTACCATCAAAGGGCTTGGGATTGTTCACTACCGGGGATGGTTGGGCGCATTGTTTCTTTGTTGGAAAATCCCCTTGGGATTCGCCTTGGTTTATTTGCTTCTGACGCGTTACGAGGGAGGGGATTTTGGACGTTATTTTCATCTGCCATTGGCTGCTTTGAAAGGAATTCATGCTTATCATTGGGATGAGGTCAAGGGGGATGGCACGAATTTGGCGAGTTGTATGATTTTTTTGATTTTTAATGTCTTGCCGGTTTCCCTGTATGGACTGTCGATTGTTTTTGGCACCATGAGTTTTTGCGCGTTTTTGGTGATCTATCGAATTTTTGAGGAAAGGGTGGCAAGCCCCGGCGCATTGTTGTTTGCGCTGTTTTTGCTGCCCTCGATCAGTTTGCAGTCCAGCTATGTCGGCAAGGACGGTTTTGTGCTGGTGCTGACGGCCGTCCTGATTTTCTGGCTGGACCGCTATTTTCGCGGAAAGAACCGTGCCAAGTGTCTGTTTTGGATCGGTTTTTGCCTGGCGGGAATATGGATGTTTAGAAACTATCAAAGTCTTCTGGTCTTGGTTGCTTTATATTTTACCGTGATGGCGCGCCTTTCATTGATAGGGCGGTTGATCATGATTTTTTTAGGGGTGTTGTTGTTCCTGGCCGCATGGAGGGAGGATGTTTTGAGGATGGTGATATGGACTTTGGACGAAGGACCTGTGTCCATGACCTCTCTTATCAATGCGATTGAGGTTGTTTATTCCGGCGGTTCGTTGATGTTGCGCCCCCTGCCGTTTCCCCTTCAATTATTTCAGGTGTTTCGCCCGTTTCCGTGGGAGGCCAATAATCTGCTGTCAGCGCTAAGCGGGGTGGAAAACGCCGCGGTGTTGTGTTTTTGCCTCTGGTTTTTGATTGTTGATTGGAGGGAGGTGTTCCGCCGGATTCGGAAGGACCCTCGGTTGACTTTTTTGACGGCGTATAGCGCGGTTTTCATCATGGCATTTTCCTTCTCTTCCAATATGGGTGATTTGTCGCGTCGGCGGATTTACTTCATCAGTCTTTTGTTGATTTGTTTTCTGCGCGCTTCCACTTTTCAAAATGGAAAAATCAGCGCAAAAAGAGGTTTGGATGCAAGAGATGAGTGATTCCCTGTCAGGGAAGATGGCGCTGCATCTTGGCAGATATTATCCCCCGCATGTGGGCGGGGTGGAGAAGGTCATGCAGGAACTATGCGAGGGTTTGGCGGCTTTTTGCCAAGTAAAGGTGATGGTTAATCAAATGGGCTGTGGGGGTGGACGGGAGAAGATCAATGGGGTGGAGGTGATAAGATTAGCCACTTTGTTACGAGTTGGCGGCGCTCCGGTGGGGCTGGGGTGGTTGAGGGAGATGAAAGGCATTCATCCCGATCTGATTCATTTGCATCATCCCTGTCCAATGGGAGTTTTGGCCCTGTTGTTTCGGAAGCAATGCGAGCCGTGGATTTGCAGTTGGCACAGTGATATTGTCCGCCAGAAGTGGCTGGGAGCCAGTTTTGCCCCGTTTTTGCGCATGTTTTTATCCCGGTGCAAACACATTGTGGTGGCGACTCCCAGACATGTGGAGTCATCCTCTGTTCTGCGGGGATTCCGTGAAAAATGCGTTGTCGTTCCCTATGGAATGCTTTTGACCAATGAAACGCCTGAAAATGACGGCGGGGAGGCGATTCGGCTGCAGTATGGCAATCGGTTGGTGCTGGCAGTGGGGCGATTGGTGTATTACAAGGGATTTGAATATTTAGTGGAAGCGATGAAGGAGGTGGACGCCCAATGTTTGATCATTGGGGAAGGGCCTTGGCGGGAACGTTTGGAACGGCGGATTGGAGTTTTAGGGCTGGCGTCCCGGGTTCATTTGCTGGGACAGGTGATGGACTTGAAACCTTTCTATCGGGCCGCCGAGGTGTTTGTGCTGCCATCGACTTGTTCGAGCGAGGCGTTTGGCATGGTTCAATTGGAGGCCATGGCTGCCGGAAAACCTATTGTCAACACCGCCCTGCCGACAGGAGTGCCCTGGGTTTCGCCCGATGGAGAGACGGGATTGACGGTTCCACCGAGGGATGCGAAGGCTTTGGCGGGCGCGATCAACCGGCTGTTGGGAGAACCCATGCTTTGCCGGCGGTTGGGGGCGGCGGGGCGGCGGCGGGTGACAGAAAAATTCACGCAAAAACAAATGGTGGAAGGCATGTTGAAACTGTATGCCGATGTGTTGGGAGGACAAAAGAAGTTTGGTTGTTGATCATTTCCTTGCCTCTGTCTCTGTATTGCCGTTTTGGTGTGGCCATGCGGCATGCATGTTTTCCTTCAGTCTTCAGCCTTCAGTCTGGTAACCTATCTGCCAACAAAATGAGAATAGCGCTTTTCATTCGAACCCTTGGGATTGGCGGCACGGAGCGGCAGGTTCAACTGCTGGCCAGCGGGCTGAAGGAGGCGGGGCACGAGGTGGAGGTGGTTTGTTTTTACGAGGAACCTGGCTTTGGAGGGTTATTTCAGGCGATGGGTTTGAAGGTTTATTATCTTGATCAAATAGGCGGCGGCGGATGGCGGGGGAGGTGGAGGGAGGCGGCGCGATTGTTCAAGGAAGGCGGCTTCGATATTGTGATTAGTTATCTTGATAGCGCCAATCTTCTGGCGGCAGGTTTAAAGTTGACGGGGGATCCTTTTCGCTTGGTCTGGAATTTGAGGGGCATGAAGTCGTGGGTTGAGGCGTTGAAATCCGGGAGCGGACTGTGGCGGGGGGAATTGCTTGAGAGTTTGTTTTCGTGGATTCCCGACCGGATTATTTGCAATTCATATGCGGTTTGCGATGCTGCGATGAAGTGTTTGCATCCATTTCCATCCATGCGAGTGGTGTGGAATGGCGTTGAAACGCCGGAGCGCCGGGATTCGAGGGGGTCACGCGAAGGGGTGCGACGGGAATGGGGGGTGAGGGAGGATGAGTGCCTGGCGGGTTTGGTGGCGCGAATGGTTCCAGTGAAGGATCATATCACTTTTTTGAGGGCTGCCCAACGGCTGGTTCAGGGAGGGGGATTGTGGCGGTTTTTATGCGTGAGAGGCGGAGGATCGGTGTATGAAAAATATATTTGCCAACAGGCAGAAAGATTAGGGGTGGGGCATCGCATTGTTTGGATTGATTTGACCCCGGACATCCGGCCGGTTTATGAGGCATTGGATTTGTTGTGTCTGACTTCCCGCAGGGAAGGATCCCCCAATGTGGTTGGCGAGGCCATGAGCCATGGCGTGCCTTGCGTGACCACGGATGTGGGGGATTGCGCCCGGTTGGTGGGGGATTGCGGGGTGGTTGTTCCAGTGGGGGATGACGCCGCCTTGGCTGACGGATTGCGAAAAATGGCTGGCGAATTGAAGATGCGCGGCGACGATTTGCGCCGGCGTTGCCGTGAACGCATCCGGCGCGGGTGCGGAGTGGATCGTTTGGTTGAAAATACCGTGATGGTGTTGAATGAGGTTTTGGGCGTCAACCAAGGGAGGAAAGGCTGATGTGCGGGATTGTGGGATTTGTCGGTGCGAAAGGGTGTCCGACTGCGGAAACAATGCGGGCCGTGGGTGAGGCGATGACGGCCCGTCTGGTTCACAGGGGGCCGGATGATGCGGGTTGCTGGTTGGATGCCGGGGCTGAAGTTTTTTTGGGACATCGCCGGCTGGCCGTGCTGGATCTTTCCCCGGCAGGACGACAGCCCATGGTTTCCGCGTGCGGCCGTTATGTGCTGAACTACAACGGCGAGATTTATAATTTTGCCGAATTGAAGAAAGAGTTGAGCCGGGATGACGGCGCGATTCCGTGGCGCGGTCAATCGGATACGGAAGTTTTGCTGGAGGCTCTGGCGCGGTGGGGATGTGAGGAAACGCTGAAGCGGTTGAACGGGATGTTTGCGTTTGCCTTGTGGGATCGGCGGGAAAAAACTCTTTTCCTTGCCCGGGACCGGTTTGGCGAGAAGCCGCTTTATTATGGGGAGTTTAAAGGCGTTTTTTTGTTTGCGTCGGAACTCAAGGCGTTTCGGCATCATCCGGTTTTTGAGGGCAAGGTGGATCGTGATGCCGTGACCCAGTATCTTCGTTTTGGATATGTCCCGTGCCCGAAGAGTATTTTTCATGGAATCGGCAAATTGCCGCCCGGGAGTTTTTTGAGGTGGCGCCAAGGGCAACCGGGTCCATTGTTTCAGAGGTATTGGTGCGCCACACGGGAGTGTGAAACCAATCGACGCAAGCCGTTTGCGGGGGCGGATGAGGAAGCAATCGAACATTTGGCCGGATTATTGAGGGAATCAATCCGTTTGCGGATGGTTGCGGATGTGCCGGTGGGGGTTTTTCTTTCCGGCGGCATTGATTCCTCGACGGTTGCCGCCCTCATGCAAACGCAGAGCGCCAGGCCTGTGCAAACGTTTACGATCGGCTTTCAAGAAATGGCGTTTGACGAGGCGATGCATGCCCGAAAAGTTGCCGGATATCTTGGGACGGAACATCATGAATTGGTGGTGACCGCAGAGGAAGCCATGCGAGTGATTCCCCGGTTGCCAACCCTTTACGACGAGCCTTTTGCGGATTCCTCCCAGATTCCGACTTTTTTGGTGAGCCGGCTGGCCCGGCAACGGGTCACGGTGAGTTTGTCGGGAGATGGCGGAGACGAGCTTTTTTGCGGTTATGATCGTTATCAGTTGGGGCGGATGTTGTGGAATTTGAGCCGGCATGTCCCGTTGCCATTGCGCCGGGGAATCGCCGGGGGGATGCATGGAATGGCCCGGATGATCCGGATGTCTGCGGCCCGGGAAGGATTCATTTCGCCATTTTTTCGCAAACATCTGGCGGGAGTCTTTCGCAAGCTGGAAGGAGGGGCGGGCGTCTTGGACAGCAGGGGAAAAGGAGGACTCATGCGGTTTTTGGTGTCGCATTGGAAGCATCCGCTTTTGCTGACAGGAACCCGGGAGGAGCCGGGGACTGTTTTTGATGAGAAAGGCGTGAACGAGTGGAATGGAGATTTTCGGGAATTGATGATGGCGGTGGATGCCATGACCTATCTGCCGGATGATCTTCTGGTGAAGGTGGATCGCGCCAGCATGGGAGTGAGTCTGGAAGTGCGCGCGCCATTTCTTGAACAACGAGTGGCGGAATTTGCCTGGAGTCTTCCCATGCCCATGAAGGTGCGTGGCGGGACGGGCAAATGGATTTTGCGCGGCGTTTTGGATCGTTATGTTCCTCGCGAATTGGTGGACCGGCCCAAAATGGGCTTTGCAATTCCATTGGGGGAATGGTTGAGGGGCCCCTTGCGGGCATGGGCGGAGGCGTTATTGTCCGGACAGCAATTGGAGACGGAAGGTTTGCTGCATGCCGCGCTGATCCGGCGCGTCTGGCGGGAACATTTGGAGGGATATTGCAGCTGGCATTCCTGTCTTTGGGATATCCTGATGTTGCAGGCGTGGCTTGAGGATTGGCGGAGGGACGCCGGAAAATGAATTTTTACCGGCTTTTATCCATTGGACAGGGCATTCGTTCATCGCGGCTGCGTTATGCCGCCGCATTGGGAGCCGATGTTTTTGGGGTGCGGCACTTGTTTGTTCGTTGTGATCCGGTCATGGCCTGCAATCTGAGGTGCCGGATGTGTCATTTTAGCGACAGGATTTATCGACGGGAACATCGAGGCCGGTTATTGTTGCCGGAATTCCAGCGGATAGCCGGAATGCTTTTGCCCCGTGCGTTGCAATTGGTGGTGGGATGCGCGGCCGAACCGACGCTGCATCGCGACTGGCTCGGTTTTGTCGAGGAGGGGCGCCGTCACAGGGTGCCGCTGTTGGGAGTGGTCAGCAATGGGCAACGGTTGTTCCAACAGCAAGCGGCGGCATTGGTTGAAATGGGGGTAAATGAATTAACGCTGTCGATCCATGGCGTGAGCAAACAGGTTTATGAACACTGGATGCCGGGGGCATCGTATGAACATTTGCTGGCCTTGTTGCAGGAGTTGAAGGAGGAAAAAAAGAAACGCGGTGTTCGTCTGCCGTCCTTGCGTCTGAATTATACGGTAAATGCCGATAATTTGGAGGAATTGAGGGATTTTTTTTGTGTGTTTGGGCGCTTTGATGTGGAAACCTTGCAGGTGCGGCCCGTGATGCCTTTCGGAGGAGAATACCGGCAACTATTGACCGATCAGAATTTTATTCTGTACAGAAAAATCATCGGAGAATTGACTGCCGAATGCCATCGGCATGGAGTGCGATTGCTGGCCAATTTGAATGATCCCGGGTACCGGAAAAAAGATGAAAGCGATGCGGGGATGGAATCGGTGTATCGATATGTTTCGCCCGAGCGAGTCTGGCTTCCGGATTTTGACTGGCGCAAGGAGGGATATGGGGATTACTGCCGTCGTCGTCGATGGCGAAGGCATCTTTTGCTCATGGCGGTTGACGGACGGGATAAAAATTGGGATGTACAGGGTTTTGGGACCTCATTGAAATACGAGGTTCAATGATTATGAGATCTGTTTTGTCTGCGGATTTGAGGTGGAGGATTGCGGTGGGGATATGGATCACGCTGATGTTGGCGGGGATTTCGGTTTATTTCTGGCTGGACTGCCAGACTCTTGAGATTGATTCAAAGAAGAATGTCGGGGTGTCTCCCATTTACTTGGGATACGCCTGGTTGCGCTTTCATCGCGTCTGGCAACCCGAGGAAAAGGGCGAAAAGCGGATTGTGGTTCTGGGTGCGTCGGCCATTGCCGGATGGGGCTTGGATTATCGTTGGAGCACGCGCGGACGGGTGGATCCTTGGGGACGGCGAAGTTTTTCAGCTCTTCTTGAAAAACAAATGAGACGGAGCGATGGGAATGTTAGGGTTGTCAATCTGGCGGTAAATGGGATCCGATTGCGCTCCATCATGTTTTTGCACCTCGTTTCCCTTAAAACAAAACCGCAACTGGTGGTGCTTGGTTTTACATCGGGTTTTTTGGGCGATGATGGCGATTTCCGATGGCCGTGGAGCCTGCGAAGCATGAATCGTCATTTGGAAGAATTGTTGGATGATATTCATTATCCGGGCAAAAAGGATGTGGAGGCGTCTTTCAGGGAATACCTCCGTCGCCAGCCCTCCGGATGGGTGCGCGTTCGTCTGAATCCCTCCTTTTTTGATCATGGAATTGCCAGGATGGCTTGGAGCATGCGGCATGGATACGAATGGATGGGATTGCCGGAATTCCAGGTGGTGCCGACGCCGCATTCATTCCTGGAAAATAGGCTGCGGAAAAAGACCGCGATGGTGCGGAGTGAAAAACTCGAGGATGGTTCCTTGGTGAGCGAGCAGGAAATGTTAAAGTTGTTTCCCGATGCGTTGGCGATCATGAAAAAGACGGCAGAGGCATCCGGGGTGAAATGGTTGGTGTTGGTCCCCCCTTGCCAGGAAGGGGGAAGGGATGATTTTTATGACAGACGGATTGGAGACATGAAAAAAATGGGGGTCAAAGTGGTTGATTTGCGCCGTATTCCAATGCAAATGGGAACGGATATCTATGACGGAAGCCATTTCACGGCTGAGGGAAACGAAAAGCTGGCGGCGGCTTTCAAAAATGCGCTGGATGAGATGGGGGGGCTTCAATGATTTGCCTGCTGCTTAGATTGTGTATTGTGGCGGCGGTTTACTGGCTTTGCGTCGTGGTGTGGTCGGCCGTGCAGATTCTTGGAATGGGGAGGGAATTTGTTTACGCGGTGTTTTGAGATATTGAGGAATTGGCCATGTTGAACACCCTGCTTGATCCACTGGTGTTTTTTGTTTTTGCCGGCGCCGCTTTGATTTTGGGAAGAATGAAAGCGGGGCCGGTACGGCTGGTTCTTTTCCTGATCTTTAATCTGGTTTTTTTGGGATGGTTCTTTGGACGCTGCCGGGGCCTGGCTTGTTATTTGGCCGGCATGTTTTTATTTTGGCAGGGGTTGAAAAGGGTGGGGCCTGAAAAACCTCATTCAATCCAGTGGTGCGCCGGGCTTGTGGTTTTGTTGCTGGCGGGATTGGTGGCGGGAAAATATGTTTTGCCTTTTTGCGGGGAGATTAGCCGGATGGCCATGATTCAGATCTGGTGCACCATCAGCCTGTCGTTTCTGACTTTCCGCCTGATCCATGTTGTGGTGGATTGCCATGAGGGATTGATCAAGCGTCCTGATCCCCTTGTTTTTTTGAATTATGTGTTTTTCGCCCCGGTGAGCGTGGCAGGGCCAATCCAGAAAATCGGGGAGTTCGAGCGGGATTTGCTATGTCCGCGGCCCATGTCCGCCGGGGATTTTGTCTCCGCCATGCAGCGGCTGGTTTTTGGCATTGCCAAGAAGGTTTTGATCGCCGCGCCCCTCACGCCTTATGTCCTGGGGCATATGGAGCCTTCGGGTGAACATTCGCTTCTGATGCTGGCGGCCGCTTGTCTGCTTTATTCCGTCTATATTTACATGGATTTCAGCGGCTACACTGACATTGCCATTGGTTGCGCGGCGCTTTTTGGGATCCGGTTGCCCGAGAATTTCGACCGTCCCTGGATGGCGGTCAATCTGCAGGATTTTTGGAGCCGCTGGCACATGACGTTGACCGCATGGCTGAGGACTTATTTGTTTTATCCGCTGAACTTGTTCTTGGTCCGCCGCCATCCGGAACATGGTCGAAGACTGGCGCCGATGGCGGCTGTGATCGTCACTTTTGCTCTGGCGGGGTTGTGGCATGGCAACACTTGGAATTTTCTGGTTTTTGGTCTGCTCCACGGTTTGGGAATCGCATTTCATATCCTGATCGGCCGCCGTCAACCGTCCCTCCCGCCATCGACCGCAAAGGTCTGGTTGTGGCGGGTCTTGACGTTTGCCTATGTGAGTCTTGCGTGGATTCCCTTTGTGTATCCCTTGGAAGAAATCCCCTGGCTCATGGGACGCGCCATCGGGGGATGATCCGGGCGATTGATCGGGGCGGCGTCACCCCTGTTGTCATTGCGAAGCGCGGGAAGCAAGGTGGGAGTCGTGTGGAATTGCGGGTTTCGGTATTCGATTTTTTCGGATTTTGATGCAAAATCCGGGGGGGCATCCCGATTGTCCAATGCGGGAAAATGGCAAACGCTTCGTTTGCCAAGGGGTCTTGAAGCGGCGCAACGCCCCAATTGTCTCGCCGCAGTTTGCGGTGCGAAGGCGGATTGAGCACGTTTCGTCGGGCGGTTGTCCTGTCCCACCTGTAGGGGTTCGGCGATTTTTTGTAGGAAAAAGATGCCGATTTTTTACATGATGTGCGCCAAAATGAGTTGTAAAAATCAAGTTCTTGACTTTTGTTTTTTGGCGGGAGAAGGGGTTGATTGGCTGCCCCGCCCTTGTCGAATACTACGGCGGGCAGGCCGGAAGGTTCACCACGTTTCACGTGGTCAGCCCTCCATCATGAAGGTGAAGGAATCATGGAGGGTCGGCTTCTTGGTCGACTCCGGGGTTAACGGGGGCATTTAACTTCGACTCGGTGTCGAAGACACCTTGCTCAGGATTAACCCCGAGCGGAAGTCCCGCTTGTCGGGACTGGAGTCGAAGTCCGTGGGACGCATAGTTCATCTTTTGATGAAACATGCGGGTTAAACATTGATGACAACTCGGAGATGCACCTTCTGAAAGGACAAAAACGAAGCGTTTGCCAAGGGGGGGCGAAATGGCATAATATCCCATCATGTCAAAAGGCCTTGCGGACAAAGTGGACCCCCGTTTTCTGAAGGAAGACGGATGGGAGGTTTTCACCGGCTCGGAGCTGCTGGTGAAGGGGCTTTTGGAGGTGGAGGGGGGGACTCATCTTTGGACTGGTTATCCTGGCTCGCCGGTGGCGGGTTTTTTCGATGTCATTGAGTTGATTGGCGACATTCCGCGGCAGTATGGCATTCATGCTTCGATCGCCAACAATGAGGCCCTGTCGGCGGCCATGTTGAACGGGTCGCAGATGCTCGGGTTGAAGGGCGTGGCGGTGATGAAAAGCGTGGGGGTGCATGTGGCGGCCGACGCGCTGGCGCTGGGCAATCTGGCCGGGGCGCACGAGAAAGGCGGCGCGTTAGTGGTGCTGGGGGATGATCCCTGGAGCGATTCGACCCAAGTGCCCGCTGATTCGCGTTTTTTGTGCCGTCATCTTTTTATGCCGGTGCTGGAGCCTGGCACGCCCCAGGAACTCAAGGATTGGGTGGATGCCGCATTTCGTCTTTCGCGGGCGTCGGGTTTTTACATCGGATATCTTTTGTGCACCAATCTCGTGGACGGCGGGGGCAATGTCAGTTTGCGCAAGAACCGGCGGCCCGAGACCAATGTCCTGCATCCGGAGGAAATCAAGACCGCCTCGATCAAGGTGGAAGACCGGGTGTTGTTGTGGCCGCGGACGGCGTTGAAAGAGGATCAGACGATCCGGCGGCGGCAGGCGCTGTGGCAGGAAAATGCCCGGCTGGGATTGGACCGGGTTTTCCATGCCAGGGAAGGCGCATCTCTTGGTTTCATCAGTTCCGGGGAGTGTTTTTCCTATCTGCAGCATGCCCTGGCGGAATTGGGGCTTGAGGGGCGATATCCCATTTTGAAACTGGGCCTGACCTATCCGGTGGATCCCCTGGCGGTGGAACGTTTTGCCTCGCAGGTGGAACGGGTGGTGGTGGTGGAGGAGAGGAGGGCTTTCATTGAGGAACAGGTGCTGGCGATTTTGAATGAAGCCCGGGTTCCGGCGGGAGGAAGGTTGGCGCGGGTTTGGGGCAAGAAACTGCCTGGCGGCGGGGAGATCCCCTCCACCCGGGGGGTGAATCCATCCATTTTGATTGAGCGCCTGGCACCGGTCCTTCTGAGTTGCGGGGGCGCGGAGAAAACCGCCCGCTTTGAAAAGACCCTGTCGATCACCCGGGAGACGGGAAAGTATGAGATTAAAACACCGCCCCGCACGCCCACTTTTTGTCCCGGTTGCCCCCACCGCGATTCAGCCAGCGTTTTTCATGAGTTGAAAAAACGGTTTCGCGATTCGGCTTACATGAAGAGCAAGCACGGACGGGACGCGGTGGATCTGGTGCTGCATGGCGATACGGGGTGTTACATCATGTTGATGTACGAGCCCAACCAGGAACTGATGCACAGTTATTCCGGCATGGGGCTGGGCGGCGGAACCGGGGCGGGGGTTGATCCATTCATCACCAACAAACAGGTCGTTTTCATGGGGGATTCCACCTTTTTTCATTCGGGACAGGTGGCCATCTCCAACTCCATCCGCAGCGGGCAGGACATCACCTATATCATTCTGGACAACAAGACCACGGCCATGACCGGACACCAGGTGACGCCGGGGAATGACGTGGATTTGCTGGGACGACCCCAGGTGCGGCAAAGCATCGACGACATCATCCAGGCCATGCTGGGGGCGCGCCGCGCGGTGGTGATGCGGGTGAATCCTGGTTGCCGCGACAGTTATCGTTCGTTGCTGGAGCGGACGATTCTCGAGGACGGAGTGAAGGTGATCATTGCGGACAAAGAGTGCGGGATCACGAGCCATCGGCGGTTATTGCGATCCGAGCGGGCGGAGATGCGGCAGAAGGGGTTTGTGGGGAAAAAACGTTTTTACAGCATCACGCCTGAAACGTGCGAGCGGTGTCTGGAATGCGTCAAGGCCACGGGATGTCCGGGATTGACGCTGGCTGACACGCCTTACGGGAAGAAGATTCAGACGGATTTTTCCCTTTGCGTGGCGGATGGCGCCTGCGCGAAGATCAAGGCGTGTCCTTCTTTTGAGGAGATCACGGTGGTGCGCAAGACGCCTCCGCCTTCCCTGCTGACCGGTCTTGACCTGGACCACATTCCCGAACCTGTGGAGAGGGTTGATTTTGACGAAACCTGGCATGCCTGTGTGGCCGGGGTTGGGGGGATGGGAATCGGCATTTCCACCGCCACGATCGTCCGGGCCGGTTTTCGGGAAGGATATCGCGTGATGTTTTGCGACAAGAAGGGGCTGGCCATTCGCAATGGAGGGGTTTGTTCGCAGATTGCCTTTGCCCGTCCCGAACGGACCATTTCGACCCTCATGCCCTATGGGATGGCGAATTTGCTGCTGGGACTGGATCCTCTTGAGGCTTTGCGCAATCTTGATCCGGAAGGCAATCAACGGGTGGGGCGGATTGGACATACCAAGGCCGTGATCAACTGCGGCAAGACCGCCACCATTTTCAGCCTGCTGGGGAAGGATGATTTCGAGGTGGAAGATTTGGAGAGGTTGCTGCGGACTTACACGGATGAAAAGTCTTATTTCAGCCTGAACGCCTCCTGGCATGCGGAACGTTTTCTTGGCAACAAGGTTTTTGCCAACATTCTGATGCTGGGGGTGGCTTATCAGCGCGGTTTATTGCCGCTGGAGCTGGACAATTTGTTGTGGGGAATCCGTCAGACAACCGGACCGGCGGCCCGGGAAAACATCCTGGCATTTCAGTTGGGACGCAAACTGGTTGCGGAACCGGGGCTGTTTGATTTTTCGGAGCCGATCCTGCGTTACCGGGATTGGGTGGAATTGAAGGCGAAACATCTTGCCCGCTCCCATCCCGGGAAGGAACGAACAGCCCAGGCTTACCGCCGGCTCTTGGAACACGCGCAAAAAACCGTCAATCTGCCGGAGAAGGATTTTTGCGATCTGGCGGTGCGGGTGGCGGATTTGATCTGGTACGAAAATGCCGCCTATGCCAAGAAATACCTCGATCTTGTGAAAATGGTTTTTTCGCGCGACACGGCTGAACAGGGGTTTGCCGCGACACGGGCGGTGATTTGGAACCTGGCCAGGGTGATGTTGATCAAGGACGAGATTTATGTGGCGCACCTGTTGACGAGCGAGGAGAAGCTTGAACGCGACCGGCGCCGTTACGGGGTGGATCCGGCGCGGGGAGACCGTTTGCGTTATGTCCACATCAACCGTCCGCATTTCGAGTTTGGACCGGTCAATTTGCAGTTCGATTTGCACACCTATAACTGGCAGCTTGGATTGGTGAAGAGATGCCGTTTTCTGCGGCGATGGGCGGGATGGCATCCGCAGGAGCGGGATTTTCGCGACTGGTATATGGGATTGCTGCCGCATTTCCGATATGGCCGGAGCGGGGAGTATGGAACATGGCTGTCCATTCTTCGTTGCCCGGAGGAAGTCCGGGGTTACGCGGAGGTCCGCCGTCCGAAGCAGGAGGAGGCCCGCCGGCAGGCTGAGCTGGCGCTGGCAGGCCTGCCCCTGCCGGCCAGTGTTTCCCTGGGCGCATCCTCCCTGGTTCGGGGAAAATAATCCAATGTTGAGGAAATTCAATGTATGGTGGAAAAGGCGGTGCAGGAGCCCCGCCTGCGTGGCCAAAGCCACTACGGCGTGGCTTCGGAGCCGATCCTGCGTTACCGGGATTGGGTGGAATTGAAGGCGAAACATCTTGCCCGCTCCCATCCCGGGAAGGAACGAACAGCCCAGGCTTACCGCCGGCTCTTGGAACACGCGCAAAAAACCGTCAATCTGCCGGAGAAGGATTTTTGCGATCTGGCGGTGCGGGTGGCGGATTTGATCTGGTACGAAAATGCCGCCTATGCCAAGAAATACCTCGATCTTGTGAAAATGGTTTTTTCGCGCGACACGGCTGAACAGGGGTTTGCCGCGACACGGGCGGTGATTTGGAACCTGGCCAGGGTGATGTTGATCAAGGACGAGATTTATGTGGCGCACCTGTTGACGAGCGAGGAGAAGCTTGAACGCGACCGGCGCCGTTACGGGGTGGATCCGGCGCGGGGAGACCGTTTGCGTTATGTCCACATCAACCGTCCGCATTTCGAGTTTGGACCGGTCAATTTGCAGTTCGATTTGCACACCTATAACTGGCAGCTTGGATTGGTGAAGAGATGCCGTTTTCTGCGGCGATGGGCGGGATGGCATCCGCAGGAGCGGGATTTTCGCGACTGGTATATGGGATTGCTGCCGCATTTCCGATATGGCCGGAGCGGGGAGTATGGAACATGGCTGTCCATTCTTCGTTGCCCGGAGGAAGTCCGGGGTTACGCGGAGGTCCGCCGTCCGAAGCAGGAGGAGGCCCGCCGGCAGGCTGAGCTGGCGCTGGCAGGCCTGCCCCTGCCGGCCAGTGTTTCCCTGGGCGCATCCTCCCTGGTTCGGGGAAAATAATCCAATGTTGAGGAAATTCAATGTATGGTGGAAAAGGCGGTGCAGGAGCCCCGCCTGCGTGGCCAAAGCCACTACGGCGTGGCGACGGCCCGCCCTCCATTTGCTTCAAAACGATGGAGGGCCGGCCTCCCGGACGGCTCCGGGCGGTTGTATTCCGCTCTTTTTGCATCGAGCATCGACCATCGAGCGTCGAGCAGTTGCCGGGCCTTGGGCCCGGCCTAATTTAAATGGAAGGAGCTGAGAATGGCGCTTGTTCATTGCGATTTTTTTTCCGAAAGCTTGCGCTTGAGCGTTTCAATGGATGTCATTTTGCCGCAGCAAACCTCCACCCAGATTGGCTTGAACGGCAGGATTGTGAAAGGAGACGGCCATCCCACCCTCTATTTGTTGCATGGGTTGTCCGACGATCACACCATCTGGCAGAGGCGGACATCCATTGAGCGATATGTGGCGTCGATGGGATTGGCGGTGGTGATGCCGTCCGCAGGACGCAGTTTTTATTGCGACATGGCGGCAGGGGGGAAGTATTGGACCTTTGTCAGCGAGGAGGTTCCGGCCCTTGCGCGGCGGTTTTTCCGCCTGTCCGCCCGCCGGGAGGACAATTTTGTGGCGGGATTATCGATGGGGGGGTATGGCGCGTTCAAGGCCGCCCTGCGAAAACCCGGATGTTTTGCCGCTGCCGCGAGTCTTTCCGGCGCGCTGGATATCCGCCGATGGATTGGGAAGAAGGAAACGGAAATAACGGAGCTCTCGGATTCCATTTTTGGGAGGCCTCCCCGGCTCAAAAAAGGTGATGATCTTTTTCTGGCAGCCAGGGAGTTGGCCAGGATCGGGAAGAATCTGCCGCGGCTTTACCAATGCTGCGGAACCGAGGATTACCTTTATGAGGACAACCAACGGTTTCGCATCCTTGCTGGAAAATTGGGTCTGCCCCTGACTTACGAGGAGGGGCCAGGCGCGCATGAGTGGGGATACTGGGACCGGCAGATCCAGCGTGTTTTGGAGTGGCTGCCATTGCGCAAACGATTGAAATAGGCTGAAGACTGAGGGTTGAAGGAAGGCGGCTTGGAAATCCGCCCTCCGTTATTTTCCAGCGAACTTTGAAATTTTCAAATATGAACGCCATTTCATCCGAGCGCAGGTTTGGCTGGCATTTTGGCAGCGGAGTCTGGTTTGTGTTGGATGCCGCCCTGGCGGCCGTGGCGGTTTATGCGGCCTACGGAGTCTCCGCCGCTTTGGGGAGGGATATCAACGACGGCATGTCGCTTCGGCATCTGACGTCTTTTGAATGCGCCATGCTGGCGGGGGCGGCGCTGGCGGTGACCGCGCATGTTCTGGAATTGCACGATCCGTTGATGCGCCGCCGGCAATTCTGGCTTTTGTGGCAGCGAGCGATGGCTGCGGCAGCCATCGCTCTTGCCATCAGCGCCCTGGTGACGGGCGGGGTGTTGTACCGGCAGGTTGGCCGATTAATCCTGCTGCAGACATTTCTTTATCTTCCTCCTCTCATGGTCCTGGCCCGCTGGCTGGTTTGGCGGGGTTCGTCCAGATGCAAGTGGAGGGTGTGGGTGGTGGAGGATGGCCAGGCTCAGACGGGATTGCAGTCGATGATTGACCGGTTTGGGTTATCCATGGAATTGCTGAAGGATGTTCCCGGGGGGGAAACGGGAAAGATGGAACTGGCCCAAAAATGCCGCCAAATGGAAATAAACGAAATTGTGATTGCCAGAAGGAGCAGGGAGAAGTGGGGAGGGGATTTTGGTTTCATGGCCTGCCTTGACTGCGGAGTGCGGGTGAGTGATTTTTCACATTTTGTGGAACGCAATTTTTTGCAGGTGGCCGTGGAACACATCGATGAAGACTGGTTTCTGGCCCTGGATTTAAGATTGATCTATTCTCTTTATCAACCGTTCAAACGGGGGCTGGATGTGGGGGTGGCGCTGGCGGGGCTTGTGGTGTCGGCGCCTCTTTTGTTGCTGGCGGCCCTGGCCATTTATCTGGAGGATCGCGGGACGGTTTTTTACGGCCAGGTTCGCGTGGGACGGCTCAAAAAGCCATTTACAATATGGAAACTTCGGACCATGCGGAAGGATGCCGAAGCGGCGGGCGCGCAGTGGGCGGTGGAGGATGATTTGAGGGCAACCCGTGTGGGGCGGATTTTGCGCCGTTCGCGGGTGGATGAATTGCCCCAATTCTGGAATGTCTTGCGCGGTGACATGTCACTGGTGGGGCCCCGCCCGGAAAGACCTGAATTTGTGGAAAAACTTGGCGAATCCATTCCCTTTTATGCGCAGCGGCATCTGGTCAAGCCGGGGCTGACAGGGTGGGCGCAGATCAACTATCCCTATGGCGCGAGTGTGGAAGATGCGCGCAACAAGTTGCGTTATGATCTTTATTACCTGAAACATGCCTCGCCGGGTTTGGATGGCCAGATCATTTTGCGCACCATGGGAGTTCTGATGCGCGGGGCGAGATAATCGGAAGGTTGTTTAGACTGCAGGCTGTTAGACTGGATGGTTTGGAGAGCCTCCCCAAGCATTGCGTTTCTGGTGAAAACGATGTTTGAAAAATCCGCCTGCCGGGTGGAAAAGGCGGCGCGGGAGGTTCGCCCTCCATGGATGATAAAAGGAGGCCGGCGCTCCTGTGCCGCTTCGGGTGATCGCAAGGATCGGGAGAGCCTTTTGAAGTTGCGATTTGGGTTGAATGCGCGGAGGAGGGCTTGCTAGCTTGGGGGCTATGAAAATTGCCGTTATCGGGCTTGGTTACGTGGGTTTGCCTCTGTCGATGCAGTTTGCCAGATCGGGGGTGATGGTGTTGGGATTGGATGTGGATGCGGCCAAGGTGGATTTCATCAATGGAGGACGCAGTTACATCGAGCATATTTCCGGCGGGGATGTGGCGGCAGCGGTCAAGGGGGGGAAACTGGGGGCATCGACCGATTTTTCGAGGGTCAAGGAAGTGGAGGCGGTGATCATTTGCGTGCCGACCCCCTTGAACCGGAATCGCGAGCCGGACATTTCCTACGTTACCAAGACAGGCGAGATGATCGCCCCTCATCTGTCCAGGGGAGCACTGGTGGTTTTGGAATCCACAACCTATCCCGGGACAACTGATGAGGATTTGAGGATGATTCTGGAAAAGGGGTCGAAAATGACGGCTGGCCGGGATTTTCACCTGGCGTTTTCACCCGAACGGGAAGATCCCGGCAATCCGCAAAGCCGGGTGGCGGAAATCCCGAAGGTCGTTGGCGGTCTGACTCCCGCCTGTCTCGAAAAGGCGGTGCGGCTTTACCAGCAAGCCATCAAGAAGGTGGTGCCGGTGTCCTCCTGCCGGGTGGCGGAAGCGACCAAGTTGCTTGAGAATATCTTTCGGAGCGTCAATATTGCCCTGGTCAATGAACTCAAGGCGGTTTATGCCGCAATGGGCATTGACGTATGGGAGGTGATTGAGGCGGCCAAAACAAAGCCGTTTGGTTACATGCCGTTTTATCCAGGGCCCGGATTGGGGGGGCATTGCATCCCCATCGATCCATTTTATTTGACGTGGAAAGCCAGGGAATACGGCCAGCATACCCGGTTCATTGAACTGGCGGGGGAGGTGAACACCGCCATGCCGGAATATGTGGTGAGCCGGGTCGGCGAGGCTCTCAACGCCCGGAAAAAACCTTTCAATGGCAGCCGGGTGCTGGTGTTGGGACTGGCCTACAAGGCGGATGTGGATGATATGCGTGAGTCACCGGCTTTTCAACTGCTTGACCTCTTGAAAAAACGAGGCGTCGTGCCGTCCTATCATGATCCCCATGTGCCGGTGATCCATCCGACGCGCGAGCATGGGATGTGGACGGGAACCCGTTCGGTGGACTGGAACAAACAGGAGGTGTCCTCTTATGACGCCGTGGTGATCTGCACTGCGCACCGGGCGGTGAATTACGGGGAACTGGCGGAATGGGCCGATTGCATTGTGGACGCCCGCAATGCCATGGCGGGCATATCGGTCAGGCCCGGGCAGGTGTGGAAGGCGTAGCGAGGCTTTGCCTCAAACCAGCCGTGCCGAAGCCTTGCAATTCCAGATTAAAGATTCAAAATTAAAGATAATGCAAATAATCCAAACAAAATTGGCGGGAGTGTTGATTGTCGAACCCAAGGTGTTCGGAGACGCCCGGGGATTTTTTTGGGAGACCTGGAGCGCCAAAAGATATGCCGAGGCGGGAATCCGGGTTCCTTTTGTCCAGGACAATGTGTCCTATTCGCGACATGGGGTTTTGAGGGGGATGCATTTTCAGAATCCGTCGCCCCAGGCAAAGCTGGTGACGGTTTTGCGAGGGACGATTTTTGATGTGGTGGCGGACATCCGCCTCGGGTCGCCGACTTTTGGGCAATGGATGGGGGTTGAATTGAAAGGCGAGACCGGGCGCCAGCTTTTCATCCCCGTGGGCCTGGCCCATGGTTTTTGCGTGACGGGCGACGAGGCGCTTTTTTCATACAAGTGTTCCGATTATTATGCGCCAGCGCAGGAACAGGGCATTGCCTGGAATGACCCGGACATTGGCATTGTGTGGCCGGTGAAGAATCCGATTTTGAGCGACAAAGACTGCCGTTATGTTTTCCTGAGGGATTTTCCCAAGGAACAGTTGCCGGTGTACGGATGACGGGGCTTTGCCCAGGCCGCCCGGGAAAAATCTCGCGACTCAAAATTCATGATTGTGAAAACAACCGCCGTTTTCCAGATATCGGGATGGAACAAGATTCCAACGGATAAAACTTTTACCTGGGCGAAAACCCGCTGAAGCACGTTGCCGATGCGACGCATAACAAGGTTTTTGACAATGGCCTGCCTGGTTTTTGCGCCGTGGGCGTTTGGCTGCACGGAGGTATGGTCGATTCGAATCCTGGAATTTTTGTGCATTCTGACCGGGGTGACACAGGGAGCCGCCATGTGGCGGGACCGTCCGGTGGTTTTGAGGAGGCCATGGTTGTTGCTGGCCGGCGGGCTGGCGCTGGGAGTGGTGGGATTCCAGTTGATGAATTCCATGACCATTGAAACCCTGGTGGAGGGCAGCTCATTTGAACTGACTGGCGGCAATCCGGCATGGCCGCATACGGTTTGTTGGGATGCCACCCTGCTGCAGGGGGTGCGGTGGGGGTGTTTGTTTCTTTTTGGAATGGCGGTGTTGCATCATTTGCGGACGGTTGATGATGCGCGCCATTTTTTGATGATGATTGTGTTCAATGCGCTGGTGCTGGCGCTGGCCGGCATTTTATTTTCCCTGTCGGGAACGGATAACCTGTTGGGGATTCGAGAGATGAGATACGGGGGCAGTCCTTTTGGTCCGTTTGTTTGCAAGAACAATTATGCCGCCTATGCGAATCTGGCGCTGCCGCTGGCAATTGGGCTGGCGCTTTTTCCGGACATGTTGTCGCGAACCGTGCACGGACGGGAGGTGTCAAAGACGCCCCGGCGCATTTTTTGGGGGTTTGCGGCGGGCGTTCTGCTGACATCCGTTTTCTTGAGTGTTTCACGGGCCGGCGGTGTGGTAACGCTGGTGCTGTCGTGTGTCATGCTGGTGGATTACGTTATCCGGAGGCGTGTTGCGGCTGATGGCTGGCGTGCGGTGCGGTTATTGGCGCTGACCGGCGCCGGCGCCGGTCTGGTTGTTTATCTTGGCGGGCACAAGGCTCTGGCTGGAGGTTTTGAACGGTTGGATTTGCTGGATCCAACCCGCATGGATGTCTGGAAATCCGTCTGGGGTGCGGTTGACGATTCGCCGTGGTGGGGATTTGGGTTGGGAACTTTCCGGTATATATTTCCATTTTATCAGCCAGTGCAGCTGGTTGAGTTTTATGATTTTGCCCATAGTGACTGGCTGGAAGCGCTGTTTGACTTTGGCTGGCTGGGGGTGATGCCTCTGGCTGCCGGAGTTTGCGGGATGACGTTTGTTTTGGCGTGCGATCGTTTTCGGCGGACGTCGCCTTTCAGACGCAGCCTGGCAAGTTGTGCGCTGGTTTCGTTGGGAGGATGTCTGGCGCATGCCTGGGTGGATTTTCCCCTGCATATCGCCTCCATTCAGGTGACATTTGCCGCCATTGCCTCCATCGGACTGTCTGGGCGGTATCTGGATTGAGTTTGGCTTTGGAGGCTCTTGCAAAACTACGATGCTTGGCGCGATAAACCGTTTTGGCCAAATCCAAGGCGATGAGGAAAATCCCCAGCGGGCTTTGATCCGCCTTCGCCCGAGCGCTTCGGCGAGACAAACTGCCGACTTGTTCCGAGCGAAGTCGAGGAGGTCAACGCTGGAGTTGGCCAAAGCGGTTGTCGCCCAAAGGGTTGCGCGTCTTTGTTTTCGCTGGCGGCGTTGTGTCGCTTGGGCAAGCCCGTTGCAGGGATTGCCCAAACTCCACGCCTTCCCAGCGAAAATAATCCGCAGCAACGCCAAGCATCGTAGTTTTGCAAGAGCCTCTTTGGATGAAAGACGAGGCGTTGCGTCACGATGCGCGCGCGTTGCAGGGTTTTTTGAACTTGAATGTGAAATGGTTTCTGATAAAAATGCGCAACTTGTTCTGCATCAATCAGTTGCTTATGGGATATATGTTTAACTTGACAAAAGCCTTTTTTAAGCGGCAGCTAGGTTGTTATCTGGTGCTGGCTCTTTTTGCCGGATTTGTGGATGGGGTAAGGGCGGATTCATTTTATCCCAATGATCCCTATTTTCTTTACAGCACAAATCCGACGGGTTTTCCGGGGCAGTGGCATTTGCTGAATACGGCGCCTTTGGGGGTTAAAAACACTGGAGTGGATTCAAATGTGGTGAGCGCCTGGCGGGCTGGTTATACCGGCAGCGGGGTGGTGATTGGGATCGTTGATACAGGGATGGACCGATACAACTATGACATCGCTCCGAATTATCGATCGGATTTGAGCTATGATTTCATCAATGGAAGTTCCACCATCACGTTGGCATACGACGATGATCATGGAACGAGCGTTGCGGGTGTCGCCGCTGGACGCGGGGGGAATGCCAGAGGGGGAACTGGCGCGGCGCCAAGCGCTTATCTTGCGGATTTGCGGCTGATCAGTTCAGGCGCAACCACGCAGAACCAGATTGATTCGTGTTATTGGAAAGGCGGCGTTGAGACCAATGGAACCATTTCATCCGAAGCCACCATTCATATCAAGAACCACAGTTATGGCTACACCAATCAGTATGTTACTTTATCCAGCAGTGTAAGCAAGGCCATCGCCCTGACGTCATCGAACGGGGTTATTCATGTTTTTTCAGCCGGAAACGATCGCGGAAAATTGACGGAGGACTCGAACAAGAGTCCGTATTTGAACAACCAGAATACTCTCGTGGTGGCAGCATTGGGCAGTGACGGCGCCTATGCGACCTACAGTTCCAAGGGAACCAGTGTTTTTGTGACGGCCCCCAGCAGCAGCGATAATGGGTACAGCATTATTACCGCCGACCGGGTTGGTTCAGCCTATGGATATAATTCCAGGTATGGAGACACCTTTCCGGATCGCGACTACACGAGCATTTTTGGCGGCACCTCTTCGGCCGCGCCGCTGATGTCCGGCATTCTGGCTTTGGGCAAAGAGGCGAATCCCAATCTTGACCTTCGAACCGCCAAGCATGCGTTGGCGAATACCAGCACCAAGGTGGACTCCAGCCAGAGCGATTGGGCGCAGAACAACGCCGGGTATTGGTTCAATCCCAACTACGGTTTTGGAAATGTGAATGCCTATGCCTTTGCTCAGAAGGCCCAAAGCATCGCCTATATCACCGATGTCACGTATGGCACGGCAAGCAGCGGTGGGGTCACCACGGTCATTCCCGCAGGCGGCACGGCCACGGTGACCTTTGTTCCCACGGGAACTCAGCAGAGTTTGGAAGGGGTTAACATTACCTTGAGTCTTACCCATACCAATCGGGGCGGGTTGGAAGCCACCCTGACTTCGCCAAAAGGAACCACCAGCAAATTCCTGACCACCTTGAGCAGCGATGCCACAACCGTGAGCAACTGGACATGGTCTTTCCAGTGCAACAATTTCTGGGGTGAAAATCCGAATCTTGGAGCCGGAAGCTGGACGTTGAATGTGACGGATACCGATGGAACGGTCGGCACCGGGGTGCTGGAATCCTATTCCATTGAATTGCAGATGGGGGAGATGTCCACCTACACCGCCGGCGCAAACACGCTGTCCGCCGATGTGAGCACGAGGGCTTTCACCCTCAACAACAGCGCTTCCACCTATGACATTCCGGCGGCCTGCACCCTGACGGTATGGGACAATGTGTTGGTGAAGAATGGCGAATTGACGGTGAAAGGGACGATCGCCGAGAACCGCACTCGCGGGGCAATCGTCAAGGTCGAAGGCGGCATTTTGAGCGGCACGGGCAGCATAAACGTCACGCGGGGATTGTTGAACAGCTACGGCATTGTGCGGCCGGGCGCCAGCGGCACTCCTGGAACGTTGACCCTGACCCAGGGGAATTTTCAACAGACGGCCGGGGGAACGCTGGATATTCAGGTGGCCTCCGCGCTCAATTACAGCAAGCTTTCCCTGAGCGGAACGGCCTATCTTGGCGGCAATTTGACTCTGAGTTATCTTGGCGGTTACAAGCCAACGTTGGGAACAACCCTGACGGGGGTGATTCAAAATGCCGCGGGAATATCGAACAGTTTCGACAGCGTCACCCGCGTGAGTCCGGTGATTTTGTGGGTGCCGAGCGCCTCGGCCACCGCGTTGGATCTGACATTGACCAGATGTCTGGACAACCCGGCGTTGAATCTCAACCCCGTTCAGAAGGATGTGGCCCGGGCGTTGTCAACTTCTCCCAATATCGATTCAGGTGATCTTGGCAATGTGATCAATGCCATCGGCAATCTGGGGACAGAAGGGGAGGTTCGGAATGCCTACAATGAGATTTCGGCCAGCAAACTCACCACCATGGCGGTGGGCGCATTTGATGGCGCCCAAGTGCAGTATCAGAATGTTCGCAATCATCTGTTTTCCTTGCGCGACGGATCCACGCGCGCGGCCATGGTGCAGATTGGAGACACGACACCTGCGGGGAAACCCGTTTTGCTGGCCTACAGCGGTCCTGATGTGCGCGGGTTGTTGAATGTGAAGGAGGAGGAGCCTGAGCGGAAGAAATGGGATTATTTCATCAATGCGAGCGGCACTTTTGGCGATCAGGAGGCATCGAACATCCAGCCAGGTTACAACTATTGGTCGGCGGGGATGACAACGGGCATCGGTTACTTTTTTTCGCGGGAACTCACGGCAGGACTGGCAACCGGTTTTTCCCGAACCATGTCCGACCTGAACGGGTCGGGGGGGCATGTGAAGGTGGACACCATTCCGATCTGGCTTTATTCCACCTATCAACGCAACAACTGGTATCTGGACGCGATGATGGGCGGGGGGGTCAGTTTTTACGATTTAAAACGGAACATCCAATTTGGAACCATCGACCGGCAGGCTTATTCGGATCCCAACGGTTATCAGGTCAACGCGCGTTTGGAAACAGGGATGGATCATCAATTCGGACATCTCACCATCGGGCCATCCCTTTCGGTGCAATACACCAAGATGTGGATCGATTCCTTTACCGAACGCAATGCGGATTCCCTCAACCTGTCCATCGCCCGGCAGACAGCCGATTCCATCCAAAATGGCATAGGGATCCACTCGTCCTATCGGATCAAGATGAAGACCTTCACCCTGGTGCCGCATTTCAGCGGATCATTCCAGCATGAATGGCGGAATGACAGCCGGATGATCGACGCGCAACTGGCGCAAGGCAGTTCGATTTTTCAGGCGCCCACCGATGCGCCGGATCGCAATTTCGGTCTGGTGGGCGGCGGTCTCACGGCGGAAATTTCCGAGAGCCTGTCATTGCGCGTGAGTTACGAGACGGAAGTTGGAAAGACGGATTATGCCCGGCAGACTTTCAGCGGCGGCGTGGATGTGCTTTTCTAGATTCCTTGAAAACCAAAATATGATGTTAAAAAATCAAAATTTTGAACCGCCATGGCGCCAGATCATTTTGAATTTTTAATTTTTACTTTTGAATTGCGAGGCTTTGCCTTGCCTGCTTCGTCGCAGTCGGATGAAGGCGGGTTGGCCTGAGGCAAAGCCTCGCTGTCTGATGGCTGAAGGGGATGCAAGCGGGTGCAATGCCAACGATTTTGCCAGTTGAGGCATTCCGTTTGCCTTCAGACCTCAATCTTCAGTCCAGTCACCTGCCGCTTCGGCGCGAGAGAGCGCCTGATTTTTTGATGGCATCGGCGGCTGCGGGGTCGAGCGGTTGCAGTTTCCGCCATGAGGCTTGCGCTTCGCGAAGATTTCCAGTCTTGATCTGAAGCTCGCAAAGCCCGCGCCATGAGTCGGCCAGATTGGGATTTTGAGTCAGAGCCTGAAGGTAGGCTTGAATGGCTTCCTCGACTTTTCCGCTTTTTGCAAGGCTGTAGCCCAGACTGTCCAGGATGTTTGCGTCGTTGGGCTTGAGTTGGACGGCCTTGCGGCAGGCCGCAAGGGCTTCGGAGGTTTTGCCCAATCGTGCCTGGGCATATCCGAGTCCGTTCCATGCCATGGCGTCGGAGGCGTCAATTTCAACGGCGCGTTGGTAGGCTTTGATGGCGGAGGGCAGATCGTCCAACCTGTCATGAAGCCAGCCCAGATGATACCATAGATTCGCAGGAGGCGATTCCTTCTGGAGCAGTTCCTGGACGACCGGCAGAGTTTTGCGGCAGATGTCGAGCGCCTCGTTTTGGGGGCCGAATTGGTCATGAACGGAAATCAATCCCAGCCAGGCTGGAACACATCGGGGATTGATTTCCAGCGCCTTGCGGCAGGCTGCAGCGGCCTGATCCTTTTGTCCGAGCCGCTGGCATGCATTTCCCAGGGAAACCCAACTGTCCGTTTCGCCAGGTTTGAGTTCGATGGCGTGCAGAAAGGAATCGACGGCTTGGGCGGCCTGACCGGTCTCGAGTTGAATGCCGCCAAGCGAGAACCAAGGTTCGGAAAAGGACGGATTGAGGCGGATGGCTTTTTCATAGGCGGCGATGGCTTCATTTTTATGCCCCATTTTTTCATAGACCGAGCCAAGTCCGTTCCATGCATCGGCATCCTTGGGTTTGAGTTCGATGACCTTTTTGAAGGCCATGATGGATGCTTCCCTTTTTGCGGTTTTGTCGTAAAGCCAGGCAAGACTCAGCCATGCCAGGTGGGTTGATGTTTTGAGTTCTGTGGCTTTTTTCAGCGCTGCAATGGCGTCCTCATCCCGTCCCGCCTTTCCGTAAGAAAAACCGAGAAGAAACCAGATTTCGGCATCCTGGGGATTGGCCTCAAGCAGGCGTTTGCAATTTTCAATATTTGTTTCCGGCGTGGCGGACGGGTTGTAGACCGGAGGGGCGGACTGGGGCTGGACTTCCGTGGGAACGGGGTCTTGCGCAGGGGTTGGGTGCATGGTGGAGATGAACACCAGTCCCAGGCTTATCAGCCAGCTGGACGCTGAATGGAGTTTTGCTCGGAGGCCAAACATGAGTCCGGGCAGTTTATCGTCTGTCAAAACTCCGCTGCAATGGAATTCTGTGTGAAGTCGCGACCTTTTTAAAAGTGAAATGGCGGCGAGTCTCGGATATTATGCGCGGCGCCCCAGTGGATATCGGGGCGTTTGGAGAGGCGCAATTGCACGGCGAGGACCAGGGCGCCCGGGAAGGAGGGAAGCGGCGAGGGGTGGATGTTGATGGTCAATCGCCTGACGCAAAACCGGGGTTGGAATGGACAAACGCGTTTTTTTTCTCCAAATTTCCGGACATGTCGAACAAAGACACGATAGCCGGCATTCTGCATGAGATCGGGGTGATGCTGGAGATGAAGGGTGAGAACCGGTTCAAGAGCCTGGCCTACACCCATGCCGCGCGGACATTGGAAACCCTGGCGGAGGATCTGGGCGAATTGATCCGCACCGGGCGGTTGGGGGAACTGAAGGGGATTGGAGCCGCCTTGTGCGAGAAAATAACGGAACTCTATGAAACAGGAAAACTCCAGTATTACGAGGAGTTGAAGGCGTCGATTCCGGAAGGATTGTTTGATTGTTTGAAGGTTCCGGGATTGGGACCGAAAAAAGTGAAGGCCCTTTGGGAAAAACTGGATGTCAAGACGCTGGCCGACCTGAAAATGTGCTGTGAACGGAATCTGGTGTCCACGCTGGCGGGGTTTGGGGAAAAAACCCAGATCAAGATTCTGGAGGGCCTCGGCAATCTTGAGAAATACCGGGGGCAGTTTCTCTGGATTGAGGCATGGAAGGCGGCGGAGCCGGTGATGGATTCCCTCAGGGATTGCCCCGCAGTGCGGCGTGTCGAACTGGCTGGAAGCTTGCGGCGGAAAAAGGAGGTGGTCCGGGATCTCGACTTTGTGGCGGCCACGGATGATCCGAAGATTGTGATGAAGGTTTTTACCTCTCTGGCCAATGTCAAGCAGGTTGTCAATCAAGGGGAAACCAAGGCCAGCGTGATGCTGGAGGGAGGGTTGCAGGCGGATTTGAGATGTGTTTCCGATGCGGAGTTTCCTTTTGCCCTGGCTTATTTTACAGGGTCCAAGGAGCATAATGTGGCTTTGCGCCAGAGGTGTCTGGACCAGCGGATGAAACTCAACGAGTATGGGTTGTTCAGAATCGGGAAGAACCGGGGGGAGGGGAGCGGGGAAAAGGTTTTGTGCCGGAGTGAGGCGGATATTTACCGGAAACTGGGGTTGGATTATGTGGAGCCGGAGTTGCGTGAAAACACCGGGGAGATCGATGCGGCGGCTGCGGGGGAATTGCCTGTTTTGGTGACGGAAAAGGATATTCGCGGCAGTTTTCATGCCCACACCCGGTGGAGCGATGGAAGCGACACTCTGGAACAGATGGCGGAAGCCGCCCAAGCCCTGGGCTGGGAATATCTGGGGATCACCGAGCACAGCCGCAGTTCCGTGGTGGCCGGCGGGTTGGACGCCAAACGCCTGCTGGAACAGGCGGATGAAATCCGGGAGTTGAACAAACGTTGGGAAGGAAGGGGAAAACGCTTCCGTTTGTTTGCCGGCTGCGAGGTGGATGTGCTGGGAGACGGGCGGCTTGATTATCCGGATGATTTGCTGGCCCAATTGGATTTTGTGATGGTTTCGATTCATCAGGGGTTTTCCTCCGATGAAGCCAGGCAGACCGCCCGGTTGGTGAAAGCCATTGAAAACCCCATGGTGACCATGGTGGGGCATCCGACCGGACGTCTGTTGTTGGAACGCGAGCAATACCGGGTGGACTTGAATGCGGTGATTGAAGCCGCGGCCCGCCACGGGAAAATCATTGAATTGAACTGCACGCCGGTGCGGATGGACATGGACTGGCGATGGTGGAAGAATGCCCGCGACCGGGGAGTGTTGTGCGCCATCAACCGGGATGCCCACGCCGCCGATCAACTGGCCGAGGTGGGATGGGGAGTCCAGATTGCCCGCAAAGGCTGGCTGAGGGCGAAGGATGTGCTCAATACGCGAACAGGCGGCGAGGTGGAAAAAATCCTGCGCCGGATTCGGGGAACGCGTTGACTCATGGGAAAAGGTTGCCGTGCAGCCAAGGTGGGATACCGCCGGAAAACAATTTTTTCTTGTCATTGGAGCCGGAGGATAGCATCCTGACGCCCTTCGTGTCGGGCCGTAGCGTAGCTTGGCTAGCGCGCTTCCTTGGGGTGGAAGAGGTCCCGGGTTCAAATCCCGGCGGCCCGACCATTTTCAGCCAGATGAGGGAATGAGGATTTAAACTCCGCGGGGGTTCCGGATCATCGGCTTTGGGGAGAGGCGGATGTGAAAGCCGGGCAGATCATGTTGCGGCTTCGTTTTTTTTCTTTTCTGTCAGACGCATGACGAGGATGTAAAGCGCCCCGATCAGGATGACAAATCCGACCAGCCAGAGGCATTGTGATTTCATGAAATCCACAAGCTTTTCCGGGCTTTCCATCAGATACGGATGGGCGCCGATGACGCGCTGGCCGAAGACGGAGAGCACCCAACACCACAGGGCCGAACCGGCAAGGGTCATCAGGCTGAAGGACCCGAAATTCATGCGCATGATTCCTGCAGGGATGGAAATGAGGTGTCGGACCACAGGCAGGAGCCTGGCGAAAAAGATGCCGCCCGCTTCATAACGCGCCAGCCATCTTTCAGTGCGGATGAGCTTTTCTTCGGTGATGAAAACATATCGTCCATATTTGAGCAGCAAGGGGCGTCCAATCCATCGCGAAACCCAGTAGGTGATGGCGGCGCCGAGCCAGGATCCAACCGTTCCGGCCAGGACCACCCCCCAGAAGTTCATTTTTCCCTGGGCGGCCCAAAAAGCGGCGGGGGGCATGACCACTTCGCTTGGGACGGGAAAGATCGAGCTTTCCATGGCCATGAGAAGAACGATGCCGGTGTATCCCCAATCCCGGACCCATCCAAACCAAATCGCGAGTAGTGTGTGCATGGGGGATTCTTGTAAAGGGAATGCCGGGGAGGTTCAAGTTTTGCTTCGTCGGCGCGTCCATTGGCGGAATAAAAAGCGGAGGAATCGAAAGGCATCCCGGATGGGATGAATGTGGCTGGCCTCACCGGCATAGATGGTTTGTATGGGAACGAAAACAATCCGCCGTTTTTGCCGCCCCGCCTGCGCCAACATTTCGCTTTCCAAGTCGAAATGACTGGTGGTGGGCTGGAAAGCCATGGCGAAATCGCGGGAGAGCAGCCGGTAGCCGCATTGGCTGTCGGGAATCCGTTGCCCCGCAAGGCGGCTGACCACCCAGGACATGAACCGGTTGGTCAGGCGGCGCACAGCCGGCATGTGCGCGGCATTGTCCATCCGGTTGCCCAGAACAATCGAAGCTCCTGTTTTCCGGACAGTGTCGAGAAAGGCTGGAATATGGGAGGGATCATGCTGTCCATCGGCATCCAGAAAAATGATGTGGGACGCGGTGGTCCGGAGAAATTCCCCGATGGCGGTGCGGATGGCCATGCCTTTGCCTCGATTTTCCGGGTGCCGGATGACCCTTGCGCCGGCCTTTTCCGCCTCCAGAGCGGTGGCGTCCTGCGATCCGTCGTCGATCACCCAGACCTGGCACCCTTGTTGGAGGACCTCCCGAACCAACCTGCCGATGTGCGCAGCCTCGTTCATGGCGGGAATCACAGCGATGGTGTCGGATGACGGGAAAGGGGGCATATGGGGAAGGGGATGCCAATGCTGCCGAAGGACTATTGACTCCGCAAGGCTGAATGATGCACATTTAACGCCTTCGCCGATTCCACAAGGTTGCGGCGGGCATTATTTTATGAAGAGAGTTTTGTTTTTGACCCAGAGCGACAACATGGCTCCCATGAGCCGGTTTCGGGTTTACCAGCATCTGCCCATGTTGAAAGAGGAGGGTGTTGAAGGGGTCGTTTCGCCGGCGGTGCCGTCCGCGGATTACGGGCCGGACGGCGGCAGGAAATCCTTGGGGGTGGTTTTGAAGAATGGCTTCAAGACCTTCACCCGGCGTGTCAGGAATTTGCATGAATTGCGGGATTACGACTATGTTTTTGTCCAAAAAACGGTATTGCCCGCGCCTTTCTTCAATATGGAATGGCGTTTCAGCAGGCAGGTGAAGGTGATTTTTGACTTGGACGAACCCATTTTTTTGAAGCGTCCGGATTCCTCCCTTCTTGGAGGTTTGTGGCCGCAGGAACGCCGGTTGCTGGCAATCTGCCGTTCAGCGCACCGTGTGGTGGTTGAAAACAGTTTCCTGGCAAAGTTTGTGAGCCGGGCGGGGGTTGATCCGGCGGTGATTCCATCGGCGATTGACATCAAGGCTTACGAGATTGCCGGCGACGCGAAGAAGAGCCCCCGGAAAATTCCTGCGGTGGGTTGGATTGGCAGCCAGCGCCAGCAGGCCGAACTCCGGCTTGCCACGCCTTCACTGATTGATTTGCATTCCCGCACTCCGTTTGTGGTGCGCCTGATTGGCGCGACCTTGGGCGCGATTCCAGCCAGGTTCCCGATTGAATGCAAGCCATGGGATCTGAGAACGGAGGCCGCCGATTTGGCGAGTCTGGACATCGGTCTGGCTCCTCGCGAGGATACGGAGTGGAATCAATGTTGCAGCGGTTTGAGGATTTTGCAGTACTGGGCGGCAGGGGTGCCGGTGGTGGCCTCCCCGGTGGGGGTTTATTCAGAGATGGTTCGCGACGGTGAGAATGGTTTTCTGGCTGGCAACCGGGATGAGTGGACGGAAAAACTTTGTCTGTTGATCAAAAACCAGGAATTGCGCCGCAAATTTGCCTCCGAAGGCAGGAGGACGCTTCAAAAGTCCTACAGCCTGCCTGTTGTGAGCCCCCAACTGGCCCGGGTTTTTTCAGATTAGGCGCTAATCCAAATCCCTTGCCGGGAAAATATTGCGCACGACGCGCGGCATTTTTCGACAGAATTAACAAAGTTCAATTCTGTTCATTTGTAAATTCCACTCAAAACTTCAGTTTTTGGTTCCCGCTGGGCCATGTTGGGAACTTCATTCAACATGCTCTGGCGGGAAGTTTGCGTGGTTAGAGGATTGCCTTGGGTGGGGAATGGGTGTATCCTTTCCCATTATGCGACCGACGACACGAATTCCCGGGGTGATCATTCGCGCGATGATGATTGATGACTACGAACAGTGCGCCGAGTTGTGGAGTCATGCCAAGGAGGTGAAGGAATACTCGGTGTCCGACTCCCGTTCGCGGATCGATTTGTTTTTGCGTATGAATCCGGACACCTGTTTTGTGGCTGACGCCGACGGGCAGATCATTGGAACGATTTTGGGCGGTTTTGACGGGCGGAGGGCTTACATTTATCATCTGGTGGTGGGGCGGGAGATGCATGGGCATCTTGTGGGATGTTGTTTGCTCGAGAAAACGCTGGTGGCCATGAGGAGGAAGGGGGTGGAAAAGGTGTATGTGTTTGTGCCGGTCAAGCACAACCTGCATGGAATCGCTTTCTGGGAAAGCCAGCGCTGGGAGAAACGGCCGGATTTGCGGATGATGTCTCTGCAACTGGGCGGGCAGATTCCGGTGCCGTTGGAGAAGTCAAAGACCGGAACAACCCGGATCCGCGTGTAACCGCAGCGCGGGTGGATTACTTTACCAGTTCCAGCAGGTCCGATTCATTTTCCACCACTTTGCGGACCAGTTCGGGGATCATCACCGGGCTGAGTTGGAGAGACTCCCATGCTTCGTGCTGGAAAACCGGACGTCCGATGTCTCCGCCGGTGCCGAGATCCTGGGTGTTGGCCAGATAATTGGCCAGATGCACGATTTGGACAGCGCTCTGATGTTCGGGCGGCGCCTGCAGGGGATCATGATGGAAACGGACCACGCTGGCGGCGACCTCGGGAAGATTCCATTTTTTTACCAGCAGGGCTCCGATTTCCGTGTGATCCACTCCCAGCAGGCTTTGTTCCACTGCGAAAAGCGGCTGCCGGGTTTGCATCGCGGCCCGGATGCATTCCTCCAAGAGATCCGGAAAATGGGTGTCGAGCAGAATCTTGCCCAGATCGTGAATCAATCCGCTGAGGTGAAGAATGTCAGGCTGGGCTGGGCTCCCGGATGGAAGGATGGCGGCCATTTCCATCGAAAGGTAGGATGTGCAGATGCAGTGTTTCCAGAAGCTTTTGCGATCAAAAATCCGCGAGGAAACCTTGTCAAAGGAACTGAAGACACCGGTGCTCAACGCGATGGTCTGCACGTCCTTGAAGCCCAGGCGGGAAACCGCCTGTTCGATGTCGGTGATTTTTTCCTCGCCAGGTTTGGCGTAGAAAGCGGAATTGGCGGTCTTGAGGATGCGGCTGACGATGGATGGGTCGTTGTTGAGGATGTGAACCATGTCGTTTGTGTCGCTGTTGGCGTTGTGCGCCACCTCCTGGATTTTGTAAACGACGCTGGGCAGGGTCGGCAGACTTTCCGTCCGGGTGATTTTACTTAGAATCTTTTGCCTGATCTCACTCATGGGACACTCCTTCGATGAGGGATTGGATGGATTCGGCCTGTTTCTTGTCCAACCCCTCAAACCGGATGCCGATCAAAAATTGCGCATTTTCATTGTTATTGGAGGCGCGGCGCCAGACCACGTTGCCGTTGGAATTGAACAGGGTTTTTTGGTCCTTGAGGATGCTCAGTTCGACATGTTCGCGCACAAGCAGCGGATGGTTGGTGGCCATGGCGATGCCGTTGGGACTCAATTCGGTAAGCCTGGCCTCGTCCCACCGGCTGGCGCCGATCTTGCGGCAGTGGACCCCGTAGGCGACCAGTTGATCCTCGCGGCGGGTGACCGAGTCGGCAGCCATCATGGTGATGGTGTTTCCGCCTTGCTGTTTGGCGAAGTCGAGGCGTTTGTTGGCCATGAGCATGAGTTGTTCGGCAGTTTCTTTTTCATGGTCCTGGGTGCAAAAAAAACCGGCGCTAAGGGTGAGTTTCCCGTCGGGAAGCATTTCCACGCTGGGCAGGACAAGGGCGCCTATTTTTTCGGCCATGTCATTGATCCAAAGACGGATTTTTGCCGGATCCGTCTCGCACCGGGCCACGATGAAGGTGCCACCCGTGAGCCGCCCGGCGTTCTCATCCTCGCCCAGCGATTTTTCCAGCATGGATCCCAGACTGCAAATGGCGACGTCGCCGATGACCCATGTGCCCAGCAGGTTGATTTCATTGAGATGATCCAGCCCCAGCGCGATGAGGCTGAGCGGGCTCCGGCCCAGGGCCTCCTGAAGCCAGAGGGAAAAGGAGCGATAATCCAGAAGCCCTGTAAGGGGATCCTTCTGCATCAAAGCCAGCTTGCTCAACCTGGCCAGTTGCTCGGGCGCAACCGGGTTGGCGGCCAGTTTTTTGATGAAGGAAAGATAATCGTCGGGCACGGGAGTGGAAAACGGATGGTCAGGTGGTTTCGGCGGCTTCCTCGTCCTTGCTCAGGGAGGCATCCTTGACTGTTTGCAGGAAAAACTCTTCGAGGCTTTTGCAGTGTTTTTTGACTTTGACGTCGCTGGCGCCGTATTTGTGGAAAAGTTGTTCGACCCGTTCGGTGGCGGTGTTGGGTTTGAGGAAGATTGAAAAAACATCTCCGTTTTTGACCGTGTGGTCGCCCATTTTTTCTATGAACATCATGCCTTCGGGCCGCAGGTTTTTCCCGGAGATCTCAATGTTTTGCACCTCGAGAAGTTCCTCAAGCATGCCCAGGGCTTCCAGTTTGCCATGGTTGAGGATGCCCACCCAGTCGCACATGATCTCCGTGTCCGCCAGGATGTGGGAGCTGAAAAATACCGTGATTTTGCGTTCCTTGTTGTAGCGGACGATCAGATCGCGGATATCCTTTCGTCCGATGGGGTCCAGGCCCGAGAAGGGTTCGTCGAGGATGAGAAGCTTGGGTTCGGCCAGAATGGCCTGGGCCAGTTCGAGCCGTTGTTTCATTCCCTTGCTGAACTCGATGGAAGGAATGTTTTCCTTGCCCTTGAGTCCGACTTCCGAGATCACTTCGTCGATGCGCGCTTTTAACCGGGTGGTTTCAATATGGGAAAGTTGTCCCATCATATCCAGAAATTCAACTGCCGTCATGTGGGGATAGACGGTTGGAACTTCCGGCATGTATCCGACATGTTCCCTGGCTTGGCCATCCATGGGCGATCTGCCCATCAACCATGCCTGCCCCCGGGTGGGTTTCAACAATCCGATGAGCATGTTGATGGTGGTGGTTTTGCCTGCGCCATTGGGGCCAAGAAAACCGAAAACCGAACCTTCGGGCACCTCGATGGTCAAGTCCGCCAGCGCCTCGGTGGCGCGGGAGGAGAACCAGGACGAATAGGTTTTGCCAAGGTGTTCAGTGCGGACGGGATATTCGCTCATGACAGGTCCATTTCTTCGTAATTTTTTTTCAGGAAAAAGAACAGGCAGGCTGCTATGGCCACCTTGATCAGCAGATAGATGAAGCCCCCCAATTTGATGAAGAGAGCTTCAAATTCCACAGGGGACAGGTCGCCGGAAAAGAGAATGAAGGTGTAGCCGGTGGCTATTTTGGTGCGCATGAAAGGCTGCGCCATGATTCCCAGGATGAAGGGAACCAGGGGACCGACAAAAACCAGGTGCGGATGTCCCATCAAACCCGGCAAAAGGGCCATGGGAACCAGGATGAGCAGGTCGAGAATCAGAAGGACAAGGAGCAGCAGGAAATTGCCTGTGCCCCAGAAAATTCCCGAGTCCATGGTGTGGATCAGTCCCAGCAGAACCGAGGTCGCCACCAGCGCAACGGCGGCAAATTGAAATGCCCCCCAGTACATGCCCATTAGAAAATTCTTCCGGGAAATGCCGCGATTCAGAACGTGGATGATGGATGCGCGGTAGGTGTTGGTGAAAAAAAAGAAAACCAGGCAGGTCAGCCAGGCGGCGGCAAAGGGAAAGTTCAGCAAAAAGTACGACCCAAATTGCGCCCCGGGACATTTCTGGTAATGGCAGAAGAGAATCAACGGGCATGCCGCGGCAAAAACATAAGGCACCCACCACTTTTTCAGCGGGTGGGTCATCATCCGGGCAATAATCCTGGCTTGTTCCATAAAAAATCATCCTGCAGTTGCCTTGCGGCCTGGCAACCGGGCGGGATGCGGCGCAACGTTATCTGATACTCCTAACCCCTCTTGCCTGCGAAATCAAGTTTCCCGTTTACAAAAGTGGTCAACTTCGCCATGAGTCGTGTGTTTTGAAAATCTGCCATTTGATCACCCGGATGATTCACGGCGGGGCGCAACAGAACACCCTGTTGACCCTGGCGGGGTTGCGGCGTGACACGAGTTGGGATGTGCGTCTGGCCTGCGGCCCGGAAACGGGCGAGGAGGGGTGTTTGTTGCCGGAGGTCCGGGCATTGGGGGTGGGGATTGACAGCATTTTTCATCTCCGCCGCAATTTTCATCCGTGGCATGACCCTGCGGCTTTGGCCGAATTGGTTGCGTATTTTCGACGGGAGAAGTTTGATCTGGTTCACACCCACAGTTCCAAGGCGGGGGTTTTGGGGCGCGTTGCCGCAAAATGGGCGGGAATCCCGCGGATTGTCCATTCCATTCATGGCCTGGCTTTTGATGATTTGCAGCCTGCCTGGCAAAACTGGATTTACCTGCGGGCCGAACGGTGGGCTGCGGCGAACACGGATTGTTTCATTGCCGTTTGCCGGACCATGGCCGGGGAGGCGCTGGCCGCGGGAATGGGGGAGCCGGCGCAGATGAGGGTGGTTTACAGCGCTTTTGATCTGGATGATTTTTTGGCGGTTCGTCCACGAATGCCGGACGGCCGGTTTGTGGTGGGCGCAGTGGCCCGCATGTTTCCATTGAAAGGGCACGAGGATTTGATGCGATTGGCGCCCCGGTTGTTCGAGCGGTGGCCCGATGTTGATTTGCTTTTGGTGGGTGACGGGCCCATGCGCCGGGATTGGGAGGCGTGGCTGGCAGCTTCCCCTCAATGGCGCGAACGGATTTGTCTGGCGGGCCGGGTCAGTCAGGCGGAGGTGGCTGGCTGGATGGCGCGAATGGATTTTTTTGTTCATCTTTCCTGGAGGGAAGGACTGGCCAGGACCATTCCCCAGGCGTTTGCCGCCGGAGTGCCCATGTGCGTTTATAATACAGGCGGGGCGGCGGAATTGGTTGAAAATGGTCGGACGGGATGGCTGGCGGCGCCGGGCGACATGGATGCGGTAATGGCGTCCATCGGACAGGCCAGGGAGGATTTGACGCATGCGCGGGAAATGGCGGCGCATGGGAGGGAGAAGGTCCGGCAGCTTTTTGGGGTGGAAACCATGCAGCGGAGCATTCTGGAGATTTACCGCGAGATGGGAATGGCCGCTTCTGCGCCGATGAAGTGAGGTGAAGGAAGGGATTGCCGGAATGTGAATTAATTTTCGCGTGCTTTTAAAAAGGCATTGCAACCCCCTGCCGGGTTGTTCAGTATTTTGTCTTTCATGGCCGATCCAGTTTCCAAAACTTCTGCGGTTGAACGGGTCAATCTGACGGTTGACGGGCGCGCGGTCTCCGTGCCAAAAGGGTGGAATCTCATCCAGGCGGCGCGGAAGGCGGGATTTCATGTGCCGCACTATTGTTATCATGAAAAGCTTTCAGTGGGAGGGAACTGCCGGATGTGTCTGGTGGAGGTGGGGCTGCCCAGGATGGGGCCGGATCGCAAGCCGGTGTTGAAGGCGGACGGGACACCCGAAATCGGGTGGTTGCCGCGACCGCAGATCGGCTGCGCCACGCAGGCGGGCGAGGGAATGTCGGTGCGATTGAATTCGCAACTGGTGAAGGAATGCCGCCGGAGCGTGCTGGAATTCCTCCTGATCAATCATCCGTTGGATTGCCCGATTTGCGATCAGGCGGGGGAATGCAAATTGCAGGAGTACGCCTTTCAATATGGCGGGGGAGAATCCCGTTTTGTGGAGGAAAAGGAGCGCAAACCGAAGAAGGTGGAGCTGGGGCCGCGGGTGACGCTTGACGACGAGCGGTGCATTCTTTGCACCCGCTGTGTGCGGTTTTGCCGGGAGATTGCCAGGGATGACGTGCTGGGGATCTTCAATCGGGGGAGTCACAGTTATATTTCCTGTTATCCGGGGCGAAAACTGGAGAACAACTATTCCCTCAACACAGTGGATCTCTGTCCCGTGGGCGCCCTGACATCGACGGATTTTCGTTTCAAGATGAGGGTGTGGTTTCTGAAGGAAACCTCCAGCCTGTGCGCGTCGTGCGCCCGGGGGTGCAATATCACGGTGGGATCAAGGGAGGGGGTGGTCCACCGGTTCAAGCCGCGGTGCAATGACGCGGTGAATTCCCATTGGATGTGTGATGAAGGCCGGTTGAACTACAAATGGATCAATGATGAACGGCGGTTGAAAAAGCCGTTGATCCGGGCATCCGGATCAGCCAAATGGGATGAAGCCCTGGCTGCGGCGAGGGATGCCCTGGTGCGGAATCGGGGAAGGGTGGCGATCCTGGCTTCGGGACAATGTTCCTGCGAGGAACTTTTTCTTTTGAAAAAACTGGCGGAAACGTATGGAGCGGTGGTGAAACTGGCGCCCGCGCATGAAGGGCCGGGGGACAATCTGCTGGTTGAAACCGACAAAACACCCAATATGAACGGAGTCCGTTTGATGGGTTTTGAGGCGGGGAGGGAAGTTGGCGCGAAATTGTCGGATGCCATGGCAAAAGGGGAAGTGGCGGCTCTTGTCGCTGTTCGAGAGTGCGCGGTGGCGGCGGGGGTGGATGCGGGCGCGTTGAAAAAAATGGATGCGATACTGGCCATCGATGTGCTGCCCAGCCCGACCGTGGAGATGGCGTCCGTGGTTTTGCCAGGCGCCGCGCATGTCGAGAAAACGGGGACTTTCATCAATTTCCAGCGCCGTTTGCAACGGTTTCACCCGGCCTTTGCGCCGCCAGGCGAGGCAAGGACGGATCTTTGGATTTTGGGACAATTGCCGGGCGGGGATTCCAAGCCTTTGGATTACGAAAAGGTTTTCAACCGGATGTGCGGCGAAACTCCGGCGTTTCAAGCCTTGCCGTGGGAGCCTTTGACTGAAAAAGGGGTGGAGGTGGAATGGTGAATCACGCCGCAGACATTGTTGTTCATTGGGTTCAAGCGGGAATGGCCACGCCATGGCTGGTCTGGCTGGTGATCACCCTGATGAAATGTGGAGCGGTGGTGGGAGTGATGATGGGGATGGTTGCATACACGGTGCTGGCCGAGAGGAGGTTTTGCGCTTTCATCCAGGACCGGCTGGGGCCAAACCGTGTCGGGCCGTTTGGGTTGCTGCAACCGGTGGCTGACGGGATGAAACTGTTTTTGAAGGAAAACGTGCTGCCCGGGCATGTGAACAAGGTGTATTATGTGCTGGCGCCGGCGATCACGTTGTTTCCGGCGCTGGCAACCATCGCGGTGATTCCCTTCGGCAACCGGCTGGGTGGCGAGAAAATGGTGATTGCGGATTTGAATGTCGGAATTTTGTGGGTGTTTTCGCTGGCGGCGTTGGGAGTGTATGGAATCGTGCTGGCGGGATGGGCGTCCAATTCAAAGTATCCTTTCATTGGTGGGGTGCGCTCGGCGGCACAGTTGATTTCCTACGAACTGGCCATGGGGTTGAGTGTGATCGGCGTGTTCATGCTGGCGGGATCGTTGAATCTTGGACAGGTGGTGGAATATCAATCCCATTGCTGGCTGGTATTGAAACAACCGCTGGGATTCCTGATTTTCATGGTGGCAATGTTTGCGGAAACCAATCGGACGCCTTTTGATCTGCCGGAAGGCGAGCAGGAACTGGCGGCTGGATATAACACGGAATACGGCTCCATGAAGTTCGCTCTGTTTTTCATGGGTGAATACGCGAACATGGTGGTGGCCTCTGCGGTGATGGTGACGCTTTTCTTTGGCGGCTGGCAGGTTCCTTTCATCCCCGTGGAGCAATGGCTGGGATGTTCCTGGCTGTCGGGGATGGTTTATATTGGTTGTTTTCTGGCCAAGTTGGCGGCATTCCTCTTCCTTTTCATCTGGGTGCGCTGGACCCTGCCGCGTTTTCGTTACGACCAGTTGATGAACCTCGGCTGGAAGGTTTTGCTGCCGCTGGGGTTGTTGAACATCTTGTTGACGGCGCTGGTGCTGGCGGGGCAAAGATAAGGAGAACATGGCGATCATCACTCCACGTCCGCAACTGACCCTGGCCGAAAGGCTTTATCTGCCGGCCATCGTCAGCGGCATGTGGCTGACCATCCGCCATTTCTTTGTCAATCTGCTGGGACTGAAGAAAAAATTCACCTTGGAGTATCCCGACGAAAAATGTCCGCCTCCGCCCGGATGCCGGGGGGCGCCCACATTGGTGCGCGACGAGGATGGGAGGGAAAAATGCGTGGCCTGCCAATTGTGTGAGTTTGTGTGTCCGCCCCGCGCCATCCGGGTGACGCCCGAGGCTTTGCCGCCGGGTTCCCGGCACGCAAAGATCGAAAAACGTCCGGCGGCATTCGAAATCAACATGCTTCGCTGCATCTATTGCGGTTTTTGCCAGGAGGTGTGTCCGGAGGAGGCGATTTTCCTGCGCGAAAAAACCATTTTGACGGGCGCCAGCCGCCGCGAACTGGTTCATGATAAACAACGGTTGCTGGCGTTGGGGGGATCCCGTCCGGATTCCGTCAAGAAATGGAAGGACAAGTGATTTTGTGACCGCGGCGCTTTTTTACATCATGGGATTGGCGATGCTGGGGTTCGGGGTGGCGGTCATCACCAGCCGCAACCCGGTGAATTCCGCCATGTCGCTGGTTTTGTTGTTGGCGGCCATGTCGGGGTTGTTTGTTTTGCTCGGGGCATTTTTTCTGGCCGCAGTGCAGGTGCTGGTTTATGCCGGGGCGATCATGGTGGTGTTCCTCTTTGTGATCATGTTTTTGGGACCGGACGAGGGAGTCCGCAGGCGTCTGCATTGGTTTGGCGCGATCAATGGGTTGTTGGTGGTGGTGGCCCTGCTTTACGCGTTTTTCACGCTGGCCGGCAAGCAACCACCGATGATTGGCGCAGAGGGGCGGGCTGGCACGGTCGAGTCTTTGGGGCGCCTGTTGTTTTCAAAATATTTGCTTCCCTTTGAGGTTGCCAGCGTTCTTTTGCTGGTGGCGATTGTCGGAGCCGTGGTCTTGGCGCGAAAGGACGCCCGATCATCATGATTGCCGCCAATGATTGCCTGCTGATGAGCGGCGCGTTGTTTGCCCTGGGGGTGGCGGGCGTGATCCTCCGTCGCAATATTCTGGTGCAGTTGATGTCGCTGGAAATGATTCTGAATGCCGCCAATCTGGCGTTGGCCGGCTTTTCGCGCGCGCATGGCAATCTGGATGGCCAGGTGATGGTGTTTTTTATCATAACCGTGGCGGCCGCCGAGGTGGCGGTGGGGCTGGCGATCGTGGTGATCCTGTTCCGGCTCAAGAAAACCGCGCATGTGCATGAACTGGCGGGGTTGAAACTGTGAGGTGAACATGCTGCTTTGGTTGATCTTATTGCTGCCTCTTGCCAGTTTTGCCGTGATCGGGCTTTTTCTGCTGAATCGTCCACGCCTGGCTTCCATGGTTTCCGCGGGAACGGCGGTGACGACGGCCATTCTGGCTTTGGCTGCGATCTGGAAGGGCAATTCGGTGGAGCCGGCGGCGGTTTTTTCGTGGCTTCGGGTATCCCATTTGCGAATCGATTTCACTCCGGAATGGGACCGGCTGGCGCAACTCATGACCTTTGTGGTGACCTTTGTCGGTGCGCTGATTCATGTTTATTCCCTGGGATACATGAAAAACGACGCAGGCAAGGCGCGATTCTTCGCCTACATGTCCCTTTTCATGTTTTCCATGCAGGGAATTGTGCTGGCTGGAAATTTCGTGGTCATGTTCGTCTTTTGGGAACTGGTGGGCTTGAGTTCCTATTTGTTGATTGGTTTCTGGTACGAGAAGCCGGGCGCGGCCGAGGCGGGCAAAAAGGCTTTGCTGGTGAACAAACTGGGCGATTTTGGTTTCATGGTGGGGATTTTAATGGTCTGGTCGATTTTCCAAACGGTGGATTTCCAGCGGCTGGGGGAGATGGCCTGGCTTTCCGTGACGGGGGGCAATGAGATGTCGGCGGAGTTGAAATCATGGTTGATGTTGATGGGATTGTTGCTTTTCTGCGGTGTGGCGGGCAAATCCGCCCAATTGCCGTTGCATGTCTGGCTGCCGGACGCCATGGAAGGGCCGACTCCGGTTTCGGCGCTGATCCATGCCGCGACCATGGTGGCGGCGGGGGTGTACATGTTGTGCCGGATTTTCTTTTTCCTGGCGTGGATCCCGGATGTCTTGACGGTGATTGCCTGGGTGGGCGGAGCGACGGCCCTGTTTGCCGCCTTGTGCGCGGTGGCGCAGGATGACATCAAGCGCGTCCTTGCCTATTCGACCATGAGCCAGTTGGGGTTGATGGTGATGGGCGTTGGCTTGGGCGGTCCCGCCCCGGCGATGTTTCACCTGACGACACATGCGTTTTTCAAGGCCCTTTTATTTCTGGCGGCAGGCAGCGTGCTGGTGGCCCTGCATCACGAGCAAAACATCTGGCGCATGGGCGGCTTGCGCGCAAAACTGCCGGTGACTTTCCTTGCGTTTCTGGCCGGCATGCTGGCTCTGAGCGGCGTGCCGGGATTATCCGGTTTTTTCTCCAAGGATGAAATTTTGATGGTGGCTTTTGCCCGGGACAAGGTTTTGTTCGGGGTGGGGACGGCGGTTTCCTTCCTGACGGCTTTTTATATGACCCGACTGATGGCGGCGGTTTTTGCCGGACGGGCAAGGAGCGAGGCGGCGGATCATGCCCGGGAAACGCCGGCAGTCATGTTGATGCCGCTGGTCATCCTGGCCTTGTTGTCCGTGGCGGCAGGGTACTCTTTTTTAGGAGTGAAAGACGCATTGAGGGATTTTGCCGGTTTTGCCTCCGCCGCGCAAGCCGGACATTCCCCGCTGGCGTTTTGGATTCTGGCGGGTGTCCCTTTCGCGGGCATTGCCGCGGGCTGGTTGATGTATCGGGATGTTTCCCGCAATGACGCGCTGGCCTGCCGGGCGCCGTTGCTGCACAGATTGCTGGCCGGACGATTGTGGTTCGATGAATTATACGACGCGCTGGTCCGTCACGGGCAGGGAGGATTGACGACGGTGTTGAACTGGTTTGACACCTGGGTGGTGGATTGCTGCGGAGTGAAGGGGGTTTCCCTGAGCACGATGTGTTTGGGGAATCTTCTGCGTTGTTTCCACTCGGGTAATCTGCAGACGTATCTCATCTATCTGAGCTTGGCGCTGGTGATCCTGATTTTTTGGAAACTGGCCCTTTTTTGACGCTTGGCAGGGGGCTTGTTGTTGGAAGGATTAGAGCCATGATTCGAACCGCTTGCGGTAAAAAAGCGTTTCCTTTCATGCGTCCAGCCGGCCAGGCGCTGGAATAAATTCAGGAAAGCTTTGTTTTGGAGAACAGGTTTTTCTCCCATATTGATTTTTCATACGGAAGCCAATTCTTTGTGTGTTTTAAAAATTCAAGAACGGCAGGCCCATCCTGTTGGAATGGGAATGGAACGCTCGTTTCGTGGGGGTGGATGGAAAATCCGTCCCTGGCTGAATTGGCGCGGGGAAACGCCGAAAAATTTGCGGAATTGGGCTGAAAAGGCATAAGGATTGGAGTAGCCAAGGCGAAAGGAAATATCCTTGATGGCGAGGCGGCGCTCCGTCAGAAGGGCTGCGGCGGCATCCAGCCGGTTGCGCAGGCGCCAGGATTCAAGGCTGATGCCGGTTCGCGCGCGAAAGGTTTTTCTCAGGGTGTCGTAGCGAATGGGCAGTTTTTTCAGGAGTTGGGGCAGGGGAAGACGGCTGTCTTGGGCGCGGCTCAGGATGCGTTGGACTTCCTCGATGAGTTGCGAGGTGGTGTCGATGGCAGCCGCCGGTTTTGGCGGAGTCCGCAGTTGGAGCAACAGCCCTGCGATCGTCACAAAGGCATTGGATAACGCAGGTTCATCGGCGTTTTGCAGAAAACCCAGCAAGCGGGCGAATTGTTCAATCAGGTTGTCGTTCAACCCGGGATGGAAAACCGGAGTTTGCATGTTCACGACGCCTGTTCGTGCGAGGGAAATCTGGGTTTCCGTATCGAGCGCCACGAAGTATTCCGCCCAGTCGCTGGATGGATCGATGATCAGGGTGTGCTGAGATTGGGGAAAACGTTGGAAGACTGCGCCGGGCTGGAGGGGAAATGAGGCGCCTTTTTCATCATAATAGGTTCCTTTGCCGCGAACCAGATAGACCGCCGAATAATGAGCGTGGCAGGAATTCCGGCAGTCCACGACCTTTCCTGGTTTGCGCATGAAACCGCATCCCAGCATGGCGGGATGTTGGGATGTGCCGGCGGTTCGATAGCTGAGGATGGTCTGTTTGGGGAGAGGGGGGGAGAGGGGGTGTGTTGCCATGCCAAATAATATATCATATTTTCCAAATACTGCATTTTCTTTGGAGGAAGAATCGGATAGTTTAAGGCCAGAAAAGACATTTTAGCTTCAATGCATCTTTTGACAAAATGTGGGGGAGGGCTCCCGCACCGCCGCTCAGGCGGACAGGGCATACCATAAAAAACGAAAAGGCATCTATTGTGAAAAAACATCCGTTTTCTTCCGAATTTCGTCCCCGTCAGGATTGTCCGTGGCAGGATCAGTCTGTTGTGGGGCTTCACCGGCTCCCGCCCCGGGCATGGTTCCACGCCTATCCGGATGCGATTTCCGCCGGGAAAAGGGATGGGGCGCCTTGGGCGCAAGTGCTCAACGGAATATGGAAATTCCATTATGTTCCTTCGCCGGGTGATGCGCCGGAGGATTTTTACAGGCCGGATTTCAATGCGAATGGGTGGGCGGACCTGGTTGTGCCGTCCTGCTGGCAAATGCATGGGTATGGGCATCCGCATTATACCAATCTGCAATATCCCTTTCCGGTGGATCCGCCGCGAATTCCGGATGAAAATCCCACGGGATGTTACCGCCGGAATTTTTCCGTGCCGGAGGCATGGAAGGGGAGGCGGATCGTTTTGCGTTTCGATGGGGTGGATTCCGCTTTTCATGTCTGGGTGAATGGGAAGGAGGCTGGTTTCAGCAAGGGAAGCCGGTTGCCGTCGGAATTCGACATCACCTCCCTGGTTCAGTCCGGGTCAAACACTCTGGCGGTGAAGGTGTATCAATGGTCCGATGGCAGTTATTTGGAGGACCAGGACATGTGGTGGTTGAGTGGGATTTTTCGGGATGTGACGTTGCTGGCGTTGGGAAAAACGCGGATCGCCGATTATCAGGTTCAAACCCGGCTGGAACGGGAATATCGGGACGGGGTGTTGGAAGTGAATGTGAGGATCGAACAGCCGTCGGGACGCAAGGCGGCGTGCGCCGTGGAACTGGCGTTGAATGATGCGGAGGGAAAAAAGATCGGGCGAAAAAGCGTGAAGGTGACGGCGAATGAGGACGGCAATTGGGAGGCGGTGCTGCGATTGAGGGTTGCCGATGCGCGGTTGTGGTCGGCGGAAAATCCCGCGCTTTATTCTCTCTCCTTGACGCTCAAGGATGAGTCGGGCGCCGTGCTGGAGGTTGTTCCGGGGAGGGTGGGGTTTCGGATGGTCGAGAAACGCAAGGGGCAGTTTTGGGTGAATGGCGTGCCCATCATGATCAAGGGGGTGAACCGGCATGATGTTCATCCCGATCTGGGCAGGGTGATTCCTCTGGAACACATGCGTCGCGATATTTTGTTGATGAAACAACATAACATCAACGCAGTGAGGACGTCCCATTATCCAAACGATCCGAGATTTCTCGATCTTTGTGACGAGTATGGGCTTTATGTGATTGATGAGTGCGATCTGGAGTGTCACGGATTTTGGTTTACCAAGGATTACAGCAGTCTCAGCAACGATCCAACATGGGAGGCGGCTTATGTGGATCGCATGGAGCGGATGGTTCATCGCGACAAAAATCATCCCTGCGTCATCATGTGGTCGCTGGGAAATGAGTCCGGCTTTGGAGTCAACCACCAGGCCATGGCGCGGCGGGCCCGGGAGCTTGATCCGACCCGGCTGATTCATTACGAGGGCGATCATCAACAGGTGGTGGCGGATGTTTTCAGCGTCATGTACGCCACGGTGGAAAGTCTGGAGAAGGTGAACCAAGGGCAGATTTTCGACCGCGGGTGGTACAAGGCTTCGGAGAAGATGCTGGAATCGCCCTTTATTCTTTGCGAGTACGCCCATGCCATGGGCAATGGCCCGGGAAACCTCAAGGAGTATTGGGAGGCGTTTTACCGTCATCGGCGCATCCAGGGTGGTTTTGTCTGGGAGTGGTGCGATCACGCGTTGCGGCGGCGGGATGAAAAAGGGGAATGGTTTGCCTATGGAGGCGATTATGGAGACCAACCCAACGACGGGAATTTTGTGGTGGATGGGCTGGTGTCGCCGGACCGTGTGCCGTCTCCCGGCTTGGTGGAGTACAAAAAGGTGTTGGAACCGGTGGTGGTGGAAATGGAGGACATCAAGAAGGCCAGGGTGAAAGTGACCAACCGGTATGATTTTATTTCGCTGGCGCATTTGCGGCTGTCCTGGAGCGTAGTGGATGAAAAGGGGGCGCTGCGGAGCGGAACAGCGGTGTTGCCGGCGATTTCCGCCGGTAAAAGCAAGGTGATCCAACTGTCCATCGGGGAAATGGACAAGGCGGGACATGGGGAGATTTTCCTTAACCTGCGGTTTGATCTGGCTCATGAAACCTCATGGGCGCCGGCTGGGCACGAGGTTGCTTGGGCGCAATTTGCCCTGTCGAAAGCGCATGCGGCGCCGGTTGTCTTGTCGAAACCGGATGGGAGGCTGGAGTGCCGTCAGGACGGACGGCAATTGACTGTGGCAGGAGATCGGTTCCGCGTGGTTTTCGATCTGGCGGGAGGACGGTTGCGCGAATGGATTTGGGAAGGTCATTCCCTGATTCAGCGGGGGCCGCGGCTGAATTTCTGGCGGGCGCCCACGGACAATGATTCCGGAGGCGGCGATCAGGCGATTGCCAAGGCTTGGACAAAAGCCGGTTTGGATTGTTTGACGCAACGGGTGGATGAGGTGGATGTGTCGGAGGAAAAAGGAGAGGTTCGTGTGCGGGTGGCGGGGCGGATCGCTCCGCCGGTGTACGACCGGGCCTGGGAATTTGAACAGGTTTATCGCGTGGCTGCGGATGGAAGCATCGTCATCGAGAATCACGGCATTCCCAAAGGGGAATGGCCGCCCGCGATTCCGCGGATCGGTTTGCAATTGCGATTGCCGCCGGCTTTTGACCGGGTGGACTGGTGGGGCCGGGGGCCGGGGGAATGTTATGCGGACAGCAAGGAGGCGGCGCGCGTTGGATTGTACCGCAAACGGGTGGATGAACTGGCTTTTCCCTACATTTTCCCCCAGGAGAACGGCAATCGCACGGATGTGCGCTGGGTGTCCCTTGCGAACGAGCAGGGAGTGGGCTTAAGGGCGGAGGGACAACCGCTGTTGAATTTCAGCGCCCACTGGCACACGCCGGAGGATTTCACGGCGGCGCGGCACACCTATGACTTGGTGCGGCGCAATTTCATCACCCTTCACCTGGATCATGCCCACCATGGCCTGGGCAGCAACAGTTGCGGCCCCGCTCCGTTGGAGAAATATCAGCTCAAAACAGCCGGGTTCCGGTTTGCAATCAAACTTGCGCCGGTCGGGTGATGAAGCCAATAGCGAAATGCCGAAATTTGCGAAATTCAGTTGGTGAATCTTTGGCAAGCTGAAGCGCTTGCGAAAACCTTGCTGGATCGGCTATGGAAAGCGTCTGCATGAGAGACGCCCATTCCATGATTGCGGGATTCCTTCTTTTTGCCGGAATGGCTTGCTGTGGGGCGGCGGAGGAACCGGTTCTGACTGTCAGGAAATTTTCATTCCCTGCTCCGAGTGACATGGATCGGGCGGAGGTCTATGCCGTTCAAACGGTTGCAAATCCTGAAGGCGTTCTCGTCCTCTGTCCGGGCTGCAACGGCAGCGGGGAAGGTCTGGTCAAATCGCGTGTCTGGCAAAAATTTTCCAGGGAAAACCGGCTTGGACTGTTGGGGATCTCCTTTGCCTCGCCGTCAAAATTCCATACAGCCGATTCCGGACGGGGTTATTACCACGCTTCGCAGGGATCGGGACAGGCGCTGTTGGATGCCATTGAAAAAATTTACGGAAAAGATTTGCCGATTCTTTTGTATGGCGTGTCCGGAGGGGCGCATTTCACCAGCCGGTTTGAGGAATGGAAGCCGGAGCGGGTTCGGGCTTGGTGCGCCTATTCCGCCGCTTGGTGGGATGAGCCGAAAAAGAATCCCGCCTCGCCGCCCGGGATTGTGGGGTGCGGGGATTACGACGCCTCCCGCTACGGGGTTTCCCTGATCTATTTCAAACAGGGACGGGCTCTGGGCAAACCCTGGCTGTGGGTGAGCCTGCCCAAAATCGGGCATGCCTCCACCGGGCCTTTTGAGGAATTTGTGAGGGCATGGTTCGCTGGGGTCTTGCGCAACGATCCGAAATTTGGTAGTTGGGTCGATGTGGATCGAAAGGATTTGATTTCACCTTCCGAGGCGGAATCTGTTCCATCGGTTTCCGGCTGGTTGCCCGATAAAAAATTGTTTGAAGTTTGGAGAACGATTCATGAACCCTGAAATCAGATTTCTTTTTGTGGCATGGTTGTCGCTATTCTGCATATCAAAAATTCATGCCGGTGATTTTTTCACCATTCACGGCATCGAAATCCACCAGAAACCCCCAAAGGGTGATATTGGGATTTGGAAGGAGGTTGATCCGGACAGGAAGAAGCCAAAACTCTTTGTGCCGTCTGTGGAGGTGAAAGTTGAGGCCGCGAAACGGATCAAGTACAAGGATGTCTTTGTCCATCTCTGGTTTTACGATGCCAACAAGCAGTTGGTGGAAGCCAAGGGAACCCCTTCGGAGGCGGATCATGGGAGGAAAAATATCTATGCCGCGCCGATCTTCCTGGTGAAGGGAAAAGTGGAAAACTTCTTTTTCGAAATTCCGGAAAAACTGGTTGGGCAATCGGGCTGGAACGTGGTGGCGGTTTTTGGCGATGATTTCGAGGCCGCTGCCAGGGCCTATCCTCAGAACAGTCTGGCGGCCTATGATTTTCCGGAAAAGAAACTGGTTGGGAAAGGCCCTGGCGGGAGTGTGGAACGCGCGGAGCCGATGGACCCGGTGATTTCGCATGTGGTCAAGACGGGCAATCCCAAGCAGCCGCAGATCACCCTTTTCCTTTGTCCTCCCTCCGGAATGCGGGATGGACGGCAGGTGAAGGGCGTGCTGGCGATGTGCATGCTGGCCGAAAATGTGGAGGCGATCCGGCGGCGGTTGCAGAGAATCAATCTGGATGCGCAGATGGGGGGAATCATCGGTTTTGCGCAAAAACATCAACTGGCGATCCTGGCATGGGGATCTCGCAGCCTCTGGAACCCGAATGCCAGTTACGATGAGCAGACCCGGCATGTGAACCGGGTGATGGACGAATCTTTCGATGAGGTGGCCAACGCATGGGCAAACGGAGTGAAGGAGCTTGGAAAAAAATACGGCGTTCCGCAGAGGGATTTCCTGCTCTGGGGGCAATGCGGCTCGGCCCAATGGGCGCACCGGCTGGCTTTGCGCAAGCCGGATTATTTCCTGGCGGTGCATGTGCATATTCCCGGCAGCTTCGACCAACCCACGCCCGAGGCGAACAAACCGCTGTGGCTGCTCACCACCGGGGAATTGTACGGCGGCTACGAACGGTCCAAGCGCTTTTACTCCGACTGCCGGAAGCTGGGGTATCCCATGATCTACAAGGCCATTGTGGGGCTTGGGCACGCGGGCAGTGCCATTGCCGATAAAATGGGGTTGGATTTCTTCGAGTATGCCCTGAGCGTAAAAGACGATCGCGACAAATTCGACGAGGAACGGAAGAAATCCCCGGCCATGGCCGTTGCGAAGACGCCTTGGGTGGAAGTCTTCCGCGCGCCGCCTTTCTACGGCGATTTGCTGAACCAGGAGTATTTTCCCGCCGACCAGGTGGAAATGATCCCCGAAAGCTTCCGTGTGCCCCTGCCAACCCAGGAACTGGCGGAGGCGTGGAACAAGTAAAGTAAGGAGGTTATATGGTTGAAAGGTTCACGGTTCAGTGGTTTATGGGTAAGGAAGAAAAATTTACCTCTGAAAAATATCATCCTGCCATTGCAAGTCTCCCCTCCCTTAACCGTTGAACCGTGAAACTCTGAACCTCTGAACCCAACAAAGATGGACACCTACTTTCACGGCATCTGGCGGATGGATTGGGGATTGGGAAATCCCAATAAAACTGCTGCGCTCATTGCCATCCTCATGGTGGCGGTGTGGGGGCTGGTTTATGTTCGTCGATATGGCTTTTGGCTGGCTTTGACGTTGTTCACGGGATTGGGAGTTTGTTTGATTAGAACCTTTTCGCGGGGGGGAATGATTGCCCTGTTTGCCGGGTTGCTGGTGCTGGCATGGAAAGCGTCCCGTCCCTGGCCGCGCAAATATCTTTGGGCTGTTTCTTTTTCGGTTTGGACGATGATTGGAGTGAGCATTTTTTATGAAGCGCATGCGCGCTACGGGCAATCGCTGGTGGCGGAAGATCGATCCATTGGCAATCGTCTTCTGCTTTGGCGGCAGGCGCCGCGCATGATGACGTCCGCTCCGCAGGGATGGGGACTGGGGACGGCGGGCAAGAATTACATGCGGTGGTACCAACCAGTTGAGCGAAAGGAGGAATATCGCACCCTGGTCAACAGCCATCTGACCTGGCTGGTGGAGTTCGGCTGGCTGTTTCGTTTCGCCTATCTTTTTGCCTGGCCGGTTGTGTTTTTACTGGTCCTTCCCACTCTGAAACGGCCATGGTTTATTTTTGCGTTGGGGGTTTGGACGACTTTTGCCGTGGCGGCCTGGTTTAGTTCTGTCGCGGAATCGCCATGGATCTGGATCGTTCCGATGGGAACATTGCTGACCGTGCTGGTCACGCGCGCCTTCGATCATGAGTGGCCGCGATTTGGACAATGGGTTCAGGCGGGGTGCGTTTCCCTTTTTCTTGTTGCGGTTTTATTCCTGGCCGGCCGATTGTCCGGCGGCCTTCCCATTCAGGCGGCCAAACACGCTGTTGTGCTCGGGAAAGCCCCCCCCTCCATGTGGATGGTGGTCAATGAGAAAACCATGGGCGGGCAATATGGCAGGGAAATCCGTCGGCGCGATGAATTTCTGCGCCGGAATGGTCTTGGGGTTGTCGAGAGCGTGGACCAATTGCCTCGAGATCCAGGCAAAGTGGTTGTGATCGGGGGCGATCTGTCAGAGGCGGAAAGGGAACAGGTCAAAAATTTGCTGACGGAGAGCGCGGGGATCATTCTGCTGAATCCATTGTTTTCTCCGCAAGAGTTGGGGGTTGCGTCCGGGCAGGCCGGAAAAATCAAGGTGTTTTTCGGGGAGTTTGCGCAAACCCCCGTCCAATCCGCATGGGCGGATCTTGTTCCCGTCGGGCGAATTGAGGGGGACAGTGATTATGTCTCCCACTGGCCGGAACGAATCCTCTCACCTTCCACATGAAATGAAGATCAAGGTCTGGAGCGGAATTCTTCGAAAGGATGCGGAAATCTTCTGGGGATTGGCCACAGTTTCGCTGGTGGCCGGTTTGGCGCTGAATCAAGCGAGGGACATCCCTTTGCCGCTGGTTTATATCTCCAAGCAAGCCCGTATGGAGCAAATGATTTCCCGTCTGGTGACCGGGCAAAGCATCGCCTCTTCGGATCGCCCGCAGCCCATCGCCTTGGAGGAATTGGCGGATTTGGTCAAGGAGGGGAAGGGGATCGTTTTGGATGCCCGCCCGGAAATTTTTTATCGGCAAGGGCATGTGCCGGGCGCCCTCAGTCTTTCCCGGGAAGAATTCGAACGGGATTATCGGCGGCAACGGTCTGTGCTTGAAAAAGATTGGGGCCAATTGCTTGCGGTCTATTGCGCGGATTCAATCTGCGATGATGGGCAACTGGTCGCGGATGCCTTGAGCAAACTGGGGTTCCGGCGTGTATTGCTCTTCAAGGGAGGCTGGAACGAATGGCGGGAACAACGGTTGCCGGAAGAGAAGCTCTGAAAATGGGGGGAAAAAGGAATCTGTGAAAAACATTTTCAATCACCGCTGGTTTTTGTTGATTTTGCGCTGGGGGATCGGCGGCTTGTTTGTTTACGCGGGCATGGTGAAAACGTTGTCTCCGCAATCTTTTGCCGACAGCATCGAAACATTTAAAATACTGCCTTTTTATTTGATCAATCTTTTTGCCCTCGGTTTGCCGCTTTTTGAAATTCTTGTCGGAGGGTTGTTCCTGATTGGCTGCCAAGAGCGGGGCGCGGCGTTTTCCGTTCTCGTGTTGATCGCTGTTTTTTTATTCGCATTGGTGTCCACACTGGCTCGGGGAATCAAGGTGGATTGCGGCTGTTTTGGTTCAAATTCCCATTCAAATTGGAATGTGGGGGTGGCTCTGGCCCGTGATTTGGTTATTGCTTGGTGTGCATGGCTGGTTTATCGGCGGGAACTGTCTCCAACAAAGAGCTCGGCATTGGCCGGTGCGTCGGAAATGAAAGGTTTGCCATGACTAAAGAATTTTCAGAAAAACCTCCGGCTTGCGACCGGAATGACCTCAGTTTCACTGGCCGCAAGGACGATGCGATTGGGCCGCAGGGAATGGCTCTGGCGGGATTCATCGGCTTTTTTGGCGCATGGCTGCTGACATGGCGTCTGGAAATCAAGGGAGATTGGCTGCCGGTGTTGTTTTTTATCCTGACGGCTTTGCCGATGGTGGCGATCAGTGTTTTTTTCAATCGCACCCACCGGCGTCTGACGGCCGGCCTCAATGAATCTCCCGGCACGATTGACTGGCCGCGTTGCGGAATCAAATATCTTGGTTTTTTGGGCACTGTCACCGCGCTGGCTTTCTTGTATTGGTTGTTTCCCGAATATCGCCGGCCATATTACCAGCCGTTTTTTGATCTGGCGGTTCGTTTTTTGGCGCCGTTGCTGATCCTGGCGCTGCCCTATATTGTCTGGGTGGACCGGCGAATGCGCGAACCGGAAGACGGCTATTGGCAGATGGGATTGTTCGTTTTGGGTCGGTGGGGCGGCGTCAATTGGAAGCTGCTGGGGGATCATGCGCTGGCCTGGGGCGTGAAGGGTTTTTTCCTGCCCATCATGATTGGCGGCAGCGTCAAGCATCTGGTCAAACTCCATGCGTGCGGCCTGAATTTTTCCTCTTTTGAGCATTTTTACAAGACCGGGGACAATTTTGTGATGAGTCTGGATATTATTTTTGCCACGGTGGGCTATATTTTTACTTTTCGGATTTTGGATTCGCATATTCGCAGCGCGGAACCCACGGTCTTGGGCTGGGCTGCGGCGCTTTTTTGCTATCTGCCGTTCTCGCGCTGCCTGTGGCCGGTCTTGTTGACGATCCATGGTTCGCAGGGGCACAATGCCTGGCGATATGTGATGAGTTGGCATCCCCTTGTCTACATTTCATGGGGATTTGCCATTCTTGTGTGTCATGCGTTTTTCGCGTGGGCCACATGTTCCTTTGGCTGCCGTTTTTCCAACCTGACGAACCGCGGCATTGTTGCCGATGGTCCCTACCGCTACTGCAAACATCCGGCCTACCTCGCCAAAAACCTGGCGTGGTGGTTGATGTCCGTCCCTTTCCTGGCCTACGGCACATGGCAACAGAGCCTGCAGGCGACATTATTGTTGGGGGTGACCGGCCTGGTCTATGTCTTGCGGGCGTACACCGAGGAGCGTCATCTGAAAAAAGATCCGGCCTATCGCGTCTATTGCGATTGGATCGATGAAAACGGGGTCTGGTCGCAGATCAAAGCTGCGCTTCGCCGTCTGGGCGAATGGGGCTCGCCGCCGAGGCGGGCGGCGGAGTAGTTTCCCTTGTTTTTCGGCGTTCAATCTTTGCGACTTAAAAAAATGGTTTTCACTGAAAAAATCAAACAACGTTTTTCGTGGGAGATTATTGGAGGAGGCATCCTGGCCCGTTTTTTACTGTGTTTTTGCGATTCCCCCCTGAACCATCTGAACTCGGATGCTTTTCGCCATTGGAACAATAGCGGGCGATTTCTCCATCCCAACCTTTTGAGGGGGTACGACCCGATCGGGTATCAGGTTTATTATGTTCTTGCTGCGGCTGGTCACGCAGGACAATGGCTGCGCCATAGCGCTTGTCTGCGGATTGCTTTCATCGCTGATGCCGTGGACATTTTATCGGGCGGGCCGGGAGGCGGGCATCGCCAAAACCCGCGCCCTCGGTTTGTGGGCGGTCATGGTCTGGCTGCCATCCTTGCTTCAAATCTATCAATTCTTCATGATGGAAACCCTGTTGCTGCCCTTGATCGGATTGGGTTTGTGGATGAGCCTGCGCCATCTGCGCAAGGGCAACTTGGGGAGTTTTCTGGCGGCCACGACTTGTTGGACTGCGGCGTGTTTGACCAAAACCGTTCCCTTTCCGTTGGCAGCGGTTTGCCTTCTTTATGGATGGTGGACCCGCTCCCGGAAATTGAGCCATGCTTTGGCGGCGTTGACGGTGTTTGTGTTGATGCTCATCCCCAACACGGTCCGCAGCCAGCGCATCCTTGGTTTTGCCGCTCCATTCGGAAATACCTGGCTGCCGCGCATCCATCACCGTGCGGGAACAAAATACCTGCATCTCAAAAACGGACAGGCCAATACGTTTTTCTGTTCGCCCAGCAGCCAGAGTCAACCTCTGGCGCCGTTTTGTCCCTGGGTCATTGAGAGGTCCTACGATACGAACGCTGTCTTGGTGCCCATTTCGCCCCGCCGGGGGCTCGAGGATTGGCGGGGAGTGTTCGACAGGCTGGAAGTGATCTGGCGGGATTGGTTTGTCCGCTGGGGCGAAAATATCATGCTCTTTTTCTTTGCCCCGCCTTGGCCGGATTGTGCCGGCGGCGCAAGGATTTTCAACTGGCTCAACTACTGGCAACGTTGGATTTGGGCGCCTATTGTTTTTTACGTCATGGATGCGAATCTGGCGGAGTTTCGCCGCCGCCGGTTTTTCCTGATTCCGGTTGGAACCACGATTTTTCTTTTATGGCTTGGTTTGCAGAATCTGGTCATTATGGAAGGGAGATTCAGGAAACCGATCGAGCCGGTTCTTTTGCTCAATATGGCTTGGATTGGGCGCCGGAAAGATGAAATTTCACAGGAAAAACAGGCCAATGTAACAATTCGGAAAACAAGTGAAAATTTAATTGCAAAATCCATTGCGCCATGACAAATCTATACGCCGATTTGCAATGGCAAAGGAGATCCCATGAAAATAAAAAAATTGATGGTTTTTGTCTTCCTCATTTGGGTGGGGGTCGTGTTTGCCTACTCCCAGCAGGCGCGAAATGATCTCCGGTTCGGGATGAAGACGAGCCTCCAAAAGGAACGGAATGATTTGCGTGCCGGCTGGTGGTTGATTCCGCTGGATGACGATCCCTGCCCTGGTTCCAGCGACAGCAGCGATTCAAGCGATAGCAGCGACTCGAGTGATAGCAGCGACTCGAGTGATAGCAGCGACTCGAGTGATAGCAGCGATTCCAGCAACCTCGAATAGAACCCAAAAATGTTGTTATGGAATGAATGCCCGAATCTTCATCGTGCCGGTTTTGTTGTTTGCCGTTGCCCAGGCGCAAATGGGGTGGTCTTGTGGACTCACCTGGAGAATTCCAACCAACCATTTTGATTCGATTAATGAAAGGGCTTTTTTGTCGTATTGGGAACAGATCGGGGAGATTTCATTGGATAAAGGAGAAAAACTTCCATTGATCGTCAATTTCCGGTCGGATCAGGAAACCCCCTCGCGGCACTTGGGGGCCAACTGGCTTCTGGCCTTGGTCGAATCGCGTATCTACGCCCTGAATTCCCGACAGTTTGTTCTCATTCAGCCTGATGGATGGAATAGGCATTTCAACCTGCGGAAAGAAGGCGATACGGTTTTACGCGGCGGTGGAGGCTGGCTGGGAGAAATTCGGGATACGACGATTAGCATCTGGCCCGGATGTGGCTGGAAATTCACTTATGTCAAGGGAAAACTCGCGTCCATGCAAAGCCCTAAAAATCAGAGAATCGATTTGATGCGGATCGGCGACAAAGTGACGGAAGTTCGATGCGATGGTTCGGTGGTGTTGCGGTTCGAGTCCGATCCGCGCAATGGCGAAACCAAGGCTTTGGTGTTCAACGGCAAACGGCTGGAAATCGAGCTTGGGGCCAAACCTCGAGTGGCCATGGCGGATGGAAAACGGGTGGTCAAAGGGGAGGAACGCGGCCTGGTTTGGCTGGTGAATTCCGATGGGCCGACCGAGAGAATCGAGTACGGAGTGGACTCCGACGGGCAGCCCACGATGAAACTCGTCCAGAAAACCGGCGCCGCAACGGACGGCAACGCCAACGATGGCGCGGGGGCAACGAATCGGGTGAGCCGATGTTTTGCATGGGATGCCGGGTCGAGACACCTGTTGAGGGACAATGACTGGCAATACACCGTCAAACCCGGAGAAAAACCGGGGGACTATGCCGCGATCGAACGCCGCAACGCCCAGGGAAGCGAGTTCTGGCATTTGGACAAAAAAACCGGATTGGAACGGGTGAGGGGCATGGATGGCGTCGAAAAAATCACCACTTGGTTCACAAAGGGGGTTCTTGCCAAAAAAATACGCAAAGTCGAGTTGGTCGATGGCAAGACGGGAAAAAAAACGGTTCAGACGCAATTTTCCTACGACGATAAAGGCCGCGTCATGCGCGATTTTAAAAACGGGCGGTTGACTTTCTACAAGTATGACCAACGGGGCCGTCCGATTGAGGCGGTGCGCGATGACAAGGTGGTGTGGAAAAAAGAGTATGACTCGCAAGGGCGGTTGATCGTTGAGGAGACGGCGGGCAAAGAGAAATCCCTGTTTCGCTATTTGCCCAACGGCGAACGCGAGGAAACGAGGATTCCTGCCGACTTGAAAAACGGCGGGTGGGCTGAGGACAAGAAAATTGTCTTGTTTTACAATCAAAAGGGCAGGTGCCTGTCGCGGCGCTGGCCCAATGGGAATCTCTGGACTTATGAATTGGACGAAAAAGGGCGTGAAAAAAATCTTTTTGTGAATGGCTCGCTGTATACAAGCATTGAATACGATGCGGGCAATCGGGTGAAAATGAAGCGGACTTATCAGAAAGACGGCAAAACCATCAAGCGCGAACAACAATTTGAATATGCCAACGATGGACGCGAAAGCGTGGAAACGGTGAAAGCCGACGGCAAGGTGTTGTTCGTCATCAAACGCCATTTTGACGAAAACGGAAGACTGTATGAACAGGAAGGCCCCGAAAAGGGCGTCTACCGCTTTACTTATGGCAAGGATGGCCATTGCCAGCAAACCTTTGTTGCAGCATCATCCGGTTTCCCTTCTGCATCAACCCCTTGATAATTTTATATGAGAATTCCTTTTATTGTTTTCTATGCGATATGTTTTTTAAACAGCTTGTGTTTTGAAGCCTTGGCGTCAGTGAATATTGTCCCTGATACCGATTTTCCATGTGAGGAGACTGGATCAATGCTTGTGGAAGCTGTTGATGATAATTCCCCTTCTCGTCCAGATCAGGCCGAATGTTGCAAGGTTGGCGGCGGCAATGGCACTTGGACTTTAAGCACCACTTACAGCTGGACTGGCGCCAGTGGAGATGGATCAACGGCGACAGTCGTCACATCGGGTGGAGGAAAAAAATATGTCGATGTTACCATCAATTACACATGGACTTGTTCCGAGGGAGGAGAAAAAACCATTTCTGTGTCAGGAGGCGCACAGTTTGATATTATAAAAGTGGAAGTTGAGAGCGAGTATCCAAATGTTTGTGTGGGTGAAGAGACAAGTTTTGAGGCCAGCGGTGGACAATCGACTTATTATAATTGGTCATCAAGCGATTCGTCTGTGGCCATGGTAGACGGCCTCTCGGGGGTGGTGACTGGCATTGATGATGGGACCGCCACCATTCGCGCCCTTGATTTCATGTCAGGTTGTTCGGGCGAGGCGGAAGCGACTGTTATTTTGATTGAGGTGAAAGCTGGAAAATCGAGCATTAGCGTCAATGAAAAAACAACTTTTACGGCAGAAGGCGGGGATGGAAAATATGTCTGGGAATCGTTTGATGAAGAGGTGGCGGTCGTCGATGATTTTTCAGGCGTTGTGACGGGGATTGGGCCGGGGAGCACAACCATCAGGGCTTGGGATAATAATTTATGTAATGGGAAAGCTGACATTACAGTGAAAGAAATTGCCGTAAAAATTATAGGTTTTGACAAGAATGTTACATGGCCATGCAGCTGTGACGGCGCAAAGGTGATTGTTGGAGCGACGGTGACGCCGTTGAATGATAATACCGTGACTTGGAGCCTGCAAGGAAATGCATATGGGGCAAACATTCAGCCGCTTTCCACAAAACCCAGCAAACCGGCGGGAGGCGATTTTTATGCAAAAATTACGCCTGGCTTGCAGGAAACAGGCAGTGTGACGGTTCGGGTGACGCTGAAAGGTGATCCTGAAAATTATGATGAGAAAACATTTGCAGTTCATGATGTTCCAGAAAAAATTGACTGTACTTTTGGATATGGACCTGAAGGATACGACAAAACGACTGGTTATTCAGCAAATTTTTTGCATCGATTTAAGGCAAGGTCAAATGGAAGTTTGGAAAATTGTAAAATTGTCGAATATGTAACATTATCTTATAGCGATTTCTCGTCTGACGATAATGATTTATACCCTATTACCTATGATAAGTCCATGAACTGGGCATGGATACTTGATGAGTTTGGACAAATGAAAAACCTTGATACGATACAGGATTATTGGCACACAACACACCGCCACTTGGATAATCTTGTAGGTTATCAAAGCTCTCCTGCAACGCAAATAACAATGCAATATTTTGCTTGGGTTTGTCCCTTTTGCACTGCGCCAGGCAAATATCATGGATTTGGTTCTGGTAATCCAATAGTCACAGGATTTACAGATTGGTTTTTTGAAGATGGAAATTGGGATTGCATGATAAATCCAGTTTACTTTTTTTATGACAATCATGAGCAGGCGCCCAATTGGCCATATGTAGGACGGCCATATCCTGTTTTCAAAGGGCCGATGCTCATTAGTCCAGCGAGACTCCCCGCTGATGGGCAGTCTACTTCAACAGCATCTGTTAATATTAAGTTTAAGGTGGAAGCTATGGGTTTTATATTTGAACCGGAGGTGGCATGGTCTTATGATGGAGAAAAAAGACTTGTAGAAACATTAGAGACGGCTGTTATTACATCGGAATTATCACCAGGGAAAAAAAATATCAGAAAAATAAATAATACTTTGAATTATCGGATAGGAGAAATTGAATTTTACTAAATTTTATGAATTTAATTTATTTTAAGGTTAAGTATATTGCTGCTATCCTTGCAGCTGTGTTCATGTTGAGCGGGACGGTTGATGCCGTTCAGGTAAATGAGATATCTGTGGAGGAGCCGACTTTTGATCAAATCGTTGGAGCAATGAGAAAACAGGGTGTTTTGGTTTCTTCCGAAAAATCGAATTCTTTTGAGAGGGGTTTTTTGAGCAAAAAACAAAAGTTCCATTTCCCTGGAGGGGATATTTTGCAATTGTGCGAAAAAATTGTCTGGGAATATCCTTTTGTGCAATTTAAATATGATGAAAAAACAGGGGCGGTTGTCCTGCTGCCGAGAGAAGGGGCGATTTCCGAGCGGTTCATGGATGCGATGAAAATTAAAAATGAATCCCTGCAGTCAGTGATTTCAAAAGATGAATTCGGCGGAAAATTTAATATAAAAAGAAAGTTTACGCGAAGAAAATATAATTATAATTTGTTTTTCATCAGCATGGATTTCAAGGGCGGCGTGTTGCGCGAGTTTCTTGACAGCCTTTGTGAGGCGGTCGGGAAGGGGGTTTGCTGGTCAATGGAAGATGGATACAATGGGAGTTGGATGCTGGAATTTATTTTTCTTTTGCCCGCAAATGAGTTGAAGAGTTTTAAAGAGGTTGAATCGATTTATGATAGGCCGATTGATCAACGAATAATTATTTATCAGGATGAATTAAAGAAGACGGCAGAGCCGGAAGCCCGCGCAAAACTCCTGATGAAATTGGCCGTGAGCAATTTAGAGATGGGGAAAGTTGATGAGGGAAAAAAAATGTTCGATGATGCCATGAAATGCGACATGGAGTTGTCTCAACGCTGGTTTTATCGGGAATTTATAATTCGGTATTTGTATAAATTATCCGATAAAAAACAAGGAGATATGGCAGTAGAAAAATATGATGAGATTATCAAACAATGCCCGGTTGAAAAAATTAAAATGAATGCGCTTAGCGACAAGGTTTTCTGTTTAAAGTCGCTTGGAAGAAAAGATGCGGCGATCGCTGAGCTTGTCAAGGCGTATAAGGATTACCCAAATCAATCGATGTTTATTTATGAGGAAATGAAATCGAAATTTCCGGAGAAAATTGATTTGCTGCCTGAGCCTCCAAAAAATAAACTTCTTACGAAAGAGGATTTTGTGCGAGAATATAAGCTCGACGCTGTTGTCACAAATCGATTTAGTCCATATACATCCTATATTGCTGAAGGCGGAAAAATGACCAAGATAACAACGAGTTTTACGAATGGCGTGGCGTTTCATGTCACAAACGATGTGACCAATGCCGATTTGAAGAAGCAAAAATGACAATTCTATTGAATTGATTGGCGAGCGAGTAGGCCCATTCAATTCGTTTTTTTGGTCGCTTTTTTTAAAAAAGCCACGATTTCAGATCCATTTTTCTTTTGCGATGCGTAGTCCATGGCGGTCATGCCTTGGCTGGTTTTTATATTTAAAGCAGCGCCTTTTTTCACAAGCAGTTGCACGGTTTCAAGGTCGCCACGCAAGACGGCGAGAATTAAAGGCGTCCACCCGGCATGATGCTGGGCATTGATGGCGGCATTTTTTTTAATAAGCAGAAGAGCGGCTTCTTTTTTTCCGCCACCAGCGGCGCTCATCAATGCTGTCCAACCTGATGAGCTTTTGGCATTTACATTTGCTTTTTTTTCGAGAAGAAATTTGACTGTGTCGATGTGCCCCCGTTCCGCAGCCCACATCAGTGGCGTTTTTCCTTTTTTGTCCGGATCGTCGATTTCTGTCCCATTCTTCAACAGGACTTTGATTGTGGCGATATCACCGATTTTTGCCGCCTCGCACAGCGTGAGAACAGGTTGATCGGCAGGTTTGGTCTTTTCAGCGGTTTTGGAGGACTGCTTGTCGGCGGCCATGGAAGGAAGGAGGGTTCCTGCAAGGGTGAAGACAATGATGATAAAGTGTTTTTGCATGGGATTTTTCTTGAAAAGTTCTTCTCTAGAAGGCTGTTATAATGCATGTTTTTATCACCCAATCGAAAGGCCAAAAGCAAGCTTTTTAAACGCGGCCGGGAGCTTGCGCCGGTTGGATTCATCTTCGTGTTTCATGCCATGGTGACAGTGACGTATGGACAGTTGAAATGGGACTGTCGTGAAATGGATTTTTCGCCGACTCCGTTGGAATCGAGGATAATCGCCCACTTTACTTTCACCAATTCAGGCAAGAAACCTGTGGCGATTGCCGCTGTCAAATCTTCCTGTGGTTGCACCAGTCTGATGGGAGACAAAAAGGTGTATCAACCGGGCGAACGGGGCGAGATTACGGCAGTTTTCGAATTTGGCCAGCGGGTGGGTGCGCAGGAAAAAACGATTGTGGTGCAATCCGACGATCCGGTGGAACCGACGGCGCTGCTGAAATTCAAGGTGACCATTCCAGAGATCATTCGAATGGCCCCTCTTTTTGTGAATTGGTTCAAGGGGGAGCCTGCGGAAGCAAAGACCGTGACGCTCAAAGTGGTGCATTCCGAGCCGGTAAAGGTGGTCAGGGCGAAATCGAACAACGAAAAGATGTCGGTCCGTCTCAAGACGATCAAGGAAGGGAAGGAATATTTGCTCGCGATCACTCCGGCCGACACCACTCAACCGGTTGCCGTGGCAATCGACATTCAAACAGACTTTCCAAGGGAAAATCCAAAAATTTTCAAGGTGTTTGCCTTGGTCAGGGGAAGATGATGATCGCCAAATAAGAAAAGCCCGCCATTCAGACTTTTGCGCGGCTAGGGCTAATTCATCTGGAAGCGCAATGAGTGACAGCCTCATAGTGGATGGTGAATAATTTTGTCAGTGGCATTCTGAAAAGTAACAGTTTAGAAAACATGAAGGTAGCCAGGGCCCGCCCGAGCGGGCCAAACTGGCTACCCTATGAATAACCAACAAGTTCACACTATCGGCGGGTTGTCTGAAAAACAATCTGGAAAAGTTCTTAAGCTGGC
>JAQUAF010000063.1:15132-34478 GCA_028687435.1 Verrucomicrobiia bacterium | reverse complement strand
TCTTTAAGGGAACCTTTTGAGATTCCCTCCTCCCGATTTTTCTTCAGCCATAAAGACATCGTTCCAAAAAGGGTCGTTTTTTCGCCCTCTGAAGAATTGACGAAAAAACGCCGTTCCTTTAACGTTCCTTTTTGGAACGCCCTTCATGATCCGTGTTGCCCTCTACACACGGATTTTCACCGGTGTCCAAGACGTCGGCAACCAACAGGCCCAGCTCATCCGGTTTGCCCGATCTCAAAACCGGTTTCGAGAGGGAGTGAAGATCGAAAAAGACAAAATAAATTGACAGATCAGTAACACTGTGTTATTGTTAATGGAACATCAATTGCTTTCCAATCAACTTTTTATGAAACCATCTGCTATCGAACTTGCTCCACCACAACGCGACGCCATTCAACGGCTTTTGCATATCGCAGGGAACGACACAGGACAATCCCGCCGTGTAGCCAATTTTCTTTTGGCATGGCACAACACTAAAGAAAACGGCGGGTGGGACCCTACCGACATTTGGACAGTCGATTCGCAAATTGCTCGTGACATGCTAACCGTCCTAAACCTGGTCGCAAACAGCAGAGGTTGCTACCTCCCGGAATTTGGCTTCCGAAAGGAGATTGAGGCCATATGGAATCTCTGGCGCGGGAATGCCAAACCTTAATCAATGGAAAGATGGCAGTGAAGACTATCGAATGTCCACATTGTGGCAAACGCTTTGATTTCAAATCCATTGCCGCGCAGCTTGGCCACCGATCAAAAGGCGTAGCAAAAACAATCACATTGAAAGAACGCGAAGCCAGACGGCAACGCATGGCCGAGGCCCGGGCGAAGCGGTGGGTTAAGTCGAAGCAAGAAGGAAGTGGGCAAACATGATCCGTGTTGCCCTCTACACCCGCATTTCCACCGGCGACCAGGACGCCGGCAACCAACAGGCCCAGCTCATCCGGTTTGCCCGATCTCAAAAATGGAAGGTGACCCAAACATTTACGGACACCGCATCCGGAGGCCGCTCCGACCGGAAAGAATTTCAAAAACTGATGGCGGCGGCCGCCCAACATCGGTTTGACCTGGTGTTGTTCTGGTCCCTTGACCGCTTCAGCCGTGAGGGGGTGGCCCGAACTCTCCACTACCTTCAGCTTCTTGAAGCCTGGGGGGTGGGGTTTCGATCTTTCACCGAACCATACCTGGACAGCCTTGGAATCTTCAAGGATGCGATCCTTGCCCTTCTGGCCACCCTGGCCAAACAAGAGCGCATCCGAATTGGAGAACGCACCAAGGCCGGTTTGCAACGCGCACGCCAGCGCGGATCAAAGTTGGGGCGCCCCCCTATTCATTCCGCCTTGGCCGCCCAAGCTCTGACATTACGCCGGAAAGGGTTTTCCTTGAGCCGTATTGCCAAGGAACTTGGCATCTCAAAAACAACCGCTTTCCGATTGTTTCATGCCGTTCTTTTGCCTCCAGGTTAACGGTTTTTCAAAAAATCATCCGCTGCCAAATGGGGTTCGCCATCCTCGGTCAACATTCCGACCACTTCGCGCAAATTTTTATTCAGTTCGTCCAAGGTCTGACCATGCGAATGAGCGCCAGGCATTCCAGCAATATGCCCCACATAGAGGCCGGTTTCCGGACATTTCTCAACGACTGCTGTAATGGATTCACTCATCCTTTTCCATCTTCCTCGTTGTTAGATCCAAAGGTTTTACCCGACGAATTGCCCCGCTTTCGTCTTCAGTAAACGTCAGGGCCTCATAGTAATCTTCCAAAGAAATGAAGACGCCGATTTTTTCCACCCATTTTTTCAACCGGGGGTTGCAAGTTCTTTCCCAAGCCAACACTTCGATTTTCCATCCCTTCTTATGCATTCTTTCCAGATCGGCATGAAATCCAACCCCATCAAGAAAACCGGCTCCATCTCCGGTCAGCAATACCGCAACGCCTGGGTGTCCATTATTGTCAATCGTCGTCCGAAGCATGTGGGTTTGCAATGCCTGATCTACAGCCTGTTCCCTCGCGCTCAGGCTTCCACGCTCAAACAATTCGACTTGTATTCCAGCCTGTTCCATCCGATTCCACACATGACGCAATGGCGGCGGAACAGATCCAACAGCAATTGCGTATACCATCGGACGATCAGCAACAGCCAACCTCAACAGGTGATCAAATTGTATTCGAACCTGATATGCAGCATCCCCCCCCTCACGCTCAGCAGCCACGGTTTTCGCGCTAATGAATATGTTTGAATTGTCCCAAAAAACAAAAACGTTTTTCTTTTCCATTTGATAAAGCTACGATTCCTTTACAGATGAGTCAAGCGTTCAGGACTTTCATGTCCCATCATCTTTCAACATTGATTTCCGGGGGTTGCCCGTAAATCCGACTCTCGATGCCTTTTATTTCCCGCACGAGCATTTCCATTTGGGCTTTTGATAAAGCCAAGGTCCGGCATGGATGCCCTCCCCTGTTTTCTAAATCTTCTTTGGCTTGGTCAACAACCCGGTTCAACAGACATGCGGGCATATCCCGTTCATAATGGGGATAGTTCGTTGTTGCCAAGATCTCCTTGATTTTCGGATATGTCATTTTCCACTGCACAACCATCCCTATCACCAAGACAACAAGCAGAACAATTTCCATCAACAAAACCAACGCCCCAAACATTTCAAAATAATCATCCATTCCAATCGTTTTAAAAAGGCTTTTGAGCGCAAACAACGGCACCATGGGGATGACTGCCCCGGTCAGTATCACGCCCCAGGCCAAAAACAATCTGCCCAGCAGTGAGCATGCGGCAATTTTGTGTTTCAATCCTGACAGCCAATCCATGAAAAATTTTCCAACAGGCACCATGTCCCGAGCCGTCTGGCATGCAATCAATTTTGACAGGGCTTCCTGTTGAGATTTGAGACGAACCAACAGCCGTATTTTTTGGCTGGTGTTTTCCCCGACACACTGACTCAAGGAGTTTCTCTGTTGCGCCAGTTTTTGAACAACACGGTTGAAATATTCCTTGTCCAAAAAATCAAGGAATGAACTGGCCGTGATCTTCTCGCTTGCCAGCCAATGCAAATGCCTTTCAGCCTCGAAAAGCGCCTCGGTCGGATTGTCCCATCCGATTTTGTCAATCTGTTCCGCCGCCAGGCGAATATTGAAGACGCTATCCTTTATCGCATGGAGGCTCATTTGATTTTGAAAAATAATCATCACATTACCCCTTTCATGTCCTAACGCCCATTTTGAAACCGAAGTAGGTCAACGGTGTGCAATCGCACACCTTGTCGGATGTCCTTCCCCAATTCCTTGCCCACCTTCAATTTGAACGGGGTTTGTCTCCGCATACCATTTCTCATTACCGCCTGGCCTTGAAAAAATTCATTTCGTTCCTTCATGGCCAAGGTGTTTTCCTTTGTTCCAACATTTCGGCATCCCATCTCTTGCAATGGCGCAAAGCCACCCTTGAAACGGGAATCCAGCCGAAAAGCATTTGCCCCGCAATATCGGCCATCCGGACTTTTCTTGGCTTTGCCGGCATCGAGCACCCGGATTTTTTCGCCTGCCTGGAATATCCAATCCTTCCCGCTCTCCTCCCCCGCCATCTCACCCATGCCGAAATCAATCAATTGCTTGACGGCTGGCCGGTTGTTTCTCTTCTGGATATCCGCGATCGTGCAATCTTGGAATTGCTTTACGCTACCGGCCTGCGCAGGTCGGAAATCGCCGGCATTCAACTGTGCGGAGTATTGTGGCATGAACGGTTGATCCGGGTGATTGGCAAGGGCAACAAAGAACGCGTCGTTCCTTTTAGCCATATCGCCGGCAAATGGCTCGAAAGGTATGTCCTCCAAGCCAGGTCCAGCTTGGCGACTGGTGGACGCGATTCCGGCATCCTTTTCCTTGGCGGCCGGGGCCAGCCTTTGCGTCCGGACGAAATCAATTTCATTGTCCACAAACGGAGGCAGGCGGCGGGGTTGAAAAAACGCATCACCCCTCACATGTTCAGACATTCTTTTGCAACTCATCTTTTGCAAGGCGGCGCCAACCTTCGCGTGATTCAGGAAATGCTTGGACATGCCAGCATCGAAACAACGCAAATTTACACGCATGTTGACCTTTCGGATCTTCGCCGGGTTTATCAACGGTTTCATCCAAGAGCCTGATTCTGCGGCACGGCTCCGCCTCTGCGGCCGCAGTTCCGCACGCGTCCCCTCCCCCACCCTAGACGCGGGCGGCATAAGGAAAAACCCATGTAAAAAAAAGCTCATCTCACTCCGGTTGGCACGGATAAGCATCACGACGGGACGCTTGATCTTCCGCCTGCATGGCTTTGTATTGCTTTGCCAGTTCATCAATCGGAAATAGATTGCGCATGGCAAACCGGAACAAGCCGGATTCCGTCGCCTCAATCCCCCGTTTTCTCAACTCCTCAATGGCTTTTGTCGCAAGGTCAGCATCCTTTTTGAAAACAACGAGGCCCAGCCTGACAAGAACATCATTGGTTTGCGTCTGTGAATTTGTTTTGTCCATAACATTTATAGTGTTATAGGGTTAAGATGTTATAGTTTTACAGTCTCTTTCTCGATAATCTTCCGGAGCGTTTCAACGGTTTGCTCATCCTTCCCCAGCAGGGAAAGACCGGCCCTGAAAATCCGGCTGTAATTTGACTTGATCCGCTGTCCTTGAAGCCAAAAATTCAAATCATCAATTTTCTCCTGATCTTCAGTCCTCAACCAAACCGGGTATGCCTTGCTTCTTCCGTCAGCCCTGCTTTTTTTCACAGGGGCCGCAGATATGACAATATCGGAATGCGGCGCTGGCGCGTCTTTTCGTTGGCTCAAGGCGTTCATTCTCTCTGCAATGGCTTTTTCTTTTTGTTTCATAACTGTTAGGGTTAAAGTGTTATAGTGTTAAAGTGTATTAGTTTTAGAAAAGTTTGCAACCAAATCAAGAATCTCGATGAGCAACGACTGCAACTCTTCCTTCCCTTCGCCTTTGTTTACCCACCCGGATAGCGCCGTTTGTTGGTAGGCTTCCCGAAGTTGAATCTTGGTTTCCGCCACTTTGGCACCCAACTGTGCCGCCCAATCTTCCACGGCCCGGCCAGTGATTGTTCCGGGCCTCAGCCGGTTGATAACCACAAGACACGGTTTTTGGCTCAGTTCACGCACAACGCCAACTGTCCGCCTTGAAGCCTCCATTTCGGCAGGCGATGGGGTGCAGGGGATCAAAACAAGATCGGCGGCGCGTATGGCTTGCTGGGTCTCTTGGGCATGGAGATTGCCGGGGGTATCGATCACAACCACATCTTTGCCGCTTTTCAGCAAATCAAGAGGGTTTCCGGATTTGACGACGCTACAGGGCAGATTTCCGGCGACCTGGGACCATGCGGCCGCAAGTTCCTGCCGGTCCAAGTCCAGGATGACAACCTTCTTTTTGGTTGTCTCTGACAACAGGCACGCCAAGTTTACTGCCAAGGTGGTTTTTCCGGTGCCGCCTTTCATTGTAGCTACTGTTATAATCATATAGTGTTATGGTGTTATAGTTGAATTGTTTTATAGAGTAAAGTTTCTTTTGCCCCTGGGAGCGTCTCAAGGATTATCGTTTTTGCTTGCAGGTGTCCATTCATGGAACTTCTTAAATTTATAGTGTTAAAATGTAATACACTTTTACACTATATAAGATTATAGTGTTATAGTCAAACAATTTTTAAGTTTATTTTTCAGTGCCTTTGGAGCATGCTTCCGATGCCGTCAAGGATGCTAGGGCAACGCGGGGACGCGACCCGAGGGCCTTGACAGCCAGGAGGCCTGACAGCCTAAGCCGCGCCGGATTTTGGTAGGGATGCCTTTCTCCAGCGCGGCTTTTTTCTTGGCTTAGGGCTTTCTGTCCCATCCGTTAAATCCCCGCAGGCCCGGGAGGGCCGAGGATTTCCGAGGCGGCGCGGGTAGCGCCCACTTAAAGCACGCAATTTAGGGCTTGCCATTTTTCTACTATGTATTAGTCTGTACACTGTGACCGATACAACGCACATTCGCCCGCGTATTCCGCAGCTTTTAAAAATTTGGCGGAAAAAGATGGGGTTTACGCAGGAGCAGGCCGCACTACATTTGGGCGGCATGAGCGTTTACACCCTGCGGGCGTGGGAATGTCGCAATCGACTTCCTGAGGGTTTCACCTTGTTAGCGTTGATCAAAGAAATCGCTCCGGACATAAACTTGGAGATTAAAACCCACAAGGAGGGCGTCAAAGCGAAACACTGATTTTCCCCATAAATGACAAAACCCGCGATTCGCAGTCGCGGGTTTCGTTAAGACTGTAGTCAACGTCCTCACCAGTTCGTTGGCTGCAATGTCTCATATGTGGCTTTTGGTGTCAAGCCTCTTGTCGTATTTTTTTTATAGATTTTTTTCGTCCAGAGATTGTCCCGGTTTATGCCTCTGCTAGCGCTTCTGGCGGCCGTAGGCGAGCTTTTGCGCCGCGTTCGAGACACCGGCGACCCCGGGGGTGCCGGGGGCGTCCGGATCACGCTTTGCGAGCATGTTTCCACTACTGGCTGGTTGCATTGGTACGCGCCTTTTTCCTTGCCCGTAAAGATCCAGCCAATGGGTGGATTTTTACGACTGGAGATAAGGCCAGAAACCCAAAAAACTGGCAAATTGAGCGCTTTCATGGGCGCACGTGTAGAGAAGTTCTGCACCTGTTGGAAGAAGCGGGAATGATCGAACGAAAAAGATCGGAGAAAGATGCCCGATTATGGGTTGTAAGGTTGATTGTAGCCCCTGACATTTTGAGAGGCTTTATCCGGAAGACTCTTGCCGGAAAAAACAAACCGGCGGTCGAAGCTTCCGACGATCTTGGCAAAAAAGCCCCCCCATTGCATTATAGCCCCCCCTTGATGGTGTCTTATCAACGGGGGAACCCCTGTAGTCCCCATACCTTTTCGGTTGCTCCAAACGCTTTTCTCGGCGGGACTTCGTCCCGCACTGCTACGCAAAAAGCGTTATCGGGGGAAACCTTACTCGAATTGGGAAAAACCTTGACCGCAAGCATGGTTTTTGGCAACTCTTACGACCGTCAACGTTTACGTTGCACATCAGCGGAAAAAGCATTTATACATTGTGCGACGTTTAGCCTTGACGAACCTCGCATGCAACGATCCAAAAAACTTTGCGCCAAAGCCAGAAGTCTCTCGTCCGAGATGGCCGAATTGCATTGGGAAAACTGTAAAGTTCGTTACGACAAGCATGCGACTTTTGGTCTGAGTTTGATGCTTTTGGAAAGTTTTCACGATGCAGAAAAAATTCTGTCTGCTTATGCGTCCGCTTTGCGTTGGCATCATGGCATAACGACAGACAAAATTCTGGCTGGCAAATGTTCCCAAAACCAAAAAGCTTCGCCAGCCCTGACACTATGGAAGGTCAAAAAGCTTCTCGCCGGTGACGGCAGGACCGCCGCGGAGCGGCGGGCCGAATTTGTTCAAAATTATCGCGCTCAATTTGCAAATGCCCATGCAGCCCAAAATGATATTGCCGCATGGTTAAAGAAACCCAAAACCGAGGACCCAAATGGACGAAGCCAAAACTCAAGCAACACACCAACCGAAAACTCAACACCAAACACAAAACAAGGTTCAAGGTCTGAAAAAAATAACGTTGGAAATCGATACGGAAACGCACGCGGAAATTGCGACATCATTGAAAAGTTTCAATGTGCAGGCGGTCTACGAGATTCCCATGGCGAAGTTTTTGCGGGCGGTCCTGGAAAACCACTGGAAAACCCAATTGGAACATTTCAAACGCCGCGATCCATTCGCAAAGAAAAAAGTCTGAGTTGGGATTTTTTTTGGCGAATTGCAAACGTCCTTAAAAATATTTTCAACCCATTCAAAAGCCAGTTTTCAGCTGGCTCAAAACTGGGTGTCAAAACGGCAAAGTACGAAATGCAGGATAGTCAGACCTTCGGCCTGACTGTACCAACTGTACCAACTCATTGCGCGAGCAAGCTCACTTCATGAGTAAATTCGACACAAAAGCCGTCAGTAAACCAATGAATTTACGCTGGCGGGTGAGCGAGGAAACCGCCGCAAAACTTTCTGCGATTCGGCGGGATACCGGTAACACGTGGGATACGCTTTTTATCGATTTGATTCGTCATTATGAGAACAAACCGGAAGACCTTCCCCCCAATCATGCGGCCCGCGAATTGGGTTTGGTTCACCTAAAAATGGCGGGACTTGAAACGCAATTAAACGGCATCAGCAAGAAGTTGGAGGAGCATGGTGTTGTTGTTCAAAGTCTTGAACCGGCCATCGAACAATCAAATGTTTTGTTTGGCAAACTGGTGAGCCTCTTGCAACTGGCATACGACATTTCCGACGAGAAAAAAGACGTGGTAAAAAGCACTGAAGACAAGCCGAGCCGCATTCAACAATTCATCAAAGACAGGGGCAGAAAGTGACAGACACCCACCAAGTTTTTAAGAATTGTGGAAATTTTTCCGGGGGTGTTTTGCCTGGGATGATTGCCTACGGCGCGGAAAAAGGACAAGGACGCAGCAAGCTGGATGCGGGCGATGAATTGCCACACGGAGACGGCTATGCAACCAAGGAAGCGGACATCCAAATTGGTGGCTTCCTTTACGTGCGGGCTGCGCAAGAAGCCTCAAAAACTGGCAAGCCATTGTCAAAAATGACCACCGAGGAAAAACAAAAACTAGCGTTAAAAATTGCCAAGCAACACGTGGAAGAGTACGGCGCCGCGAACCATGAAAGTTACGAAAAATGGATGAAGCGGGTGCAGGGTTACGCGCATCACAATCATCTCAATTTGCCATCAAAAGGCGACCGCGAATCATCATATAACTACGCCAGAAGGATTCACAAATGGACCCAGGAACAACGGGAAAATTGGCCGGAATTGCGCAAGGCGGTTGGAACGCATTTGGTGTTTTCACCGGAACCAAAATATTGGGAAAAACTTCGGGCCGCTGGTCTGGATGAACGCCAATTTCTTCGCAATCTTCTGTCAAAAACAATGAAGGATTTTGCCGACTGGCGGCGGGATGTTTATGGGCCAGATCATTCAATTGGATGGGTTGCCGGGACACACGTTGAAGCAGATGGGGCCGACAAACATCCACATATTCATGTAGTTGTTCTGAAGCGCGATGAATCTGGAAAAGAGGTGGATTGGTCCGTGTCATCATTGAAGGGATGCAAGGGGCGCAATGATCCGGACCCCATCAAATCCATCAAGGATTTTTTTGCGAAGCATGCTGAGAAGGAATACGCCAAAGCCACCAACCAGACTAGAACCCAAACAAAGAATCGGGAAAAAGTTTTTGGCCGCGATTCAGCCCACACACAAGAAAAAGCTTCCGCAGCCTCAGCCCAGGCAGACATTCCACCTTCTGATAAAGAGGCGGAAAAAAATGGAGCCTCACATGAAGATTTGAAATGGGATTTTGCTCGGTCGAAAGAGCAATCAGGCCCAGGCAAAGACTTTAAGCCCCCCCTTTCTTCTAGGAATCGGCAGGCCAAGGTTGGCCTCCATCTCTGTGCGGTTACCTCTGCCTTGCGCCCTCTGCTACCGCCTGAGGCATGGCAAATCAACCGAGAAATCGGGGCAATTGTGCGAATTATTTCACATTTTCGACAAACCACCCAAACCCAAAACCCACAGATGCCCAACATTTCCTTGGCCTCTTTGCGGGCATCAATCTCCGCATTTCATGCGCGAGTCCAAGGCCCCCAACTGGCACCAGGAGCATAACCCAAAATAGGACTTTCATGTCCTTTTTTGAACAACAAAAAACTATGAAAATCATCGAAAACCTCAAAAAAACCAGAAGCCAAATTTATTTTTTGGCCTGCAGCTTCATGATGGCATCGGCCACAAATGCCCAGGCCGGTTGGCTTGATTCGGCCAAACAAGTTGCCATTGATGCGTCCGAACCAGTTGGCCTTGTGGTCATCATGATTGGAGGGATGCGGATTTCGACCAAGGACCTTTACGGCGGCATTGCCGCGGTGGTTGGGGGCATCTTTATTTTTAAAGCTCAAGATATCGCGTCAGCCTTAAAATAAAAAATTTATGGATGCCCCAAGCTGTCCCCCTCCCCCACCCCATCCGCTGTTGAGAGATTTCCTCCTGAAATATTTTGCAGCAAAGCCGGGTGAAAAGCCGTTATCGGAAGCCGAGTATGAGGTTATAAAGCCCTACATTGACCGTCGGCAAGGCGGTCTGAACCGCGAAGCTTACACCTCCTTCAAGGAGGATAAGGAAATGGTAAAAGCCGCTTCCATATCGCAGGTACACCGCGATCATCGGATTATGGAGTCCCGTGTTGATGAAGTCCGCCCTGCCCTCTTAAAGGCCCTCAACGCCAAGCCGGGTGAAAAACCTTTAACCATCGAAGAATTCAAAGATACCGCCATTTTCCTTGACCGGAAAAATGGAGGATTGCGCCATTACGCCTGGGGACTGTTCAAGGACGACAAGGAAATCCTCGCAGCCGCTGAAAAACATCGCCAAGCTTGGCGCACAGCGGCAACAAAGAATCAAACTCCCTCCCAAGAAAAACCGGTCCTCACTTCAGAAAAACCGAAATCTAACCCGGAGGTGGCCCCCCAGGAAAAAACGACATCCGCAGTCGCTTTATCACATGCACAGGAGAAAACCCCCTCCCCTACTCTTCCAAAGAAGCAAAGCAAAATACGCCAATTTCTCGCAAAACACGGCCACGCCACATCTTCCCCTCAAAACCAAGGCCTTGAGCCTGGCGGAGACTAAACATGCCACAAAACACACAAGCATCACAAAACGTTTTGCCGCCGGTCCGTTGCAGTGGCAATCTGCGTCGGCGAACAGGGGTTTGGCTTGGCCTCAGCGCTTGGGAATTGATGACCGGGCTTTGCGTCTCAATGATTCCGGATTTTTTATATCGGTTGGGAATCCTCTCAAAACCAAATCTTCTGGCAGGCATTTTTTTGAGCGCTTCCGTTTTGGGCTTTTGCATCTGGTTTCGTCGCAACAAGCCACCCAATTATTTTACGCTTTGGTTTTTCCATAATGTGGCGCATCCGCCTGCTTGGCGGGCGCCAAAACACCGTTCGAAAAAACAGTTCCCAATTTTATCGGATTAGCTATGGCCACCGCTTTTTTTATTCTCTTTTTTGGCGAGCTTTTTTATCTTGTGTTTGCGAACCGCCCAAACACGGAGATGAGCATGGAATTTTTCCAGTGGATGGGCTTTGTTTTGCTGTGGTCGGGTGTTGTCATCTGCCTTTTTTGTCGCTGGCTGGTGTGCTTGAGGGCTGTTTCTTTTTTTGCCAATTTTCTTGCCCTCATACGGGAGGGCCATTTATGCGATGACGCGGCATTGCTTTTGCTAAGGGCCATCGAAGCACCATCGGATATTTTTGGCAGATCCTTTTTGATGCGGCTAACAGAATGGGGCAATGCCTCTGGAGTATTTCGCCGCAATCAGTTTGAGGCGGCTTTGCGTTCATCACGCATCAATTTGTATGGGGAAATGCCAGGCCATATCACCAGGATAAGGGAGGCATTTGACCGTTTCAACCATGGGCGGTCCTCTGATTTTTATTTTGGAACTTCGAAACGCGATGAAATGAAAAATTATGTTGTTTCAATCGAACCCCGAAAAGATGGCAAGTGCGCATGAGCTACACTCCTCATAAATTCATTGCCGCCCACCTGCCGGATGCCTGGTTGTATGAGGGGTGCATCCTCTACATTGGCCAAAACGGACACCTTTTCCCGGCCAAGGGGTTTGTTGTCCAAGGTGGCCCCATGTCCACCCTGTCAAAAGAACATCTGGCATACTGGCGCATGGTGGCACAGGCCACTTTGAACGCAATGGAGATCAACACACACCTCGATTTTTACTGGACAGTAGAAAACAACTACGATCACTTTTTAAGCGGGCATCGCCAGGAAATGGACAAGGATGCCCCAGCGCTGGCAAAACATCTGCTTGATGATCGGGTGGCGTCCTTTGAACGTCAACAACTGGCCAACCAGTTGCGTTATCGTAAACTTTACGTGTTTGTAAACCTGGAACCGCCACCATCAAAACTTCGGTTTGAAGATGAACTTCGCCGCCGTCTCAATGCAACGGATGATCACAAGATGTTGCTTTCCGAATGGAAGGCGGCACGCCTGAAGCTTGAGCAAGTTTTAAACATGGTTCGCCACCCGTTTGAAGCGGCAGGCATGACGGTTTCCATGCTTTCGGCGAATGATTACCGGCGTATTTTTAGGAAGCTTTTTTCCCCTCACCACGTCCGCCTCCGGACGCAGGAACCTGCCGCCAATGGCAAAGGAAATATTTGGGCCGACACCATCCTGTCAGACTTTCATCGTAAAACTCCATTTCTCCATTTCGATGAACATTTTCATGCGTTTGTTTCCATGGCCAGTTTGCCATCGGATACAACACCAGGTTTTCTTAAACACCTGTTCAATCTGCCGCATCCGGACTATGCGATCAAGTTCACCATGCGAACCACGGACAAGCAACAGGTCATTAAAGATCTTCAGAGCGATTACGGATCAAAGAAGGCGCTGCAAAAAGACCGCGAGAAAAAAGGCAAGATTGTCGATGTCCAGATGGAAACACAGGCCGAGGAAATCCGGGGCGAAATCCAGATTTTGACACAAACCCCGCAACAGGTTTTTGACATTCAAGCGATTCTTCATCTCTGGCATCCAGATGAAAACGAATTGCGTCTCCGGGTCGATGAAGCTGTTTTGCACATGGGCTATTGCAACGGAATGCAAGGCGTTCTGGAACAAATTGCCGCGCCCGAGGCTCTTCGGGCGTGTTTGCCGGGCTGGACACGGGAAGACCGCCTTGACCGTTTCCAGCCGGTCAAATCGGTCAATGCCGCGGACTCTATTCCAGCCCACACAGATTTCATTGGCACAGGACGGCCGCAAATGCTGTTTCCAACCCCCGAGGGAGGCTTAATGGCAGCCCATGTATTTTCCAGATCACGCCCATTTCATAATGTCACTGTCGGTGAGACGGGCGGTGGAAAAACCTTCCTCATGAATTCGATCGTTACGCAACTGATTGCCCAGGGGCTGAAAAGCGTTTCCGTTATTTCCACGAAAAATGAATTTGGCCCTCTCATGGCCATGTATAATGGCGTGCAAATTTCATTCACCGATGACAACCCCGTCTTTCTCAATCCATGCATGATTTCCGGTGAAATGCCAAATGCTGACGAACTGGCCGGGATGAAGGCCATCTTGGAAACTATTTTTGGGGATGAACCAGTTGAAACTGAACGTAAAGTGCGGGAATCCCGCATCCTGAAGGCCATCAAGCAAACCTTTGAAAAACATGGCCCAGCTACCAGAAACCGGCATTTGGTTGAAACCTTCCGCGAAGGCTGGGATCATGACGATATGCCCGCCCTAAAACGGTTGGCGGTTATATTGGAACCATACGCCAACGGCGGGATTTACGGGGAATATTTCGATTCCGACACCAGGAAGCCGCTTGACTTGTCGAACCCCTTCAAGTTTTTCGATTTCTCGAAAATCCAAAAAAATCGAAACCTTTCCGCCGTCATGATGATGGCCTTGACCATCGGTGAAACCATCCGGCTTTCAAAAATGCCTCGTCATCATCGCAAGGCGCTGATCCTGGATGAGTGTTGGGCTTTTGTGAACTCGAACGCCGGCGGCGACTTCATCGAAAATGCCTTGCGCGTCAACCGCGCTTTCAACTGCGCTGTTTTTCTCTCAACCCAAGAGCTGAAAGACTTTTTGGAATCATCCATTGCGCACGTCATCATGAACAACTGTCACAATTTTTGGCTGCTTCGCGCAAAAAACCACACCGCGATTGAATTGTTGCGCAAGGAACTTCACCTCACCAAAGAACTGGCGGATAAATTTCCGTTCATGCCTGACCCATCGGAAGTGGGATACTCTCAATTTATTTACGTACACCGGGCAGATCGTTCTCTCATCACTGGCGCAGCCATCAACCGCGTTTCTCCGCCAGAAGCCATTCTCTACTCGACCAGCCCAGACATATCCCAATTGCGCGATCATGCCCTTGCCCAAGGCGGCGATCCATGGGAGACCGTCTGCAAACTCGCAAAAATGACCAAGGAAGAAATCCATCAGGAAACCGAACGCCTATTTGCTCAACCACTATGAAAATCTACCTCGTTGCTTTCGCCATCCTCCTTTATGCCATTGTGCCACACTCGTCGGCGCAAGTGCCGGTAACAGTCAATAAATCAACGGTGTTGAGTGGCGGCACCATTATGTTGCCGACCATCGTCGGAGCGGGTACCGCGAACGTCCCCACAGGGTACGTTATGGATATTGGAGGAGGCGGTTGCACCGGTGATACCAGCGGCAATACCTGGTTAACTGTTGGGGGTTCTGCTTCTTTAACCATTACCGGCGTTTCTGGCACAGCACGTTCTTACATCGTTTACGGATATCCTCAGGTAACAATAAAAACAACAGCTCCTTCAGCTTTCACAAATTCCGTTACGGCTCTCGTAAATGTAAATATCCACGTTCCGGGTGGCTCTGATGGCTGGTCGCAAATAGGTGCCGGTCAAAGTTATGCGGTCACCATCGTTGACGATACGGGCGGGGGCGGCGGGAGCGGGAGCACATCCAAACCCTATGCAACTTTGACGGGCATGGGGGATGCCATGGAAAGTTTGTCCCGTCGAAACGCATCCGATGAAGCCCGCAAGCTTCTTGGCTTTATGCTGAAAAGCACAACCAACGCTGTCGTTTCTGCCATTGGTGTCGGCCTTTCAAACACGACAACCAATTCCGTGGAAAACAACAATTTTTCGTCGGTAAAACTTTATTCTGATGACGGAAGCGGCGACTGGTCCGGAGCGGACAGTTTGCTTTCAACCACGACCAACACCAGCGGCATGGCGGTTTTCAACAGCCTCAACATTTCAACCGATACAACGAATAAAACATTTTTCGTTGTTGCCAACTTTTGCCCAACGAATCAGACAAAAAACTCGTTCATAACCGCCGTTCTCAGGGGGCAGAATATCAGTGCAACCGTCACCAATGTTGCCATCGAGGTGACAGGCGGAACCGTTGTGGGCAAGCAATGGGCTTTTATGGATACCACGCAAGCGGAGGATGATGCCTATGCCTACTCCCTCACCAACGGCTTGGTTAATGCCAGCATCACCAACGGTTTGGCCAACGCTTCCATTACCAATGGGCTGGTTAACGCCAGCATTACCAATGGACTCGTGACGGCGAGCATCACTAACGGCCTGGGCGGAACCACAGTTTACACAACGACGACTTCGACCAGCACCAAAACAGGTTTTTCCTTATCGGATACGATTCTGCCAGCCGTGGCCGCAGGCACCGCGGGAATCGGCGCGGCATTCACCAGCGATCAAATGACCAGCCAACCGCTTTCAAAAGAATATAGCAAACCAGTCAATCAACCGTTTTCGAAAGACTATGGCAAGCCAGCCAATCAACCGCTTTCGAAAGACTACAACAAACCCCAATGACAACTTCCCTTCGCCTTTCAGCATTTTTTCTTACAATCATCTTTTTTGCGGGGTGCGCCGATTCTGGGACTGGCCAGAGAGTGACCATTGATGCCATGTCTGCCGGGGTTGGCGGCACAGCCGCATATTTTGGCGGCGGGAAAGACCCCGCCTTGACAACCGCCGGCGCCGTGGGTGGGTTTGTTGTTGCTGAAGGGTTTCAGGCCATGGCCAAATCCGGACGGAAAAAAGCGTACAATTCCGGACTCCAAGAGGGCATCGCTGTTGGTGAACAAAGAGTTTTGCAGGGGCTTTGGGAACAGTCCAACGGATTGCCCAATAAAAAGACAAGGCAATATCAAACCCTCGCTCCAACTGTCACTGTTCCAGCAAAAACCCAAAACGGTGTTTATTATGATTCTCACACGCCGTCAGATGCCGGAGAAAAATTGTGTGTGCCAGCAAAAGGCAGTGAATCAAATAAACAAACACCACATTACGAAACCGTTCCATCCGGAGAGGCACAATGAAAAAAATCTTGTTCATCGTCCTGTCGTCATTAGCCCCTTTTGACGGGGTTATCCTGGCTCAAGTTGGCGGCGAAGTGCATGACACAACCCTGATTGCCACCACCCAGGCAAATCATGCCGATAGCCTTCAAAAATGGGTTGAACAGATCAACAAAGCCACCGAGCAAATCAACAAGCTCAATGACATTGTTTCCAATCTGACTGATGTGCAAAGCCTTCTCGGAAAAGGGATGGAACTCATTGGCATCGATCCCTCCATTACCTCGACCATTGATCTTGCCAAATCCCTCAACAATTTCGGCAATTCCTTGCAGGACTTGCAACACACGGCCACCAGCACAACTTTTAATCTCGATACTCTTCGCCAAGCTACCACTGACCCAACCACGTGGCAGCGTTATGTTACCACGAGCAAGGCGTATGATGCTTCCCAAAAAGCACAGCAAAATTACGATGACCAAATGAAATCACTGGCGCAACAACGAAAAAAAGCCGAAGCGCAGTTAAAAGCCGCCAAGTCCCTCGGCGAAACGGCAAAAGCCCAGGCCGCCCTCGATGCCGTTAACGCGGCGGAACGGGCTTTGGCCGAAGAACGCAAACGCAGTTTTGAGCAGCAGCAAGCCAACTATTTCGAAAACCAAAACCAAAAAGACGCCTGGAACCAGGCCGCACGCGACTGGTCCATTGAAGAATCCAAGAAAATTGGCGAAGGCATCGGAAATTTCATGTCTTCACATCCGGCTTTCAAATGAATAAATCCCGGTTTTTGTTTTTGGCGGTTCTCTTGACGGCGGCGCTTCCGTTCCTGGCTCTCGCGCAAAGTTCCAGCAGCACCACAGGAGCGCCAGGCCCAGGCAAAGTGTTGCCTTCCAATAGTCAGCCGGAAACATACGATCTTTCCTCTTTACAGAACAACGCCCTCAGTTTTACCTCGACAACAAGTTCCATTGCCACGGAAATTTTCCAGTTTGCCGCCATTCTCGCGCTCATTTGGACGGGATATCATGCCCAATATCGAGGCCTTCAGGAATTCATTGGCGCCATCATGCGCATTGCCATTGCCTCAGCGCTGATTCTCAATTATCGCGAACTCATCGGGGTGGCGGTTGATTGCCGGCATTCCCTTATGACGGAACTTTATCCTGGGGATGGTTTTAGCGTCGGCAAACAGCTTGCCGCAGCTTTTGCCAGCGCTACCTCCGCCATTACAATCATGAGCTTTGCAGGCATAGCGGTTGGCGTTGGAATATTTTTAGTCGTCATTCTGGCCGTCTTGGTTTATGCCGCGCAGCTTTTGCTTGAGGCGGTTCTGATTGCCTTTGGCCCCATGGCGCTGGCGACTGTCGCTTTTACCAATTTCAAAGGCATTGGGGAAATGTGGTTGAAATACTTCGTGGGTGTTTTCTTGATTCCTGCGGCATGGCTTTTGGGTGCAAAATTCTATTCGAACGTTTCCTTCATGGGAAAGAGTGGCGGTGACTTGTTGGCATCCATTCTGTTCAGTTGCATTTTTGGGGCCATTTATGCGGTTATGCCAGTCATTACGGCTATGATTGTCAACGCCGCCGGCGGCTCTGTTTCAGCCGCCATGCCCTCGATCATGAGCAATGCGGCATCCGTCTTGGGCATGGCCCGGGGCGGTGCCGCAAACGCAATACAGGGGGCCTCAGCCGCTTCAACCCTGTCCACCAGCATTGATTCGTCCGGTTCCGTTCAACATACCATTTCAACCGCTATTCCTGGCAACGCTCCCGGCGCTTCACCTTCGCAGCAAAGCGCCTACGAACAACGCATCTTTGCGGCAGCGTCCCATAACGAACAATGGGCGGGCCGTGTAAATCAACCGAACCAAACCAAATCCACAACCAACTAATCGCATGAATGACACAAAACAAAACGAACCTTCAAAAAACAGCCAGGACAAAAACCTCAAAATTGTGGCGTGGACCGCTGTGGCCTTGATCATCCTTGTGCTGCTGCTCACCCGCAAAACATCCACCCCCGCCGGCATCCAACCCGGTGAATTCACAAAACCCTCGTTGCCCGCCAATTGGGATTCATTGGTCAACCCTCCCGTTGATTCAAACAAGGTTTTCAAATCTCAAAAGCCATGATCAAGCGTTTCAGTTCTTCCCCATTCAAATTGACGACCCACTTCCGAGGATGGACGAGGGTTTTGGCTCTTTCCTTGGGAATCTCCCTCTTGCTTAATTTCGCACTGGTTTATGCCAACGCAAAGCAAGCGGCAAACCTCTCCACTCCGCGTATCGTCATGCGAACGTCCAGCGGCATCGTCCTGCCGATTGCCGCAAGCGCCTTTGTTTGGACTCCGGAGGTCGCAAGGGACTACATCAAAATCTTTCTCCCGATCATCTACACCTGGTCGCCGGTTGCCGGCGCATCTGTGGAAACATGGTCCCCGTTCATCAGCCCTTTGCTTCTCAAAAACGCCTTGGAAAGCTACCGCCAAAATCTGCCACGCATTCAAAGTGACTCCCTCAATCAAACGCTTTTGGTGAGGGAAGTCCTCTACGATCCGGAAAACGATACCGCCGGCGTCATCGGTGAATTGCGTCTCATTGATCGCGCCGGACATGTCACCACAACCCCCCTGAAAATCACTGTGGATCTAATCACCTCCGCCGACCCACTCAATCCCTATGGCCATGCGATTAACAACATTCATTAGCTTTTGCCTTGCCGCCTTTTGTGCGCACGCACAGGAAGTTCAAACCTTCGACATGCCTACAGGCGTTGTTCACCCCATCAACGCCAGACTGGGAAGCGCCTCCCTTATCCAGTTGCCGGTTGAACCCTTGGCCACGAATATTGGCGATCCGGAAATGTGGAAAGTTGAAAAAGCTGACAAACTTGTTTCCATCAAGCCAGTTCAAGCTGGCATCAGAGATACCAGCCTGGCAATCGTCACCCGCCAAGGCACACTTAACTTTGCCCTGCACCTCGCACCGGATTCCGAACAATTTACCCAAATGGCTCGCATCACAAAAATTCTCGATGATGCAAAACCGGCGGCTCCCCTATCCCAGTCTGCCGGCCAGGAAACCCTGGCCGATGTCATCATCCGGGAAATTCGGATTGCCCAAAACTTTTACGCTTTATCCTCCGTCAATTCGCCGGATTTGCGCGACGTGGAGCAGTTCACGCAACTGATCACACTTGCACCCTTTTGCAAACCTTCCGGTTCCGGGACACACGCCATATCATCCTTCATTTCACCACCCAAAACCGCCAGACCGTTCCCCTGTCGTTTGCCCACCGACAAACGACGGTCAATG
>JAQUAF010000063.1:0-15032 GCA_028687435.1 Verrucomicrobiia bacterium | reverse complement strand
GATCACACTTGCACCCTTTTGCAAACCTTCCGGTTCCGGGACACACGCCATATCATCCTTCATTTCACCACCCAAAACCGCCAGACCGTTCCCCTGTCGTTTGCCCACCGACAAACGACGGTCAATGTTGGCGACACGCTTTTTGCCCCCGTTGCGGTTTCTCTTGGATCCAACCCATTGGCGCCAAAAGCCAGTTCCGAAAATTTCATTGTCCTGGATGGGGCAAACGGACTCAGCCCGAGGCAGAAATTCAACATCTTCCTGGTTACAAATCCTTCCTCCCATGTCTCCCGTTGACTTTGCAACAATTCGCTCAATTTGCGATGCCATAAGAAATATGAGGGATTCTCTTCCCATCCCCCTTTCGGACATCGTTTTGATCATTACTGCGGTAATCGTCCTTTGGTATGCAATTGAGACGCGCAGGATGCGGGTGGAAATGCAAAAGCAATTGGCTGTTCTACGCAAATCAACACTTCTCTCCGCCTACGACACAAGAATCAAGATGTACACCCGAATCATTGAATCCGACTGCCAGAATGACCAAGCGAGGCAGATGCCTCATTATAAAGACGCCATCTCAAAAATCGGCGAAAGCACTCGCCGCTTTGAATCTCTGCTTCTTGAACTCGACAACTGAATTATCCCATGAACTTGAACGACATTCGCTCAAAACTTTGGAAAGGCAAATGGCCAACCCCCTTGGGATGGATGGTCCTCTGTGCCTTTATCATTTCCTATACGATCATTAGAAAAAAAGTGGCATCAAGTCGCTCCTCTGTTGCCGCCTCAAAAGAAAAATCTGTTTTCGCCACCCCATTGAAGGAAACAAAAAACACTCCACATCAACAAACCTTTTCACGCCAACAGGAGCAAGGTTCCCTCCCTGGGGGAAACCTTCCCCCTGCTTCCGAACAACCTCAAATCCAACAACCTCGCCCTCTTCCACAACGCCAATTCAATCAGCCTTCCTTTGGCAATATCAACACCTCATCAAAAGTCATGTCTGATGATTTCCTCCCAAAAGGCACTTTCATTTATGCCACCCTCACAAGCGACATTGTCAGCAACAATCAAGTGTCCCCGGCAACCGCAACCGTGATCCATCCTACCATTTTTGCCCATAAAATAAGAATCCCCGTTGGCACTCAAGTGACCGGACGGATTGCCCCAGGCAACCTTCGTGGACGGGTTTTTGTCACTTGGGACACGCTCATTTTCTATGAGGAAGGCCGCCAAGGATGGGAACTGCCGATCAGGGGCATCGGCATGACCTACGAACAAAACACAGAATCCGGCCGCTGGTTTATCAACGGCGCGGGCCTCAAGGGATATCTATACGACGATTCCGCCGCAAATGCCTTTAAACTTGCAGCGTTGAAGGCTGGCCAGGACTTCACAAAAACCCTGCAAACCTACATCACAACTCAAGCCAGCGCCGTTACCGCCGGTTCTGTTGTCACGACCACCACGACCACCCCACAAGCCACCCTCCAAAACGCGGGATTGGGTGCCGCTTCAGCCGCTTTTGACGTGCTGGCTCAACGATATGCGGCTACGCTGCAACAACAAAACTCCTTCGTTCTGGTCCCGACAGCCAAGCTTGTTGCCATCTTTCTGGATGAACCAATCGACATCACGACCGCCGCGCCAGGTCGAACTATCCAAGCCGCAAAATGAAAACCTTCCCTTCACCAAATTCCGCCGGCCGTCCGGAGCGGACGGCACCCGGCGTCCCCGGCCTGCGGCCTCTCTCTCTGGCCGAGGGGCCAAGAGGTTCGCTTGCCTTTTCCACCTCCGCCGCGGCGGAGGCACAGGCCAACCGCCAAAGGCGGTACGCGAACCAGCCTTTGAATGCTCAAAACTTCAACTTCACTCTATGAAAACCTTGCATTTTACCGTTTTAGTTTTTCCAGTCGCCATTTTCCTGTCCAGTTGCAGTTCACCAAAAGAACCGGTGGTTGTTCAAGTCAATGATCCGCCGGCATTAGCCGGACGCTTCAGAACTCCGGAGCGGCAACGGGACGTTTGGATTGCTCCCCAAGCGGTTGACAATGACGTTTTGCAACATGATCAAACCGTCACCTTTGTTGAAAAACCAAGCGCTTGGCAACTGCCGTCCACCATCGAACCAAACACAGTTTCAAAACCAGAATTGCCGATGGAAGAAGGAGAATACGACGGCGAAGCCCTTCGCCGGCACAAGGAAATGCTCGCCGCCACACAAGGCCAGGTGCAAAAACTCAATGCGCAGTTGGAAACAATGAAAAGTGAGGCTCAAAAAACAGTGGGTGAAAAAGAAACCCAAACCCAGGAAATTGCCAAAAAACTGCAAACCACACAACAACAGCTTAATGAAGCAATCCAGCGGGTTAACGATCTTGTTGCCGCAGAACAGCAACGCCAGGAGCAGGCAAAACAACGTTCATGGTGGCAGTTCTGGAAAAAATGAACCGCTGGCAAAAATTCGCACGCTGGATGGTTTCCGCAGATCCGCCTCCGCCGCTGGCTGCACCTGTTACCATCGAACAACGGAACGGCGTCCCTTTTTGCGAACAGTGGAACCTTGATTGTCCCATCTTTTGGCTCCCCACCGGGGACGTGTGGACCGTGGCCGATGCTTGCCAAGGCACCCTTATTTTGGGAGCAAACGGGTCCGGTAAATCCAGCGGCAGCGCCGATTCTCTCGCTTTAAAACTCCTTCGCTTGGGCGCCGGCGGCATTGTCCTTTGTGTCAAAGTGGGTGAGGCTGACTATTGGCAGTCCATTGCCCGCTTGGCGGGCCGGGAAAAGGATCTTGTTCGGGTGACTGAAAAAGATCACGGATTCAATGTCTTTGAGTACGAATTGCGGCGCAACGGTCGCGGCGCGGGGCTGACTCTTAACCTGGTCAATCTCTTTCGTCAATTGTTTGACTTGGTTGAAGCCAATAATGGACAAAAAGCCGCCCCCGACTTTTGGGAACGGGCAGGAGTTCGCCTTATTTCCAATGCCATCCATTTACAGTCATGCCTTACGGACCCCTTTACGATTATGGCCGTTCGTGAAGTCATCAGCACCGCGCCGCGCAACCCCCAAGAGGTGGAATCCGCGGATTGGGAACAAACTCCATGTGGATTGGCTTGCGAACAAGCCCTTTTGCGTTTCCCCGATGATTATGAGACACAGCAGGCGGTTGAATACTTCACCTTGCAATGGCCGCGCATGGGGGACAAACAACGCGCCGGCATTCTGGAAACTTGGGAAGGCCTGGCCGATCCTGTCTTGCGCACTCCTGTGCGTCAAAAATTCTGCGCCCAGACAACTTGGACTCCCGAAGACGCGATTGAACGGGGAAAAATCATTCTGATGGACCTCCCGGTCAAGGAATTTGATTTTGCCGGTAAATTGGCCGGGGTCATCGCCAAATACATGTTTCAAAAAACTGTGGAACGGCGCCCCAAAGCGGACGAAAAAAACCGGCGGCCGTGTTTCATTTGGGCCGACGAGTTTCAACATTTTATCACCAGTTACGACCCGCTTTTTCAACAGACCGCCAGATCATCGAAAGCCCTTTCGGTTTATATCGGCCAAAATATTCCAAGCATTCTTGCCGCCTTGGGTGGACAAGCGGCAAAGCCTTTTATGGACAATCTCCTTGGCAACCTGGTCACTCAAATCTTCCATTCCAACGCGGAGAAGGAAACCAACCACTATGCCGCCGAAACCATCTCAAAAGATTGGCAAAACCGGCGAACCGTAAGCGCCAGCGAAAGCCAAAGCCGCCTGGCCCCAGCCTTGGCCGGGAGCATCAGTTCCAGCGCTTCCATGGCCGAAAGTTTGGAATATTTGGTTAACCCCGTTGAATTCACGAGGTTGCGCACAGGGGGCATGCGCAATAACCGCATTGTTGACGCCTTCTTTTTTCAAGGCACCCGCACCTTTTCCGATGGCAATAACTTCCTTCCGGTTTATTTCTCTCAACCCAAGGAACAACGATCATGAGCACGGACGAACGAAAACAAACGGAAGCCCTTTTGGTTTTCGGGATCTTTGTTTGTCTCTGGCTTTCTCATTTTGTGGCAATCAATTTTCCCGATGCCCCAGGCAATTTCAATCTTCGTCAATGGTTGTGGTTTTGGAACAAGCCGCTATGGATAAACTGGCCCGCGTCCGCCGCCTTCTTTGCGGCCGGCATATTTTTGGGCAAACGGTTCAACCGTGAAATACGGATCCGCGATTTGGCAGCCAAGGAAAAAGAGGCGGCACAGTTGACAGGCAAAGGCCAGGCCGGCGACCACAAACGCGAATTCCGCCCCATCCTCTAACCTCAAGCCATTTGTACTTTGGGATGCTCAATTTTAAAAACGCCACCGTTCGATTATTGTTTTCCGGCATCCTGTTTTTCGGGGCACTCGCGCTTTTCTGGCGCGTTCAAAATTTTGTCCCCATCAACTATGACGATTTGGAGTACGTTTTTCTAAATCAAAACCTCCATTCGGGGCTTTCATGGTCTGCCATCAAACAGGAATTCTCCTGGCATTTTCTCTTTGGCGTGGAAAGAGCGGATCTCTTTTTTCCACTGACTCAAGTTTCCCATATGCTGATTTTTCAGCTTTTCGGTTCCACTCCTGCACCTCATCACTTGGCCAATATGGTTTTGCATGGCATCAATGCCACTCTGCTTTTCCTTTTGCTTTCAAAGTGGACCGGCTCACTTTACCGCAGCGCTTTGGTTGCGGTCGTTTTCCTTGTCCATCCGATCAACGTTGAACCCGTTTGTTGGGTGGTTGAACGCAAAGGCCTATTGGCCGCTTTTTTCGGTTTCCTAACGCTCTTTGCCTATGATTGCCACATTCGCCACCCCTCCCCGTGGCGCATGGCGGCCGCGGCCGCGATTTTCCAATGTGCTTTGATGTCCAAGATTTCAATGGTTCCCCTTCCCTTTGCCATGCTTTTCCTCGATGTCTGGCCTTTAAAGAGATCCGCGCCATGGCCAGGGCTGCTTGCGGAAAAATGGCCTCTCTACCTCTTGGCGGCCGTCGCAGGCCTTCAGGCGGTCCTCCAAGCGCGAAATCAGGGCATTCTCATCGGCGTGGAACATTACGGAATCGCTTCCCGCTTGGGCGGCATGCTGGTTTCTTATGTTTGGTATTTGAAAGGAATCTTTCTGCCACTGGATTTTGCCCTCCTTTACCCACACCCAGGAAACGGGTTGGCATGGGGGACAATCGCCTTTTCGCTGCTTGTCCTGTTGTTTTTAACGGGTTGTTTCATTTGCCTTCGCAAAAGCCATCCCTGGCTTTTGTCCGGATGGGGGTGGTTCCTTGTCATGCTTTTACCATTCACCGGCCTTTTCCAATGGAACGAACAATGGACAGCTGACCGATACGCCTACTTTCCCATGATTGGCCTAAGCTTTTCTGCGGTTTGGTCCGCCACGGCCTGGCCCCATTGCGCCACTCTGTGGCGCCGAGACGCACCCGCTGTCATCCTGACGGTGTTGGCTTCACAGTGTTGGCACCAACAGTCCCATTGGAAAGACAGCCAGACCCTTTTTGCCCACACTCTGACACTGTACCCTCACAATCCGGTTGCCCAAAATCAAATGGGCTTGGGGTTGATGGAAAAGGGCGATATTGCGGGGGCCATCTTTCACTTCTGCGAAGCCATCACCTTCCGCCCCTCCCGTGAACCGTGGAACAACCTTGGTTTGGCTTTTGAACGGAATGGACAACTTCAGGAAGCCGCCATCGCCTTTCAAAAAGCCGTGGCAATCGCGCCAGATAACGCTTTAGCCCATTTGAATCTTGGCCGCGTTCTCACGGCGTCCGGCAATCTTTCTGCGGCGGAAAGACATTTGCGACAAGCCGTCCATCTTGCCCCTCATTCTGGCAACGCTCACTACACCTTAGCCTTGGCCCTTCTCAAACAGCGGCGTTGGCAGGAAGCACGTGCGGCCCTCTCCCGAGCCATCTCGATTTCTCCGGCAATCGGCCTTTCGATCGATGCCTTCGATGCCATCGAAAAAGAATTTCATTCCCAAAAAAACTGCCTCTCGCCCACCCCCTAACGTGTACGAGCATAGCAAACAAAAATTGCAATCATGCGTTTATCAGGTCCACCAAAAAAAACCGATCCTTTGCCTCCATCCGCATAAGCGGGATGCCGCTTTACCGGCAAATTCTCCATCAGTTGCGCCAGTGCATCGCCAGCGGACAGCTTTCGTCAGGAACTCAATTGCCGTCGGTGCGCGATTTCTCCCAACAACTTCACGTAAAACCGCTGACAATCTTAATATTCTCTGAAGTCTTTCAATTGCTCGAACGGGAAGAACTGGTTGAATCCCGGCCAAGATTGGGAATATTTGTCAAACCAGATCTTCCCAAAATATCGGAGAATGAAAAACGCCAGTCCCTCATGCCTGCGGTTAAACAACTCGTGACGGAGGCCCGCCATCTCTGCATCGAACAAACAGAGGTCGAAAAAATGGTTCGCGACCAGTTTAAGAAAATTCACGCAAAGACAGAGAATACCCCTTGCATGTCCTACCCATAAAATGAATTTTCCCTTATTCTTCATGTGTGCCACGCCCAAAAAAGAAACCGGTTTTACCCCATATCCATCAACACGAGAAAATGAAACTCGTTCGCATGGTGATTGGCTCCAATCTGTTGCGCCTTCGCAAACAGGCAGGCTACACTCAAGAAACCTTGGCTGATGCGGCGGAACTGGAAATGAAAACAGTCCAACGGATTGAATCCCAACAGGTCAATCCAAAGCTTGCCACCCTCAGCCGATTGCGAGAATGTCTTGATATTGAATGGAATGAACTCCTTCAAGGTCTCTGACGGTTTCCGGTTCAGCGCCCCCCCTCTTTTGCCCTTGCGAGCCATGCCTCAAAAATGACAGGTTCCCCAAATGGCAGCCCCATCAATCGACGAAAAAACTTTTCAGGCTTATCTTGCCTCCCACGAAGTCACATCTTCAACGGCACTTGAAACGCTCAAAAGCGACTGGAATAAAATCAGTCTCCAATCCCAGGCCCCCTACCAGACAGAATTTGCGTTTCCAGAAGACCGGTCAGATAGCCCCCCTCCTTCTGTCCCCCCATCTCAAGCCAAGCGCGATCCCCAAAACCCTCGTCCGGAAGCACTCCTTCAACATACCGCCATCCAGAAGGCGGATTTTGGAGTTGGAAACCATGTTTCCGCCCTGGTTAAGGACCTTCTCACCCGCCAGATTTCAGCTTTCAACATCCGAGGCGTAACAATCAATTCGCCGCGTGATTTTGCGTCCATTTGCGTCCCGCTTCGATCCCCGCTTTTCGAAAGCCTAAAGGTGGCGTTCCTGGACGATCAAAACCGCGTTGTTCATTCGCAAATCCTCAGTGTTGGGACAATCAATCAAACCATCTTTTATGCGCGGGATTTTATCGCTTCATTGGTTGATGCACAGCGTATCGCAAACACATCCAAGGTGATTGTTGCCCACAATCACCCTTCAGCCGATCCAACTCCATCTTCGGATGATTTCGCCTGCACAAAAACCGTAACGGCCATACTGGAAAGCATTGGCGCAAATCTGGTTGATCATGTTGTCACAAACGGAAAAAAATTTTACTCCTTCAAAGCTCAATCTACGATGCAACTCGATGCACCCAAGGCCCCTTGGGAATTGGTTCGTTTGGAAGACCTCCCGAAGATCACCCCCCCCTTGTTTGTTGAAACCGTTTCCCATTTGCGCCAGGTCAACCCGGACCATTCCCATGTTCTCTACCTCAATTCCAAGCTGGCACTCATCAGCATTGAACGCCATTCGAGAGAAACCGTCGAAGATAAAAAACTTTTCCTGTCAAAAATCGCCCGGTCCGCTTCGGCGATCGGCGGCGTTCATTTCCAAGTGGATTTTGCTTACTCATTGGCTCCAACAATGACGAGGGGATTGGTTTTTTCTCTGCGAGAATCTCTTGGAGAAATGGGCATTCACTTGATTGATGCAGCGGACTACGCCTCACAATCATACACCCAAGCAGGCTTTCTCAACGAAAAGGTTGCCTCGGTGAAAGATTCGGTGTCCCTTGGTGAAAACAAGCCAAGCGCCCTCCGTCAATTCATCAATGCCCACGCCCCCAGATATGCCCAAAATTGTCACCAAGAAAAGTCATTGGGACCGGAAATCGGCGACTGAACACAGCCCTTGGCAGCGCAGCCCTTCGCACTTTCTCTGACCGAAGGACAAAGGAATGTCAGCAGCCGCGCATCGAGTCCGAAGCTGCATTAAACCAGTCGTTTTCAGATCTTTCTTCCGCACCGCTTCCCCTCTGCTGTTCGGTTCGGTCTTCCGCCCTCAACGACCGGCTTTCGGCAGGGGGCTTTCGTGGTGCCCTCTGAAGACTACTCCCACGAGCCGCCCTGCCTCCGCCGGTCTTTAGGTTGAGGGGCGAAAGACCGAACCGAACAGCAGAACGCAAAAAAAAAGACCATGAAAACAAACACAAATAAGCAGCAAACAGAGGGACTCGAGAGCCGCCCCGAACAATCGAACATCAACACCAACCAAACACCGTTTGGCAACATCATTTCCACCTACACCCGCAAACAAGCCCTTGCCGACGGCGTTCAGGTGGACGTGAGCGAAACAGCCAAAGAAGCCGGAATCCGGTTTCCCGTGTTTCTCACCCGTAGCGTTTTCGAGGCATATGTCACCGTACCCGCAGACGTGAGCGGTCAGGACGAAGCCGGAAGGCTTTGGGATCTCGTTTGGATGTTGCGCCATGCCATCATCAAATCCAAAGACGGACAAATTTATCTGCCCTTTTCGCTTTACGTTCGCAATGACAACCGCAAACCCCGCCTTGTGAACCTGGTTGCCGTCTGTGGCGCTCTCGACATGGACGACCCGCAGCCAGCCATTACCGTAATGTTGCCAGATGAGGATTGAACCTCGTCCACCAAAATAAACGGATGTCCCGCAAGGGCAGCCGTTTTTTTGTTCTGCCATTCCCTCCTTCTCCGCGTCCTCGATGACACGAAGCGGACCGCGCCGGCCGTCCGGATCCGGAGACGGCACCCGGCGTCCCCGGCCTGCGGCCTCTCTCAGGCCGAGGGGCCAAGAGGGACGCTTGCCTTTTCCGCCCTCGCCAGCGATGGGGGCACAGGCCAACCGCCAAAGGCGGTACACGAACCAGCCTTTGAATGGATAAAAATAGGACTTTCGTGTCCTAATGAATGTTGAATACTCTCCATAAGGCTGTTATGTTCCAGCCGTGATCAGACTCCCATCCAACTATGCCAATTTTGCCAGGCAAAAAGCAGATGCCCTCATGCAGGATTTTTTGCGCCTTGCGCGTGGCGAGATTTCCGTTGCTGAATTGCAGCCGAAAAATTCCCTCTTTGGAAAGGATTCCCCTTTGGGAGAAGCAGCGGAATGGGAAATCAATTGGTCGGAATATTCTGAAAAAATCTCTTTTGCAAGAACCTCTTATGTTTAATCGACAAAAATACCCAAGGCACAACCTAAATTTGAAGGTGGAAAACTTCGGACCTATCAAGTCGGCGGACGTCAACTTCGGCAATCTCACGGTCCTCGTCGGCCCGCAAGCCACGGGAAAAAGCCTTTTGCTGCAATTCCTCAAGCTCGTGGTGGACACGGCCTACATCAAAAAGGAATTCAAACGCGCCGGCGTGGACTGGGAAAACAAGTTTTCAAGCTTTTTGGATGTCTATTTTGGCGAGGGAATGCATTCGGCATGGAATGAGCAGACACGCATCCAATATTTAGGCAACATTGTCGACCTGCCTGCCCGAGTGGAAGAGAAGCGGTCTCATCGGCAGGAATCCATGTTTTTCATTCCGGCGCAACGTGTGCTCGCGTTGCGGGACGGTTGGCCATCGGCATTCAATTACTACGACGCGAGTATTCCATTCACCCTGAGGGAATTCAGCGAGCATTTGCGCTTGCTAATGTCGGATTTCGGTTCGGATGGGACACTTTTTCCTGTGCCGCGACGGCTCAAGGCGGAGTTTCGTGATCTTCTGCAGAATCATATCTTCCCGGGGTTCAAACTAAAGATTGATACCGATCGTGCTCAGAAGAGGCTCGTTTTGGCAAGCGATATCGAGGGCGGAAGCAGCCTGCCCGTGGCCGTGTGGTCCGCTGGACAGCGGGAGTTTGTTCCCTTGTTGCTGGGGATGTACTGGCTCATGGTTCCCTCAAAATCTCCTCGTCGAACCGGTTTAGATTGGGTGGTAATCGAAGAACCGGAAATGGGGCTTCATCCAAGAGCCATTACCGTGGCGATGCTTATGATTTTTGAATTGATGGCTCGTGGATATCAGGTGTGTGTGTCGACGCATTCGCCGCAGGTTCTCGAAGCGGTATGGGCGCTTCGCCGTCTGAAGGATCACTGCGGTGCCCCCGCCGTGCTGCTTCAGATTTTCGATGTGAAACAGACCCCGTTATTGATCCAAATGGCCAAAAAGGTAATGCAGCAAGATGTGAAGGTGTATTATTTTGACCGTCAGCACGGAACGACACGGGATATTTCCATGCTGGATCCCAGTGCGGAAGAACAGTCCGAAGCTGAGTGGGGAGGGCTCTCCGAATTCAGCACCCGGGCAAACGAAGCGGTTGCCAACGCCGTTGCCAGCGCCAACGGATAAATCCGCATGAATTTCAAAGAATCAGTGGAGACGACTCCCCATCTCAAGGGCAAATGGTGCGCCGGACTCGGAGCACTACGCTCCGCGGACAAATCTCATTTGAAACTGGAGGCAACCTCGACAAATTTCCTGCGGGGAAGCGTGGACATCGATAGTGCTTTGCAAAAAGACCAGCCCCAAGCCAACCGCTGGGATTTTGCCGTTGGTTACCAACATGCCAACCAAGGGGCTGAATTCGTGTATTGGATTGAGACGCACACCGGGAGCGACAACCAGATCAAGGCTGTGCTGAAAAAATTTGAGTGGCTGAAAGAATGGCTGAAGGGTGACGGGAAAGAACTCGCCAAATTTGATAAAAGATTCGTTTGGATCCCAAGCGGACCAACATCCTTTACCAAAGGATCCCGGCAGGTCAGGCAGCTTTCCGAAAAAGGGCTGTTCTATTCAGGCTCGGTGTTTCAAATAGACAGAAATCAAAAAATGCCAAAGGCTTAATCCCATACACACCGGACGGATTGGACCGGAAATCGGAGACTGAAACCAAACCCGCCGACCGTCCGGACGCGGACGGCACCCGGCGGCCCCGGCCTGCGGCCTCTCTCTCTGGCCGAGGGGCCAAGAAGTTCGCTTGCCTTTTCCACCTCCGCCGCGGCGGAGGCACAGGCCAACCGCCAAAGGCGGTACGCGAACCAGCCTTTGAATGGATAAAAACGACTTTCATGTCCTAATCCATGTTGAAGCCTCTCCTTAAAGATGTTAAGGTTTGGCCAAGATCAACATTTAAACCGTTTTGACGATGGCAGCCCATGATTTATCCCGTTCGTTTGAGTGGATGGCCAGAAAGGTGAAGAAAGGCCACCCGATTTTGAATTCGTTAAAGGAAGCCCGCCACCTGTGCATTGATCCGCAAGCCGTGGCGATCATGGATGAGGTCTTCCATCAGATGGCGTCCGGGCAATCGCTTTGGGAACCCATTAAATCACTGAAACCATCCTCATCCGTTCGGCAGTTCATCCACCAGGTGGAAACTTCCGATGGAATGGTGGATGCAGCTAAAATTTTTGAGGATTTCGCTCGGGTGCTTGCGGATGCCGGGAAAGAAGAATCCGCTCCTGGAGGAAATCGATCATGCGCCCCTTGAATACATATTATTCCATCTATAACCGGCAGAATCTTATCCGGATCATCCGCCAGTTGCACAAGGAAGGACATGATCTTTCATGGTCGGGCATGAGGGATGGGTGCTCCGAGGGGTTGGCCGCCTGCCAATACCATTTTGGCAGTTGGAGGCGGGCGGTTTATGCCGCTGGCATCCCCTACACGAAAGTCAAACGAATCCGTAATTGGGAATGGAATAAAAAACGAATTCAGCGGTCCTTGCGGCGGATTTACCGTGATGGCGAACCGATGAACTATAACGACTTTGCGCGGCGTCACTGGAACCTGTTGCATGTCGCGCTTTATCACTTCGGCACTTGGAAAGATGCGCTGGCCGCGATCGGGGTGGATCATCGTCGGGTAATGAAGCACCGCCAATGGAATAAAGATTCCGTGCTCAATGAAATCAAACAACTTCGCAAGAAGGGAATGGACTTGTCCCATCGGGCCATGTCACAGGCCGGGCGTAACGATCTGCTTGGTGCCGCGCAAAATCATTGCGGCAGTTGGGAAAAAGCCCTTGAAAGCGCGGGCCTGGATTACGCCAAAATTCGCAAGGTGAAGCAGTGGAGCCGCGAAAAGATTATCCGGATTATCCGTCAACTTCACCGGCAGGGCAAGGATGTTTCCTGGTCGGGAATGCACCGCCTGGGACAACAAGACGTGGTTCGCAGTTGTCCGTGGCATTTTGGCAGTTGGAAGAAGGCCATTATCGCGGCGGGGCTGGATTACGATAAAATCCGGAAAAAAGCCGGTGGCAAGGCGAAGTGGAGCATTCCTCTGATCTGCAAAGAGATTCGCCTTCTCCACAGACAGGACATTGATTTATCGTATCGAAGCATGGGGCATTCCGGACATAGATCCCTGCTTGGCGCGGCCAGTTATCACGTGGGAAGCTGGAAAAAAGCGATTGCCGAGGCAGGACTGGATTACGCCAAAATTTGCAAGGTGCAACAATGGAGCCGCGAAAAGATTATCCGAATCATCCAGGAGTTGCATCGGAAGAGAATGGATGTCTCCGCCAGCGGCATGCATCGGCATGGGCATCGGGCTGTGGTCCGAGCCTGCCCCTGGCATTTTGGAAATTGGCGGAAGGCCATTGCGGCGGCTGGCTTGGATTATCGGAAAATACGCCATCAAAATTGAGAGAATTTATCCGAAGCCATCCCCCAGCCACCCCGGAAAAATCGCCTCTACCGCAGAATTTGTGGGTAAAAAGCCCGTTTTGTGAGGGGAAAAGACCTCCAACCTCTGACTTCAGTTGAAAGAGCATAGAAAATTTAGAAATGTCAATAATAATTTCAAGCTATTGGCTTCCAGAAATGAGTTATTCCCATCGGCGGTACCCTGTTGGGGCCGAGCGCTCCCCTCGGAGCGGCGGGTCAGGCCCACAGGGTGTGAGCAACTTAGGGGAAAAGGGAGTTGTTCAAGCCGATGGCAATAACTCACTGTTTTTGGGCGGGAACAAGGGGTTGGGGGAGGTCCAACCCACAATTTCAGCGGACGAACCTTCTTTTTAGCGGCATCAAACCCTGCACCCCTCCCGCGCCGGCCGTCCCGATCCGGACGGCCCCCGGCGTCCCCGGCCTTCGGCCTCTCTCTCTGGCCGAGGGGCCAAGAGGGGCGCTTGCCTTTTCCGCCCCCGCCGCCGCGACGGAGGTACAGGCCATCCCGCTTCGCGGGAACGCGCCCCATCCTTTGATTGGATCAAAATAGGACTTTCGCGTCCTGTTTCTGACCGTTGCCAAAGCGGGTTTTTCATGCTACCGTCATGGTATGAGTTGCAAGATTATGCCTTTGGACAAAATCGCCGAAGAAAAAGCCCTTGATCGGCAGCGGGATTTTGACCGTATTGCCAAGGGGGAAGCTACACCCATGCAAATCCAACTCGAAAATTCCGCCTTTACCCTTGAATTTGCCCAAAATGCAAAAATCATCGAGTCAAAGGAATTTAATCGCCGGATGAGTTCCATGTCTCCCGATGAATTTGTGGCGACGTTGTGACTAGCGACCCTCAAACTACTCCGGCAGATTACGCGGCCATTTTGCAAATTCCAAATGCGGAAGGTTTGCCGAGGATTATTGTCGGAGGACAAGCCGTTAATTTTTGGGCGCTCCATTATCTGAAAACAAACCCGGATCTTGAACCCTACCTTCCCTTTACAAGCAAGGATTTGGATCTCTACGGCAATTTTGCAGACCTTTTCAATCTCGCACAGGCAACCGGTTTTAAATATGAGAAGGATAACCCAGAACAGTTTGAACCTCGCGTTGGAATTCTCTACGTTCCCCGAGAGAACGCAGACCCGCTAAAAGTGGAAATCCTTCAGCATGTTTACGGGATCAATTCACAGAATATTGAAAATGATTCTCTGATTGCCAAGGCCGATTATGGGACGGTCCGGGTGCTGCACCCTTTTGCATTGCTGAAAGCCAAGCAGGAAAATGCCGTCAACCTGCCACAAAATGATCCAGACAGAAAACCCCGTCAGGATGTTCGTCACTTGAAGATTGTGAAACTTTGCGTCCGCGCTCATTTGAGAGAATCAATTCGGGCAGTTCACGCGAACCTTTTGCCAGCCCGAAATTGTTTGGACCGGCTGGAAACCGCTATCGCCTTGGTAAAAACGGACATCGCAAAACGGGCAGCATCTTTATATCAAATCAACTGGCAAAAATCTTTGCCCCTGGCTGAATTGTATGCGGTGCAGGAACCTCGTCTTAAAAAATTCGCGAATTTGAGATTGCCCCGCGTGCTTGAGGAAATCGGGACCGTCGAAAAACCGGCATCAAAACTGAGAGAATTTATTCGAAGCCATTCCCCGGCCAGGCCGGAAAAATCAAATCTAATAAGAAAGGACCATGGGCCGGAAATCGGCGACTGAACTTTATGAAAAAGACATCATCCATAATAAAGGCCGGCCAAACCGTTGGTCAAAACATCCGTTATCTCCGAAATGCGCGTCAGTTGACGCAGATGCAATTTGCCGAAAAAATTGGAATTCACTTTCGCTATCTTCAAAAGATTGAACTGGATGGCGCAAATGCATCTTTTGCAATTCTCTTCCAGATGAGGCGAGTGCTTGACTGCTCTTGGAATGATCTCTTTAAGGGAACCTTTTGAGATTCCCTCCTCCCGATTTTTCTTCAGCCATAAAGACATCGTTCCAAAAAGGGTCGTTTTTTCGCCCTCTGAAGAATTGACGAAAAAACGCCGTTCCTTTAACGTTC
>JAQUAF010000131.1 GCA_028687435.1 Verrucomicrobiia bacterium | reverse complement strand
GAACGATTCATGAACCCTGAAATCAGATTTCTTTTTGTGGCATGGTTGTCGCTATTCTGCATATCAAAAATTCATGCCGGTGATTTTTTCACCATTCACGGCATCGAAATCCACCAGAAACCCCCAAGGGGTGATATTGGGATTTGGAAGGTGGTTGATCCGGGCAGGAAGAAGCCAAAACTCTTTGTGCCGTCTGTGGAGGTGAAAGTTGAGGCCGCGAAACGGATCAAGTACAAGGATGTTTTCGTCCATCTCTGGTTTTACGACGCCAACAAGCAGTTGGTGGAAGCCAGGGGGACCCCTTCGGAGGCGGATCATGGGAGGAAAAACATCTATGCCGCGCCGATCTTCCTGGTGAAGGGTAAAGTGGAAAGCTTCTTTTTCGAAATTCCGGAAAAACTGGTTGGGCAATCGGGCTGGAACGTGGTGGCGGTTTTTGGCGATGATTTTGAGGCCGCTGCCAGGGCCTATCCTCACAACAGTCTGGCGGCCTATGATTTTCCGGAAAAGAAACTGGTTGGGAAAGGCCCTGGCGGGAGTGTGGAACGCGTGGAGCCGATGGACCCGGTGATTTCGCATGTGGTCAAGACGGGCAATCCCAAGCAGCCGCAGATCACCCTTTTCCTTCGTCCTCCCTCCGGAATGCGGGATGGGCGGCAGGTGAAGGGCGTGCTGGCGATGTGCATGCTGGCCGAAAATGTGGAGGCGATCCGGCGGCGGTTGCAGGGAATCAATCTGGATGCGCAGATGGGGGGAATCATCGGTTTTGCGCAAAAACATCAACTGGCGATCCTGGCATGGGGATCTCGCAGCCTCTGGAACCCGAACGCCAGTTACGATGAGCAGACCCGGCATGTGAACCGGGTGATGGACGAATCTTTCGATGAGGTGGCCAACGCATGGGCAAACGGAGTGAAGGAGCTTGGAAAAAAATACGGCGTTCCGCAGAGGGATTTCCTGCTCTGGGGGCAATGCGGCTCAGCCCAATGGGCGCACCGGCTGGCTTTGCGCAAGCCGGATTATTTCCTGGCGGTGCATGTGCATATCCCCGGCAGCTTCGACCAACCCACGCCCGAGGCGAACAAACCGCTGTGGCTGCTCACCACCGGGGAATTGTACGGCGGTTACGAGCGATCCAAGCGCTTTTACTCCGACTGCCGGAAGCTGGGCTATCCCATGATCTACAAGGCCATTGTGGGGCTTGGGCACGCGGGCAGTGCCATTGCCGATAAAATGGGGTTGGATTTCTTCGAGTATGCCCTGAGCGTGAAAGACGAGCGCGGCAAATTCGACGAGGAACGGAAGAAATCCCCGGCCCTGGCCGTTGCGAAGACGCCTTGGGTGGAAGTCTTCCGCGCGCCGCCTTTCTACGGCGATTTGCTGAACCAGGAGTATTTTCCCGCCGACCAGGTGGAAATGATTCCCGAAAGCTTCCGCGTGCCCCTGCCAACCCAGGAACTGGCGGAGGCGTGGAACAAATAGATTCAAGATTTAAGATTCAAAATTCAAGATTGGAGACTGAACGGAAAAAACTAAATGGTTCGCGAATTTTATGAGATTCCGCCGTGGCGGACAAAAAGAAAGAATGTCAGTGTTTTCAATAATTTTTAATTTTAAATTTTGAATTGCGAGGCATCGCAAAAATGGACACCTATTTTCACGGCATCTGGCGGATGGATTGGGGATTGGGAAATCCCAATAAAACCGCGGCGCTCATTGCCATCCTCATGGTGGCGGTGTGGGGATTGGTTTATATCCGACGGTGGGGATTTTGGGCGGCGTTGACACTCTTTACCGCCTTGGGCGTGTGTTTGATAAAAACTTTTTCGCGGGGCGGATTGATCGCCTTGGCGGTGGGAATGGTTCCGCTTCTATGGAAAACAGCGCGGCCCTGGTCCAAACGGAAAATTGCGGCAGTGGTGGTTTCCATCTGGGTGATGATCGGGGTTTCCGTTCTGTGGGAGGCCCACGAACGGTTGGGACAGGGGGTGGCGCAGGAGGATAAATCCATCACCCATCGATTGGAACTTTGGATGAAGGCCCCCCGCATGATGGCGGACGCTCCGGGAGGATGGGGATTGGGGAATTCCGGCAGGGCCTATATGCAATGGTATCAGCCGCTGGATCGGGGGGAGGAATACCGGACGCTGGTGAACAGCCACCTGACTTGGCTGGTGGAATTCGGATGGCCCTTTCGTTTTTTTTACATTGCCGGTTGGTTGACCGTATTGCTTCTGTGTTTTCCCTCGTCGAACGTCGGGCATCGGGCGTCAAACGGCGCGTTTTGCGTGTCTCTTGGCATCTGGCTCTGTTTTGGCACGGCGGCATGGTTCAGTTCCGTGGCGGAATCCCCCTGGTTGTGGATTGTTCCTAGCATCAGCGGCTTGGCGGTCTTGTTCGCCCGTTTTGGAAATCGGGAATGGCCGGCTTTTCGGTTATGGATATTGATGGGGGCGGCGGCGATGCTGGCTGTTGCCGGTTTATGGGTGGCGGGTTCTTGTTCCAAGAGTCGCAACATTCGGTGTGTCGGCGGAAGGGTGATTCTTGGGCAAGGCGTTCCGGGAATCTGGGTGGTGCTGGATCAGGAAACCATGGGAGATTCCCATGGCAAGGCGCTCCGGCAGGCGTTGGTCAACAGGAGTCAGACAGTCGGGGTGGTGCGGAAGGCCGGGGATTTGCCTCCGGGCGGAAAGGGAACTCTGGTGGCGGGAGGCCGGTGGACGCAGGAGGAACTGGCGGTGTTGAAAACCTCGATGTCCGATTGCGGCCGATTGATCCTTCTCAACCCCGCCTTTACACCGGTCGATCTGGAACTAAGTGGAAATATGGATAAGGATAGGGCTTGCAAATTAAATGTGTTTTTTGGAGCGTACAGCCAATCTCCTGCCATGCCCGCATGGAACGACCTGCTGCCTGTTCAACAGATCGATGGCGCGGGGAATTTTATGGCGGGTTGGGCTGATTTGATTTTTCGTGAAATTTGTCCGCCATAAGAGGACCATGTGGAAAGAAAATTTGACATTGATGGACAGGATAAACAGGATGTGGATATTCAAGCGGCCCGGGATTCATCTTCATCCCATGCATCCTGTCCATAGATGAAAATGAAAAACGCTGTTTTTGAAATATTTCGAAAAGATGTCCTTGCGCTTGGTCTTCTGGCCACGGGGGCGCTTTGCGTGGGATTGCTGATCAACCAGTTGCGCGACAAACCCCTGTCGTTGGTCTATGCCTCCAAACAACAGCGGATCGACTCGGCGGTGGCCCGGCTGGGTACTCAGTCGCAGATGCAGTTGGATGGCGTATCCGGGCCGGAGATCATCTTCATGGAGGATTTCGTGGCGTTCACCAAAAGAAAAGATTCGATTATCTTTGATGCCCGTCCCGAGATTTTTCACCGCTTGGGACATGTTCCGGGAGCATACAGCCTGTCGCGGGATGAATTTGAGAAGGATTACCAGCGCCAGCGGTCATTCATTGAAGCCAACCGCGACAAGACGCTGGTGGTTTATTGCGCGGATTCGAGTTGTGACGATGGCGAGATGGTGGCCAAAGCCCTGTGCAAAATGGGTTATCGAAAGGTGCTGCTTTTCAAGGGGGGATGGGATGAATGGACGCAAAAGAAAATGCCGGAGGAAAAGGCGTGAGGCAGGCGCTAAGGCGCTGGGACACTAAGGCACTGAGGGGCAAAACTCCAAATCAACAATCTAAAATTTAATACTGCCATGCCTTCAGCCCTTAGCCTTCAGCCTTTAGCTTTCTGTTTGAAAAACCGCTGGTTTTTGCTGGCCCTGCGGTGGGGGATTGGCGCGATGTTCATCTATGCCGGGGCGTTGAAAATGCTTTCTCCGCAACCGTTTGCCGACAGCATTGACAGTTTTAAAATATTGCCGAGCCTTTGCGTGTCGCTTTTCGCGTTGTGCCTCCCCCCCTTTGAGGTGGGAGTGGGCGCATTGATGCTGGCTGGACCATTCAAACGCATGGCAAGTCTTGGAGTTTTGCTGCTCTCCGGGGTGTTCCTTGTCGCGCTGTCTCAGGCCCTGCTTCGCGGACTAAAAGTTGACTGCGGTTGTTTTGGATCGTCTCCGGAAATATATTCTTCCTTCAGGGTCTGGCTCGCTCTCATTCGAGACATTTTTCTTGTGGTGGGGACATGGTGGCTTTATCGGCGATTTTTTTCGGAAGCTGAACCGGTTGAAACGCGATAGATGTCAATAGGGAAAAACCTGATGGTATCGTGCAGAAACCTAATAAAATCGCTTGCTTTATTTAGGGCATATGTCAAAATGACCGCAAATACGGAGGAAAAAATGAAAGGTTTGCTTGTATTCGTTGTTGTGTTGTGGGCTGTGGTGACCCTGAGTTTTGTTCAATCTGTCAAGGCTGACAAGGCAAACGGCAAAGCGCCGGTGCCGGTGGAATTTGCTTCCAACGGTTGTTCCAGCAGTGGCGGGGGAACATCAAGTGGTGGTGAATAGATGTTTTTTTAACGGAAGGTTCCATGCGCCAAGTGGGATACATTTTGGTTGTGATCATGACCGCTTGCCGGGTTTGGGCCTGCGGGTTGACGTGGGATTTTCCCGGAAAATACAATCATTTCGACTCTGTTCAGGAGCAGGGAAGAGTCGATTATTTTGTGAGGATCGGTGAGTTCAAGGTGGGAGAATATGTGATTCCCCTGCACTTGAATTTCGACAGCGCCTTGCAGAGCAGCCAATCGTTGATGGGGGTAGGCTGGAGATTGTTTCCCATTGAGGCGTCTTTTATTCCAGTGGACCCCCATACTTTTTTGCTTTACCAGCCGGATGGGCTTAAAAACTGGTTTGGCCGCCCAAAGGTCACTGATACGGTGATCAAAGGGGCGGCGAATTGGGTTGGAGAAGTCCGGGAGGGATTTGCGCAGACGGCAACCATATGGGCGGATTGCGGTTGGAAGATGCAGTTTCACCAGGGGAAGCCAGTTTTTCTTCAAAGTCCCAAAAATCAGCGCGTTGACTGGGTCTATTTGAATGGCAAATTTGCAGCCCTTCGGTGTGAGGGCACGGAATTGTTGCGTGTGGAGCGTGACGCTCGCAGTGGCGAGCCAACGGCGTTGGTGATGATGGGGGGCAAACGAGTGGGAGTTGAATTTGGTAATCGTCCAATGGTAGCGGCAAGCCAGAGTGGTCAGCGGCAGATTCTAAAAAAAGAGGAGCGAAGCTTGCGCCGATTGACCATGACAGAGTCTGCCGGGAGTGCACTGGAATTCATCTTTGGAGTGAATGAACAAACCCAGCCCACGCTGATGATTGAAAAAGAAAAGGAAAAACGCATTTTGACATGGAATATAAAGGACGGGACGATTTCAAGCGATGAAATAAACGGTGAAAAATTTGTTTATAATGTCAAGCAAGGACAAAATCCACTGGATACGGCTGCGATTGAGAAACGAAATGTCAGAAACGAGTTGGTGGGCGCTTGGAGAGTAACGCCAGGACGTAAAGAAACATTTGAGAATGGAGTCTGGACTATCCGAAGCGCTTTTGTTGGAGGCAGTTCTTTGGCGGGTAAGTTGAGGAAAATTGAACAAGTGAAAAACGGGGAGACAAAAGTGTCCGTTATCTATCAAGCGATCTACGATGAAAAATCGCATTTAATCCGGGAGACTGACGCAAAGGGGATCACCGTTTTTCAGTACGATTCAAACGGGAGGCCGCTGACAGCTAAAAGAGGGGTGGGTTTTCTTTGGAAAAGAACTTATGATGATCAAGGTCGTCTTTTGTGTGTGCAGGATTTTGAGACTAACTTGAAAGCTGAGTACCATTACACAGGAGAGTTTGCATGGAATGTCAGTTTAATGGAGAAAGGCTTGGTTTCGAGTTGGTGCTATGATGGGCAAGAAATAAAAAAAATGGCAGTTAAAAAATAAAAATCTAAATATCAATATGAAAATTGTAATAAATAAAACAAGGCAGGAGCAGAACAGATGTGTTTTTGTGGTTTTTGTTTTATTAATGTTTTTAACGGGTCTTCCCGATGACGTCAATGCTGCCTGCAAAGAAGAGAAAACGGATAATGGCGCGATTCCATTTAATACAGGTAAAATGTGGATTAATTATACTGCTTACGTTCGGCAAAATGTGGCGGATGAAGATTGTGAGGAAACACTTACGGCTTTATATGAATTTGATACTTATGGCTATTGGATGCAAAATATAAAAACTATCGTGCATACATTTACACCGGATCCCAATTGCCCAGATGAAACATGCCCTGCGGATTACCAGGAAACAGTCGATGTGGGGCCAGAATATGCTGGCGAAGTAAAGGGGCTGTGCAATGGGCGTTTTATTCGTTGCGATAGGGCTGTTGTTTGATATTGATTTATTTTCGCTATGAGATTACGGCTTTCCTCTTTTTGGCTTTGGAGCTTGATAAACCCATTCGTCTGTTATCCTTCAACTTTAGACTCCAAGGTTGAAATTGTCTGGCCTTTTGGGGGGCAGGCTTTTAAGCAAACTGTGAATCAATGTGACGTGGGCGGAAAAATGGTGATTGTTAAAGAACTCTATATTAAGCCAAAAACTCAAGAATATTTATTTTTGATGAAACGTCTGGATGGTGGCACTTGCAATATAAATAATGGCGGCATTGTGCGGTTTTCAGGTGAGCCTGACGTTGGGGAGGCGATAACACGAAATGGAACGTTCATGATTGATATTAGGACGCGTCGGTGGATGCGGGCCGTGATGGCGAATGATTTTATTGATCATTTAAAAGGGATTTTGCGCTTTATTAGATTGAAAGACGAACCGCTGGTCAATGGCTTGAGGGAGATTTATATGGCGAGTTATTTGAAGGCGCAAGCGCGGGGTGATGTGAAGCAAGCGGCGCGAAATCTTGAAAAAATTAAAAATATAGATCAACCTGCACAGGAGTATGAATTATTGCGAAAGGAAAATAATGCTTTTGTTCGATACAAATTCAAAAGTGATTCAGAAGGATTCATCACCAATGCGGTGGCTGTCTGCCAGAGCAATATTGTATTGCTGGTATTAAATCAAAGGTTGCAAGATGAGGATTTTAGAGAGAGACTCTGCGAGACTTTAAAGGGAATCCAAAGGGAAAATGAATTCAATGTCCCTGGCAATGGTGGAATTCTTGGGTTGGTTATTGAATTGAGAGATCATCGTGTTGTTGTTGCCGAGGTCCTCGGGAATTCTGCCGCAGAAGAAATGGGCATTCAGCCTGGAGAGGAGATTTTGAAGGTTGACAATAACGTCTTAACAGATTTGCCGCTATCTACTATAGTTCGCATGTTGCGCCTAGTTGATGATGTTGGTTTAACAATAAAAGATAAGCAGGGCAGGATTCGAGTCGTAAAGCTTCATAAGAAGTCTGGTGCGATATTTAAACAGATTAATGTTCCGGCTGTAAAATCTCCCTGAAAAGGTATTAGTTTGTGTCCTTCCGGCAATCGTGCGTAGGGGCATTTTCCCTTGTCCGGCTGGGAAATTTCGAGGATGTGCATTTTGTTGGCTCCATTAGAGTGAATGGAAGGATAACGTATTAAATTTTTCGCAAATTGAAGGGGGTGCCCCCTTCATGGTAGTTGATGTGGTTTTGGCAAACGAACAAGAACCACACAAGAAAGAAACACCCCATGGAGACTCAAGCGAAAGAAGCA
>JAQUAF010000062.1 GCA_028687435.1 Verrucomicrobiia bacterium | reverse complement strand
AATTCCGCAGGATCCAAAGAGGTGACCGCCCGCATCATGCGCGGATTATTGAGGATTTTTTCGATATTCATTTCGTTACCCATGATAACCTATGTGGCAGAATTGTCTATTCCAAATAAACTCTAATCAATTCCCACCCGCTCCAGTTCGAATATCATATCCTGCTCATCCATGTTCAATCTCCAACATTTTGGCGGTTCATGTGCCAAGGCAAAGCGTTTCCAGCGTCCCCCCCAGGATATTCCGCTTGTCCTCATCTCCAATCGCCATCGACTGGATGGTTTTGATCTCGTTCACAATATCCTCGGGAAAATTGAAGGGATAATCCGTGCCATAGATGATGCGCTGGCTCGAAACCGACTGGAGCAGCTCCCGGAACATCTCGGGCGTGAGATAGGACGCGTTGGGACGTCCGCCTTCAATGGTTTGATTCAAAGTCGAGGTGATGCCCGCGTAACAATTTTCATTTTTGACCAGCACCTCCAGCGCCTCGCGAAACCCTTCCGTTCCCCCCATATGTTCGATGATGATGCGCAATTGGGGATGCCGCCGGGCCACATTCCCCAATCGGGACGGCCGGTATTCCTCGGGTTGCCATCCGTGAGATCCCATATGAAATAAAATGGGAACCCCCAACCGCTCAATCGTGAAATAATAAGCGTCAAAAGCGGGATCGTCCACCCTCGCCTGAAACACCGGCGGATGCATCTTCACCCCCACAAATCCCTTGCCCACAAACTCCGTCAGAATAGCCGCGCAAGCCGGATTCTTTGGATTGACCGTCACAAAACCGAAAATGCCCTGGAATTTTTTCAATTCCCGATAAAGCCATTCGTTGCACTCCCATTCGGTTTTGCAGAAAATCCGATACTCCACATCCGCCGGCATGCAATGGAGGAAAGGAGCGAAAGCGACAGCCTTTTCGATCCCATGACTGTCCATCATGGCTTTCAATAGTTCCAAGGCGCCTTTTTTAGGATTATCTTTTGAGAAAGTTCCCGCCGGCGCCACGTGACAATGGTTAATGAACAATCTCATATTAAATTAATTTTTTGAGTCAAGTTCAGAGATGGGGCAATTTTCAAAAAACTCATGCGAATGTAAATTTTGATCCGGCGGACAACGGAATAACGGTAAATCCTGCCTGTATGCCCCGAGTGGAGATGTCAAAAACGCTCATTTTGGCGGATCCCCAAAAAGAATCAGTGTCTTGCAAGGATCCGGCCAGTGGAAAACCGTCAACATTCACTTTTTCGTCAGAATAGAAATAGTTTAAACGGGAATTCAGTAAAAAACGGCCACTGGAACCGTTCAAGGATTTCCATGCGCCTTTTTTTCCACGAACAATGGAATGTTCCTGGTTTGCGACGGGCTCGGGACCCGGGGCCAACAAAATATTGTTGCCGGAAACATTGCGAATTAATTGGATGGTTTTCATGAATTGGCGGCGCCTTTCTCAAAATTTGGACATGCGCGACTATTTCCCCGGCTCTTCTCGTTGTCCCAAATCAATGATATGGCCCGCGATCCTCTTTCGCACAATCTCAAACATCTCGTTATCCCAATAAACACTTTCGACCATGTCATTCAGCGAACTCTCGATTGCCGACACATCCTCCCGCCTCTTCTTCGCCGCCGCGATTTTTTCCCGCAACAAATAAACATATTCCACATCTTCCAAACCCGCCCTAAAAGCCTCCCATCGACGGGAAGGGACCGGCCCGTTCTGTCCGAGATACACGTAGGACTCCCGCTCGCCCATGCAAGCCTCACCGCTTTCCCAGGAATCGCCATGCAGCGCATCATAACACCACGAACCACATCCTTGCAAATCATATTTAACCGCAAGCCACGGCATCTTTCTAACCGCAAGCGGAGAGGCAAAAGCCCGCGATATGCGATTATTATATACGCCAATTGGTTTTTTTGTTTTTTTCAGGCATGCCAATACCTTTTTATTTACGATATGGTCTACCCAGACAAACATCAGACCAATGGATGAACTGTTTTTTTCGATTTCCTCGGCGCAAAACCGCCTCATGCCTTGCGTGAGGAAGATCTTTGACTCATTCTCCGCGAGAGCATTCAAACACCTCCTGAACTTCGCGAATCCCGCTGGGGTATAAATTTCATCCATGGGATAAAGATAATAATCCTTGAAACCCAAGTCTTTGACACACTGATCAAGACTTTCATAATAGCGCCGCAGATGTTGATCATATTCAAATTCATTTAATTTCAGCCGATCGCGCTTTAGTCCATTATCCACATATTCCGGCATGGCATTCAGCACCAGGCGAAAATCGTCCCGCCAATATTTTTTATACACTGACATCTGTTTTTTAAATGACTCCAACTTGTCCGGATCCAAATAAACAACAGATCCTTTCACGCTGACCGGATAGGGAATCCTGGGCGCAACCGGCATAAAAACATTCACTCCGTGATCCACCATGTCTTTTACACATTCCTCCAAAAAATCAGAGGTATTATATTGTTTTGAGGTTAACGGAAAAGGCTGGCGCACGTGATCCTTTATTTTTGCGTTGCCTTTTCGGGCGGCTTCATATCTCCAATTATAAAATTGTTCCCACATGGGAACCATTAAATGCCGCTTAACCGGCATTGAAAACGGATAGACCTCGACCTGAATTTTTATCTTTTTCCTGGCAACACCGGCGTCGAAGGGAATCACATCAAGAAAGCCTTCATGCGTCCCGGGCTCAAGGCCGCCGGTGTTGACGGTAAAATATATCTCCTTGTTTGAACCCGGCGGCAGGACAAACTCCCCAATTTCATTTAGTTTTGGCAACGCATCGGGAACCGGTTTTGCGGCGCCCTTGACGTTTAAAAACACGCTTGATCTTAATTCAATGATGGTTGACGGCTCCAGTTTTTTTTGGGTCACATGAACAAAGTCGGAGAGCAATATCCGGCCGGAAATGGGGGTATCCATCACATTGCTCATCACCACACTGGCCGATCGATATTCATCCCCGGCCGCATAAATTGTCAAATGCGTTGCCTCCTTGGGCAAGGCCGGCATTTCATCGAAATTAAATACGGCATAAGGATCTTTCTCCCAGCATAAATATTGCAAACCTGGAACATCCAGCGCGTTTTTTTCTTTCTGCCCACGGCCACCCTCGGTATTCCCGGGAGTTTTATCAGCGTCATGATATGAATTGCAAAATAACAAAATCCCAAAGGTTGCTTCATCGCAAAATGATCCGTGTGTTGGAAAATAACTGGTGTGCCCCTCGGTTCGATGGTTTCGTCCCACATTGCCTTTCCACTGGCCGCCATTCGTTGGAAGCGGCAAGTTTTTACCGTCGCAAGGGATGCCGATTTCAATCTCATAAAATCCATTTGCCCTGACAACCGCCGATTTTACAGGCGCATTCCAGCTTCCATCCTTCGACATCGTCGTCAGCTGGCCCTGCTCCATCAATAAAGCGTTGCGGGCATTGATAATAAAATGATAATATTGGCCGCTTTTAGGAGGTTGCAACAAAAGCTCCACCGAATCATCCTTCCATATCTCGCGGGCAAAAGTATTCTCTCCCTCACCTCCGTTGACGCCGGCCTTTATCGCCGGGGCGCCGTCATCGGCGCATTTTATATTAAAATAAATATTCTTTTCGTCGTAAAGCGCCCGTATGGTTGTTTGATATTTTCCCGTCCGGCCATCCTTATTATGGAATCCGGCAATGTTTTTCGCGCTGGCCCAGCACGAATCATCCGCATTGCCGTCCAGTTGCGGCGGCGTTCGGGTAAAGATGACAGGCATTATCTTGCCGCGCGCCTCCGGAGAAACGGCATTGGTTTTTGGGCGCCTTGGTATTTTTTCGACAGTTTGCGCAAATTGTATTCCCTTGAACAGAACTTGATGAGTCTGATTATCCCCCGCGCCATTTTCATTCAACATGCATATCTTGATGGCTTTAATATGTTTTTTGTCGCACTGCTTGCCCAGAGGGGTAATATAATTTGGCGAATTAATTGCCACGGCCAAGCTTGTCCAACCCTGCAAACCTATTGGAACCCTATAACATAGGGAACAACCCGGGCTGGAATCGTCCATCAGGTAAATTCTCAAAACAACGCCCGGTGGCAGGTCTGGCGCATATGCCCGCAGCATCAGTTTATCATAGCTGGAAATATCCACTGTTTCTGAAAACTCTTTTGATATTCCAACATAGGATTTATCCTCATGGGGATAGCAAAACGTCAGCCTCAGGCTTTTATCTCCACTTTTTTCAATCGGACAATCCACATCCAGGCAACAATGGGTGGGACGGCATCCCGCATCGTATATCGATGGACCGCGCCAAGCGTCAAGATCGACATTAAAAATGCGCGCCGCCCCGTCCTTGTCTTCAGCGAATAATGCCGGTTCGGCGAAAACGAATATAAAAGCCAGCCCAGCCAAAATGATCATTCGCCATAGTTCATGACCGGGCAGCCCGTCTCGGTATTCCTTGTTTTCGGAAATCATTTCCGAATCATTTTTGGGTTTTGTCAGTGTCTTCATTGGCGCGGCGCGGTTTTTGGATGTTATCCTTATTTTGGAATGAACCAGCCTGAATTGCCCTCTATATCTTTTTTGGGTTGCCAATCAATGTGTCCATCGACAAATAAAATATTACAGCCTCCCAAATGCCTGTCGCTAACAGGATAACTATTCGTCCAATCGATGGCGTCCTGGGAATAATCGGTGCGGCCGCTGTCGGCGCAGAGAATAATATCGGCCGGGCGGGTGATTTGGGAGTGACACACCAAATTGTACGATGGCGCCGCATACTGGCCCAGCTTGAAGTTAAATCCATAGGAGAAACCATAACCATCCAATCCACCCGCGGTATAAGCATACATTTTGTCGGCGGGACAGCACCAAATTGTTGATCGTTTGCGCGAGCCATACGAAATCAACGGAGTATTTGAATATCGCGAAATGTTGTCCCACCAATATCGCGCGCTTGGCCTTGGAGATGCCGGAATGGCGGGATCGTACAGTATGGGGTACACCTCATTGTTGTCTTGAAGATATTGCGCAAAACAGGCGCCAATTTGTCTCAAATTGGACATGCATTGGATTCTCTTCGCCTGTTCTTGCGCGTTTTTTAACACGGGAAGCAACAGGGAAAGAGCAATGCTGATAACCATGAATACAACAATCATTTCAACGAGTGTAAACGCGGACAATTGCGGCATTCCCTTAATATATTTATTTGGTTCTTCCGCAGAATTTGTGGGTTGGACCTCCCTCAACCCCTTGTTCCCGCCCAAAACCAGTGAGTTATTGCCATCGGCTTGAACAACTCCCTTTTCCCCCAAGTTGCTCACACCCTGTGGGCCTGACCCGCCGCTCCGGGGGGAGCGCTCGGCCCAACAGGGCGCCGCCGATGGGAATAACTCATTTTCTGGAAGCCAACAGCTTGAAATTATCATTGACATTTCCAGATTTTCTATGCCCTTTCAACTGAAGTCAGAGGTTGGAGGTCTTTTTCCCTCGCAAAACGGGTTTTTTACCCACAAATTCTGCGGTAGAGGCATTTATTTTTTCGCCGCGAACCGTGGGTGAAATATTCGTTTTTCCGGGGTTCACCAAACGCTGGATCGTTGTTTTTCATGGGCATCGTTATAGCTCAAAAAGTGCGGCTTGGAAACATCTTTAAACCTTCCGCCTATTCGCACGGGCAAATCGCCGGCCGGGCGGTTGGTCATGCGATTCCATAAAATTCGCAGGAGTTCCCGGGCGGCCGCGGTGATGGAGTATTCATACCGCGCGACCGGGATGCCGTAATGATGAACGATGCTTTCGTTGGCCGCAGTTGCCACCAGCAGGCGGTTGGGAACCTCGATTCCCTTGCGCGCCAGCGCGAGGGCGGCGCCGCGCATCGCAATATCGTCCGATACCAGCAGCGCGTCCGGCCATTCCGCCCCGTCTTTCCTGGATTGCCAACGGTCAATCAGTTCCAGCGTCTTTTCATGCGCCGCCTGCTCCAGAAAAGCGCCGCTGGTCAACACATGCTGGATGGCATGGATTTCCACTTGCGGAAGTTGCAAGGCCTGAACCGCCTCGTTTATTCCCGCCAAGTCATCCGGGAGATCGTACGTGTTGTTGACCACCCGGAGATAGGCGATCTTTTTCAGTCCTTTCCGCGCAATAAATTCGACCGATTCCCGTCCAAAACAGCGGTAGTCCAGGAGCACATCCGCCGGATCTTCCTTCAAGGCCGGTCCCAAGCGGCAGACGGGAAGATTCGCCTCAAAATCCGGCCCGGGGTTGTTTTCCACGTCCGTCAAATTGGCGCGAAGTTTGATGATTCCCTTGAAGGGATAGTGCTGCCGATCCCGAACCAACTGCTGATAGGTGGCGGAGCGGCGAAAGTCGGGGTGATTCCTTAATTCATTCAAGCCGTCGTACACCCGGCACATCCAATTGCAATCCTCCATCCCCTCCATTTCCGACCGGATGGCTGCCAGCACGGCGCGGTGAAAATGCGCGGTTTCATCGGCCAAACTCCGTCCGATCAACACCCCAATCACCGCCTTGTCCAGGCGGGATTTCACGAATGTCCCGCGCTTGCGGCGGCGTTCAATGAAACCATCGGCAACCAAACACACCATGGCTTTTTGGATGGCCGCCTGATCCACCCGCCATTCCCGCGCCAAAACATCGGTCGCAGGCAACCGCTCTCCCGGATTCAGTTTACCCGTCTGAATTTCCCTTCTCAAAAACTGCTCAATCTGCAAATGAACAGGATTGGCTGTCTTGATGTCAAGTCTTAAATTCATTTTCTATGCTTTATATTTTATAAACATAATACATAGAAAATAAAAAAAGTCAAATTCCCGAAATTTAAAAACTCATTCCAAGGGTGATAACACAGAAAATTTTGGATTGGCGCCCAACAAAGCTTCTCCCGGGAAATTCAAGGCAACCCTCATGAAAAACAATGGCATTTTCTTTTCATTCACTGGATGCTATGACTCGGGCATGCGTTTCGACATCCTCACCCCAGTGGTGTCAAAGACCGTCGGCATCTGCCGCGCCATGATTTGCGCTGCCGTCCTCTGGCTGGCCATGGCGGCTCGGGCGGATCTCACCTTGTTGCAGGAGGTGGAGAATTATCAGGGGGACAAGCTGAGCCAAAAGGAACAGATGATGGTGCAGGTCAGCGGCAAACACCTGCGGTTCGATGTGGGGCAGATGATGACCAGCATCATTCTCAACGATCGCAAGCTGACCTTCTCCATCTCGCACGAGGCCCGGCAATATGTGGTGATGCGTCATGACGCGGCCGGCGCAAAAGGCGCGGGGCTCCCCCCCCAGGGAGAGGAACCCCTCTGGCAAAACGCAACGATCGAAGCCACGGGTGTCACCGAATCGGTGAGCGGTTTCGCATGCAAACAGGTCGTGGTGCGGGAAAAGCCGGGATACTGGACGGAACTGTGGCTGGCGGAAAGCGCCATTGATTTGAAGCGTTACTTTGACGAATTTCAGTTTTTTTCGGAGTTCAACATGTCCCAGATCCTGACTGAAGTCCAAAAAAGGCCCCAACTGAAGGGTTTTCCCATCCGCATCTCGCAATTTGAAAATTCCAAGCTCAAGTTCCGATCCACGGTCAAACGTCTGGACACAGCAAAGATTTCCATGGACGCCTTTGAAACCCCCGCCGGGTACGAGGAATTGAAAATGGAACAGCCTCCCGCCCCTCAACCCACCGGCCGGAAAACCTCCGGAAAATAGGTTAATCCATGGTTTCATCCATGGCGGAGTCCATCTTCTGAAAATCTTTCACCCTGGCCGTCCGGGAGGCCGGCCCTCCATTATTTTTTGCAGGCGATCAAATGGAGGGCGTGGCTCCCGCAACGCCTGTTGTCTTCCGTCATTCCCTTGAAAGCGCATTCGCGGCGGATTCCATCGGGATTTTGGGTTGAACCGCGCTGATCAACCCTGTAGATCAAGGGGGTTATGAATCAGAATGTTCGCCTCTTTTCCTGGATGCTGGTGATTCTGTTTGGCATCAGCGCCCTGTTCAATGGCTTTCTTGTGTTCAAGTTGATCGCCGCTCATGGCGATGTGGACCGCATCAGCCGCAACATCAACACCCTGCAACCGGCACAGTTGGAGGCCACCACCCGCAACGTGGTCAATGATCTGGCCGTCCTGGGACAGAAACATCCGGCCATCCTCAACCTGCTGCGCAAATACGGGGTCACCACCGTGGTGCAACCCAACCCTCCGGCGCCAGCCCCGGCCCCCTCATCACCTTCCAAACCCCGCTGAACCATGAACCCTCCTTCCGGCAAATCCAATCGCACGCCATCCCGCGCCGAACAACCTCCCGCCAGCGCCCCGGATTCCTCCGAAATCCGTTCCCTGTGGGGCATCATCGTGACCCTCGCCTTCATCGGCTTTTTCTTCAGCCTGAATCTTGGATTCTTCCTGCTGAAACAAAACCAGATGATCTCCACCCAGCTTCAACAACTGCGTGAACAGGAAACCCGGGCCAGCCAAATCAAACAAAGTTTTCAGGAAATCATCCAGGATACCGCCAATCTCAGCGTCCAAATCCCGGAACTCCGGGCGCTCGCGGCCAAGTACGGCATCACGGTCGTGGTTCCCACCCCGCCTCCTCCCCAGCCTGAAGCCCCTCCCCCCTCCCACATTCAATCCGGCGCCCCGGCTCCAAACCGCTGACATTCCATGGCTCACTGGCAAAACGGACGCTGGAGCCTGCTGGTTCTGTTCGTCTATTCATTGCCCCTCGTGGAAGGCCCCAAAAACATCCTGTGGGGTCTTCTGCTGGCGCTCTGGCTTGTCAGTGTGGCAACAGGAAAGGAACGTCTCCGGTGGGGCATTCTGGAAGTTGTCATCATCCCATGGATAGGGCTCTGCGCCCTTTCCCCCTTCTTCGCCATCGAATCCTCCAGCGCCCTGAAAGGTTGTTGGGATGTTCTGAGGGGAACCCTCGTATTCTGGTTCAGCCGCGACATCCTGGCGCGGGAGGAGCGGCGGCAGGCCATCGTGCGCCATCTTCTTCTTGCCACCTGTCTGGGCTGCCTTTGCGGCTGGTGGCATTCCCTGCACGGCCTGCCCAAGGCTTTGAGCGGCATCCCCTACGCAAAATGCATGGCCCTTCAGTTGCCTGCCGTCGGCCATTTCAACCATAGCGCCATCTTTCTAACCATGGTCTGGATGATGGGAATCGCCGCCAGCCTGGACAACCGCTTTTTCAACCGCCAAAGTTTTTCCTGGCCATTGCTCAAAAAACATTTTCATCGTTTTGCATCCGCCTGCCGCCGCTCCCGATCCGGCAGGATGGCGATTTCCCGGACAGGAATGCTCCCGGCCATTTTGTGGCTGCTCGACCGCCACCTGCTCCGGCATCAGTGGTTTACCCGGACCGCCATATTCATCGTGGGTTTTTCCCTGCTGGGCACTTCCAGCCGCTCCGCAGTGATGATCACCGTCGCGGGGTCCCTGTTCATCCTCTGGCGGACAAAACCGCCCGCATGGATCATCAAAACCGCCCTTGGCGTGGCCGGGCTTTCATTGATCGCCTTTGCGGGATGCCATTCCCTGCGCGAACGGCTTCTTTTCCGCGGATCGTTTCATGAACGAAAAATCATCTGGCAAACAGCCAAGGACGCCGCGGTTCAGCGTCCATGGACGGGTGTGGGGCTTAACAACTTCAAAAACATCATCCTCCCCTCCGATGATCCCATGCAACTGAAAACCATCGACCACGCCCACAACCTTTATTTCAACACCCTGGCGCAGTTGGGATTTCCCGGTCTTGCGGCCCTTCTGCTCCTGCTGGGAGCGGCGGCGCACCGGATCTGGCAGGCGCGAAAATCCCCCACGCGGGGACCTCTGTGGTTTTGGATCGCCGGGGGCGCATGGTTTGCCATTGCGGCAACAGGCCTGTCCAACACCTCCCTGCACCACCAGATGGCCATCCTGTTTTTTTTGACCCTCTCCCTGACTGGCTCACATTCCACAAAAACATCTCCCCCAGTGCCTTAGTGCCCTCTAGCGCCTCAGTGCCTCTACCACAGTCTTCAGCCTAAACAACCTGCGTTGTCCCGTTGGGCGCCTTCTCCTGGCCGCGGTTGAAATCCAGATAGGTGTAGTTCTTCAGCCCCTTTTCATATTCAGCCAGCAACCGCATGCCCTCGTTCGGCTTCACACGGTCCTCCTTGATCGCCTGATCCACCTGCATTTTCATTTTGCTGACCAATTCATTGGAATCGTACTGGATGGTGGCCAGCACATGGGCCATGGTCGATCCCTCGATGACCTCCTCGATGTAATAACCGCTCTCCTCGTCGGGATCGAGGTAGACATGGATTTCATTGACCCGTCCGAAGAGGTTATGCAAGTCACCCATGGTATCCTGATAGGCACCCACCAGGAAAATGCCCACGTAGTAGGGTTTCTGGTTGATCGCGTGGAGCGGCAACATCTCCCTCACCCCCTCCACATCGATAAACTTCCCGATTTTTCCTTCCGAATCACAGGTTATGTCCACCAGGATGCCCTCCCGGTTGGGCATCTCGTTCAAACGATGGATCGGCACGATCGGGAAAAGCTGGCCCAGCGCCCAATGGTCCAGCAATGACTGGAAAACGGAAAAATTGCACAGGTACTGGTCGCTTACCTCCTTCTCCAATTCGATGATTTCCTCCGGAATCACCTTTGCGCCCTGGTAAAGGTTCACCACCTGCCGGGCAATCTGCCAGTAAAGCATTTCCACTTTGGCCTTCATGCGCAAATCGAGCAACCCGAGGTCGAACATGGTCTGCGCCTCTTCCTTGAGTTCCCGCGCATTATGCAGGGATTCCCGGCGGTTTCGTTTGTTCAACGAATTGTGGATCTCAAACAACTGCGCCACCACCCGCACATCCCCCTTTTCGGGAAACAACACCGACAACTGGCGGTCTTTCTGGATCGACCCGAAGAGATCCACGATCAACACCGAGTGGTGCGCCACCACCGCCCGCCCGCTTTCGCTGACCAGATGCGGATGCGGAACCTTCTCGGCGTCGCAAACCTCCTGCACGGCGTAAACCACCGCGGAGGTGTACTCCTGCATGGAATAGTTGGTCGAACTGTCCGAAGACGACCGGCTTCCGTCGTAATCCACCCCCAGACCGCCGCCCACATCCAAAAACTCCAATTCATACCCCATCTGCCGCAACTTGGCGTAGTAACGCGCGCCCTCGCGGACCGCCCGCTTGATGATCGCAATGTCCGGCACCTGCGATCCGATATGAAAATGCACCAATTTGAGACACCTTTCCATTCCGGCCTGTTTCAACAGTTCCACCGCCTCCAACAATTCCGCGGTGGTCAGGCCAAACTTGGCGTTTTCCCCCCCTGATTCGGCCCATTTGCCCGCCCCTTTGGAAAGCAGCCTGATTCTCACCCCGACCGACGGCGACACATTCATCTCCCGCGCCATGGCAATGATCTGTCCCATCTCCTCCAGTTTTTCCACCACCAGAATGATCCGCTTGCCCAACCTGCAACCGGCAAGGGCCATCCGGACATAGGACGCATCCTTGTAGCCATTGCACACAATCAACCCCTCGGGATCCTGGTACACCGCCATGGCCGCAAACAACTCGGGCTTGCTCCCGACCTCCAAACCATAATGATAAGGCTCCCCTGCGTCGATGATCTCCTCCACCACCTCGCACAACTGGTTCACCTTGATGGGGAAAACCCCATAGTAACGACCTTGGTAGCCACTCTCCGCCGCTGCAACCCGGAATCCCTCGTTCACCGCCACCACCCGGTGCCTCAGCAAATCGTGAAACCGGATCAACAACGGCATGGCCAGCCCCCTTGACTGCGCCTCCTGCAAGACATCCATCATGGCCAGTGTCGCGCCATTGCCCTGCAACGGCGACACGCAAATATTTCCGGTCTCGTTGACCGAAAAATAACCCGCCCCCCAATTGTCAATGTTGTAAGCGGCAACCGCTTCCTGAACCGACCACGCTGTTGCGTTCTTGTTTGCGATCATGATGTCTTGTTGCGTTACAACAAATTTCCACTCCCACTGCAAGAATGGATTGCGACATTGCGTTTTTTTGCGTCTCACCGGCAGCCGGACAAAAACGCGGACAAAAAATTTGACAAACATCGGGCGTGTGCTAAATTTCACTATAAGCAATTCATTTTCATAATATGAAATTGGCAATCCAAGTTCTTGATCGCGCTTTCGACATTCTCGAGCGTGTCGCCGCGGCGCCTGAAACGCCCCGCAGCCTCGGCGAGATCGCCGATCAGACCAAACTTCATCCCGCCACCTGCGCCCGCATTTTGAAGGACTTGGTTGCGCGCGGTTATGTGGAACAAATTGCCCACAAAAAAGGCTATATCCTCGGGCCGCTGGCCTACGCCCTGTCCGCCAAAGGCGCCTATCGCAGGGACTTGTCCAACATCTGCGAACTGCCGCTATCCTCCCTTGCCAAAAAAGCCGGCCAAAGCGTGATTCTGACTGTTTTGAGCCAGGGACGCCGGATCGTCATCTGCGAACTGGATAGCGGATCGAACTGGCAAATCCAAGATCAACCCGCTCAAACATTCGATCCCTACCAGACAGCCACCGGCCGTCTCTTGCTGGCCTTTATGGAAGACGATCATCTCACCGATTTCATCCAAAACCGCGGTCTGCCCGGTTCCTGCTGGCCGGAAATCCAGTCCGAATCCCAATTGCGCAAAACCCTGGAAAAAATCCGGAATGACGGTTCGTTCATTCTTTCAAAATCCAGCGAAATCGTTGGATTGGCCTGGCCCATCCAACAAAGGGGCCAAGTCATCGCCGCCATGGGCATTCCCCTGCCTTCATCGCAACTGACACGGGAAACCCGGGCAACCGTTCTCTCCGCCATGAAGGAGACAGCTCAAGCCATCGAGAAAAAACTGAATTAAGAGAAAAAAACAAAGAGAGCCTTTCCACTCTTCAAACCGTGAACCGTTGAACCTTTAAACCGTATAACAATCCAAAATCCATGAACTCCCAAGACATCAAAGACTACGCAAAACAACGCGGCGCCGACCTTGTTGGCATCGCATCCATCGACCGTTTCGCCTCCCTTCCGGCGGAAAAGAATCCCTCATCCATTTTTCCAGAATGCCAGTCGGTGATCGTTGTCGGACGCCGCATCCTGCGCGGCGCCCTGCGCGGCATCGAGGAAGGCACCAACTTTGGCGGAACCTATGGCATGTTCGGCTATCGATGGCTGGAAGACAATTTCCTGGCCCGCACCACTTATGACCTGACCTGCCATATTGAGACAAAGGGATTCGAGGCGGTGCCCCTTTTCGGATACGCCGAGGATGGCATGCCCACCGGCCGCCCTGTGGCGCCCGGCAAGCCCGCGCCCAACATCATTCTCGATCTGGATTACGCAGCCCACGCGGCGGGATTGGGCGAAATCGGCTTGGGCGGATTCTTTCTGACTCCTCAATACGGCTCTCGTCAACGATTTGCCACCATCCTGACAGATTTGAAGCTGGAAGCCGATCCGATTCTCAAAAAAACCATGTGCGACGACTGCCAGCGTTGCGCCAAGGCCTGTCCGCTCAACGCCATTCAACCGGACAAAACCACAAAAAACGGCGTTCCAGGACACCAAATGGATGTGGCATCCATTGACTACGCCATTTGCCGCCAATGCCTGAATGGCGCCATGCAAGCGCCGGGCCGGGGCAACCGTCCGGACCGGCTTGGATCGGCCTGCGCCCGCACCTGCCTGGCGCATTTGGAAAAAACCGGCAAATGCGTCAACCGCTTTTCCCAACCTTTCCGCAAACGCACCCCATGGGCCGTGGACACCTTCCACCGCCCCGTGGAATCCGCCATCCAGGCCGCCAAGATATAAGCTCCATGAGGACACGCTCGATCCACATTCGTCCCGCCACACGGAACTACGGCAAAACAAGTTGCTCGACGCAAATCACATGCCCTGTATTGCAGCCCTCTCGATTACCTAACAGACTAATAGACTAACAGCCTAAACCCCTTCCCCTCATGAAACTCACCTCTCAAATGGTCAAGGAAGCCGCATTCAAAGCCGGATGCGGCGACGTGGGCATCGCCAACATCGAACGCTTTGCCAACGCGCCCCGGATGATGCATCCGCTCAACATTTTTCCGGATTGCAAGTCCGTCATCACCATTGTCCAGCCCATTCCGCGGGGCACCTACCGGGGCATCACCGAAGGAACCCACTGGGCCAATTACACCTTTTATTCCTACAACCGCCTCAACACCCTGTTTCGCCCGGCGGTGACCTTTGAAACCGCCTGTTTCATTGAGGATCATGGATTTGAGGCCGTGCCTGTTTACCCAGGCGTTCCAGAACGCCCAGGCGTCCGCCCGCCGGTGGCCGCCGGACGCCCTCCGCCGGAAGTCTATCTCAATGTCCGGGTTGCCGGGGTGGCTTGCGGTGTTGGTGAAATCGGCTGGTCCAAGGTGTTTATCAGCCGTAAATTCGGGCCGAGGGTGCGTTTGGGCACCATCCTCACCGATGCCGAATTGGAACCCGATCCCCTGATCAAACAAGGCGCCTTTTGCAACCGCTGCATGCGATGCGTCAAAAAATGCCCCGGCGGCGCTGTTCCCCTGCCCAAGGAAAAGCCTTCCATCAAAATCAAAATCGAAGACCAGACCTATGAATGGGGCGACACCCACATGGGCCGCTGCACCCTCACCCATCACGGCATGAACTGGGAAGCCTCGCCGTTTCTGCGCAAATCCATGCCGGGTTTCAAACTCGACGTGCGCAAATCCAACATGTCCGAGGAAGCCGCCTACCGCCTGACTTATCCGTTGGGCCTCGCCAATTGGATGCCCTCTCCGGAATTCCCCGACACACCGGGTGTAACGCCCTATTATCACCAAATTCTCAATCACACCGGTTACTTTGCCATCTGCGGCGCCAAAGGCTGCATCCAAGCCTGCGCGGAAAACATGGAAAAGAAAAAACGCATCGAACAATGCAATTTCAAAACGCCGTTCCACCCGCGTCCCGACTGGCAGCTCACCCCGCCCGAGGAGGACGATTGCGGCGGCATCGCCGAGGGCAAGTTTCCCGAAAACTTCAACAATCCTGACAATAATGCCGGCAAATGGAGTTGAGAATGAATTCAAAAGAACGAGTTCTGAGAGCCATCGCCCATCAGGAAACAGACCGGGTTCCCTTTTTCTACCTGGGAGGCGCCATCGACCCGGCTGTGGCGCAAAAACTGGGGATCCAATCCACCCAATTGTCCTTTCTCGAACCAGGCCACTTGGATTTGATCGAAGGACTTGGCGGCGACATTTGCTTTGTCTGGCCCCGTTTCGCACATGGACCGAGCCGCCGGGCATTCTCTTGTGATAAAGTCCACGCCGCCATCCATGAGGGAAAGGTTGTTTGTGAAAAAATGCCATTGGAAGACGCGGAATCCGTCGATGAAATCTTGAATTACAAACAGTGGCCCCATCCCGATTGGTATGATTACCCCCTGCCGTCCTGGATTCGCGCCGCATCCAAAAACAAAGCCATCTGCGCTTATGACATGGGCATCCTCTTCCTGCATGCATCTGGCATGCGCGGCATGGAAACGCTCATGATGGACATGGCCGCCAATCCGGAAATAGCCCATGCCATTTTCGGAAAAATCAGCGCACACAACCTGGAAAGAATGCGCCGCTTCCTCACCATCAATAAAGGGTTCATTGATATCATGGGCATCGGCGATGACGTCGCCGGCCAGGAAGGGCTTCTTTTCAGCCTGAAGATGTGGCGGGAATATATCAAACCGCATCTGCAAAAAGCGGTCGCGCTATGCCGTGATTTTGGCGTCGTCCCTTATTTCCATGGGTGCGGGGGATTTCGCGAGCTTTTCCCGGATTTTATTGAAATGGGAATCCCCTGCGTCGGACGCCTGCAACCGGCCGCCAAGGGAAACAATTTCCATGAAATCAAATGCCAACATGGAAAACAACTGTGCCTGTGGGGCGCCATCGACGCCCAGCACGTGGTCATTGAAAAAACACCCGTGGAAGTGCGGGAGCATGTCAAAAATCTCGTCGAAACCGGCGGATGCGGCGGCGGGTTTATTGCCGGCCCGTCGCACTCCTTCACCACAGACACGCCGGTCGAAAACGTCCTCGCAGTTTACGAAGTCTTGCGCGCAGAAAAAAGGCGCATCACTCACAAATGATCAACCCATTTGCTCACAGTCCATTCCTGGACCTTTTTGCGCCTTTTGTGGCCATTAATTTTGCAAGCCTTTGACGCCACGAGCCGGTCGGAAAGAATGCTCAACTCGCTGAAAAACATGTGCGAAGAAGAAATAACATTTGAAATAAACAACGGCATCATCCATGGCGCAACCATCCATGCCGGGACCCTTTCGGATACGCTCATTGAAAAAGCGTGGGGATATGCGGATATTGATGGCAACGTCAAAATGCGGACGGATACGATCATCGACATGGCAAGCGTGACCAAAGCGCTCGCGACAACCTCGGCGCTGGCAATCTGTTTCGATGAAGGGCTTCTTGATTTCGACACCCCCTTCACCGCTTATCTGCCGGAATACACCGCCCCGCTCAAAAACCCCGTCACCGTGCGCGACCTGGCCATGCACCTTTCCGGTTTTGGACAACAAAACCATTACACCGCCAATACGGGGGGTGAAATAAGAAAAAAATTGGTTTCCGTGCCGCCCCAAAATCCGCCGCGCGAAAAATTCGAGTATTCCTGCTGGAACTACCATTTGCTTGGAATGATCATAGAAAATGTCACCGGCAAATCTCTCGACCATTTCTGCTCCGAAAGGATTTTTTCCCCGCTGGGAATGCGCAACACTTCGCTGGGAAAACCCCTGACATCAAACCCCGAACTCCTCGCCAAAACATGCGGGACGGAAAAACCGGGCCAGATATCCGATTTCATCGCTTTCAAGCTCTATCGCGATGGTTTTACCGCCGGAAACGCAGGGGTATTTTCCTGCGCCCCGGATCTGGCAAAATTCTGCAGATGCTTGCTCAACTCCGGAAAATATTCCGAAGAAAAACAATTATTCTCTGATGCCGCATTTGAGGCCATCACCACGCCCCGGATGTTCGACGCCGCCGTCAAACGCAGTCTTGGCTGGATTGTCTCGGACGAACTGAAACCCCGCGGTTTTTCACCCCGCACCATCTACCATAGCGGTTGGAGCGGCCAGACGATTTTCCTTGATCTCGACAAAGCATTCTATGCTGTGGTTTTGACCACCCGCACCTTAAACGAGTACGAACGCGCAAGAAGGGGGCGTTTTAAAATGATCGAAGAAATCGGAAAATATGTGAATTGAGCAGGAACGGATCGATTTACCCTCGCCCCCCTTCATCAGGAAGAAACTCCTGTTGCGCTTTTCCAGCAAACATTGTCACCCCTTGACAGAAGAACACGCCCGGCGAAGCCATCATGATTTTCCCCATAAAAATCACGGACACCCCGTCGAAAAACTCAAAAGCGCATTGAGGGACATCGCGGGCGCCATGCTGCAAAAGCTTAACCCGGATTTTGCATCAAAATCCCAGGGAAAACTCAATCCACCTTTTTCAATTGCAGACTGACAAACCGGGTTTCGCAAGGTTTCAGCGCCAGGTCAAAGCCGCTTTTCAACCTGCCCGCATCCAAGGTCTCGGATTTTTCCCCGGCCTCTCCCCACGTCAGGACAACCGCGCCTTTGCCCGGCAACCCGATCAAGGCAGGATCCAGTTTTACCCGGGTCTTCCGTTCCACAGCGCTCTCATTATGGACAATCAACAGTTTTTTGGCGGGATACAGATACCCATGCGTCTGGGGAATCGAAACCTGGAACCGGTCAAACTCGGCCTCCTTGCGGGCCAGCCAGAAAATCATCCTCTCCAAAAGCGCTTTGTATTCCCATGAGTTCCCATACAAACCGAGATACCCCGCCCTACCGCCCTCCTGATCCCTGACCACGATCCCGCGCCAATCTCCGGCATCCCCTTGCTTCTCAAAAAGCCGTTCTCCCGCCGCCACCTGAACCGATGTCCCTCCCGCCCCCTTCACTTCATCCCCCAATCCTTCGCAGATCCAGTGTCCTTTGCCTGCGGCGGTTTTCCTCACCGTCACCTCTCCCGCCTGTTCCTTCCCAAACTCAATCCCGAGCGTCTTGCCCAGCAGGAAACGATTGTCCACACAGGCCGGGCTGCCAATCCCCGCAAACCCTCCCCCTTTCCTCACATATTCCCCGATTTTCTCAATCACCCCGGGGAGTTTCCACAACATTCCCCCGCTGGTGGAGGTGTTCTGCTCCCCGAAATTCAACAACACGTCGCAATCGGACGGCACACCGGTCCGGCTGATTTCCCTCAGGGAGACAAACTTGATCCGGAACGGCAACCCGCACAGACAATCCTCGATCCTGCCCGCCGATGGAGTCCCAAACTCATCCCCCCAAGCCGCCCAACTGCTCTCGCGTCCCCATCCATCCAGCACATAAAGGACAATGGGAAACTTAAACACCTCCTGCCCCAGCAATTTTGACCGGTAATCCAGAAACTCGGCGCTGATTTTTTTGAGCGCGGCAAAGGCGCGTTCCTTTTCCCCGGGTGTTTTGATGGTCATCGGCAGGACTTCGGGCACCTCCCATCGCAAGGCATCGACCATGCATCCCAACAAACTTAGTTTCTCCGCCCGCCACCAGTTTTCCAGCCTGGCAATGCACTCATCCGTCTGGCTCCAATCGCCATATTTGACCCCAAAATTGGAAAGCCATACCTTCAATTCCCGCTTTGCCTTTCCCGGAAAATCCGTGAGATAACGCAACTTGATCGGATTCAACTGGTATGTGACCACGGAATGGAATCCCACTTCCTCCACATCCCCGGCATAAGGATCAAGCCCCACCCAGTAATCACCCACGTTGAACTGCAGCAGCACTCCATAACGTTCGCACAACCGCGCCACTTTCGATGTCCACGCCCGCATTTTTTTGCGGACAAAAGCCTTCCATGCCAGATGCCCGTCGGTGGGCGGCGCGGCCAGGTTGCCCGTGCAATTGTCACGCCACACCAGCCATTCGGGATCGAATTTCAGCCCGGTTTCCCTCTCGAATTCCCTTTGCAGAGGGGGATTGACGCCGCCGCCATACCCGCACCACGACCATTGCCCCCATTCCTTCCGTCCGTTCATCCCGATGAAAACCCCGGGATACGGCATGGTGGTGAAAACCCTCAACACATCAAGATATCCGCCCCAATTCCGCATCAATTTCTCCAGCAATCCCAATTGGTATTCCTCGTACTCCTCCAGCATGGGATTCGCCATGGCGCCAACCTGGCAGGGCAGGGCCACGTTGGCGGGATCACGGGGATCAATCACCGTTCCCTCGAGATATCCGAGTTTTCCCAGAAAATAATCCACCATGTAGTGGACCTGGTAATCATGACCGCCGACCGCCTTTTTGATCCGCACGCTCTTGCTTTCCGGACAATACTCCCAATCGCCCGATGACAGCCTTTCGTTGGCAGTCCTGTCCCTCACATGCCACCATTCCCCGGGCGGATGGATCGTGTTGATTTTCGATCCCTTGGGCAATTCTCCAAGACGCTCGATCACGGGCTTTTCCTGGAGTTGAATCACACATTCCGTTCCTGTCGATTTGACCACCACGCTGGAAATGTAATAGGTCAAACCGGCCTCCGGATGGGCGGCGCTCCATTCCGGGTCGTGCAAAATCAGGGGCGCAATCGTCAACAGCCGGTTCGCCGAAGCCTGGCGGTAACTCTCCCGCCTCTCGGCGTCCAACGGCATGCCGAAAATGCCCGTGGCGCCCAGATTGTAGGGATACCCATTTAACTTGCCCTCATGAAAATCCTTGTCCAACACCACAAGGGAAAACTCGCCCTTCCCATCCAGAATCCATTGAATCTTGTCCAGCGCCACCGCAGCCCTGTCGTAATCCTTCCGCTCCAGGCAAAGTTGCACAACATTTGCCAGTCCCGGCAAACGGGAAAGATCCAAAGAGTCCAACTTGCGCGTCCCGATCTGTTCCCGTTTCCTTTGCAAATCGCGCCGAAGCGCGTCGTCATCGTAAACCCTCAATGCCACGGATTGTTTCGACAATACCCCCCCGTCCATTCCCGCCAGTGTCATCTCAACCCCATGACAACCGGGCGCCAGGCCGCTCAATTCAATCGCCAGCGAGTCCAGTTCGCGGGGGGCGCACCGGATCTGCTTAACCTCTTTCCCCGCGCCATTCAAAAAGTTGATCCTCACCTCCTTTTCCCCGCCGGAATACCGGCACAGGCGCGAATCGATCTTCAAAACATCATTCCTTGAAACCTGATCCGAAGACAATCCGGGATAAAACCACAAAACCTTCTCTTTTTCGGCAAACAACCTTGCGATATCCCCCGCCGCCAGGGCGCGCCGGAAAATCCCGGCCTCACCCACCGCCCCTTTCAAAAAGTTTTTGGGGGTGGAAGCGTAAACGCCGATTTTCAAATCAAGCTTGAATGGCAAAACAAAACCGCCTCCGCCAGTTTGGGACGCCAGCAACTGGCCGTCGAAATAAGCGTCAACAGCCCCCTTGCCATAAACAAACGCATAATGATGCCAGTCCGCATTTGCCGCCGCAATGGGAAGAATCTTTGACACGGAATATTCCTTTTCCCCCTTCACCACCACCGTCCATGTCAGACGCTTGCCGGCCACGAAAGCGCAAAAACCGCCTGATTTCGCGTCCCAGGAACTCCCCAACGAAATCAAGGTCATCGGGTTTTTCATGCCGGCCCCGGCGTTCGGCGGCAGTTTCACCCACATTTCAACGGTAAATTCCTCCAGCCCGCCCACTCCGGCCATGGAACAATCCGCCCAGGCGCCCGATCCGTCAAAAGCCGCCGCCTTTCCATGCAGCCCCTCCACCCATGCGACGCGATTCAGCTTCAGATGCCTGCCCAATCCCCCCACATCATGAGCCGTCGCGCCCTCCCCCTCGGTCATGGGCCAGAAAACCGCCATTTCCCGTCCATCGCTCTTGTTGAGAATCTCCGAGCGCACCTCCCCAGCCAAAATCAAAACAGCCGCGAACGAAACACACGCCGCCATGCACCCGCCAAAAAATCGCCTTGAAAATCCTGGTTTCATAAATCAAATCTCGCTCTTGCCATGCGGGATGGCCGCCCAACGCTCGACGCCGCAAAAAATCCATCTCCAATTCATTTTTCTGCAAACATTGAATTTCCCTCAAATTTCATTTTTGATAAAATTTGCGGACTATTCCTTCCCGCCCTTCAACAAACCATTGACGATTTCGATTTGTTCAGCCACAGCCGCCCGGCGTTGGTAAACCTTTTGGGGATCGCCGGTATAACGGGTCAGGGACGCCACCACATCCTCGGGAACCGTCAACAGTTCCTCCGCCCGGCTGATTGTCTTCCGGCAATCGGGACGTTTGTTTTTCAATTCGACACCCAAATCTCGCAAGACAGCCAGATAATCGACATCCTCAAACCCGTCCCTGAGCGCCTCCAATCGGATGCAACTCAACAGATTGCCTTTTTTGTCCGGGTCCGGATAAATCAACACACCATCTCCGGCCGGATATTTGCTTTCCTTGCTCCATGCGCAATCAGTCCCCTGCCGCGAAAACTCGCCCTGCCAAAACTGAGTGTACCAATAAAGCAATCCTTTCAACCGTTCCTTCCAAGTCATCCAGGGAATCAGCCGCGCCTCCAAAAGAGCGTAATCCGGATTGATAAACGCAAAATTGGCATAGGGATGCGTTGGACCGCAACACACATACCACCAGACCTCATCACCAGCCACCGAACGCTGGCGGAAAAATTCCCGCTTTTTATCAAAGGCCTCGGTCAAAGGGACCCATAAATTTACGCATCCAATCAGATCCTCCGGATGATGCTCAAACGATCCCGCAACCAAACGCCTGATGTCAGAATTGGCAGTCTTGACCACCTCGCAAATCTCCCTGATGCATTTGTTTTGGGGCCCTTTTGGCTCGTCCCACACATAGACATAGGCGTTCTCAAGACATCCCTTTCCCTTCAAAAATTTGCCATATTGCCCATAAAATCGCCGGAAATACTCCTTCTCGGATTCGGGATAAAACTTCATCTTGTCGCCAAATCCGCCAGGTGCGGAGGAATCCTTGTGCAAGTTGCCATAAAACGGCATCTCAATCCAAAAATCTCCAAGCCCCATTGAACGGTATTTTTCCAGCGCTTGATCAACAACAGGGCGAATTTTCTCAAATTCCTTTCTTTTGCCGCTATTCACCTTGCCGGCAATAAGTGTTCCCGGACTCAACCGATGCTTGATCACCATTTCTTTCGCCGGATCCGCCGCCGCTTTGACACAACTTTTCATTGTGGGTTTTGACGGCAATGAAAAAGCCCAGACATGAACCTTTAACCGCGCCTCCAACGCCGGAGCATTCCCCGGCGCAATCCGCAGGGTTGTCTCATAATCCCCCGCCTCCGCCTCCGGTGGCGCAAAAACATCGATCCAAACCGGCTGGATCTCGCCGGTCCTGACGTCAAATCGATCCACCTCCAAAAGGGGATCGGGCGCCCAGACTCTCCCGCTTTGGACAGTGATCTCCAGATATCCCACCGGGGTGATCTTCAAATGCTCTTTTTTGATTTTCCTCCCCTTTTTGCCAACCAAATCCGTTGCCTCGATTTTCACATCCCTCAAGCCATCCCCATAAGGAATCACCAGCAATTGCACCCCCTCATGCTCTCTCCTGCAAAGCGAAAGGGAATGTTCCAAGACCGGCCTGATCACCGCCGATTCATGACGCAAAACCTTTTCCATGGGCGTGGCAAAACTTATGCCGTAAGAAGGATCCCTCAAACTGAATTGGCTGGCCATCAACATGCAACCGGCCGACCTCCTGGATTTCCTGGCAAACACATGCAGACTTTCCCCCCCCACCTGAATTTCATTGCCATCTCCACCCCATATCGCCTTCCAATCCGTCCCGGGCTTTGATTGTTTGAGTTCAAAAAAATCCAAAAACTTTTCCAATCGATCCATCTCGCCGCACATCCTTGACATCACGGCAAGCGGCAAATTTTTCATTCCGGCTTTCATCCTCATATTGTTCACAATGTCCAGCAAGTCCCTCTTTTTGCCCTCAAGCGTTTCAGGAAAGCTCCCGATTCTCTTTTCAAAACCGTCAAGAATCGAGGCAAAGGGAACATCCGGAACTTCCGAAAATTTTTCGCCGTACAAAAGCCTCACTTTTTCAGCGCTCAAGACATGATTAAAAACCCTGACCGTCCCAATGCATCCCTTGAAACAAGCCCTTGGCTCATCTGCCAGCGAACCGATGAAAAACTTCGCGTCATGAGTTGAAACAGTCATTCCTTCCCTCATTCCTTCCGCCATCAATTCGCCGTTCACATAAATTTTTCCGGCAGCGGTTTGGCCTGAATATTCGCGCGTCATCACCACCTGAAACCACTCCCCGGCGCGAAGGGGACTGTTTTTCGTCTGAACCAATGTCCCCCACTTCGGCGCATGCGAACGGAAAGAAATGTTTCTTTGCGTAATATAAAGAGCATAAGAAGCCTCCGCTATATCTCCTTTTCTCAGAATCTGCTGAAACTCGGGCTCCCATGAATCCGGCTTGATCCAGATTTCAACCGTCAGATCGCCCGTGAGATTCAGGCTGACATCCTTTCCGCAAACAACCTGGTCTTTCGCGTCGCTGAACCGGAGCGCCCCCGCCGGATTCCCCTTCCGGTCCGCCACCCACTTGGCGCCGGAAATGACGCCGTCACTTTTTCCGCATCCATCCCTGGCCCGCGAACCCGCCCCCTCGCCGACCATCCATTCGCCCACCAAAGCCGCCGGAGCGGAAATCGATGCCGTCAATAAAAACGCCAGATAAAACAATGTCTTCATCATAAGTTTCGTCCTGTCTTCGCTCATCCCGATTCTTCCACCTGCAACAATCCATGCCAACAAGCCAATTCCATTTGAAGCCTTCCGACTCTAATTTGTACCACAATGTACCAAAAGTCAAATTTTCCTCAAAAGCCATTTTCCCCGAAACCAACCCCTGGATTCCCGCATTCGCCGCGCCGCCCCGCCTGCGAGACGAAATAGAGTGGCAGCGGCGTCCCGCCGCTGGTCTTCAACCCAGAGCCGGGACGGCTCTGCCACTTTTTCGCAAATGCCGTAAACGCTTGCTGAAATTAGAGATAGTCTTCATTGAATCCTTAGGTTGCCGCCTATGCGCTTTCGCGGGAATGACTGGATGGGTGGCGGGAAAATAAGCACGGAAGAGGAAAACGCAAAATGCGGAACTCATAACCGGCAAGAACTCCCTTCACTCCCCCAATCAATCCCTTTTTCCGCAAAAGTCCGGTCATGGCCGGACCCATTTCGCATTTGCCGGCAATCCCGCTCAAATTCACCCGCCATTTGAATCTCTCCTGTTTTTCACCCAGGTTGGAAAGAACGATCAACAACTCGTCCTGTTTCCAATAAATCGCGGTTTTGACGTTCGGACAATCCGTCAACACCACCCGGTTAAGATAATTTTGAAAATGATATTGTCCAAGGTCCAGGCCGGAAAAGGCTTTGTCGAATTTTAGAATTTTCCTCTCCTTTTCCCTCCCATCGATCACCTTATAGGTCTCACCCGGAGGACCGTTCACCCGGATTTCCGGGAAATAGCCGCACACGGCGCATTTGGCCAGAAACCTTTCCACCGCCCGCGCCTTTTCCTTGCGCAGGGGAAACGAGAGGATCAGCCGGGGCGCGATGTTCATGAAACCGGCATGCGGCGTAAATTCATCCAGCTCCAACAACCGTCCGTATTGTTTGCGGCAATGGAAAATATCCTCCCCAGTCAGAACAACATCCGCGAGATTATCCGCCAACACCAGGGGATCGTGCCACTCGTGAACAATCATGATGCGGTCCTTCCCCAGGAACTTCCGCGTCCATCTCATCAGGTCGATCAACCCGTCCGCGCCGGTGTGGCGGCCACGAAAATGCAAGCGGTTGTCGCAGGGAACCAGGATGTTTTCGTCGTAATAAATGCCGTCAAACGGATGGCGGGTCAAAACCCTTTTGACCGAATCCTTGAAAAATCTCCTCCATCCCGGCGCCTCATAACACACCTCTTTTCCATATGCCCTGGCTTCATCAGCCGCGGGCCAGGCACGCGTCCATTGGGCGATCTTTTTCCCCGACGGTCCAGCCGCGGGATGGATATGGGCGTTTGAAAAATAAGGAACAATCCTCATGCCATGTTTGTGGACCGAGGCAATCATCCGTTCCAGGTTTCGCATGCCCTGCCCGTCATAGGGAGGATATGAGCCGTCCCGCCAGTTTGCGCGGGCGCGCAGACAGTTGTCGTCCTGAAAAACGATGGTGTTCACTCCGTTTCGCGCCCAGTTTTCGATCTGCTTCTCCGTTGGCCATGGATGAGGGCTGAACCGGATGCTTCGGAACCGCCGCTCCTGTTTTTCCCTCACCGCCGGGAGCGTCAAATAAGAGGTGAAAACACACGGCCCGGAAAGCGCCGCCGGACGGGCTGAACAAAACGGCTCCACCGCCATGACGACTCTTTTTTTGCCGGGGTCATAAGAAATCGAGCAACGGCTTTTCCCATTGTCCCCCGCGAATTTTTCCCATTCGCCCAGATCGGATGCGGGCAGCCATTCAACGCCTTCGCGTCCGCGGCTGAAAAACGACAGCTTGACGGCCATGCCATCGCAGGAAAAAACATTTCCGTCCGAAGACGCGGTTTTGCCGTAGATTTTAAAGCCGCTGCCGCGCAAACTTTCCATGACGCAGGCATTCCCATTCACCCTGTATTTTCTGGAAATGACCGAGGCGGCGTATTCGCCCAGGGAATCATTCATTTCCATGCGCCCGACAACCATGTTGGAAAATTTCGCGGAGGTTTTGGATGGAATAAATTTACGGGTTATTTTGAGACAGCCATCCCCGCGGATTTCGTAAATATAATCATAACCGATCCCGCCGCTCCGCCCGTTCCGGTCCCGCAAGACGCCGCGGACTTTTATCGCGATGCGGTCCTTCCGTTTTTCCAACACCCGGATTTCCGGAGCGGACTCATGAAGGTCGCTGTATTCGGAAAAGCGCGAGCTGACGGGCGCGGCCAGAATGTTTTTGTTTGAACCATTAAAACAAACCATGCTGTTGATGCAGCCGCCCGTTGCGCGGCCGATCGCCACAGACCAGAGATCGTTTCCAACCGTCCATTCGTTGTTTTCAATTTTCAGTTTCATTTTCACTCTTTTCTAAATTCAATCCTCTTCAAACCGAATTTTGCATCAAAATCCGCCTGCGGCGGAAAACTTTTTGACAGGATTAACAGGATTGACAGGATTTTTATGCAAGACCATGTCCAGCCGCATGGCCGAACAATCCTGTCAATCCTGTTAATCCTGTCAAAAAATCCATCTCCAATTCATTTTTCTGCAAACATTGAATTTCCCTCAAATTTCATTTTTGATAAAATTTGCGGAATATTCCTTCCCGCCCTTCAACAAACCATTGACGATTTCGATTTGTTCAGCCACAGCCGCCCGGCGTTGGTAAACCTTTTGGGGATCGCCGGTATAACGGGTCAGGGACGCCACCACATCCTCGGGAACCGTCAACAGTTCCTCCGCCCGGCTGATTGTCTTCCGGCAATCCGGACGTTTGTTTTTCAATTCGACAACCAAATCTCGCAAGACAGCCAGATAATCGACATCCTCAAACCCGTCCCTGAGCGCCTCCAATCGGATGCTGCCGATGAAATTTCCTTTTCGATCCGGATTCGGATAAACAAACAAACCAACGCCAGCCGGATATTTGTTATCGCTCCGGCTCCATGAACAGTCGCTTCCCCGCCGGGAAAATTCACCCCGCCAATTCTGCACGTACCAGTAAAGCAATCCCTTCAGTTGTTCCTTCCAGATCATCCAAGGGAACAACCGCCCCTCCAAAAGGCTGTACTCCGGATCAATATAGGTAAAGTTGGCATAAGGATGAAAAGGCGAACCAGCCAGATAACACCAGACCTCCTCACCTGCGGCCAACCTTTGCCTGAAAAATTCCCGTTTCTGATCAAAAACATCGATCAGGGGAACCCACAGGTTCACAGAGCCAACCAGTGCCTCCGTATGATAAAATGATCCCACAACCAACCGCCTGATCCTGGGATTGGCCTCCTTGACCACCTCGCAAATCTCCCTGATGCACTTGCTCTGCGCCTCCCTCGGTTCATCCCACACATAAACACAGGCATCCTCAAGACATCCCTGCTCCTCCAAATATTCGCCAAACTGCCTGTAAAACCTGCGGAAATATTCCTTTTCGGATTCGGAGTAAAATTTTTTCACATCCGCAAAACCGCCGGGCGAAGAGGAATGCTTGTGCAAATTGCCGTAAAACGGCATCTCGATCCTGAAATTCCCCAATCCCATGGGGCGGTATTTTTTCAAGGCCTGATCAACAACCGGACGAATCTCCTCAAATTCCTTTCGTTTGCCACTGTCCACCTTGTCGAAAACAAGCGTCCCGGGACTCAACCGGTGATTAATCACCATTTCCCGGATCAAGTCCGAATCCGCTTTCACGTCGCTTTTCAATGCGGGCTTCAGCGGCAACGCGAAATCCCAGACATGAACCTTCAATCGCGCCTCCAGCGCCGGGGCATCCACTGGAGTGATTTTCAAGGTCGTCTCATAATCGCCCGCGTCCGCCTCGGGCGGGGCATAAACATCGATCCACACCGGCTGGATTTCACCCCCCCTGACATCAAACCGATCCGTCTCCAACAGGGGATCGGGCGCCCAAACCCTTCCTCCCTGCGCATTGATCTCCAGATATCCCACCGGGGTGATCTTCAAATGCTCTTTTTTGATTTTCCTCCCCTTTTTGCCAATCAAATCCGTTGCCTCGATTTTCACATCCCTCAAGCCATCCCCATAAGGAATCACCAGCAATTGCACCCCCTCATGCTCTCTCCTGCAAAGCGAAAGGGAATGTTCCAAAACCGGCTTGATCACCTCCGATTCATGGCGCAAAACCTTCTCCATGGGCGTGGCAAAACTCAGTCCATAAACACATTCCCTCAAATTGAATTGTCCGGCCATCAACATGCCGCCGGCTTCCCTCCGAGCCTCCTGGGCAAACAGATCCAGGGTCTTGCCACCCACCATGATTTCCTCGCCGCCGCCGCCCCACGTCTCCCTCCATTCCTCCGCAGGTTTCGTCTGCGCGCGCTCAAAAAAATCCAAAAAATTTTCCAGACGGCCCATTCCGGCACAGATTCCGGTCATCGCAGCCAGCGACGGACTTTTCAAGCCAGCCTTCATCCTCATCATTCGCGCCACATCCAGCAGCCCCTCCTTTTTATCCCCGTATTTTTCAGGCAAAGCTCCGATCCGTTTTTCAAGGCCATCCAGAATGGCATCGACGGGCACACCCAGCAACTCCCGATATTTCTCCCCATGCAACAGCTTCACCTTTTCCGCGCCCAAGACATGATTGAAAACCCTGACCGTCCCAACGCATCCCTTGAAACAGACCTTTGGTTCGCTGGCCAGCGAACCAATGAAAAACTTGTCGTCCGGGACAGAAACCGTCACCCCCTCCCTTGTCCCGGTTGCCTGCAATTCGCCATTGATATAAATTTTTCCCGTGGCGGTTTGTCCGGAATATTCACGCGCAACCACAATCTGAACCCACTCCCCGGGCCGAAGGGGATTGTTTTTGGTTTGCGCCAACATGCCCCATTTGGGCGCATGCGAACGAAAAGATATATTCTGGCGGGTGATAAAAATCGCATAAGCCGCCTTGGTGTCCCCTTTTCTCAGAATCTGCTGAAACTCGGGCTCCAATGAATCCGGCTTGATCCAGATTTCAACCGTCAGATCGCCCGTGAGATTCAGGCTGACATCCTTTCCGCAAACAACCTGGTCTTTCGCGTCGCTGAACCGGAGCGCCCCCGCCGGATTCCCCTTCCGGTCCGCCACCCACTTGGCGCCGGAAATGACGCCGTCGCTTTTTCCGCATCCATCCCTGGCCCGCGAACCCGCCCCCTCGCCGGCCATCCATTCGCCCACCAAAGCCGCCGGAGCGGAAATCGATGCCGTCAATAAAAACGCCAGATAAAACAATGTCTTCATCATAAGTTCATGTTTAGGAATTTCAAAGTTGGCACGAAAGCACCATGGCGAAAAGATTTTTTGACAGGATTGACAGGATTGACAGGATTTTTATGCAAGACAATGTCCGGCCGCATGGCCGAACAATCCTGTAAATTCTGTTAATCCTGTCGAAAAGTTGTCCGCCGCAGGCGGATTTAATTTACGTCCTGTCTTCGCTCATCCCGATTCTTCCACCTGCAACAATCCATGCCAACAAGCCAATTCCATTTGAAGCCTTCCGATTCCAACTTGTACCACAATGTACCAAAAGTCAAATTTTCCTCAAAAACCATTTTCCCCGGAAACCAACCCCTGGATTCCCGCATTCACCGCAACTTAAACCCATTGAACATCGATGCACAGGATGTATGGGATATGTTTAATTATTTCTGAATGCCCGGCTTGAATTTTATCCTGCCCATCCCGTCTATCGATGTGAATTTCACCCATCGATTGCTTCATGCTTTTTCATCCAAAGACTCCCCGGCTATTTGTTCAAATAGAAATAAGTGCTCGTCAAGAGGCTGCCTTCCATCCACCCGGAATGACCATCCACATAAAGCAAATTGCAGCCGTTGTTATGACGGTAACATCCAACCCCCATCGCAGTCGGATTCCCAATGCCGGTGTTATAGGAATCCGCCATGATCAGCCGTTCGGCAGGCCTGGTCACCTGGTCAAGCCGCAGGGCCGGCAATGTCTCCGGACTCCTCATATCCCCCGCATAAACATTGTATCCATAAGTGTAATTGGTGTTGCCGGCCTCAGTCCCCCACCGGGTAACGGTCGGGCACTTCAACCACAAGGGGCTTGCCTTGTTCGTATCCGGCATTCCCAGATAACGCGGCAGCAACATATGCCACATCACCGAGCCATTATGATAGTTGGGGAGATATCCATCGTAATCGTTGCTGTACGAATTGATCGCCAATCCAAACTGCTTGAGATGGCTCAGGCAATTGATTTGCCGGACCTTTTCCTTCGTTTTGCTCAACGCCGGCAGCAACAGGGAAAACAAAATGGACAAAATGCTGATCGTGACCAGCAACTCCACAAGTGTAAACCCCCGCCAAAAATCACCCGCCGTTGCCCGAGTTTTTTTCATTTTTCATCCTGTTCGATTTTTCCCCGGATCTTGACGGGCAGGGCAGGTTCGTTCTTGTGCAGGATTCGCAACCACAGGAGGCGGACCAATTCCCGGGCAATCTCCTGCACGGAAAACTCATACCGCGTCACTGGAATGCCATAGTGATGGACAATCTCCTTGTTCGCCATGGTGACAACCAATGGTTGCCTTTTGGACACCCCCATCCCGCTCTGCAACAGGGCCAGGGCCACTCCCCGGGTCACCACATCATCCGACACCAGCAGGGCGTCCGGCCATGGTTTTTCCCCGGATTTCGACTGTCTTGGCTTGATCAGTTCCAAGGTTTTTTCTTGCGCCATCTTTTCGGTCTGCGCGCCGCCTTCGCCGCTCCGGCGCAACTGGCAAACCTCGGCCTTGGGCAGTTTCAACTCCGCCACGGCATCGTAAATCCCATCCAAATCGTTCGAATCGCTGGCAATGGTCCGCAGATAAACAATCTTTTTCGCCCCTTTTTGGGCCGCAAACCTCACGCATTCCCGCCCGAAATGGTAATGATCCATGATCACATCCGTGGGCATGCCTGGCGCAGGCGGATTGTAACGAGCCACCGGCAGGTTCCAAGTCTGCTTGGAAAACTCCAGATCCAGACTCCTCAAAACCTGAATGATCCCATGGAAGGAAAAGTTCTGCAAATCGCGGGTCAGCCTCCGGTAACCCAGGGAATTTTGAAAATCATCCGGCGTTTTCAATCCGCCCAACCCGTCATATTCCATGCAGGCCAGGGAATGCTCCTTGTCTTCGTTGATCTCCTGGTGGACGCACTCCACCAATTTCCGATGAAAATAGGCGGTTTCATCCGTCAGGCGATATCCCAGCAAAATCCCGATCGCCGCCTGATCCGCCTTGCCCCGCACAAAAGTCTTGCCCCGGGGCTGCCCGGCCAGCACTCCGGAAACCCTCAAATGACGCAGGGATTTTTGAACCGTCCGATAGTCCACCCCCCATTGCCTGGCCAAAGTCCGCGAGGAAGGCAGGGGTTCCCCCGCCTTTAACCCGCCCGACCTCACCAATCGCTCAAAATACCGCTCAATTTGCTCGTGAACCGACAGGGTCTGTTCGATCTGCAAATCAAACCTCTCTGGAGCGGATTTTTTCATCAATGAACCATAATGCATCAGATTGAAAAAGTCAAACCCTTTTCCTTCAGCGCAGCGATTTCGGACCCAAAGTGTTTTTTAATTGATAACCATGTCAGGGGTGAGCGGCGGTAGGGCGAGTTTTTCAAGGAGGGTGCGTTGTTTTTTTGAAATCTCCAGCAGTTTGACTTCGCCATTGGCCAGGCGCAGGGCGCGAATTTTGGCCAGTTCGGCAAAGACTTCCGCCGTCGTGTATTGCTTGTAAAGCCCCGCCTGACGCATGCGACGATCCAAGTTTGAGGAAACAATCAGCGTCAAAAAAGCCAGCAAGAGGCGGCCTTCGGCTTGTTCCCGGGTGCTGATGTGGAGCCGGGACTGGCCGTTTTCGTTTTTGAAAATGTCGAAAGCTTTTTCAGCCTGATCGCGGTCACGGTAATCGGCCAGCACTTCTTCGCGCGTCTGCCGGGCTTGCGTGGTCAGAATCAGCGTCAGGCCCATGGTTCCCGTGCGCTGGGCCACAGCGTTGTTTTTTCGCTGAATGCGCCAGTTATTTTCACCGGCTTGCCGGACCGAAAAATAACCTTTCAGCGCCCCGGCGTTATCATTGAGCCAGCGGAAAGCTTCCCGGACGAAGGCGAATTTTTCGCTGCCAGCCCGTTCTTCAACAAGCAGAATCCAGCCAAGAAAACGACCTTCCTCGTCGGCTTTGTGCTTGGAGTCAAAATAAAGATGGGCGTCACATTCGGCCGGCTTTCCCGCGGGCAATTGGACCTGCCAAACTCCACCCAAGTGATGCATCGGCAGTCCCTGCCAGGCGAAGGCATTTTTGGCTTTGCCAATGGAGGCGCGGCGTTGACGGATAAAATTTCTGGCTTGGGTGGAGTTCAAGGGGATGGCCATGGTAAAACCAGTGTTGTGGTTCAACATTGCCGCGAGGTTGGATTGACTGAAAAAACCGCGATCCATGACAAAATGAAAATCCCGAAAACCAAATTCCCGCATCAATTCATCGGTCAGCTTCAGGGTTGAAACATCGCTAATGCTGCCAGGCAGCACGCGATAAAAAAGCGGCAGCCCATCCGCGCGGTCGTGAACCAGCGCCAGATTGACTTGCGCCAAAGACTCGCCATCGCGATTGTAACCGTATTCGGCCAGATCCAGCAGTTGCGAATAGGTGGAGATGGAAGTGATGTCGTAGACCAATGCCCGGGGATGCTTGCGCTGAGCCGCCCATTCCCGCAGCAATTTCATGCGCCGGGGGGTGTCGGCGCCGAGTTGTTCGAGCAAGTCTCCATCGCCACAAAAGCCCTGTTTGGCCAACACCGTCGCGCCCAAGATCCTTTCCATCCACGACCGGGCCAGATAAAGCGGTGTGGCTTGCGTTAACTGATAAGCCGCCAGCAGCAGCAATTGAGCTGCCGCGCGCTGCCCCAACACCCGTTGGAGCGTGGCCTCCAGACCGGTAGCAGCGGCGATTTGGCCAACGACGTGAAAGGCGCCGGGCTCCGCCACCTCGGCGATGGGGCTGGCATCCAACACCTGAGACGTCTTGTTTGTTTGGCCTTTGCCGCGGGTGGCATGGAGGAGTTTTAAGACCGTGTCCCCACCAGCGGCAACGGCCTTCTTGAGTTGAGACAGAGCCAGCCCTGGGCCGGTTTCCTCGCCACGCTGACGCCCAGGAATCACTTTGTGTGTGTGCGGATCGAGTCGTCCCAAGTAAACCCGCCGCTGGAAGGTGTGTTTTTTCTTCGGATTCCACAGGGTTGTGGTCTGATACGCATAAACCCGCCCCCGTTTGGTTCGCTGCAAAACAATAAAACTCATGTCAATTGCTCCTTTTAGGTTATTATCATAATAACCTATAAAAAACCCAATGCAACTTCAAAATTTAAGGCATGAAAAAAGGCTTTTTTCAGAGGGTGTTGAGGATGACGCGGCCGGCAATTCCCGTTTCAGCAAATGCCCTCAAAACAACATGGTTATCAATTAAAAAAACAGTTTGGGTCATAAATAAAAAGCAAATGTCCGGCTGGAACTCTTCCCCTCTACCACGGAGATTCAAACGGGAATCATCCGGAGGACAAAGATAAAATGTTACTTGAACCAATCTAGCGGGACAATGGAAAGTTTTAGGTCACAAAAGAAAAAGTTAACATGGCTCCGAGGCCATTCGTAATAAAGCAAATAAACCTGATCGCCATATGGACGGCAGGAAACATATGACCAGCAATAACCTTCAACTGATTCAATGTCTTTTCCTTTTTTAAATGTCGCACCTTCGTCTGCGCTGATCGTGAAAGACAAGGGGCGGCGATCTTCCCACCCCGCCTTTTTTCCCAAGGGATTATTATTGTAAGTCATGATGATCTTGCCGGTGTTCGGATGCCGAAAAAGACTTTGGGGCGACTCGGGGTTTACGACGTCGGCAATGGGCTCTGGACTACTCCATGTTTCCCCTTTATCTGCAGAAATGCTGAAGAAGGGATGATTGAGACGGGTGCGCATGACCATCATCATGCGTCCGTCCGACAGTTCAAACAGAGACGGTTCATGGAGAGTGCGGGTATTGGGTGGATTCAGCGCCTCACCATAGGGATGATTGAATAGGGAGCAGGCTGGCTGGCATTTCCAGTGAAGTCCATGATCATCAGAAATTAAAACTTTGCATTCCTGGTTATCAACGGGTTTGGGCGCCACAGACGCAGGCAATAAGAGCCGGCCATCAGCCGTTTGAATCATCCGCGCATTATGCGCAACGTAATAATGTTCCTGATCCGCCATGGGGATGGGAGCGGAAAGACGGGTTTCGTCCTCGATAAAGCGGCAATAGGGATAACAGACAATCCGTCCGTTTTTGAGATCTTCTTCCTTCGCCGAATACACCAGCAACACGGATCCGTTTTTCAAACAAAGCAAGCTGGCACTCATCAAATTGGAATTGCGGCGATGCGCATCTTCATCAAGGGATGCAATGATTTCGATTTCCGACCAAGTCATTCCCATGTCCAAACTGCGTCTTCCGATGATCTCTGAACGCGAGTGGTCGGACGCGCCCTTAAAACGCGACCACACGGCCAGCAAACTGCCATCCTGGAGTTGAGCAAGATCGCCTTCAGAATGACGAGGAAAGCTCTCGTCGGAACGTCCAAGGATGATTTCTTTGCCAGGGGCGCCGGTTCTACGTTCGCGAACCTGAATGGCAGATTTTTTTTCGGTGGTTTTCATAAACTTGAGAGTACCGAATTCTGGACTACTCCTTCAGTGATTTTTTAGCTTCCTCAACTTCCAGTCTGGAGAGCGTCAGGGCGAGGTCGATCCATTTTTGGGTCAACATTTTGAATCGTTTGAAGTTT